>NZ_JBIWPG010000012.1:284718-335508 GCF_044768135.1 Streptomyces sp. NPDC101165 | reverse complement strand
CAGGATCGCCCGGTGATCCGTTCACGGACAGGGGGATACGTCGTGACGAGTAGGTACGAGTGGCCGCGCGATGCGAGCAGCGAGGACTCCGCGGCCCTGGAGCAGTGGCTCGGCAAGCACGGGTGGGAGGTCGATCCGACGGTGTTCATGGCCGGCGCGCGGGGTCCGGCCGTCCAGGTCCGCCGGATTGGCGCAGCGTGGCAGGACGGGGAGCCGGGGCTGCTGATCCTGCCCGGTGAGGTGGCGGAGTACGACGGCGGCCGGATGCGCATCGCCACCCGGCCGGCCGCGGCCGCCTCGCCCGCCCCCTAGGCCCTGCGCCCCACATACTTCCGGCCCCCCTCGACGTCGGTGTCGAGGGGGGCCGGTGTTGTTAGTAGCGGGGACAGGATTTGAACCTGCGACCTCTGGGTTATGAGCCCAGCGAGCTACCGAGCTGCTCCACCCCGCGGCGATACGCCCAGCTTACGTCATACGCGCGAGCTGAAGGCCACCACCCCGAGTGGTCCGAGAAACGGAGCGCGCGAGGCGCCCGCAGGGGAACGGCACTGGAATCCCAGCTCGGACACCAGGGGACATGTGCCGGCCAGATGACTGAGGTGAACTGGGCGCCCTGGAGCAAGATGCCGAGCCTCTGTCCGTTGCCCCCAGGTCAGGCCTGTGGAACGCCACGCAATTCCCCACCGGCAGCGTCAGTTTCCCCACTCAGACGTTCGAGCCCGACCGGGACTGTATCGGGTACCCCGCCCTCGTCCTACGGCTGACCCTACGCGCCCGCGTTGGGTCGCTGTGGCGGCCACTCGGGGGCGGGGTCCTCGGCGAGCAGCGGCCGGAGAGCGCCGAGAACCGCGCCGATGCAGACGTCGCGCAACTGGGTGCGGGTGCAGGTCTCGTGGGTGAGCCAGTCGACACAGAGGACCTGGACGAAGACCAGCCAGCTTTTCAGGACGCCGGACACGGCCTCACGAGCACTCTCGTCCGCGAGTGGGAGTACGGCCAGAAGTCGCGTACGAAGTGCGTCCAGCTCGTTCGTCATGATCGTCTGGATCACGGGATCGCCCGCGAGAACCCGATTCGCGGCGAGGACGGCGTTGCGGTTCGCCACGAAGTAGTCGAGATGGACCTCCATGCCCTGGATGAGCTGCTCCACCAAGGAGTCGGCCGGGTCAAGCCGGGTCTCGGCGAGCAGCTGGTCCGCAGCCTGCTGATAGACGGCCGCGAAGAGGGCGTGCTTGCTGGGGAAGTGACGGTAGAGCAGGGCTCGGGAGACGCCGGCCTCTTCGGCGACTTCCTCCATCAGGACGTCGTCGTACGAGCGTGCGGCGAAGAGCCGCGCTCCGACGGTGAGGAGCTGGGCGCGGCGGTCGGCGGGGCTGAGTCGTCGGCGGGGAGGCACGAACGAAGACTACTTGACATGCGTCTACTAGCACATCCAGTCTAGTAGGCACATGTCAACTAAGCTCCACCGAGACAGCTCGGAGGGATCATGGCAAGGACTCTGCGCACACTCACACAGTTGATGGGCTGGTCCAGCGTGGCGATCGGCCTGTACCACGTGGTCCTCGGTAACGCGGCGATCCCCGGAGCCAGCTCTGCCGGCGCGACGGTCGACAGCTGGGGCCGGTTCATGGGGGCCAGCTTCGTCGGCTATGGACTGGCGTGGCTGTGGGCCGCGCGGCAGCGGCCGATCCCGGCTCGGGCGGTGCGGTGGCTGGCCGGCGTTTTCCTGCTGGGCGGCATGGGCCGGCTACTCTCGCTCGCCGTGCACGGCTGGCCGCAGTGGTTTCAGACCGTGCTGGCGGTGATCGAACTCAGCCTTCCCCCGGTCTTCTTCTGGCTGGCCAGCGCGGAAGAGCGCATCCCGCGCAGCGATGTGGAGACCGTGGCCACCGGGCGCTGAACGCCCTCGAGGTGACGAGCCGGGGCCCAGCTCCCTGTTGGCCGCCGCACCTATCGAACGCTTGGGCGGGGAAGCCGGCGCTGGTCGTGAGGAATTACGTGGCCGGCGACGAGGCCAGGGCCTACTCGAAACCCCGCAAAGTCGCTCTTCCTCGAGCGTGCGGAAGGCCTCGCCAGCTGTCGGCGGATACTGGAAGAGATCGCACGCGGAACAAACGCGTCCTGACGGCGGGCACCGTCCGTGCGGCGCAAGAGTACGTGCCGTACTCGGGTCGCCGGGTGACGGCACGGCGTGCAGGCACACCGCCGCCGTCATTTCCGGTCTCCCGGCTGTCTACCGCACCGGGCCCGTCCAGCGCGGCGCGCTGGACCTGTGCCACTGACGATCACCGATCACGCCTGGGCCGTGGTCTTCTGCTTGAGGCGCTCATAGGGAGTCTGACCGCCGAGACCGCCGTGGGGGCGATGGCAGTTGTAGTAGTCCTCCCACTCGCGCAGCTTGTCGTTGAAGACCTTGGCATCGTCGATGACGGCAGGCGCTGCAGCACGTAGTCGAGGAACTGGATGGCGGTGACCTGGTTCAGCGTCGGGTAGATCCGCAGGACGCGCAGGCGGGTGCAGTCGTCGATCGCGGTGAACTGGAAGTACTTGTTGCGGCCGCCCCGGCGGTCCTGGGGCATCGAGGCGAGCGGCTCGATGAACTTCACGTCGATCTGCACCCGGTGGCCGGGCAGCTGCTTCTCGTATCGCTTCCATCTGCGGTCGTGGCGTTTGTAGCGCTGGGAGGCCGGCAGGCGGCCATGTCGAGGCGGTTGAGGATGCGCCAGACGCCCGATTTGCTGATGGTGACGTCGTGGTACCGCTTGAGGTACATGGCGATCTTCTCGGGTCCGAAGTGGTAGTTCTGCCGGAGATAGATGATCTTCCCGGCCACCTCGACGTGGGTCGCGTTCGGAGACGTCTTCGGGGCCTTGGAACGCGTACGCAGGCCCTCAACGCCGTCGGCCTGGTAGCGGCGGTACCAGGTGTAGTACGCCTGCCGGCTGATCCCGAAGTACCGGTAGGACATCGCGACGTTTCCGCTGACCTCTTCGACGTGGCGTATGACGGCCAGGCGCCGCTTGGCCTCACGGTCAAGCGGCGGTGTGGTGGGCGTGGACTTCGGGATGTGGATCCCCGTAGTGATCGGAGACCCAGGTGTCAACGGTGATCGTCAGTTTTAGACCACACGAATGAGGAGCAACCGCCGTGGGAACCATGGTCTCGGTCAGGGGCTGGCTGCAGTGTGACGACGGACAGCTGGCTCAGATCAAGGAGATCGTGGAAGCAGACGATCCGGAGCGCACCTACAGCGGGGGCTGGGCCTTCCCCGCTCGGCAGTACAACAACGTCAGGTGGGCCTTCTACGGGGGCGACATCCGCGCGGTGTCCCTCGACTGGTTCGAGGAGCGGTTGCGTCAGATCGCCCAGATCCCGGCCTCCTACCAGGATGACGAGTACGACGACAGGCCCCGGGGGCTGTTTCTGGTCAGCCACGACGTCGACGGCATGAGCGAGTGGAGGGTCGACAACGGCGGCCTGGTGATCGGCCTCCCGGATGGGGATTACCACTACCTCGACGCCTAGCTAGATCACGAAGTCGCACTGCAGTACTGGCGCAGGTCGATGACCGTCCGCAGTTTGCCGCTGCTGGAGGTGCGCTCGAACATCTCGCTCCGCATGGTCTCCACGACGAAGGCCAGCAGACCCTCCGCCCCGGCCGAGGCCAGCTCCGTCACCTCGGCGAGGAGGGCCTGCCGCGCTTCCTCGGGGTCGCTCGCGTACTGCTCGTCGAGCCGGACGGTCAGTACGTCCCGGCCGGAGCCGGACGCGACCAGCAACTGCATCTCACCGTGGTAGCCGAGGCGTTCTTGTGCGGCCCGCAGGATGCGCCGGTAGTTGACGAAGTACGTGCCGACGCGCACGACGTCGCCGTAGCGCCCCAGCAGTTCCAGCCTCGGCACGTGGCTGCCGCACGTGCACGCGCCCTCCACCGCTCGGCCCAGATCACCGATCTCGTAGCGCTCCAGCCGCTGTCCGGCACGGGCCCGGGAGGTGAAGACCAGCCGTCCCGGCTCGCCCGGTGCCACCGGCCGGTCCGTGTCCGGATCGAGGATCTCCAGCGTGTGCAGATCGGTCAGCACATGGTGGACCGACCCCTCACCCGCCGTGCACTGGTAGCCCAGCGGCCCCAGATCGGTGCTGCCGTACGCGGCGGAACGGATGACCTCGACGCCGAACTCCTCGGTCAGTACTCGGCGTTGCTCAGGGGTGAAGTGCTCTCCGCCGAAGAACACCTTCCTGATCCCGCCGTACGCACGCAGCCGGTCCGCCTCGGCGTGGAACAGTTGCCACAAGTAGGACGGCATGCCGAAGAGGGTGTCCGCCCCGTGGGTGACCAGTGCCTCGACGGTCATGGCGTGGTCGGGACCTGCGGCCATCGGGATCTGGGTGGCGTTCAGGCGTTCCAGAATGGAGAAGAAGCTGATGAAGCTCCCGTACATCCCGCCGCAGTAGAACAGGTTGGCCGCCCGGTCACGGGCCGGGTCGAAGCCGGCGGCGAGCAGCCCGTCGGCTGCGGCGCGCATCTGGTTGTCGTAGTCGTCGCAAGTGAACACTGACAGGGCGGGCGTGCCCGTGGAGCCCCCGCTGCGGAAGTACAGGTGAGCGTGGCGCGGGTCCAGCGAGACGAGAGCGCGCTGCACGCCTTCCTTTCCGAGCAGCGGTGCCTTGGGCGCCGGGGGCAGGACCGGGGGCGCCACCAGGTCGTCCAGGCAGGCGACGGTGCGGAACGCATCGCCCGGCGCACGCACGCTCACCCGACGGCTGTAGCGCTGCAACGCGTAGACCCCGTCGTGTGGCTCACCCTCGTAGCCCTCCAGCATGGAGCCGACCGGGGTGACCCGGGTGACCCCCGCGGCGAAGAGGGCGCGTGACAGCTCGGCCACGTCAGTCGGGCTGCCGCCCACGGCCGCGGTCTGCAGATAGCGGCGCATCGGCCGCAGCGTCGCCGTGACCGTGCGCCGGGGGAGAGGCTTCACCCAGACGCTGCGATGCAGCGGGGAGGCGTCGAGCGCCGACCGGGTGTCCGCCATGACCCGCCACGAACCGTCGTCGGCGGCGAACACGCGGGTGAGGCCGAGGTGCTGTTCGAGCCGGGCCAGCTGCTGCACGGTGGTGATCTCCGCCTGCTCGGCCGGTCCGGACAGTGGCGCGCACAGGGCGTCGGACACCTTCGCCAGCCGCTCGGCGAACCGCCCGGCGAACGCGAAGACGTCGTCGGCTTCCGGGGTGTCGAGATAGATCACCTGAGGGCTGGAGCACGCCTGCTGTTCGAAGCGGCAGACATCCTCGGCGAGCGCGTCGAGTGTGCTGTCGTCGGTCGCTGCTTCCCGGGTCAGGTAGGCGAAGGAGATGCGGTGCCCCCACTCGACGATCCGGCAGCCCGGCGGTGCGATGTCGCTCACCGCGCGCACGGCGTCCTCTCCGCCCCAGGCGGCGATTGCGTCGGCCTGCCCGCACAGCGCCTGGATCCAGTCCTGCCGCGATGAGGAGAAGCGCAGGGCCACCACGCGCTCGGAGATCAGCCCGGTCGGGTCGGCGGCCCCGAGGGCTGCGAGCACGTCCTGGGCGAGTGAGGTGTCGGAGCTGCTGGTCTTCAGGACATTGACGTTGCCCGCCAGCAGGCCCTCGACGACGCTCAGCGGTGCCACGGCGGCAGCGTTTCCGGGGGCGATGTGCACCAGCAGGCCCACGGGCGCCCAGGACTCGTACACCGTCTCACGGCCGTCCGGCCGGGTCAGCCGCTCCGGCCGCAGCCCGCCCAGTTCCCGGCGCAGCTTGCGTTCCAGCGCCTGCCGGGTGAGCGCGCCGGCCAGCTCGGCCGAGGTGGCCGCGGCCTCGACAGCAGTCAGCTGCTCGGCCAGCCGGGCGTACAGGTCGGAGCCGGGATCGGCCAGGTCACGGCTGACCGCGGCGCAGGCGCCGAGCACCACGTCCGTGGGCAGCGGACGTGCCAGGACCCGCCCGGTCAACTCCGAGAGCCCGGCGAGCCGTCGGCCGGCCTCGGCGTCGTCGATGAACTCGCCCTGCCAGAGGTGAAGTGCGGAGGTGGTCACGACATTCCCTTCATCAGTTCGGCGGCGGCGACCGCGCAACTGCGGTTGCGGCTCACCCCGGCACGGCCGTGCACGGTGAACCAGTCGGTGGACAGCGGGCAGGGGCAGTCCTCGCCCGGGTGCAGCGAGGCGAGGTCGCCCATCAGGACGCTCTGCGCCGGAACAGCGGTGATGTAAGGGCTGACCAGGTGAAGAAAGCCGCGCTCTCCGTACGGCAGCGGACGCAGCGTCGCCGTGTCGCGGACCGCGGCGCGTGACCACACCGGCACGTGCAGCCGATGGTGTGCGCACTCGACGTACGGCACGCAGTGCTCGACGGAGCCGAACGTGTCCCGGACACGGTCGCCCGGGATGCCGAGGCGTTCGGTGACCTCGGCGTAGAACACGGCCTTGCCGATCTGCCGGTCGGCATGGCCCTTCCAGCCGCCGCCGAGCACCACCAGTGATCCCTCGGGCAGGCGTAGCGGCGGCAGACCCATGGCCCTCATCCGTTCCAGGGTGAAGTACAGGAAGGCCGGGAAGCCCAGGATGCGCACCGGCACGTCGTCGTCCGCGTACCGCTGGAGCGCCGCGATGCAGCCGTGCACATCGAACTCGTGGCCGGAGCCGGTGTGCCGCAGCGCGTGTGCGGTGTGCCGGGCCGGGGCGAAGTCGCACAGGTAGTTGTCGGTGAACGACGTGCCGAGCTTCAGCGACGGCGCGGGCTCGTAGCTGTACAGCAGGTAGTTGACCGGTTGGTCTGGGGTGATCCAGCCGTAGTGGTCGAAGATCCGGGCCACCATGCGCTGCGCCGAGCGGATCGTCCATTCGTCGAAGAACATCTGCGACTTCTGGCCCGTAGTGCCCGAGGAGGTCAGGTGCAGGAACACCTCCTCGCGAGGGATGGAGAGCACCTCGTGGCGCTTGAAGAAGGTGGCGGGCACCAGTGGGGTGCGCACTCCGGCGCCGACCGTGGGCGCCGGGACCTCGGGCGCGTCCTGGAGCAGGGCGGCGTAGAACGCGGAGCGCTGGGCGTGCCAGGCATGGATCTCGGCCATCGCCGCGGCGAACAGCTCGTCGGTGCCGGCGCCGGCCGCGTACGGCTCCGCCAGGTCGCACAGCCGCTGCACGTGGCCGAGCGCCGCAGGGTCGGGGACCTCGACGGGAGCGAGATGGGGGTTCATCGGGACACCTCGTGAAGGGGCAGGTAGGTGGCGGTCCAGGCGCTCAGATAGGCGCCGAGGTACGGCTGGAGCAAGGGACTGACGGCCGCCGTCCGGAAGTCGATCTGGCGGCTGGTGCGGGACAGCACCACGTAGTCGTGGAAGCGGTCGTGGATGCGGCGCATGGCGGGATAGACCGCGCTCGGTACGAACCCCGAGGCGAGATAGACCTCCAGGGCCTCGGTGTCGGCCAGTGGGAGCAGCGTCTCGGCGTAGTCAGCGCCGGCCCGGGTGACCTCGGTCATCAGTGCCTCCAGCGCGCCGGTCACCGCGGCCGGGCGCGGATGGACGGCGACCAGCGCGCAGCTGCCCGCCACCGGGTCGAGGTCGGCGTACGCCTCGAAGCCACCGTCGGCTGCCACCAGGAGCGCGTTCGGGGTGTGCAGCGGGAAGAAGAGTTCGTCCGCCTCGGGAAACCGTTCCAGGAAGCGGCGGCGGACGAAGGCCGGGGCGTTGATCAGCTCGATCGGTGCGGCAACCGCGGTGGCGCGCGCCGCGCCGCCACCGGGCACGAGCCCGGTGGCGCCGTAGTCGATGCCGATGCCGCTGGAGGCGGCGGACAGCAGGGCCGACAGCCGTTCCGGCACGTACTCGACGGGGGCGCGGCGGGCCAGCACGCCGTCGGCGTAGCGGGCGAACAGCGCGAGGCTCTCGCAGCCCTCGACCTCGACCGCGTTGGGCATCAGGCCGAGCGGCCGGAAGCCGTTGCGTACGACGACGCGCTGGGGGCCCTCGGTGACGACGCGGACGGTGGTGTACACCGAGTCGAGGCGGCCGGTGGCGAACGCTTCCTCGCAGACGGCACCGGTCAGCCGGGAAGCCAGCCCGCCGCCCCGGTGGCCGGGATGCACGGCGAGTCCGACGAGCTTGCCGATGCGGCTGCCCGGATCGGTCTGTACGACGGCGGACCCGACGAGGCCGCCGCGGTGTGTGCGGGCGGTGAGCCAGTGGGCGGTGCCGTCGGTGATCAGGCGGCGCATGACGGCCGGGTCACTGCCGAGCGGTACCGGGTAGCCGTGCCCGTACACCTCGAAGTACAACTGCCTCAGTTCCGCGATGTCCTGGACCGCGGTGGGGGAGACGACGACGCTCATCACGCTTCTCCCGCCCGGGCGAGGGGCTGCGTGGCGGACGTCCGGGGTCCGTCGGCGTCCGTCGGTCCGCCGACCCACCACAGTGCCAGCGCGACCGGTACGAGACCTGCACCCTGCACGAGGCAGAGCGTGCGGGCCGTCAGATGGTCACCCAGTGCGCCGAAGACGAGTGAGGCGACGGGGAACGTGGCACCGAGCAGTGCCTGCATGACTGCGAAGAACTCCGGCTTGTCGTCGGCGGGCACCAGCCGTTGGAACAGCGCGACGAACCGGACGCCGATCACGCCGACGCACCAGCCGACGACGGCCAGGGCACCGAACGCCACGGCGTGCCCGGGGGCCAGGCCCGGCAGTCCGAGGGCTGCGGCCATCACGGTCAGACTCACGGTGCCGACGGTGACGGGACGCCCCGGAACGCGGGCACCGGTGAAGGATCCGACGAGAGTGCCCACACCGAGGGCGGCCTCCAGCGAGGCCACGGTCGAGCCGGTGGAGTGCAGCACCCCCCGCGTGTAGAGCGGCATCACGACGTAGACACCGGTGGTGAAGACGTTGGCGGCGGCGAAGCAGACCAGCACACGGCGGATGAACGGCAGCCCGGCCAGGACCTGGCGCAGCGTCCGCGATGCGGGTGCCGTGCCGCTCTCCGGTCCGTGCGCCTGGGCCGTGGCGTGCGGGAAGCGCGCCGAGCGGACCAGCAGGGCCGCGAGCAGGTAGGCGGCCGCGCAGGCGGCGGCGACGCCCGGGAGTCCGCCCGCGTCGACCATGAGCGGTCCGAGCAGTCCTCCGCCGAGCCCGGCGACCGACTGGGTGGACAGCTCGAATCCGGTGGCCGCTTCGATGTCGGCGTCCTCGACGAGTTCCGGCACCGATGTCGTCAGGCACGGGTCGAAGAGCGCCTGACAGGCAGCCAGTGCCAGCCCCACCACGTAGATCACGGCCATCGGCAGTGGCCCTGACTGCGCCAGGACGGCCGCCACCGTGGCCACCGCGCCGGCTACGGCCGCCGCGCCGGCCAGCACCGTCCGATGAGCGTGACGTGCGACGATGCGGGCGACCACGGGTGCGAGCGCTACCGCGGGCAGCGCGCTGACCATGAGGAAGAGGCCCGAGTCGAGCCCGCGGTGCCCGCCGCCCGCGAATCCGACCAGCCACCAGACCGCGCCGACCTGGAACATCCTGCTCGCGGCCTGGGTGAGGAGCTGACCGGCCCAGACCCGGCCGAACGACGCGTTGCGCAGCACGAGGGGCAGACGGCGTGCGCGTGATTCCACCGCGCTCATGAATGCGGCCGTTCGTCGACGACGCGGATGAGCTTGCCCGTACGGGAGTTGACGGCCAGGTCCTGGTGCCGCGCCCGTTGGACGGTGAGCGGGTTCACATGACCGGCGGCGGTCGCGCTCCGATAGAGCGGGCGTTGCGCCAGGACCGCGTTGGCGACGGCATCTGCCAACGCGGTGTTCCCGTCGTCGGCTTCACCCGTCGCGAGCCGCAGTACCAAGCCGTCGCGTCCGTTGCTGCGGCGCACCACGAGTTGCAGCCCCGTCACCTCATTGGCCGTGTCGGCAGCCATGACGATGTCGTGGACGTCCTGGGTGTAGAGGGAGACGGGACCGACCCGCACGCCCTCCTCGGCGCGGCCCAGGATGCGGAAGACACCGGCGTTCCGATCCACCCACTCGGCCCGGTCACCGGCCGGATAGCGGAGCACCGGCATGAGCCGTCGGCGCAGGTCGGTGACTACCAGCCGTCCCGGAACGCCGTCGCCGTTGACGGGCCGGTCGGTCTCCTCGTCGAGGATCTCGACCATCGTGTACGGGGTGAACACGCGGTGCACGCGCGGGTCGCCGCCGGGCACGGCCTCCCCGAGCAGCCCGGCGTCCACGCTGGCGTAGCCGAGGGAGCGCACCTGTGCCTTCGGGAACGCGCCCGCAAGCAGGGGGAGCTGGTCGCCGAAGAGGCATTCACCGCCGAAGAACAGCAGCTCCACATCCGGGAGTGACCGGCCGGCGGAGGTGAGGCGCTCGGCGAGGGAGCACAGGGTGGTGGGCGTTCCGGCGACGACCTGGACCTGGAATTCCTCCAGGGTGGCCGCGGTGGACTCCCAGGGCGTCGCGCCGCCGATGGGGAGGCGGACGTTGGCTGCCGGGGAACGGTGCAGTGAGTCCAGGACGAAGCTGAAACTGGCGTACAGATCACCCGCGTAGAACAGGTCGGCGACCCGATGGCCCGGTCGCAGCCCGGCATTGACGAGTCCGGCGCCGAACGCCGTGGTGAACTCCCGCCACTCCGTGCGGGTGTAGTAGGAGAACTTCGGGGATCCCGTGGTGCCACCGCTGCGGAAGACGACCGCCTCGTGGAGCGGGGCGGTCAGCAGCCTGTTGTCGCGGGGGGAGTTGGCCCGCCAGAAGTCCGCCTGTGGCACCACTGGAAGATCCGTGAGGTGTGCCGCATGACTGGGCAGGTGAGCGTAGAGCTCACGGTAGAAAGGCGAGTTGTGGCGCGCGAAGCGTACGAGCTCCGCGAGTGGTTGAACGGGCATCAATTCCTGCTCGAAGGCGTGAACCGTCGGAATGGAAATAGCCGACGGCGGTACGACGAGTGGGGCTGCTCCGGCGCGGAGGAAGGCCCTGTCGTTGACGATTTCAATCAACGGTGCACCCGCGATGAGCGGGGCATCCGGGGCAGAAGGATATCTCAACATTCGGAACGGGCTTTACATGAACTGGCCATGTGGGCAAGGAGGTTTAGGTGCGTGGGCGGACGAGCTGTGACTGCTTTTGGTTCCTTCAGAACCAGAGACGCCTGTCACATGAAACCGTCTTTCCATAAGTAATTGTTGAGTGTCCCTCAAGTGCCCTTTATGGAAGGGCGCCGAGGAACGCCTCGGGCTTGGCCGAATGCACCGCCGAACCGATGCGCCTGAGCAAGCATTCGCCATCGGCGTGGCCGCTGACCAACGGGACTAGCCAGGCGTCGGGTCATCAGCGGGACGGAGGGGGTTCCAGTCGATCCGGCCGTCGACACCGGCGACCGCAGGGGGCTCCAGGGCGGGTGGCGGTGCATGAAGTGGGCGAAACTTCCGCGTCATGGCAACGCGTCAATAGCCTTCACGATCAGCGCGCGAACGGCGGCGCCATACACAGCCATGCCGCGCAGCTGCTCGAAGGCCTGCAGGTACAGCGCAGTTTCGGATGGCTGTGTGATTCGTACGCGTGCGGAGACCAGCTCCACACCAACGAGGCAGCCGTCACAGACGTGGAAGGTCTCGCGCGGCCACGGTTCTCTTCCGGCCGTCGCCATGGGGACAATGCCGAGAGACACCTGGGGAAGGGTCCCGGCGGTGAGAAGGTGCCCGAGCTGTGCCGCCATCGCGTCGGCCTCGCACACCTGATGGCGCAGTACCGCCTCCTTGATGACGGCCACCAGTCGGAGTCCCGGCTCGTGGATGATGCGGCTGCGGTCGACACGGATCCGGGCCGCCTCGGCGCTGTTGTCCACGGGCACGTCCCGGAAGCGGGCGCTGATCCCGAGGATGCCTGCGGCCTCGCCCTTGGTCTGCAGGAGGCCGGGAGCTGTGCCAGAACCCGTTCTCGTGAACAAAGCCACCCGGGCGATGTCGTCCAGGGCCCTGAGGTCCGGCTACCGGGGTAAGTGGTGGGCGGTGTGCCGCACACCGGGGCACTCCGCCGTGCTGTGGCCGGGCCCGGGGTCCAGATCAGAGTTTGCTGCACGGTGTTGAAGCTGCCGCCGAGGTTCCGTGTGACGGTGGGTGTGGGCACGTAGGTCCTGGCGTCGCAGTGGATCGCCGCGTGCTGATCGACCTTGGGCTTTCGTGGCGCCCAGGCCCCGTCGTCGTGGGCTCCGTGGCGGGATGTGCGGCGGTCGGGCCGTGGTCTGCTCTTGCCGGGGGGGCGAATGGGGGCTGGGGCGTGACGCCACCCATAGGACCCACGTCACGTCCTATCGTGGATCGTAGGCGGGCTTCGCTGTGAGCAGGGAGGGAACCCACCGAAATGCTCATTCCGGGCATTTCTCCGTAGTGGGGTAGTACGTCACATTCTTGCGCCTGTTTCTGGCCGCCGCTAATCATGTTTCTCGTTGCCGGGAGCTGCGAGGCCGACCGGGCGTTCAACGCCAGGCCTGTCCGTTCCCGCCGCGCAGCACGGGGCCTCGCCCCGACGCCCTACAGGCCGCGACCGACACCGGCCGGCGCCTCTAAGACGTCTCACAGGAGAGTCCCATTCTCATGACCGCGATCACCGCCCCCCGCCGCCTTGCCCGCCTGCGTACTCTCGCCCTGACCGGCATCGCCACCACCGGCGCCGCGGCCGCTGCTCTCACGCTGATGCCGGCTTCCGCGCAGGCCGCGGAGGCGCCGCAGGCCGCCCACAGCATCGCGGCGCCCGCCCGCGACAGCCACACCGAACCCAAGGGCACCAGCGGCAGCGCGGGGAACCTCGACGGCTGGATCAAGAAGTCCCTGGCCATCATGAAGGAGAAGGGCATCCCGGGCAGCTACGAGGGCCTGCGCCGCAACATCATGCGTGAGTCGGGCGGCAATCCCAACGCCCAGAACAACTGGGACGTCAACGCGCAGAAGGGCACCCCCTCCAAGGGCCTCCTGCAGGTGATCGACCCCACCTTCAACGCCTACCACGTCGCCGGCACCGCTCACAGCGTCACCGACCCGGTGGCGAACATCACCGCGGCCGCCAACTACGCCGCGCACCGCTACGGTTCCATCGACAACGTCAACTCCGCGTACTGACGCCACGGGTAGCAGTGCCGTGAGGTGTGCACATCCAGCGCATCCAGCACAGTGGACAGGGATTCGGCTCGGCCACGGTGAAAGCCGGGCCAGTGCGCGCCGTCACCAACGTCATTGCGGCGGGGGAGCCGTCATGGACGCCTTCGCAGTCTCGAACTCCCCGGACGGCGAGTGCGTGTCGTGAGGCTATCCCGGGAACGTACGGAGGCCGACACCACTCAAATCGCAGCTCGCCTCCCACAACCGCGCAGCGGTCCAGGCGTCGGTGAGATAGTTCCACACCGGTTCCTGTCGGGGCTTGCCACGCAGGCCGAGGATCGCGGGCCCCACAGGTGTCCTCCGCGCACATCAGGGTCAACACCACCCGCCAGCTGGGCAGTGCAACCGGCGTGGCCCTCGGCGGCACCCTGCTCGCCACTGCTGCCACCTACGGTCAGGTGGTGATGGGCGCCTCCGGTCGTACCGACCGGGCGACTTCACATCCTGTCGCCCCGACTCTGCTTTCAGCAGGTCGGAGTGCGGTCTCTCATCCGTGAGAGGGGGGCCTTCCGTGCATCCGGGGCTGCTGCAGCCGGGCCGCGAGCTCCCCCGGCAGGACGTCCCGGTTTGCCGGAGTGAGCTGGACGACCTCGACGTCGGCGCGCCGCTTGAGGGCGTCGGTGAACGGATCGCGGTGCGTGTGGACCGTGGCGACGACGTCGACGTCGGCAACGAACAGCGCGTCGACCGCGTGCCGGAACGCCGTGCATGCCAGTTCCATCCGCCCCAGCTCGTCGATGAGCACCAGCAGCCCTGTTGCCTCCTTGGTTGCTGCCGGCCGAAGCGACGGCAGCGCCAGTCGTTCCATGACGCCCGGGTCGACGCCGTATTTCCCTACCCGTGGCGGACCGGGCAGGTCGACATGGGCGAGCACTTCCCGCCGGCCTGCCAGGGTCTCCAGGGCGAAACCGACGCGGGCGCCGGATTGCCGGATCTCCTCCGTGGTGAAGCCGGTGGCCGCGTGGCTGGGCAGCAGCGCGGCGAGCCGACGCAGGGCGGTCGTCTTGCCCGCGCCAGGGCGGCCCTCGAGCAGGATCCTTGTCGGCACACTGCCATCTTCACCCCCCTTTCGGAGGCGGGCCGGGTGGGGTCGGCCGAGCGGGGGTTTTGGGCTGTGAACCGGTGCCGGTGCCGCCGTTGCGGGTATGGCGGCGCGCATGAGCGGAATTCAACTCAGCAGCACCGCGTTCGACGACAAAACGGTGATCCCCCGTCGGTACAGCGGGGAGGGCGAGAACATCTCACCGCCCCTGACCTGGTCGGGGGTGCCCCACGAGGCCACGGAGCTGGTGCTCCTGTGCGAGGACCCGGACGCGCCGGGGACGACCTTCCTGCACTGGCTGGTGACCGGCATCGATCCGGGGACCAGCGGGACGGCGGAGGGCCAGAAGCCCCAGGGCGGCCTGCCCTGGCCCAATGGATTCGGCCGCGTGGGCTGGGGAGGGCCGATGCCTCCACCGGGGCACGGGCCGCACCGCTACTTCTTCCGCCTGCACGCCCTGTCCGAGCCGCTGCCGCTGCACGGCCACCCGGGCGCCGAGGACGTGCACCGTGCCCTGAAGGGCAGGGAGCTGGCCTCCGGCACCCTGGTCGGGACCTACCAGCGCTGAGCGCGTCACCGCTGGTCATAGCTATGGGCACCGTACAGCCGGACGAACCGGGCCGCGGTGACCGTCCTGCGGTGCACCAGGTTGTGGGCCCGCCGCTCGTACAGCTCGACGCGCTCCTGCCCGCCCTGGCCCCTCGGCTGGACGAGCCGGCCACCGGTGCGGAGCTGATCCACGAGCGGCTCAGGCACTCGCGGGAAGGCCGCGCAGACGATGACGGCGTCGTACGGGGCACGGGGCGGCATCCCGAGGGTCCCGTCGCCGAGCACGACCTCGGCATTGCCGACGCCCTGCCCGGCCAGCCGCAGACGGGCCTCGTCGACCAGGTCGGGCCAGCGCTCGACGCTGACGACGTACGCGCCCAAGCGCGCGAGCACCGCGGTCTGCCCGTATCCGGTCCCGATCTCCAGGACCAGTTCGTCTCCGGTGAGGCCGAGAGCGGAGACCATCATGGCGATCAGCGAGGGCTGGGTGGTCACCGGTCCGTGGGGGAGCGGAACGGGCGTGTCCCGGTACGCGGATGCCACCTCGTCCTCGGGGCGAAATCCGCCCGCGGGATGCTCCGTACAGCCTCCAGGAGACGGGCGTCGGTCACGCCCACGGCGTAGGCCGCGCGGACCAGATCCTCGGGGGCCCCTTCATGGGCCATCGGACCGCGGGGCCGTGGCGATGGCGCCGGCGGCCCCGGTCGTGGTGCGTTCCGGAAACCGCGCGGCGTAATCGTGCTCGCCGCCCGTCGTCGCCTCGTCGCCTCGTCGCCTCGTCGCTCACGTGCTTGGCGCCGTTCTCGCATACTCGTTGCCGTGCCGGTGCGCGGGGCCCGGTTCCGGCCAGGCGCAGCCCGGGCAGCCGTAGCCCTTGGTCTGGTCGAGGTTGAGCAGCGCCAGCGCCGTACGACGGACCATCGTCTGCTCCCGGGTGTACCGCAGCGGGTTGGCCACCGCCGGAACGCCTACCGCCCAGGTCTTGGGCGGGGTGATCGAAACGTCCGTCTCCTCCGCTCTGCTCCTGTTCCTGCGCATGTGCCCCACCCGCCGCTCATACGTCGCGCTGCCGTTCCAGCCCAGTGTCGGCATGTTCCGCGCGGCGCGATCCGGCGCGGTGGTGGGCCGAAGGGTGCGACCCATGATCCGGAAGGCGCAGCGCAGCGGCGTCAGGACGGGGTCCCCGGGTCGGTGTACCGCAGCAGGGCGCCAACGCCCTCGTACAGCCTCAGCTCGCTCTCCGGTACGACGACCAGCTCGGCACCGGTGCCGACGAGGGCCCGGACGAGGGCCTCGTCGCCGCGTTCCTCGCGCGGGGCCCGCACGCCGAAGGACATCAGCTCCGCCTCGGTCAGGGCGAGCTGAGTGGGCTGGGAGCCCGTCCAGAGCCGCAGCGAAGACCCTGGCGGCCGGTTCAGCAGCAGTGCCGCGACCTGGCCGCGCTGGAGGGCGGCGACGGTGGCGGCCAGCCCGTCCGTCATGGGTCCGTCCAGGGCACGCCGGCCGATGAAGATGTCCACGAGTTCCCGGTCGTGCGCGGCCATACGGCCGCGGAAGACGCCGTCGAGCTGCGGCTCCAACAGGGCGCGTCCGGTGTCGGTCGGGGTTCGGCCGCCCACGCGTACGACCTTGTCCCGCAGGCTGTGCGGCAGTCGGCGGATCAGTACGTTGCACGCCCACTCGTCCCCGCCCACGACGACGGCGTCGGCATGGGCGCGCCGCGCCCGTTCGTCCAGCCGGTGACCGAGCCGGAGGGAGGTACGGTGCCAGGTCGCCACCGCGACCCTGTAGTGGATCCGCTCACCCGGGGTGACGGTCGACACGGGCCAGGCGCCGGTCTCCGCCTCCAGAGTTACCCAGCCGTGGGTCTCGGCCGTCGGAAGGCCGCCGTAGTGGACGACTACGGCCATGTAGGGGATCTCCGGAAGGTGCTGGGTGACCAGGGGCATCGCGTCCGGCAGGGTGCTGTAGCGGGCGGAGTCGTGCTCCGGTGGCCTGGGCAGCTCCCCGTCCAGGACGAGCGTGCCGTGGGCGGCGAAGATGGCATGACCGTGGACCCCCGGCACCTCTGTGTCGGCGCCGACCACCTCCTCCAGTACGTTCAGCAGCGCCCGGTCCGAGCCCTGACGGGACAGGCTCTCGCGCAGCCGTCGCCAGCGCTGCGCGATCGCCCGCTCGGGATGCTCGACGTTTCGGGAGGTGTCCAGGTACACGGAGGCGAACGGGCCCGGCTCCGCGTAGAGGGGTTCAAGGAACGACAACCTCATCGCCACTCCTCGTCGACGGCCTCCCCTCCTTTGATGATGCGCGCAGCGGGGGCGATGGAGCTCGACGAGCGCAAAGCGGTGCGGAACGCGGGGCTGTCAGGCGCTGGCAGCAGCCGACCCATCGTGAGCATGGCGGCGGCAACCAGGCCGTCCAGCATCGCGCCACGGATCACCCATGGGAGCTCCTGCAGGCCTATCGACAGGGTCGGGGTTGCCTTTGCGGAGGTCGGCGGACACGAACAACACCGCCCTGGGCAGCGCAGGGGCGATCCGGGCGCGCAACCGAGGGTCCAGCAGCAGCTGGGCCGCCTGTTCGGGCCCGGCCCGCAGGACCAGGGTGCGCCGCGGCCGTTCCCACCAGGCCCGGGCGTGGGTCAGCGCCAGCGGATCATCATCCGCGTAGACGATCCGGCAGCGCACATCGATGCTCTGCGCGATCTGGTGCACGCCCACCTGGGTGGGCAGCCCCACGCCGAAGACCACGACTCGGTGAGGTCTCCCAGGTGACCGGCTGGGGCCGGGACAAAATCAAAGAAGCAGCGTGGCCACGGCTCGCCGACCCCCATCGCGAGCGGCAGCGCAAGCCCAAGGAACCGGTGGGTGGACACCTCCCGGAGCAGCCGAGAGTGAACCTCTCCAGGCTCGGTAGAGAGCGCTGATGCTTGGAACGATGCGTCCGTGCCTGCCCAGCGGAAGTACCCACCGGAGCTGATCGAGCGAGCGGTGCGGATGGTCGCAGACAAGCAGCGCGAGACCCCGGGACGGCCGGGGATCATCCGTGAGGTCGGTGACCTGCTCGGCATTCATCGCGAAGCCTTGCGGCACTGGGTGAAGAAGCACGATGCCCAGGCTGCCCCGCAGGCTGCTGACGCCCGTGACGAGTCCGTGCGGATTTGGCAGCTGGAAAAGGAGAACGCCGAGCTGCGGTGGGCGAACGAGACCCTCAAGGCCGCGGCTGCCTCTCTTTCGTGGCGGAGCTCGACCCCCGAACGCCGCGCTGATCCGTTTCATCGATGCTCACCATGAGCGGTTCGGCGTCGAACCAGGGCATCAGGTCGCGCGGGAGCATCCGCCACTGGCAGCCCGAGCGCAGTACATAGAAGATCGAGTCGAGCACCAATCGGTCTCCGTACTTACGCATCCCACCGCCTTTCCGCAGGTTACGCACGGGAAGGAGCGGCCCGATGACCTCCCACATCTCATAGGTCAGGCTGGACGGACAGCACGGGCCGCTGACGGCCTGGGAGTTGTCGCACTGGCACACACCACGTGATCATTCCGGGGCCGTCGCCGTGCCTGGACAGCAGATCGCGATCGTCACGCGTCTCGCATGACCAGCCGGCCCGACACGCTCTGCGCCGTCGTCGAGGAAGCACGGTGGTCCCGTGGTGCCACGGCCCCCACCACCGAGTGGGCAGACTCCGGCGACATCGGAGTCTGCCCCCACACTTCGTCTCCGCCGTTGGCCAGGAGGGAGTGGCACCATGGCGCCCATGTTGAACTACAACCTCGCCGTACCCGATGTAGATGACGCCGGTGTCCTGTCCGCGCTGGTGGCTGAGGGCGACGAGCTCGACGTCCTGGTCAGGGCAGTGGAGGACTGGTCCATACCGACACCGGCGCCGGGCTGGACGGTCGCCCACCAGATAGCCCACCTCGCGTGGGCGGACGCGAACGCACTCAGCGCCTTACGCACTCCGGACGCGTTCGGCGCCGAGCTCGGGCGGGCGGAAGCCGAAGGCAGCGGGTATGCAGACAAGGCCGCCGCCGCGGGAGCGGCCAAACCGCGGTCGGTACTCCTGGACGAGTGGCGGGCCGGTCGAGCGGAACTGGCGGCGGCACTGCGCGACACGCCATGGGATCACGCATTCCCCTGGTACATGTCGAAGGTGACCCCGGCCCTGATGGCGCCCCTTCGTCTGATGGAAACCTGGGCACACGGGCAGGACGTCTTCGATGCTGTGGGCGTGGCACACCGCCCGACGGATCGACTGCAGCACGTGGCGTCGCTGGGGGTATTGGGGCGGGCTCTGTCCTTCGCCGCCGTCGGACTGCCTGAGCCGGCGGACTCCTTCCGCGTCGAGCTGACGGCACCTGACGGCAGGACCTGGGTGTGGGGCCCCGAGGCTGCCGCGCAACGGGTGCAGGGCGGCGCCATCGACTTCTGTCTGTGTGTCACCCGGCGTCGCCCCTGGTCCGAGACCAACATGACGGCGACCGGCGAGGACGCCCAGAAGTGGCTGGAGGTGGCGCGCGTCTTCCTCTGAAAGCGTGTCGGGGTGCCTGGGTCATGCGAGACGCGTGACGGTTGCGATCTGCCCTCCAGACACGGCGACGGTCCCGATCACGTGGTGTGTGCCAGTGCGACAACTCCGAGGCCGTCAGCGGCTCATGTCGGCGTAATCAGCTGGCCACCCGACAGGCTCTCAGGCGGCGGTGGCTTCCCCAGCGTCCACGAGGACCTCGACACTGGGGAGGTCATCGTCCAGGGGCCCCACTCATCGACCCCGCCGATCTGGCCCAGCTGCAGCAGGTGGGCCCGGATGAGGTTGCAATCGTTGTGCCGCGTAACACGCTGGTGGACTTCGGGCCGCGGTACGAGAGCGCCCCGGCTCATCAACGCCGGCGACGAGTTCGACCGGCTGTTCTCGACGTTCGAGCACACCGCCTGGCGGCTGGAGACACGGCGCCTGCTACGCCAGTGACGAGCAGACCAGCGACCACCGATCGGCAAACTTGAGGCGTGCATCCGGAAGCGTACTGGCGGAGAGGGCAGGATTCGAACCTGCGTGGGCCTCGTGAGGCCCGACCGTGAGGCATGCTCGCTGGTTCCTGATCAACTCCGGGCATGCGCTGCTTCAACCGGCTCAAGGGCTCCCGCGGACTTGCCACCAGGTACGACAAGACCGCCACCTCGTACGAAGCGGCGGTCAGCCTCACGCGTCCCTGCTCTGGGCAAGATCTGTTCGAAAACGGATCCTAGTGCGCCGACCTGCTGTCGCTCCTCGGTGGTGCGCGGGGAGGCATCGGGAGCCCACGTGAGGCGCCCGATGGCGGAATCACGGGTTCACGCGGCGGCTGTCACTGTGTGTCCCTACAGTGGGGCAGCGGGTGACGGTGCGTCTGTGGTTCGGCGGCTGCACCCCGAGGACCTCCGGTGCGCACGGGGGGCCTCACTCGGAGCGTGTGACGTCGGTTGGGGGGCCGGTGAACTACTCGGTTCGGATCAGGCACGATTGGCAGTGCCGCAGGTGCGGCGAAGACGTCCAGGACGACACGTACATGGTCGTCGACGCCCTGGCGCGGCCGGACTTGGTGCAGGGAGTGATCAAGGGCAAGGTGCCGTCGGTCACTTGTCCGTCCTGTGGCGCGAGAAGGGCCCGGTTCTTCCCACTGTTGGTGTACCGCGGCGAGGCGACTGGGCAGTTGGTCTACTTCTATCCACCCCACACCCCGCCTGAGCAGGACGAGGCCAACAAGAAGCTCTACGTGGAGGCGCTGCTCGACAGGCTGGGGCCGGTGAGTGCGGAGGAGGCGGAGAACTCCGGCGTCCTGTCCGTGCCGTTCGACGCGGCACGGGGAGTGCTGGGGCCGACTGCGCGCGGCGCCTCGGCGGGCGGAGGGCCGCGCATGTGCAGGGTCAAGCCCCGGCGCTCGGCACCACCGCCTGAAGTGCTGCGGATCGGCGCCGAATTGGTGGCGTCCGGGCGTGCCGGGCTCGGCCGGTCGTTGAGCGACAGGCCGCTCGCGGAGGAGCTGGCGCGTCTGGCGGAGCGGGCGCTGGAGCTGTTGGGCGACCGTGACCAGCCCGAGTTGCGGGGTGACCTGGAGATGACGCTGGGCATGATGCTGAGCAGTGTGAACCGCGGGCAGGACGTCATCGGCCTGGAACGGGCCATCGGCCTGCTGCTGCGCAGAGCGCGCAGCGTTTCGAGGGAGGAGGACCCGCAGGGCTGGGCCATAGCGCGATACGAGCTGGCACGCGCCTATGGCCAGCGCTACACGGGCGACGTCCACGCCAACCAGGAGCTGGCCATCCGGCACCTGCGGGCGGCTCTGGAAGAGACAGAGCCGGAGCGCAATACCGGGACGTGGGCACGTGTCCGCAGCGAGCTGGCGAAGGTGCTGATCGATCAGGGCACTCAGTCCGCACCCGGCCAGATCGAAGAGGCCATCGGCCTGCTGGAACCGGTCGTCGCCCGGCTCGACCCCGCCCGGGACAAGGAGCTCTGGTGCGACGCTCAGAGTTTCCTCGCCGGCGCGTACAACGTACGGCAACAAGGCGACCCGGCCGTCAACAGGGAACATGTGGTGCGGCTGTACGAGCAGCTGGACGCCGTCGAATCGGAAGAGACCGACCCCGAACAGTGGGCCAACACGCAGGCCCGACTGGCGGTCTCACTCTCCAAGAGAATGCGCGGGGACAGCCGGGAGAACAGCCTTCGCGCACGCGAGCACCTGCTGCGGGCGCTCGCCGTCTACGAGCGGGTCGGCGACCGCGGCGAGGCCTCCAGCACCTACGACAAGCTGGCCGTCGTCGCAGGCGAACTCGGCGAGTACGACGAGGAGATCCGCTGCCACGAGGCCGCCCTCGTGAACCGCCACAAGGACACCGCTCCCCACCTGTGGGCACGCAGCATGTCCAAGCTCGGCTGGGCCCTGCTCGAGCAGGCCGAGAGAGCCGAGGCGGAAAAGCCTGCCGCCAGGGCACGGCGGGGTCTGGGGCACATCGAAGACGCCGTCGCCGCCTACGAGGGTCTCCCGACCGGGTTCGAACTCGGCTTTCAGCTCATCTCCTTGGCATTGGCGTGCCGGGTCTGTCGCAAGCTGGACCCCTCGCGGGAGGACGAACTTCGTCAGCGGGAGCTGTCCGTTCTGCGGGAAGCGATGGAGCGTGCCTACGGGCACAGCGGCCTGCTGCGAACCGCGGCAGAAGAGCTTGGTGACGCCCTCGCGGAACGGACCGAATGGTCCGCGGCGGCCGACGCGTACCAGCAGGCCGTAGAGGCGGACGAACAGCTGTTCCGTGCCTGCCTGGTGAGCTCCTCGCGGGAGCTGCAGCTGAACTCGGCCGGGGATCTGCATCAGCGAGCCGCCTACGCACTCGCTCGCGCGGGCCGGTTGGAAGAGGCGCTGCTCTGCCTGGAGCGCGGCAGAACACGCAACTTCAATCTGGCCCTGTCACCGGATCACGACCAGCTTCACCGGCTGGCGCAGACGGACCCGGAGACCCACACCGCCTACGTGCGAGCCGCCGAAACCGTACAGACCCTGGAGGCCCGTAACCGTGAGCTGAGCCGCCAGGGAGCCCCGCGGGACGGCGGGCGGGAGTTGGAGGCGGCCGAGTACGAGCTGGGCGGAGTTCTCGACGAAGCCAGGGCGGAGCTGGCCGCCGCCCTGGCTCGGGTCAGGGCGCTGCCGGGTATGGAGTCCTTCCTGCGGGAGACGACGCGGACCGACATCCTGGGGGCCGCACGACCGGGAGAGCCGCTCTGCTACATCGCCGCGACGAAGAACGGGAGCCTGTCCCTGATCGTCCGGCACGAGAGCGATCCCGGGCTCCGCGTCGAAGCCGTGGAGTCCACGCTGACCGCCGCGGACGCCCGTGCGCTGGCCGACGCCTTCGCCGCAACCGTAGCCGAGAAGGGAGGGGAGCTGCGGGAGCTGCTCCCGCGGCTCGGGGAGGAGTTGATCGGACCCGTCGCCGTGGCGCTCGGCACGGCGACCGGCGTGGTCGTGATCGCCTGTGGCCCTACCGCCCATCTGCCCCTGCACGCCGCGCACCTTCCTTCGACGGGCGAGCCGCTGCTTGCGACATGTGCGGTCGCGTACGCACCGTCGGTGCGACTGCTCCTTGCGGCCAGACACCGGGCCGCTGCACCGCTGTCGGAACCCCTTCTCGTGGCGGCGTCCACCCCGGGCCAGGACGGAGGACTGCTCGCCGCGCAGGAGGTGGAGACGCTGCGGCGGCTGTTCGCCGCGGTGGGGGAGAGCCGGGACGTCACCGGCGATCCGCCCGGGGCGGAGGACGGGTGCACAAAAGGGGACCTGGTCGACGCGCTGTCCGGCGGCAGCCACGTCCACCTGGCATGCCACGGCGCCTACGACCCGACCGATCCGCTCGCCTCCAGGCTCGACCTCGGCGGCGAGCGCATCACCCTGGCCGACCTGCTGAACTCACGTCCCCGGCCGCTGGAGCGGGCCCGGCTGGTGACCCTGTCGGCCTGTGACACCGGGCTCGTCGACCCCAGCCTGCCGGACGAGGCGATCGGGCTGCCGACCGGCATCCTGCTGGCCGGGGGAGCGGGCGTCGTCTGCACGCGCTGGAGGACGAACGACACCGCGGCCGTGCTGTTGATGATCGCGTTCTACCGGCGGCTGCTCGGCCATGGCGTCGAGCCGCCCCCGTACGGCACACCGCCCGGCGTTGCCGAATCGCCCACACAAGCGCTGCGGTGGGCCCAGTTGTGGCTGCGCTCGGCCACCGTGCCCGAACTGCTGGGCCTGCACTGGCTCCCCGCCGAGATCCGCCGGCGGCTGATGTCCCGCCGCGTGCCGGCGCGTCCCTTCCGGCACCCCTTCCTGTGGGCACCCTTCAGCATGGTGGGGGCATGATGACCGAGGTGCCGGACACGACCGCGGCCGACTTCCTGCACATGCCCGCCTACGAACGGGTCGCACGCTTCGCGCTCGTCGACACCCCGGCCGTCCGGCGCACGGTCTCGGACAGGGATGTGGCCTCCATACTGGGCTCGCTCTGCCTGGCTTACGCAATGGAAGAACGCTACGACGAGGCCTTCGCCGCAGGGCTGCGGGCACAGCGGATCGCCAGGGGCCGGGCGACGGACGACCCGGCGCTGCTCGGCCACGTCCTGCTCAACCTCGGGGTCGCTCACAGCCAGGCAGGTGACCTCGAAAAGGGCCTCGCCGCGTATCTCGAGAGCTGGACGCACGCACGCCGTGGCGGCGACGAGGAGACGCTGTTCAAGGCCGGTGCGAACGCCTTGCTGGCGCTGGAGGCCGGGCGGCCGACCGGGGAGGCCGAGTTCGCCTTCCTCCAGGAGTGCCGTGCCGTCTTCGAGGCGGCGGACCGGCAGCCGGAAACCGCGCGGGCCTCCCGGTTGCTCGGGGAGGCGCTCCTCGACCGCGGACAGGTGGCGGACGCGATCGCCGTCCTGGACCGGGTCCTGGTGCTGACCGAGTCGCTCGGGGGCGCCCGGTCGATGCGGCGGGAGACGACCCGGCTCCTGCTCGAAGCGGACCGGCGCATCGGCGACCCTGCGGACGCACCGCCGCTCGGCCCCGGCACCCTGCGCGAGGTGCGCGCTCTGGTCGACGACGGTGTGGAGAGCGCGTTGCGGGGCATCGTGCCGCGCACGAGGACGTGCTTCTCCCGTGCCCTGGCCCTGCTGGAGCGGCGCGCCCGGCCACGGGAACGCCTGCTGGCGGCATTCCTGCTGCTCGTAGGCGCCCAGCTCGCCTTCCACGAGGACGATGAGCCGGCGACGATCGAGCTGATGAAGCGGGCCGGGCAGGAAGTGGAGCTGATCAAGCCGTCCCTGGCCGAGTGGGTGAAGACCCGTGCCTATCATCTGGACCTCGGCGCACTGAGCACGCTGGCCCGGAACGCGGCCGTCAGCGCGCGCGAGCGGGGGAGCGGACCATGACACCAAGTACCGTCCAGCAGCTCGCGATCCTGGTGCTGCTGATTCTGCCCGGCACCTCCTACCTCTTCGCGAGGGAGCGGCTCCTCGGGATCCGCGAGGCCGAGCAGGAGGTGAACAACCGCTTTGTGCGCGCCCTCGCCGTCGGAGTCCTGCTCGACGCCGCATATCTGATCACCGTCGGTCCACACCTGATACGTCTGCTGCGGGGCGGGGGGAAGCGGCCTGTGACCGGTGTCGCCGAGCAGCCGCGGGAGGCCGGGCTGTGGCTGCTGCTTCTCGTCGTCGTTGTGCCGACGCTGGTGGCGTGGGCGGAGGCGTACTGGATCCGGCGTCGGCGTGCCGCCGTGCACGAGGGGACCCCCACCGCGTGGGACGCTCTCTTCCAGGACCGAGGGGCGTGTTTCGTCCGGGTCCGGCTGAAGAACGGCGGTTGGGTCGGCGGCTGGTACGGAACGCGCTCGCGTGCCTCCGCCTATCCGCAGCCCGGTGACCTCTACCTGGAGTCCCAGTACCGGATGGAGCCGGACGGCACCTTCGGACCACGGATGAGCGGCACGGCCGGCTTGTACGTCCGGGCCGCCGACGTCGACCTCCTGGAATTCCACGAACCGCGCCGCGACACGCGAGGAGACGCCGATGACGCAGTCTGACGCCGCCGACTATGAGGAACTCGACGACGACTTCGCGAGCTGGGCGGGCCCGCCGCGGGGCACCCACCATCCCAAGAAGGAGGACGTGCCCGAGGACCAGGTCCTGCCTCCGGAGGGACCGGCCGGTGTCTCCACCACCGTGGAACGGGACGGCGACACGTCGCCGCACTGATGTGACCGCGTGCGCGGTTCCTGGCGGCGCCCGCCGGACCGCCATGGACCGGGAGCCTCGGCCCGGGCGCCCTCAGGGCCTGTCTCCTTGACCGTCTGCAAACCGGGGCGCTTGCGGATGGTCCATGGCGGTGCCGTCAGGATTCCGCCCGAAGGCGGCCTCCAGAACGGCGGGGAGGTCTGCCTCCGGGACCGTAGCGCGCACCTCCGCCAGAACCTGAGAAAAGTCGTCATCGTCGATGACGCCCATGTGCTCCTGACGGAGTTGGTAGATGATCTCGACGAGCTCGGGTCTCAGCCGCATCCAGGCACGGGAGGTACGGATCTCTTCATCGACCTGGCGCATGAACCAGCGCATAACCTCGTAGGGGACGTCCACGTGCCCTACGCGCGGGTTGAAGCACACCGTCGGATCTCGTGCCGGATCCTCGTCAGGGACGATTGCGGTCACGAGATTCCGTTGCCCCGTTACAAGATCCAGTTCCAGATACCAGGCGCTGGTCCCTGGTCAAGCGCGACATCGGCAATCTGGCCGCTGCTGACCTCGGTCACATCACCAGGGCCGTGAAGCACCGGCTCAAGCAGATCCAGTACCGCCCGGACCTGGTCGACGGCTGCTTGGCCGCCACCGGACCGATCATGGACGGCTTACCGGCAGGCTGATGGAGCTGAGCCTAGAAAACTGCGAGCGCGACAACACGGGGTGCGCGAGAATTGCGTGATGATCACAGACGTCAACGTGCGCGAGGCTGACGCGGCTGATGCGCCAGTACTGGCCCGTCTGCGCTGGGCATTCAAGCAAGAGGACCATGACGGGGACCTCTCCGAGCCGGTTCGTCCCATGAAACACGCTGAGGACTGGATCCGGGACCGGCTCGCAAGTAAACGCTGGCTGGCCTGGGTCGCCGAAAGCGACGGCAAGATCTGCGGGCATGTCTTCCTCCACCTGGTGGAGAGGATGCCGGAGCCCTACGAGGACAACACCCCGGTCGGCTACGTCACCAACTTCTACGTGGTGCCTGAACACCGCAATCGAGGGTTCGGGGCAGCCCTTCTTCAAGCTCTGAGAAGGCATGCGCAGGGCAGCGGCATGGACGTCTTGATCGTCTGGCCGTCTGAAGGCAGTGTCCCGCTCTACCGCCGATCCGGGTTCCAGTCTCCGACCGAGTTGTTGGAGGCACGGTGAACTGACCACAGGTCATTGCGGACGGTGGCAGGCGTCGAGCCGGAGGACACTTCTTCGCTGAGTGCATCGGTCAGCCCATCGCCCTGCGCGTACCTCACGCCCCAGAGCTACCGGAGCCGGCCCGCCGCCGTCCGGCGAGCGGCCCCGACATCACTCAATCAAGTTCAGTAGTTTCTTCGTGACCTTCCTTGAAAAATGAGGCAGTAATGGATCGGATCCTGCCTGGCCGCGTAGCTCTGTCCGGCGCCGAATTTGCGCACGTGTTCGTGAATGGCCAGCGGTTGGACACGCTCCTTGCCACCCGCCTTCACGAGCCGGACCTCGACGGTCTGGTTCCGGCGTGGCTGCACTGGTGGGGTGCCGATGTTGAGAGCCAGGCAGGGTTCGACTACGTGCGGAGTCGCACCAAGCTTCAGGGGCTGACGTGTGAACTGCCAATCCTGCTATGTCCCGATGACTACGACTTCGCATGCACGTGTGTCATCGTTGAGGTCATTGCAGCTAATGACGTTGTCCGATGGCGGCGGTTTGGCTTGAACAACACCGAATTCTCGCCGCAGCGGCCTCTTCCCCGGCACATCGGTGAGCCGGTCGACTGGTTCTCGGAACCTCTCAGCTTTGTATTCGATCGTGAAGAGTACATAGCCTGCGTCCGGGAAGTCTCAGGGGGTCGACTGCTGTGACACCTGCCACGCGGCGAGGGCGGCAGCGCCGCTGAGTGCTGCTGGGACCGCAGCTATGTACGTATCGACGATGTCCGTCCAAGCTGCCGGATCCCGCTGGGGTCTCGCTTCACCTCTCCCGGAGTTGGAGCGTCACGGCGGGGAACGCCCCGCGATCCGACCGCGCCGGGACTCCTGTCCAGAACGTAATGTGTGAGTAGTTGAGGTGCGGAAAGTGCCGACATCGGCTTACCGCACGATCTGACGCTGCCGATGCCTACTGCTCCAGGGTGATGACGTTCAGCGCCTGCGGTCCCTTCGATCCCGTCCCCAGGTCGTATTGGACCCTGGTGTTTTCCACGAGCCTGGTCCCGGGCGGCTGAAGCTGGGAGTAGTGGACGACGATGTCCGGGCCGCAGACGTCCTGGGCGATGAATCCAAATCCCTTGGCGTCGTTGAAATGTCTCACGGTTCCGGTAGCCATGGCACGTCCCCGCACGCTCGCTGTTGATTGCCTGATCCACAGTCCCCGGAACAGGGCAGCGACGAATCCTGCGATCGTTTGAGTTGAGCCGATACGGCTACGGCCCGGCTCCATGTTCAGCGCGACGGGACACCGGGCGCGCCCCAGGGGCCCCGCGCAGCTGTACGACCCCGGACCCACCCACACGGGTGACACCCCTACAAGATCACCGTCGTTCGGGCACAGTCTGGGGGCCGGGCCGGCTCATAAGGCATCCGAGATAAGGCCTGCCGGGGCGTTGGTCGTTGCCGCCAGCGAGGTGCAGGACTTGGCGCCGCGGAGCCAGTTGTCCGGATCTGGGGCGGGCAGGCAGGTCAGGTCCGTCATGCCTGAGCGGTCGGCGCCGCGTAGGTGCTGCTCCCAGAGGCGTCGGCAGGCGATGGCGATCTCGATGGCGTGCGCGGACAGTGCTGTGCCGGGTCGCAGCCAGAGGCGGGCGAAGTACATCACCAGGTCTGCGGCGCCATCGCCATTCCCTGGCGCTCGGCGAGTTCCCGGGTGCGTTCGCGGATATCCGCGGGGACTTCACCGGCGCCGATCACCACCGCTGCGGGCACCGGAAGGTGGATAACGGCGTCGGCGAGCCGCTGGCCCAGGACATTCGGTTCGGTTCCGGGCACCGTGCTGACGGTTACGAGCAGCAGGACTTCGGCGGGGCAGACGACTCCATGGCGACAGCCTATGAAGGCGGCAGGCGGGGCGTGTCCCGAACGGGAGCGCGGTTGCCTCGCGGGAGGCAACCGCGCGATCACTGCCCTGATTGGCCGCCGAGCCCTGAAGTGGGGAACTGCTGTGCCGTTCTGAGTGTGGCGGGCGGGACGGCGAGTTCGTGGGTCACGGCGAGCGCGGCTTCAGCGTGTCCATCCGGTCGAGCTGCACCAGCGGCTCGCCGAAGGCGCAACCCTGGTCATCGACCAGGTCGACCATCCGCTCGAGCCGATCGGCGATCTCGCAGCCGAGCTGGGCACCGTCGGCCGCGGCGACGACGTCGATCGCACCCTCTTCACAGCGATGAACGAGCGGGCCGCGGATCCCGCCTGGTCGCAGCCAGACACCGGATGCGAATATGCAACCAGTTGAATATTATCATCCGGTGCTAAATTGACCTCCATGGCTCTGCGTAACGCGGTGATGGCCGCACTCTTGGAGGGTGAGGCGTCCGGGTACGACCTCGCGAAGGGGTTCCAGTCCTCGGTCGCCAACTTCTGGATGGCCACGCCGCAGCAGATCTACCGCGAGTTGGAGCGCATGGAGAGTGAGGGCCTCGTCGCCGCTCGCTTCGTCCAGCAGGAGCGCAGGCCCAACAAGCGGCTCTTCTCGCTCACCGAGGCCGGATTCGCGGCCGTGCACGCCTACACGACCGAACCTCCGGCCAAGCCGACCGCGATCAGGGACGAACTGCTGGTCAAGGTCCAGTGTGTCGATGTCGGCGATCTCGAGGCCGTCCGTGCGGCGATCTCCCAGCGCATGGAACTCGCCGCCTCCAAGGTCGCCCGCTTCGAGCGTATGCGGGAGCGGCTGCTGGCCGGACGCACCGAGGACGAGTACTTCACCACCGCCCAACGGATCGGCCCCTACCTCACCCTGTTGCGTGGCCTGTCACTTGAGCAGGACAACCTCCGGTGGGGCGAGGTCGCTCTGAAGCGGCTCGACCAGCGCACCGCGGCACTTGCCGCACGGGCCGAGGGTTCCTGAGCCGCTGCCGGCTTTTCGCGTCAGCGGGTGTGCTTGGTGACGAAGTCGGCGATGGCGTCCTGCATCTGCCGCAGGCCCGGTTCTTCGAGAGGATAGTGGCCGGCGTTGTCCAGCAGGACCGTGTCGACCGGCACCTTGGTGATGCGGGACAGCACCGGCACGCTCAGATGGTGCGGGGTCCAGCGGTCCTCGGCGGGCTGGGTCAGCAGGACCGGGCAGGCGTCGAAGTCCTCCGGCTCCACGGCGGGAACGTAGTTCAGGTAGCGGTCCAGGAAACGGACGCTGACCCAGTTGGCGGCGGACGTGCGGTCCTTCATGAGGACCTTCATGGCGGAGGGGTCGTTGGCGAGCGCGGAAATCTTGGATGCCAGGCTCATCGGGTACTTCATCGAGGCGGCCGGCGTCTTGGCGAGCAGGCCCATGAGGGGGGCGCCAGCGCGGGCGGTGAGCCTGTCGTGGGAGGTCTCGTCGCGAACCTGCTGGTCGCGCTGGTCGAGGAAGGTCATTCCGACGATGCCGCGCAGCGTGCCGCGAGGGGCCTTGGCGGCGACGTGGTAGGTGAGCATGCCGCCCGCGCTCAGCCCGTAGAGCACGATGGGGCGGTCGTCGCGCGACTGCTCGAAGGCGAGGAAGTCGACGACGAGGTCGACCCAGTCGTCGTAGGAGGGCGTCGTGCCCGGCCTGACCTGCGTGAGGCCGTAGCCGAGGTTGTCGAGAGCGACGGTCTCGAAGCCGCGCCGGGCGAGTGGGGCGCCCAGAATGAGGGACATCTGGCGTCCGTTGGTGCCTACGCCGTGGTGCAGGACGACCTTGGCCCCGGCCTTCGGGTTGGGGTAGCGGTCGAGATGGACGCGGTGTCCGCGCCAGGTCCAGAACTCCTCCTCGGGCGCCGTGTCGTCGGCCAGACGCAGGCGGGCGGGCAGGAACTGCTGGAGATCGCGCCAGGCCTGCTGGTCGCGGTAGTGCACGGGGGCGGAGGTGGGCATGGTGGGGGCCTTCCGGCTGGGTGCGGCCTGCTGTCGGGTCAGGCCGGCGGTGGTGCGGGGCGACTCAGCGCCCCTCGGGTGATCATCCGCACGCCCGCCTCGAGTTCGAGGCGAGCCGCTTCGATGTCGCGCAGGTCGTCCTCCAGGCCGCGGGTGAACGTGAGTAGTACGGCGGCGGCCTGCCGCGCGGTGTCCGGGATGGTCTCGGCCAGGGCCGACGTCAGGAGTCCGGCCAGGCCGTCGGTGTAGGCGGTGACCAGCTCGGGTGCCTGTGAGGTGGCGGCGGACAGCAGTTCCCGGGCGTGCGCGGGGCTGTCGTGCCAGAGCCGGACGGCGACCTCCAGCTTCACCGTGAGCACGGCGAGAGTCTTCTCCGCGGGCGTGCCCGGCGTGGCTGCCGCGGCCTGTGCTGCCGCGAGGGCCTGCTCAAACAGCGACTGGACGACCTTGACGATCGCCTCGTCCTTGGTCCCGACGTACTTGTAGACGGTCGGGCGCGACAGCTGCGCCTCTTCCACGATGTCGGTGATCGTGGTGCGGCGGTATCCGTTGCGGCAGAAGCAGCGATAGGCGGCGTCGAGCACGGCCTGGGCGAGTGGGACCTTCGGCATGTCTACGAATTTAACACTCAACGGCAAGAGCGTAAATCTGATCAAGAGGGGGGCGCTCCCTGACGGTGCTCGCCTACGTCGTCGCGGCACGCGCCTCGATCCGTACGGCGAGGTCCTCGGTCTGCGGCGGGTCGGTGATCCGTACGACTTCCTGGATGCCCCGACGTCCTGAGCGACGGCGACGAGATCGGTGCCGAGGCCGGTATTGCTGAGCTGCATCCCGGTCTCGCCGAAGTGGACGTTGTCCAGCAAGCGCCGCGAGGGTCAGGTCGGGTTCTTGCCCGATGAACCTTCTGCGCCGGGCCCGCGTCTTCCCGCGCGACCGCCACCCCGTACTCAGGAGAACAGACCGTGGCCGACAAGGACGTTGAGCAGACCGACGAGCGGGGTTGCGCCCCGGAGCCCTGGTGGGCGGATCTCGGGACCTGGGGGGCTGTCGCACTGATCGTCTTCGGGGGTCTCGCGGCAGCGTGGGTCTTTCTCCGGCTGCCCGGCACCCCGGAGGAGCCGGCCTCCGGCTATTACGTGGCCTCCAAGGTCATCGCCATCGGCCTGGTGACTGTGGGAGGCACCTTGCTGAGCCGCCGTCGCACGCGGGCCGCAGCCGTCGAGGAGACGAGCGAGCGGGAACGCGCCTGACGCCACCGGCCGGTGAGCAATGTCGGACGGCGGCGACTTCCTGAGTCCCGCAGAACAAGAGGAAGGGGTGCTCCCGCCGTGCGTTGCCCGTATGGCTACTCCTCATCTGACTACTCATCGCCTGACTGCTCCGCATCTCCGAGGAAGGCCGCCACCAGCGCGCTCGCCTCGGGGCGGCACTCCTCGAAGTAGGCGTGCCGGGCGCCGGGGAACAGGTGCGTCCGGGTGTGGGGGATGCGGGCGGCCAGCAGGGCGAGGTTGTCCGGCGGGGCCATCCGGTCCTGGTCGCCGTGGAGGATCAGCGTCGGCGCGCTGATACCGGGCAGGGCGTCCCAGGCGTCGTGCCGGTTGCTGGCGAGCAGATGGCCGTGCCGGGAGTGCGGCGGCATGTCGGGGTCGCAGAGGGTGTTGTAGGGGCCGGGGTGGGCGGCCCGCCAGGCGGGGGAGTACATGAGGTCGATCAGGGCATGCAGGGCGGCCCTCGGGTCGGACTGGGCCAGCGCGAGCCGTACCGAGGTGTCGCGTTCGACGGCGTGCGGGCCACCGGGTGAGGTGCAGCCGAGCACCAGGCGCCGTACCCGCTCCGGATGGTCGGCGGCCACCCACTGGGCGACCCGGCCCCCCATCGAGGTGCCGTAGACGTCTGCCCGCTCGATGCCGAAGTGGTCGAGGACGGCGATGACGTCCCCGGCGAACTGCCGTGTCGAATAGCCGCCTTGGGGCTTGTCGCTCGCTCCGGTGCCCCGGTAGTCCAACGTGATCGTGGAGTGTGTGCCGTGGAAGTCCTCGCGTACGCCGTCCCACCAGTGGTGGTTGTTCGCCTGCCCGGCGAGCAGCACGAGCGGAAAGCCGGCCCCGCGGCGCTGACAGGCGAGGGCGGTGCCGTCCTCTGCGCGGGCGTAGGTGGGGAGCGGCGACTCGGTGTCGGACATGACGGCCTTTCGGTGCAAGCTGGGGGTGTGGGTCACTGGGCTTCGTTGGCGTCGGTTCCCTGGAGTTGAGCCGAGAGCCAGCCGCCGCTGGTCACCTCGGCGCGGATCTGCCGCACCAACTCGCGTGCGACCACCTCCACCGCGGGCGGTGTGCGCCCGGATCTCGGGGTGGCCAGAACGATGGAGCGCCACACGTCGGGCTCGGCGAGCGGCGCGGCGCTCAGCGTGCCGGCGGCGAGGTCCGCTGCGACACCGACGCCGGGCAGGACGGTCCAGCCGTGCCCGGCCAGGACGAGCTGCTTCTGCACCCGCATGGAGTTGGTCTGGACGGCGACGTCCAGCTCGGCCCCGGCCCGCCCCGCGGCGGCGTCGATCAGGACGCGCAGCGCGTGGCCGGAGGCGGGCATCACGAGCGGGTGGGCGGCAGCCTCGGCGAACGGGACGGGACGGCCGGCCCGCAGACCGGCCGCCGCGGGAGCGACCACCCACAGGTGTTCGCGCACCAGTGGACGGGCGTTGAGCGACGGCGTGCTGTCCAGGTTGTACAGCAGGCTCAGGTCGATGTCCCCGTCGTCGAGCCACTGCTGCAGATGCCCGGAGTAGGCGGTCATCAGCCGCAGTTCGATCCCCGGGTGCTCCCGGGCCACGGCACTCACGAGTGGTTCGGCCAGTTGCTCTGAGGTGCTCTCGAGCAGGCCCACCGTGACGATCCCGGTCACCGCACCGGGGACGGGACGCACCTCGGCGCGCGCCCGCTCCAGCTCGTTCAGCGCCCGGCGGGCGCGGTCCACCATGATCATGCCGGCCTCCGTCGGCCGCATGCCCTGACGAGTGCGCTCGAAGAGGGGGACGCCGAGCTCCTGCTCCAGCGTCCGGATCTGCCGGGTGACCGCAGGCTGCACCAGATGCAGCAGCTCGGCGGCCCGCGTGACACTGCCCACCTCGGCGACGGTGACCAGGGCCTTGAGCTGTTTGACGTCCACGGTCGGTCCCTCCGGAGTCATACGCGGCACGCATGGCTCGATCACACATTGCTATTTCACTCGGCCTGTCATGAATCTTCATGATGGTACTGCCTGGTCCGGGCCGGAAACCGTCCTGCCGGAAGCCCCGACGCCGGAGCTGCACGCCAACCGCGTCATCTGAAGTCGGGCACGGACAAAGTCGGGTACGGACAAAGTCGGGTACGGACAGAGTCGAGTACGAGCAGCGTCGAGCACCGACACCAAGGAGCGTCGTCACACCATGAGCACCCTCGACATCCTCTCCGAGGACGAACGGCTCGTCGTCAGGACCGTGCACGACTTCGTCGACAAGGACGTCAGGCCGGTCGTCCGGGAACTGGAGCACACCGACACCTACCCGGAAGCCCTCATCGACCGGATGAAGGAACTCGGCATCTTCGGCCTCGCCGTACCGCAGGAGTACGGCGGCACACCCGTCTCCATGCCCTGCTACGTCCTGGTCACCGAGGAGCTGGCGCGCGGCTGGATGAGCCTGGCCGGCGCGATGGGCGGGCACACGGTGGTCGCCAAGCTGCTGCTGCACTTCGGCACCGAGGAGCAGAAGCGCCGCTACCTGCCGAGGATGGCCACCGGGGCGGTCCGGGCGACGATGGCCCTGACGGAGCCCGGCGGCGGCTCCGACCTCCAGGCCATCCGCACCGTCGCCCGCAAGGACACCGACGGATACCTGGTCAACGGAGCGAAGACATGGATCACCAACTCCCGCCGCTCCCAGCTGATGGCCCTGCTGTGCAAGACGGACCCGGAGGCGAGCCCCGCGCACCGGGGCCTCTCCGTCCTCCTTGCCGAGCACGGCCCCGGGCTCACCGTCTCCCGCGACCTGCCCAAGCTCGGCTACAAGGGCGTGGAGAGCTGCGAGCTCTCCTTCGAGGACCACCGGGTGGCGGCCGACGGCCTGCTCGGCGGGGTCGAGGGCAAGGGGTTCGCCCAGATGATGAAGGGACTGGAGACTGGCCGGCTCCAGGTCGCCGCTCGCGCCCTCGGGGTCGGCCGGGCGGCGCTGGAGGACTCGCTCGCCTACGCCCAGGAGCGTGAGTCGTTCGGCAAGCCGATCTGGCAGCACCAGTCCATCGGCAACCTCCTCGCCGACATGGCCACTTCACTGACCGCGGCACGCCAGCTCACCCTGTACGCGGCCCGCGAGGCCGAGGCGGGCCGACGGGTGGACATGGAAGCGGGCATGGCGAAGCTCTTCGCGTCCGAGACCGCCATGCAGATCGCCCTCAACGCCTTTCGTATTCATGGTGGTTACGGCTACTCGACCGAATTCGACGTGGAGCGCTACTTCCGCGACGCCCCGCTGATGATCGTGGGCGAGGGCACGAACGAGATCCAGCGCAACGTCATCGCGGCCCAGCTGGTGAAGCGGGGAGGACTCGACACCTGAACCTCGTGGGCTGCGGCGACGCCTGCCCGTGCTGCCCCGACGAGCGGTGTCTGGACAGATGATCCAAAAGGGTGAAACGACGTTCTCTTCGGGGTTCTTCGGGGTTTGATGGGGAGGCATATTCTGCCGGAATATTCCGGAAGAAATCGCTGCCCAGCGCAGAGAGGAGTGATCATGTCGAATCCGACTAGCTGGCTTCCCGTGGTTGTGCGGAACCAGTGGGGTGGGACCATCTCGAACCTGACGGCCAACCACCGTTACGACAGGGACCATTACGACAACGACACCTGGGAGACCCTGGAGAACGGCAAAGAGGCGACCGGTATGCAGGCCGGTTTCTGGACTGGTTTCCTGCGCACTGGAAAGGACTACTGGAACGTGGTCTTCCGGGCCGACGGTCAGAACTGGACCTGCAAGGACGACTTCTACTGCTTCCTCACCAGCGAGGACGCGGAGAGTGGTGGTCCGGTGATCCTGACCATCACGAAGAACAACCTGCACGTCGCACCGCCGAAGTCGAGCTCGTGCGATGTCGAGCTGCACCAGGTGGGCTGACCGCGCACAGGACGACTCCGCACGATGACCGGGCTGGGAGACGTGTTCGCCCTTGCCGCGAGGGCTCTGGGGATCGAACCCGGCCCGGGCTGCGGCTGCCACCATCGCAGAGATCTGCTCAACAAGATGTTCCCGTTCCCGCGATGGCTGCGCGGCGCAGGACGCCGGCACGACCCCCGCGGGAACTGACACCGCGTCCGCGGGGGTACCGGTGCGTGCATTGTGAGGGCAGATGGCTGCGATGGATGGCAGCATGCGTGCGGCACGCCGTCTTTGTCAGTGGCTGGAGCAGCATGTGCCGGACTTCTGCGCCGACACGCACCGGCTCGACGGGCTCATCAGAGTCGCAGAATTCGCGATCGTCCTTCTCGGTCTGACTCGCCCGCTTTCCTCGGGAGCGTCAGGCGACGCGTACACGCGCTGGGCCCGCGGCGTCGCCGACGTCCTGTGGGCCGATCTGCACCGCAAGGAGAAACACATTCTCCGCTCGCTCGCCGCCACGCGATCGGCCCACGCGCGTGCTCTGCTGCTGCCGTTCCCGGCACTCGAAACGATCACACGGCGCAGGTTCGACAACCACGCGCTGGTGAGGGCTCTGCTCTCCGAGAAAGCAGGCCCTACGGGACGCGTGGAGATGGACCTGGCCTTCACCTGCGACGTGGCAGGCATGCGGGACTGCAGTGAGACGACGCGCACGCGGCTGGCCGAGCTGGCGGGCGCGGCCGGGCCTGCGGGCGAGTCCGTTCAGGACATGTACGACCTGACTCATCTCGCCTTCTACGCGACCATGCTGGGACGGCGGGCGGCGCGTTGGAGCCCTGGCACGGCCAGATGGGCTCGCGCCTTTCTGGAAGAGGGCGGGGCAGTCTTCCTGCGCCGCCATGATCTCGACCTGGTGGCGGAGTGCGTGCTGAGCCTGCTCATCACCGGCTCCCCGACGAGCCGTTACGTTCATGACGCAGCGGACGCCCTCGCCGCCGTCGCGGAACGCGGCAGCGGTATGCCGCCGCACCCCCGGCATGCGGACGACACGAGCGGTGCTTTCGCCAATCGCTACCATCCGACCCTGGTCGCCTTGGCGGCGCTGGCCGAATACGACCGGCGAACGCCCTACTCCCGGTGAATGCAGGCCCCGTGTCGGTCGCCCACGCGCCGAGGAGCCCGTCGTGAGGCTGGGCGCGCCGGCCTGATGCGCGCTCTTCCGCCAGGGTGCGGCTCAAAACTCGCGAATCCCCGCGACGCCAATGCAGCCTTTGTATGGTCCGCTTCTATGCACCCCCGAGCGGGTCGAGGGGTCAGACAAGGTGCTGATGGAAGAAGGCGGCTGCCTCCCTGCCTACCCGGACGCGGACAGCAGAGTTGGCGGGTTCCGGCGTGAAGAAGTCTTCGTGGCGAACGTCGGGGCCGGCCGAGCAGCCACTCGCTGTAGGGATGTGTTTCAGGTACGGCTGCGTGTCGACTTCGTACGGGTTGACCGTGTCCGCTCCGCCCCAGCGGAGCCCACGGGCACCTGCACGGTTGCCAGGCTCTCCCGTGTCACGAGAGTGCCGACTCCGGGGGCAACTTGAAAGACCGCCCGCACTCGGGGATCCGAGAGGTCCGCTCCAGCTGCGTCCAGCGCACGCCGCGATGACTCATTCAGCGAGTACTTCTTGCGCAGTGCCTCCAGTGCCTCCAGTGCCTCCAGTGCCTCCAGTGCGCTGGGGAACTCGGGAATCTCCGGCAAGGGGACCTCCCCCATCATCACCGCCCGCAGGATCTGCGGATCGACACGAGCACCGGCAAGTGCCGCCGCCGTGTAACCGCCCAGGGAGAAACCCGCCACGCCGACCGGGCCAGGGGGCTGCTCACGAGCGAGCGCATCGAGGGCGAAGGAGACGTCTCGGGGCCGTTCCCACACGTGCAGGAAGCCTTCCGGCTCGTAGCCGTCGACGAAGTTGTTGCCGTGGTGGTCCAGGGCCGCGACTCGGAAACCTGCCTCGCGCAGCGGTCCAACCAGCCACTCCATACTGCTGCCCGAGCCTCCGGTGCCGTGCGAGACGACAACCAGCGGAACGGGAAGAGCCAGCGGATGATTCGGCTCCCACAAGTAGAGACGGACGGGACGCGGACGGGCCGGATCCCGCAGGTCACTGCGGGACTCGTCATACAAGACACGTATCAGCGGCTGCCGCCCAGAGATCGTCATGGCGACATCGTAGGGAGACTCTGCCTACGGGTACGGCGGTTCCTCCTCCGCCTCTGGACTCGTTCGGCCAGAACGATGAGGATCAGGTCACAGCCATTCGCCGCACCCGCAACCGGATTCCGTCGATCAACCTCCGCCTATTCACCGGCGGCCCACCCCGCACCACTACCGGCAGCAATGGCTCCAGCACCACCCACTGCTCGTCAGCCGGCTTAGAGGTCCCGCGCGACCTGTCGGTCATCGGCTACGACGACAGTCATCTCTCCCACCTGATGCCGATCGGCCTGACGACGGGCCGCCAGGACGCCATGCTCATGGCGGAACATGCGGTGCGTTTCGCCGTGGAGCGCTTGGAGGACCCGGAGCGGGCGCCGCGCGAGGCGGTGCTGGACCCCAAGCTGGTGGTGCGCGGGACGAGCGGGCCGATGCGGGCGACACAGGGCTGAACCGGCGAAGCCGGGCCCGCGCACGCTGCATGCTGCTGGGTCGACCGCGACCCCCACGGAACCCGGCCTGAACGGCCCTCGCCAGCTCTTTTTGCACCCCTCACGCTCCTAGCCCTGAGGGTCTTCCTGGACGCTGTCTGATCCCGAGTCGCGGTGCCGATCCGTACGCAATGCCCGTGAGGTAGAGCACCGGCATGCTCCAGGTCGCTGTGCTTCCCCTGAGGTCAGAGATGCGCTCGGCGATCTCTGATGCGGGTGGGGTTACGCAGGGTCGTACGTCCGTCGCTCGCCACTCACCCCCGGTCCCCTCGTCCGCCTTCCCTCCAAGATACCCCCGGGGGTAATCGTGTACTGTCGAATACATACCCCCGGGGGTAATTCTTCGAGGGACGTCCGATGGAAGGGAGTACCTCGTGTTCTTCGTCGACACGATCGAGCTGCCGGGGCTCGGCAACCGCAGCTATCTGGCGGGTGGCGAGCGGACGGCGGTGGCGGTCGACCCGCCGCGCGACATCGACCAGGTGATCGCGGCGGCGGCCCTGCGTGGGGTGCGGATCTCGCACGTCGTCGAGTCGCACGTCCACAACGACTACGTCACCGGCGGCCTGGAGCTGGCCCGGATCACGGGCGCCGCCTATCTGGTTCCCGCCGGGGCCGCCGTCTCCTTCGAGCGGGTGCCGGTCGAGGACGGTGACCGTACGGTGATCGACGCCGCCGCCGGGCTGACCCTGCGTGCCGTGGCGACGCCCGGCCACACTCCGCACCACACTTCGTACGTGCTGGAGGAGGGCGGAACGGCGGTCTCGGTGTTCACCGGTGGTTCCCTGCTGATCGGCACCGTCGGCCGCCCCGACCTCGTGGAGCCGCGGCTCACCGAGCGCCTCGCCCGTGCGCAGTACGCCTCCGCGCACCGCCTGGCCACCGAGCTGCCCGACGAGACCGAGGTGCTGCCCACGCACGGCTTCGGCAGCTTCTGCGCGTCGTCGCAGGCGGAGGGGGAGTACAGCACGATCGGCAAGGAGAAGGCGTCCAACGAGGCCCTCACCCGGGACGTGGACACCTTCGTCGCCGACCTGCTGGCCGGTCTCGGCGACATTCCCGCGTACTACGCGCACATGGGTCCGGCCAACGCCGCGGGGCCCGCGCCGGTCGACCTGACCCCGCCCGCCGTGGCCGACGCGGACGAGATCGCCGCCCGGCTGGCCGCGGGGGAGTGGGTGGTGGACCTGCGCAACCGGGTCGCGTTCGCCGCCGGGCACGTGTCGGGCTCGGTCAACTTCGAGGCAGAGGGACAGCTCGCCACCTATCTCGCCTGGCTGATCCCGTGGGGCAAGCCCGTCACGCTGCTCGCCGAGTCCGCCGAGCAGCTCGCCGAGGCGCAGCGAGAACTGGTCCGCGTGGGCATCGACCGGCCGGCCGCCGCGGCCACCGGGGAACCGGACGGCTGGATCCGCGAGAACGAGACCCTCGCCTCCTTCCCCCGGGCCACCTTCGCGGACCTCGCCGGTCAGTACCCGGCGGACGGCGTCGTCGTCCTCGACGTCCGGCGCACCGCGGAGCGGGCGGGCGGCTTCATCGAGGGCTCGGTCCACATACCGGTCCACACCCTGCACCGCCGCGTCGACGAGATCCCCGACGGCACGGTGTGGGTGCACTGCGCGGGCGGTATGCGCGCCGCCATCGCCGCCTCCCTGCTGGACGCGGCCGGCCGCGACGTCGTCGCCGTGGACGACGGCTTCGACGCGGCCGGGGGCGCAGGGCTCACGGTCCGTACCGCCTGACCGCACGACAGGAGCGACAAGCCAAGATGAGCATCTTCCGACGAGACCGGAGCGTTCCGGGCCGGGTGACCGTCCAGGAGGCTGCCGCCCGCACCGGCCACGGCAGTGCCCGAGACGGTGGCGCTGACGCCGTACTGCTGGACGTCCGCGAACCGAATGAATGGCAGGCGGGGCACGCGCCACGGGCCGTGCACCTGCCGCTCTCCGCGCTGGCCGCCGGGGCCGGGCTGCCCGCGGGCGCGCAGGCGGGTCCGTTCGTGGTGATCTGCCGCTCGGGGAACCGCTCCCGGCAGGCGGCCGATCTGCTCGCTGCGCGCGGTGCCGAGGCCGTGGACGTGATCGGCGGCATGCGGGACTGGGCCGCAGTGGGACTTCCCGTGGTGGACTCGCGGGGCGGGAACGGGACCGTCGCGTGAGCGCTGTCGTACTCGCCCTGGCCGCCGGTGCCGTCATCGGCGTGGCGCTCGGCGCGCTCGGGGGCGGCGGCAGTGTCCTGACCGTCCCCGCCCTGATCTACCTGCTCGGCTTCACCCCGGTCGCGGCCACCACCGCCAGCCTCGTCATCGTCACGGTGACCTCGGCCACTGCGCTGTCCGCGCACGCCCGGGACGGTCATGTGCGATGGCGGACCGGGCTGTTGTTCGCGGCGGCCGGGCTGATCCCCGCCATGCTGGGCGGTGCGCTCGCCGGACGGCTGCCCGCCGGCGCTCTGACGGCCGCCTTCGCCGTGGTGGCGGGAACGGCCGCGGTGCGGATGTTCCGGCCCCATGCCGTGCCGGAGACAGCGGTGCCGGTGCGACCGGACCGGGCGGCGGCCGCGGGTGCCGGGCTCGGCGCGGTCACCGGCGTCCTCGGGGTCGGCGGCGGCTTCCTCGCCGTGCCCGCACTGGTGAGCGTGCTCGGCATGCGGATGCGTGAAGCGGTCGGTACCAGCCTGCTGGTGATCACCGCCAACTCCCTGGCCGCGCTGGCGATGCGCGCCGGTACGGCCGACGGTCTGAACTGGGCCGTCATTGGGCCCTTCGCCGGGGCCGCGGTGCTCGGCGCATGGGACGGGAAGCGGCTCGGGGCGAAGGTGTCCGGGCGCGTGCTCCAGCGGACCTTCGCCCTGGTGCTGCTGGCCGTGGCCGCGTTCATGATGATCGACGCGGTGCTGTGATGCGCCCGCGCTCACAGCCCCGCGCCGGCCCCCCTCACGCCAGCGACAGGAAGAGCTTCTCCAGACGGGTCCGCATCTGCTCCGGGTCCTCGCCGTTCTTGCGGCCGGACTCCATGTCGGTGATGCACTGCTGCAGGCCGGTGGCGATGATCGCGAAACCCGCGCGGTCGAGCGCCCGCGACGCGGCGGCGAGCTGCGTGATCACGTCCTCGCAGTCGCGCCCCTCCTCGATCATCCGGATCACGCCGGAGATCTGGCCCTGCGCGCGACGCAGCCGGTTCAGGACGGACTTCAGCTCCGTACCAGCGAGTTCCAGTTCCACGATCACTCCTCCAAAAATACCCCTAGGGGTACTGTACGTCCCGGTACGGGACGGCGTCGAACACCAAGGATCACATCTGCCATGAACGCCCCCCTCGCCCCCATCGCCCTCCGCACCGACCAGGCCCGCACCCGGCTGGACGAGCTGACCGTCATCGACGTACGCACCCCCGGTGAGTACGCCTCGGGCCACCTGCCCGGCGCCCTCAACATCCCCCTGGACCAGATCCGGCGCGCCCTGCCCGAGATCCGGCACGCCGCCGACCGCGGCGACGTCCTGGTCGTGTGCGCCTCCGGAGCCCGCTCCGAGAACGCCTGCAAGCTGCTCGCGGAGCAGGGCATACCCACCGCCACCCTGGCCGGCGGCACCAGCGGCTGGGCCGCCGCGGGCCACGACCTGCAGCAACCCGCAGCCTGTGACACCCGGGCCGGCTGGAGCATGGAGCGGCAGGTCCGGTTCACGGCGGGCGCACTGGTGCTCGCCGGCATAGGCCTTGGGCTGCTCGTGCACCCGGCCTTCCAGATCCTGTCGGCGGGCGTTGCGGGCGGTCTCGTCTTCTCCGCGCTCACCAACACCTGCGGCATGGCCGCCCTGCTCGGCAAGCTGCCGCACAACCGTCCCCGCGCGGCCGACCTCGACGCCACGCTCACCGCCCTGCGCAGCCGTTGAGCCACACGCTCCGGGGCGCCCACGCACGCTGCGCGGCCGCCCCGGAGATTCGCAAGGCCCTCACTCCACAGAGAAACGGCTCACGAACGCAGCGTGTCCGAGACGGACTTGCCGCCGCCGTGCGGGGTGAGGCCACCGGCGGCGCGGAGGTGGTCATCTCGGTCTCGACGAACCCCGGGTGCACGGTGTTCGCGCGCATGCCTCACGGGCGCCGACGGGGCACGGCAGGTGAGCGCCGGGGAAGTCCGTACGCCGGAGCCGGATCCGGACAGTGGCGTGCGGTAGGCGCGACCATAGGGCGTCCATGTGTCGGCCGCCGTCCTGCGCGGCGCACGCCAACACCCGTCATTCAGACGGGAGTTCACGCGTCAAGCCCCGCATGAACTGCCGTGACTGAAAAGAGAAGGGTTTTTCCCGGCCAGGCGTCGCGCGATGGAATGATCTCGGCGTGCGGTCACTACGATCGCATCACAAGACAACCATTCGACCGGCCCGAGAGTGACGGCCGGTCAGGGTCGCCGATGCCAGGGTCCGCTCCCCGGGCTGCGGTGATCTTCCTGTCCAGGAGGACCTTCCGCATGTTCCGACGCATTGGGAATGCCGTCGTCCGTCATCCCGTCTGGACGATCGTGGCATGGCTCATCGCGGCGGTGGCGATCGTCGCCACCGCGCCGAGCCTGCCCTCGAACAGCGACGAGAGCAGTTTCCTGCCAAAGAGTTACGAGTCGATCAAAGCGGCGGAGCTACAGGCGAAGGCGTTCCCCAGCGCCTTCACCCCGTCCGCGATCGCGCTGTACCAACGCACCGACGGCGGCAAGCTCACCGCCGCCGACAAACAGGACATCGCCCGGATCACTTCACAACTGGGCAGCAAGCACATCGACCAGGTGCAGAAGGTCGTCCCCGGCCAGCCGTCCAAGGACGGCAGGTATGACCTGACCCTGGTGCAGATGGACAGCAGGAACGCCGGCCAGCCCAAACAGATCGACGCGGCCAAGGCGTTGCGCGATGACGTCAAGAAACTGACCACGGGCACGAACCTCGACGTCAAGCTCGGAGGCTCCGCCGCGCAGGCCCTCGACCAGCAGGACTCGTCCAAACGCGGGCAGGCGCTGATCGGAATCGGCACCTTCGCGATCATCCTGATCACCCTGCTGATCATCTTCCGGGCGCCGATCCTGGCGATCCTCCCCCTGGTCCTGATCGGCGTGGTGTCCGCCGTCGCCAACGGCCTGATCGCCTACGCCACCAAGCTGTTCGACCTGCAGGCCAACAGCTCGATCTCGTCGATCCTGATCGTCGTGCTCTTCGGTGTGGGCACGGACTACTTCCTCTTCCTGATGTTCCGCTACCGCGAGCGCCTGCGCGCCGGCGACGAGCCGAAGCAGGCCATGATCAACGCGGTCGACCGGGTCGGCGAGGCCATCGCCTCGGCCGCCGGAGCGGTCATCATCGCCTTCCTCGCGCTGGCGCTGTCCACGCTCGGCTTCCTCAAGCAGATGGGCCCCGCCCTCGCCATCGCGGTCGCCGCCACGCTGGTCGCGGGCCTGACCCTGATCCCGGCCGTGGTCTCGCTCATCGGACCGAAGGTCTTCTGGCCCTCCAAGTCCTGGCAACGGGAGCCGGAGAACGCCCGGTTCGCCGCCCTCGGCCGGGGCGTGCAGCGCCGCCCGGCGCTGACCGCCGCGCTGTCCGGCCTCGTCCTGGTCGCACTGTCGCTCGGCACCCTCGGCTTCAACGCCACGTTCGACCTGGCGGCGGGCTCCATGCCCAAGACCAAGGAGTCCATGGTCGTCCAGGACGAGATGCAGAAGGCGTACTCGGCGGGCGCGGCCGCACCCACCGACGTCTTCCTGTCCAGCACCGACGGCAAGCCGCTGGACAAGTCCGGCCTGGACGCGTACGCGCAGAAGCTCGGTGCCGTGGACGGCGTCGCGAACGCCCGTCTGGCCCAGCTGAACAAGGGCGGCACCACCGCCGACTTCACCGTCACGCTCAAGTACGAGGCGTCGACGGACAAGGCGATCGACGCCGTGGGCGAGGTGCGCGACGTCGCGCACTCCGACGCACCCGAGGGCACCGAAGCCCTCGTCGGCGGTATGTCCTCGATCTTCAAGGACATCGCCACGGCGGTCAACCACGACTACCGGACGGTCTTCCCCGTGGCCGCCCTCCTCATCATGGTCATCCTGGGGCTGCTGCTGCGCAGTGTGGTCGCCCCCTGGTACCTGATGGCCTCGGTGGGGCTCGGCTTCGGTGCCACGCTCGGCGCCACGGTCTGGATCTTCCAGGAGGGACAGGGACACTCGGGTCTGATGTTCATGCTCCCGGTGATCATGTATCTGTTCGTGGTGGCCATCGGCACCGACTACAACATCCTCATGATCGCCCGGCTCCGCGAGGAGGCCCGCGAGGGCCGCGAGCCCCGCGAGGCGGCCGGCATGGCGCTCCGGCACGCCGGACCGACCGTCGCGGCGGCCGGCTTCATCCTCGCGGCGACCTTCGCCACGATGATGCTGGCGGGCAACGCGCTGCTCACGGAGATGGGTTTCGCGGTCTCCTTCGGCATCGCGGTCGCCGCCTTCGTGATGGCGATGTTCTTCACGCCGAGCCTCACCGCGCTGATCGGCCACGCCGCCTGGTGGCCGGGCCACGGGGACCAGGCGCGGCAAGTGGCAACCGGTGCCGGATCTCCTGACGCCGGCTCGGTTCCCGGCCAGAACCGGGACACGGTCGCATCCGATCCGTCGGGTCGGCGCGGCTAGCGACACGAGGACGGAGCAGGTCTGCCGGGCCGCACAGCCCGGCAGACCCAGCCCGTCGGCGCAGCGCCGACGCGAGAGGAAGATCACGACGGACCACGCGGTCTTGGCCATGCACGCGCCACGCGGTACGGTCTGTCCGATATCGACGACGGCGAGTCGGAAGCCGGTGGGAATCCGGAACGGTCGCGCCACTGTATGCGGAACACCCCTGGGTGGCCCGTGAGTCAGACCCGTGGCCGTCGTCATGTGCACCACCGAGATGGGACGCGAACTCCCAGAGGAGGTCCTGCCATGGCGCAGACCGTCGCCCAGCCGACAGCCACCACCCCCGCCGTTCCCGCCACGCTGCCGCTGAAGGCGATCGCACCGTGGGCGGTCTTCTTCGGCATCCTCATGCTCGTCCTGCTGTACTTCGTCGGCGCCGAGCAGGGCGCCACCTCCGTGTTCAACGGCACGGACGTCCACGAGTGGGTGCACGACGCACGCCACCTTCTCGGCTTCCCCTGCCACTGACGCGAGGGACGCCGCTCGACCATGAACTCCGCAACCGTGAGAAACCTTCTCGTGCGGGGCATGCTCGCCGGCCTGGCCGCCGGCGTGCTCGCCCTCGTAGCCGCCTACTTCCTGGGTGAGCCGAACGTCGACAGCGCGATCAGCTTCGAGGACGCCCACTCCCACGAGCACGGGATGGAGGTCGTCTCCCGCTCCCTGCAGTCCACCGCGGGCCTGGCCACCGGCGTCCTCATCTACGGGGTCGCCTTCGGCGGCATCGCCGCGCTCGCCTTCTGCGTCGCGCTCGGCCGTGTCGGCCGCTTCAGCCCGCGGGCGACCGCGCTGCTGCTGTCCAGCTGTGCACTGCTCGCCGTGTACGTCGTCCCGTTCCTGAAGTACCCGGCCAACCCGCCGTCGGTCGGTGATCCCGACACCATCGGCAAGCGGACGACCCTGTACTTCCTGATGATGCTGCTCAGCGTGCTCCTGGTGGTCGCCGCCACCATCCTGGGCAAGCGCCTGGCGCCTTCCCTGGGCACCTGGTACGCGACCGTCGTTGCGGTCGCCGCCTTCGCCGTCGTGATCGGCCTGGCCTACGCCTTCCTGCCGGCCGTCAACGAGGTGCCGAAGGACTTCCCAGCCACCCTGCTGTGGCGGTTCCGCCTCTCCGCACTGGCCATCCAGGCCGTACTGTGGGGTGGATTCGGCCTGCTCTTCGGCGAGTTGGCCGAGCGGCAGCTGAACCCGAAGCCCGCGACGGCCGCGTCCGGGCGGAGAGTTCCCGCCACGCACTGATCTGTTCAGGACACGAGAGGGCCCTTCGGAACCGTCCGGGGGCCCTCTCCCGTTTCCGGGACACCTGCGGAGGCGACGAGCGGAGGAGCCGAGTGGCCAGACAACGTCCCGAACCGTGCCACATCACTCTCGGCGGACGCGAGGCGGTCGCCCTGACCATGGAGGAGTACGCCCAACTCATCGCCAGCCGACGCCAGATCGGCGGCCAGAGCGCGCGGGTACGGGTGCTCGCCCAGCAGGTCAAACGGACCGAGAGATTTCTCGACGAGCTGGCAGCCCTGGTCGATGGCCCAACGGCTGCCTGCCGCACACCGGATGAGGGCGCGGGCCGACGGACGACGGTCGACTGCCACGGCGACCACGGCACGACCGGCGACACGGACACCGACTGCCTGCGGTGCGCCATCGCGGCACTGCTGCGTCGCCATCGGGACGCCACTCCCTGACCGCCGTCAGTCCCCCGGCTGGGCGAGGCCGTGTCCGAGGCGCACGTTCCAGCGCCCGGACCGGCCGGTGACCTCCGTCGCCGTGAGCGGCGGGACGTCGAGGCGCCAGAACGCCGCCTCGGGCGCGCCCAACGCGTGTACCACCACGGCCCGTACGACATCGGGCTCCACCACGGCGATCGTCCTGCCGTCCGCCAGTCCACTCGTGTCCAGCCAGCGCGCGACCCGTGCACACAGCTCCCGCACCGACTCGCCGCCGTGCGGTGCAGCCCCGGGATCGGCCAGCCAGCGGGTCACCATCTCCGGCTCGGCGGCACCGACGTCGTCCAGCGTCCGCCCCCGCCACCGGCCCACGTCGAGGCCCGAGAGCTCCGGTTCCACCGAGGCGTCGAGGCCGAGCGCGGAGGCCGTCTCCCGGCAGCGCACGCTGGGAGAGGCGAGGACGCGGCCTGGTGCGGGCAGGGACCCGGCCGCCGACCTGGCCCGTGCCGCCGCGCCGTCCTCGATCGAGTCGCCGTCGTCGAAGCGGGCCCGCCGCAGCGAGGGCGTGGTCGCGGGTGAGATGAGAGTGACGCGGCTGGTCACGCGGTTGCTCCTCCTGCTTCCGCCGTGGGGCGGGGTGTCTGGACTGTGTGCGTACGACGGTACGGGCTTGCGGGGCAGCCGTGCAGACCCGCCCCGGCCGGGGCGGGCTCGGTGACTGGATCTCCGTGCGCACGGTCCGCGTCGCGGTGACCAGGTTCTCCAGGGAGGCCCGTACCTCCGGCCAGCCGCGGGTCTTGAGCCCGCAGTCCGGGTTGACCCACAGGCGTTCGGCCGGGATGGCCGCGAGCCCGAGGCGCAGGAGGTCGGCCGCCTCGCCCGCGCCGGGCACGCGCGGGGAGTGGATGTCGTAGACATGCCATTGTGGGGCTGTAGCGGTGCTCTGCAGGTGAGGCCAAGAAGGCCACCGTGGCAGTTGGGCCCATCCTGAACACGATGACGCTGCCCCAGTGGCTCATCTTCTGTGTCGCAGGCGCGTCGGCGACTGGGCAACTCACAATGGGCCAGGTGGGCGCAAGTATGGGATGTTGCAGTCGCTGGGGCGAAGACGGTGGAGGCGAAACCGCCCGCGAGTGTCACGACGGTCAGGGCGCGGACGTGGTCCGGGGCTCACCATCGGGTCAGGGCGGCGAAGGCCGGCTGGTAGAAGGTGGAGGCCTTGGCGAGTCAGGCGAGCAGCCAGCCGAGGGTGAAGATGGCGGTGTTGGGACTGTGGCCACGATCAGGAGGCTGAGCGCGCCAAGGGCCGAGCCGGCGGTCATCATTGTGTGCGGCCCGCGGGGGTCGAGCATGCGACCGATGCGGATCCCCGCCAGGGGGGAGACCAGCAGTGCCGTGGAGAGAGCGGCCGTGGTCGCTCCTGTGGACCATCCGGTGTCGGCGGTGATCTGCGGGTTCAGGACGGGGAACGCGTAGTACACGATGCCCCAGTTGGTGATCTGCGTGACGCACAGTGCGGGCAGTGCGGCCCCGCTGGAAGGGGTGTTGAGGCTGGTCACGATCCGCAGCAGCCGCCTGCCCGGCACTCTGCCTTTGACCCCCGGCGACGACCGTGACGGGATCCTCATGGTGCTTCGAGAGCTGTACTCCGGGTCTCTCCCGGCGTCCTTGCGGTCATTGCCGATACGGGCACCGTGACGGTCGGCTGTAGATCGGTCGGTTGGCCTACCGTTCGCCGGCGGCATCTGCTTCCCGGGCGGGATTTCCCTCCCACCGTGCTGCAGGGGGGACTTCCTCGCCCTTCATCAGGAAGGAGTCGGGGGCGAGCTGTGCCTGGTCGCCGAGCGTGGTGCCGTAGTGGACGAAGGCTCCCACGCCGAGGGTGACGCCCGCGCCGATCTTGGCGTGGTCGGACTTGAAGGTGCCGTCCTCCTGCGAGTGGCACTGGATGACGCTGCCGGCGTTGAGGGTGCTGCCGTCTCCGATGCTGACGAGGGCCCGCTCGGTCATCGTGCAGCCGTCGTCGAAGACCCGGCGACCGATCCTGGCGCCCAGGAGCCGCCAAGCCATGGCCTTGAACGGCGTGCCGTTGAAGACCTGTATGTAGTCGTGGGACGTCAGCTTCCAGTAGCGCTCGTGGCTCCAGAAGTCGGGCTCGTAGATCGAGCAGTACAGCGACCTCAGCGGCCGGAATCCCGTGACGGTTCTTTCGATCAGCGTGAAGTAGAGGACGGTGAACGCGAGGGTGAGCAGGCTCGCCAGCACATAGGCCGGCGCACCGATGGTCTCGTAGAGATCGACGGCAGCCATGGTGATGAGGGCGAGTACGAAGAAGTGGAACCAGCGCGCCAGCAGGTGCAGGCTCGCGGTGAGCGCGTTGTGCCTGTTCTTCGCGGTGAGCCGGCGGCGCAGTTCGTCACCCTGGGCGAGGTGGTCGAACCGGGTGTCGCGCAGCACCGTGCGCGGGATCTCGAAGCTGGGTGAGCCGAGCAGTCCGATGCCTTCGCGTACCGGGCCGTCGACGGGAACCATGACCTTGGTCGCGAGCAGGCAGTTGTCGCCGGTCCGGCCGTGTGAGGGGTAGGCGATGCGGTTGCCGAGGAAGTTGTTCGGCCCGATCGCGGTGGGGGAAGAGCGGAAGGACGAGCTGGAGAAGTCGGCGTTGATGATCGAGAGGCCGTCGGCGACCATCGTCCCGCTCCCCACGGTGCTGAGGTAGGGGGTGTCGTGCTTGACGGCCGTGCCGAAGTTCGACCCGGTCTGTTCGACGTGGCACAAGTCGTATCCGAGGCACCTCAGGTAGTGCACGATCGCGGAGCTGTCGCCGAAGAGCATGTTGAAGAACCTGATGTTGGTCAGCCGTGTGATCGCCCGCTGGATGCCGTGGTGGAAGCCGTACAGCGGGTAGGTCCTGCCCGGTTCGATCGCCCGGCTGAGCAGCCGCGGGAGCGTGCTCACCACCAGCAGTCCCGCCACGATGGCGCCGAAGAAGGCCACCAGGGACGCAACCAGTGCCTCGACGTAGAACACGGGGCTGGTGAAGGCCGCCGGCCCCGGGTCGAACACCGCGTTGAACTGCGGCACCGCGGTCAAGAGGAGGCTCACTCCGGCCAGCGACAGGGGCAGGTACAGCAGCAGCATGGCGAGCAGCTGCGACAGGCTGTAGAGGACCCTGCGACGGGGGCCGCACGCGACGGGTTCGACGGCGCGGAAGTCGGTCGTCGTCGGCTCGGCCGGCGTGCCGTGCCACGACTCTCCGTCCGGGATGGTCTGCCCGGAGTGCAGGGAGGAGGCGTGGCCCAGCTGACTGTGGTTGCCCATCGACGTGTCGATGTCGACGACGGCCTGCACGCCGACGGTCACATCTGCGCCGAGGGTGACGGGACCGGTCTCGATGCAGCCGTCGTGCGCCCGGTAGCCGGACAGCAGCACGTCCTTGCGGACGACTGTGCCGTCGCCGATGGTCAGGAGGTCGGTGCAGACCGGGACGGCACGGGACAGGATGGTGACGCCCTTTCCGATGTGCGCGCCGAGCGCTCTGAGGTACAGCACGTACAGCGGCGAACCGGTGAACAGACGTACCGGGCTGGTGCGGATGAGGGTCTTGACGCACCAGAAGCGCAGGTAGGCGAGACTCCACAGGGGGATCCTGCGGGGGGTGAAGCGGCCGATGAGTATCCACTTGGCCGCGATGGGCCATGCGCAAGCGCCCATGAAGAGCGCCGCACTGAACAGGACCGCCCTCAGGTAGACGTCGGCCGTCCCCGAGCCTTCCAGGGTCCACTCGTAGCCGAGTACGGCGATCGTGGCGCCGAGGGAGGAGAAGACGAGGAAGATCAACAGCTGGGCCGTCCCGCACAGCGCGTGCTGCCATGGGCCGCACCGGGGCGCGGCCGATACGCCGGATCGGGCGTCGCTCGCCGCAGGGACTGGCGAGGCGGTCTGTGATGTGGCGTGCGATGGTGCCGGGGACTGGCCAGCGGCTGGAGCCTCCGTGAACGCGGTGGCCATGCTCCGGATCGTCGGGTGCCGGTAG
>NZ_JBIWPG010000012.1:0-284618 GCF_044768135.1 Streptomyces sp. NPDC101165 | reverse complement strand
ACGTCCTTCATCGATACCGTCGGCAGATCATCACGCTTTCGCACCCGCGCACAGAACTGCGCCATCACCAACGAATCAGCGCCCAGATCCGTGAAAAAGTCAGCGTCCACCGGCACCCGCTCGGTACGCAGGACAGTGGCCAGCACCTCCGCCAGAAGCTCTTCGATGCCGGTCGACGAATCCGTCGCTCCCTTGGCAGCGGCTGGGGTGTCCGCCTGCGCCCGGGAGGAAGCAGCGTCGGGGAACGCGGCGGCCAGGCTCCGGATCGTCGGGTGCCGGTAGACGTCCTTCATCGATACCGTCGGCAGATCATCACGCTTTCGCACCCGCGCACAGAACTGCGCCATCACCAACGAATCAGCGCCCAGATCCGTGAAGAAGTTGCCGTTTACCGGCACCCGCTCGATACGTAGGGCACCGGCCAGCACCTCGGCCATCTGCCTCTCGGTGGCAGCCGCTGCACTGCTCGTGCCTGCGGCAGTGGTGTCGGAGTACATGTGCCTTCGCCTCCAGTCAGGCCAGTCCGCTGTCTGACGACCGTGGAAACGTCCCGTCCCTGCTGTGCACGTAGTGAAGTAGCAGCAGCCCTGGATCACGGCGCGGAGGTCCAGAGTGAAGTGCGCGAGGTCGAGACTGGTTTTGAACATCCGGCATGTGTCTGAACCACTCCCGACGACCCGCGGGTGCCTCCGGCCATATGGCCAGCAGCGGGGAACCGCGCCAAACGACGCGGCCTCCCCGCTGCGCCGGGCTCGGATGCTTCATCCCGGGGCCTACCCGCGGCTGGCGAAGATCGCTTCCCGGGTGGAACTTGATCGTTCCCCGCCGCCCACGTGGGCCGGCGAAGGTTGATCACCTGCGGTGGGTACGGACGGCGCCGAACGCGGGACGGGCCATCGGCGAGCCGCCGCGGGAGGGGCGTGGCCGAGCCGGACGTCCCAGGAGCCACCTCGCCACGTGAGGGAGACCGTGGACAGGTGTGGGACAGAGATGTGCCAGAAGGCTCTTGCTGGTACGGCCAGAGCGTGGACGAGCGCAGCCCGGACCACAGCCGCTTCGGTGATGGCCAGCACGTGGCCCGGGTCGGGCGCTACGCCGCTCAGCCAGGTCGCGATTCGATGACAGAGCCGGCGTACGGACTCACCTTCGTGTGGTGCGGCATCCGGGTCGGTGAGCCAGGCAGTGAACCCGTCGGGGTCGGTTGCGGCGACGTCGCCGACGGAGTGACCGCACCATGTGCCGAGGTCGAGATCGCGCAGCGCAGGCTCCGACGCTGCGTCCAGGCCAAGGGCCTCAGCTGTCTGCGAGCAGCGGATTGACGGCGCCCGGACGACCAGCCCGTGGGCAGGGAGCCCTGCTCCCACCACGCGCGCCTCACACAAGCTGTGGTCACTCAGGGGCGCGTCACCGAGGAACGGATCCAGGGCGGCGTCACTTCCGGGGGCACACAGAAACGTCAGGCGGATCGTCATAGGACCGACCTCCTTCTTGGCCCGGCACGACGCCGGGTGGCGTGAGACCACGCGAGCTGCAGCGCAGGACACGGCTGGCGCTACGTCGTGACTCATGAGCTCCAGGGTCATCGGAAGCGCCTCGCTGCAACATCCCCCAGGTGTCCGAAAGCACCCCGCCAAGCGGCCGGTGCAACCGCGGCACCCCGGTCCTGTGAGGGCGTGTCGGCCGCGGCGGCTGCCGTGGCCGACACGCTCGCCTCTGGGCCTGATCGGCTGACCCGCCTGCTTCTCACCAGCGAGATCTCGCCATCCAGTAGCTCCCAGTAGCCGCCCATGAAGTCGAGCAGTTGCACCGGCTCGACCCGTGGCTTCGCCGTGTGCGGTCGTCCTGGCCACCATGCCGCCACTGCTGTCGGCGATGGCCAATGCCGGGCGGCACGGCGTGCTGGTCAAGTCCGCCATCGTCATGGAGCGGCTCGGCGAGATCGACGCGGTCGCGCTCGACAAGACCGGCACCCTGACCGAGGGCACCCCACGCCTCACCGCCGTCCGGCCGCTGACGGGCTCCGGTCTGGACGAGGCCGCACTGCTGACGCTGGCCGCTGCGGCCGAGTACCCCAGCGAGCACCCACTGGCCCGGGCCGTGGTGGACGCGGCGAGGGAGAAGGGCCTTGCTCTTCCGGTGGCCGAGGACTTCGTCTCCACGCCCGGCGTCGGTGTGGAGGCCTACGTCGAAGGGCGCGTGATCGCGGTCGGGAGTCCTGCGCGGCTGCTCGGCGGTGCCGATGACGTGTCCTCCGCGCGCACTACGACCGTCGCCGGTGGGCTGGAGGACGAGGGCTGGACTGCCGTTGTGGTCACCGTGGACGGGGCAACGGCTGGGGTACTCGGTATCTCCGACCGGCTACGGTCTGACGCCACCGCCACCGCCACCGCCACCGCCACCGCCACCGCCACCGCCACCGCCACCGTCGCCTCCCTGACGTCCCTGGGCAGAAGGGCGCCTGTGCTGCTGACCGGTGACAACCCGCGCGCCGCCGCCCGCCTGGGCGCCGAGGTGGGTATCGACGACGTGCGCGCCGGGCTGCTGCCCGAGCACAAGGTGCGCGCAGTCAGGGAGCTGGAGGAAGCCGGCCACAAGGTGATGGTCGTCGGTGACGGCGTCAACGACGCGCCGGCGCTGGCCGCCGCGCACGCCGGTGTGGCGATGGGCCGGGCGGGCTCCGACCTAGCGCTGGAGACCGCTGACGCGGTCATCGTCCGCGACGAACTGGCCACCGTGCCCGCGGTGATCTCCCTGTCCCGGCGGGCCCGCAGGCTCGTCGTTCAGAACCTCGTGATCGCCGCGGTGTTCATCACCGGCCTGGTCGTCTGGGACCTGGCCGGGAACCCCCCACTGCCGCTGGGTGTCGCGGGCCACGAGGGCTCCACCGTCATCGTCTGGCTCAACGGACTGCGGCTGCTGCGCGAAGCGTCCTGGAAGCGGGCTGCCCAGTGAGCCGCCGCAAGGCGCCCGCCGAGCACGTGGCACCCCGGTGCACCGTCACCGTGTGCCGGGGCTGCTGCTGCGGCACAGCCAAGATCCCCGGTGTCGACCACGCCGCCCAACTCGCCACCCTCAAAACCGAACTGGGCTCCGTAGCGCAGATCCGGGTCGTGAACTGCCTGGACGCCTGCGAGCAGGCCAACGTCATCGTCGTACAGCCATCTTCCAAAGGCCGGGCCGCCGGCGGCCGACCGGTGTGGCTCGGCCTGGTCAACGACCCCGACGCGACAGCCGACAATCGCTACCTGGGTGCGCCAGGGCGGCCCGGGGCTCACGGAGACGCCGGACATCCTTGGCCTGTACGAGTTCAGCCCGTCCCGGCGGATCCGGCGGGCCGTGGAGGACTGATCGCCACCGATCCTACCGGTGCGCGTGGAGGCCGTCGGCAAGCTTTCGGTGGCTGTGCCGCCAGCCGCCGGGCACCCGGACGGCGTCTGCGAGGTGCGGGTGGCCGTCGTCGAGGCTGGCGTGTTCGTGCTCGACGAGGAGCGCCTCCTTGGCAGGCCACAGTCGCACCGCCAGCAGCCCGGCGCCCAGGGTGATCACCCCCAGTGCGACCACCGCCGACTGCAGACCGGCCGCCGCCCCGAGCCAGCCGGCCAGCGGATACGTCAGCAGCCAGCAGCTGTGCGAGAGCGAGAACTGCGCGGCGAACGCCGAGGTGCGTTCCGCCGGAGGCGCCGAGCGGCGAATCAGCCTGCCCGTCGGCGTGAGCACCATCGAACACGCGGCACCGAAGGCCGCCCAGATCACCAGCAGCGCAGGCCAGCGCCACCCCCCGTTCCCGGCCGCTGTGAGGATGCCGAGTGCGGTGAACACCAGCGTGAGAGCGCCGCGCAGCATCACCGCGCGGTCGGACACCCACTCCAGTATGCGGGGCAGCAGCAGGGCGACGATCATCGAACCGCCACCGTAGGCGCCGAGTGCCAGCGACACCTCGGCGGCACCGAGCCCCAGCCGCTGTCGGACGTGGACCACGCTGTTGACGGTGACCACCGCGCTCGCGGCCGCCACGGCGAGATTCAGGGCGAGCAGCGCGCGCAGTTGTGGGGTGGCGAAGAAGGTGAAACTTCTCCCGCGCGGGCGGAACCTGCCCGCTGTGGAACGTCTACGAGGCCTTCGCCGCACCGGGGCGCATCCACGTCCAGATCGCCGAAATGCCCAACGGGCAACGCTACTTGTGGACCGCCCGTGCCCTCACCCGACACCGCGGCGGCTGGGGCGAACCCGGCAAGACCTTCGCCATTGGCCTCGGCTGCGAGATCCGCCACGCGCACCGCCTCGTCTACTCCGACGGCCTCGACCTCGCCAGCGCCTCCGCGGCCACCCCCATCGGCATGGGCTGCCGCGTCTGCGAACGCCTCGACTGTCCCCAGCGCGCGGCACCGCCTCTCGGCCGCCCGCTGAGCATCGACCAGAACACCAGCACCTTCGTCCCGTATCCGGTGATGGGGACGTCCCCTTGACGGGGTGCCCGAGCCGAGGGCGCGCCGCGATGCACAATGCCTGGGTCGAGTTCGTGCAACGGTCCGGCGGCTACCGCGGATACGGCTCCGCCAACGCCCCCGTACGTCTGGCCGCCCAACGGAGGTAGTGCGCGGGGCGGCCCGCTCGTGGCGGCCTCGACGGCCGGCTGCTGGACGGCTACGACGCAATCGCTTAGCCTTACTGTCCAGAATTGGAAAAAGAGTCGAAGATCTGTCCGGGAGGGTCACGTCATGCGTACCGCAGCGGCCGAGGCGGACGAGCACCTCATCCGCGAAACGGAGAAGATCGCCGTCGCCCTGGGCCGTATGTTCCCGGGGCTGTGCGAGGTGGTACTGCACGACCTGCGCGATCCGGAGCAGGCGATCCGGGCGATCGAGAACAACCTCTCCGGCCGACAAGTCGGTGATTCCGCAACCGAGTTGGGGCTGGCGCGCATCGCCGATCCGCAGTACCCGAGCGTCATCCAGAACTACCCGAACCAGTTCCCCGACGGCCGCCCGGCCAAGAGCACGTCGATCGGCATCAAGAACAGCGCCGGCGAGTACGTCGCGGCCCTGTGCCTGAACCTCGACGTCTCCGTGCTGTCACCGGTCACGCTCGCCCTGGCCAACCTCGTCGCCACCGACACCGAGCACCGCGAACAGCCGCTGGAGACCCTGCGCGACCGCAACGCCCGGGAACTGCGCAGGGCGGTCGAGGCGCTCGCCGCGGAACGCGGGGGAACCCCGAGGTCGCTGGGCCGGGAGGGCAAGAAGGCGCTCGTACGGCAGCTGCACTCGGACGGCTACTTCGACTCGCGCGATGCCGCCCAGACGATCGCGGACCTGCTCGGTGTGTCCCGCGCGACCGTCTACAACTACACCAAGTGAAGGGCCACTCATGAGCCGGCGTCTGCTGCACGTCACCGAGGAAGAGACCGCCGCGGTCGTCGACGAGGACCTCGCGCTGCGGGCGGCCCGCGAGGCGTTCGCCGCGACCGTGGACGGCGCGGTCTTCCCCAGTCTGGCCGTGCACGGATCCGACCCGAGGAACCGGTTCACGCTCAAGCCGTCGGCCTCCGCCACGCACGCCGGGGTGAAGATCGGCAGCTACTGGCCGGGCAACCCGGAGCAGGGACTGCCGCGCCACCACTCCACCCTGCTGCTCCTCGACCAGACGATCGGCCGGATCGCCGCCGTCCTGGAGGTCGGCAAGGCCAACGCCTACCGGACCGCGGCCGCCGACGCCCTCGCCGTCGATCTGCTGGCCCGCCCCGACACCACCACGCTGGCCGTGTTCGGCACCGGGCACCAGGCCGCCTACGAGGTACGGGCCGTCAGCCGGGTCCGGCCCGTGGAGGAGGTCCTGGTCGTGGGCCGCGACAAGGACCGCGCCGCACGGATGGCAGCCGGCCTCGCCGCCGAAGGCCGTACAGCGATGGCCACCGGCGCCGAGGAGGCCTGCGCCCGGGCCGACGTCATCGTCACCGCCACCAACGCCACTGCCGACGCTCCGCCCCTGTTCCGGGCCGAGTGGGTCCGGCCCGGCACCCACATCTCCTGCATGGGCGCCGACGCTCCCGGCAAGCGGGAACTGGACCCGGAACTGTTCTCCGTGGCGCGCGTGTTCTGCGATCTGCCCGAGCAGGCCCGCCGCATGGGCGAGAGCCAGCACGCCCCCGAGGAGACCGCACTCACCCCGCTCGGCGAGGTCCTCACCGGCCGGGTCGCGGGACGCGCCGACGACGCCGACATCACGGTCTTCGACAGCTCCGGCATCGGCCTGCAGGACCTCTACCTGGGCCTGGCCCTTCTGAAGAAACTGGACATGAGCCTGTGACCACCGCACCGTCAGTGCACGTCCGGAATCTGGCTGATCCCGACACCCCGTTCGCCGTCGTCGACGTGCACCGGACACGACGCAACATCGCACGGCTCGCCCAGCGAGCGGACCGCCTCGGAGTCACCTTGCGCCCGCACGTCAAGACGGCCAAGAGCCTCGACGTCGCCGCGCTCCTGCACGACGGCACACCCGGCCCGGTCACCGTCTCCACCCTGGCCGAAGCCGAGGCGTTCGCCGACGCCGGCTACACCGACATCACCTACGCCGTCGGTATCGACCCCCACAAGCTGCCCCGCGTGATCGCCCTTTTGCGCCGCGGTGTCACGCTGCGCGTCCTGCTCGACAGCACCGAACAGGCGACGGCCGTCGCCGACGCCGCGCGCGAAGCGGGCATCGCCCTGCCCGCCCAGATCGAGATCGACTGTGACGGACACCGCGGCGGCCTGAGGCCCGACGCGCCCGGGCTCGTCGGCATCGGCCGTATCCTGCACGAGGCGGGCTGCCTCGACGGCGTCCTGACGCACGCGGGGGAGTCCTACTTCGCCCCCACCGCGCAGGATCAGCGCCTGGCGGCGAAGAACGAACGCGACGCCGTCGTCGCCGCGGCCGACGCACTGCGGGCCGCCGGGCTGCCGGTGCCCGTCGTCAGTGTCGGCTCCACCCCCACCGCCCACGCGGCGGACGACCTCACCGGTGTGACCGAACTGCGCGCCGGCAACTACGTCTTCTTCGACCTGGTCATGGCCGGTCTGGGCGTCTGCAACCTCGACGACCTCGCTCTGTCGGTGGTCGTCACCGTCATCGGTCACCGTCCCGAGTACGGGTGGATCATCACCGACGGCGGCTGGATGGCCATGTCCCGCGACCGGGGCACCTCCGCCCAGCCCCAGGACCAGGGCTACGGCCTGGTCGCCGACCTGACCGGGCGGCTGATCCCCGGGCTCGTCATGACCGGCGCGAGCCAGGAGCACGGCACCCTCTCCGCACATGCCGGAGCTGTCCTGCCCGACCTGCCCGTCGGCACCCGCCTGCGCGTCCTGCCCAACCACGCCTGCGCCACAGCGGCCCAGCACCACGGCTACCACGTCGTCGACGGCAGCCTGCCGGGCCGCCCCACGCCCGTGATCCAGGGGGTCTATAACCGCATCAGCGGCTGGTAGCCCGCCCACCGAGGTTCCCGACCACCTCCCGCCTCCTACTCCAAGGACCTGCCATGGCCGCCGCTCCGCCCGTAACGTTCGCCGACGTCCGTGAGGCCGCCGCGCGCCTCAAGGGCATCGCCCACCGCACCCCCGTCCTCACCTCGCGCACGCTCGACGCCCTCGTCGGCGCCGAGGTGTTCATCAAGTGCGAGAACTTCCAGCGGATCGGCGCCTTCAAGATCCGCGGCGCCTACAACGCGGCCGCACAGCTCTCTCCCGGGCAACTGGCCAAGGGCATCGCCGCCTACTCCTCCGGCAACCACGCCCAGGCCACCGCCTTGGCCGCCCGCGAACTGGGCACCAGCGCCGTCATCCTGATGCCCGAGGACGCCCCCCGCTCCAAGATGGCGGCCACCGCCGGATACGGGGCGGAGATCGTCACGTACGACCGCTACACCCAGGACCGCACCGCCCTCGGCGAGGCCCTGGCCGAGGACCGCGGCCTGGCCCTGATCCCGCCCTACGACCACCCCCATGTCATCGCCGGCCAGGGCACGGCCGCCCTCGAACTCCTCGAGGACACCGGAGAACTCGACGCCCTCGTCGTGCCCGTCGGCGGGGGCGGTCTCATCGCCGGCAGCGCCACCACCGCCAAGGCGCTGCACCCGGGCATCCGGATGATCGGCGTCGAACCCGAGGCGGGCGACGACACCAAGCGCTCCCTGGAGGGCGGCGAGCGCGTCACCATTCCCGTGCCCCGCACCATCGCCGACGGCCAGGCGATCTCCACCCCCGGCGAGATCACCTTCGCCATCAACCAGCGGCTGGTCGACGCCGTCACGCTCGTCACCGACGAGGAGATCGTCCAGGCCATGAGGTTCGCCTTCGAGCGTCTGAAGATCGTCCTGGAACCCAGCGGCGCCACGGGCCTGGCGGCCCTGCTGGCCGGACGCGTCGAGAACCTCCCGCGGCGGATCGGCGTCATCGCCTCGGGCGGCAACATCGACACCGAGCGGTTCACCGCCCTCATCGGCGGCTGAACCGCAGCTCAGCGCTCGTACGCCCAGTGCCCCGCACCCCCTCCGACGCGCGGACAGCCACCCGGGACAATCATCGCCATGACCGATGACATGGGCGACGCCGAGAACCGCTTGGCCAGGATCGAGCGACTGCTGGAGACCGGCGAGCGTGATCTGGTCCCCGCGTGGCGTCGGGCGACGCGCGGGGAGCCGCGCTGGGCGGTGACCGCCGTGATCCTGGTGGCGGTCGCCCTCCAGCTGATGCTGCCGCACCGGCTCGGGCTCCGGCCGTACTGGGCGCTGCCCGTGCTGGAGCTGCTGCTGCTGGCCGGCCTCGTCGCCGCGAACCCCCGGCGGGTCGAGCCGCAGACGCGCTGGCTGCGGTGGCTCGGCCTGGGCCTGATCTCCGTCATCAGCCTGGCCAACGGCCTGGCGGCACTCCGGCTCGTCGCGGACCTGGTGAGCGGCCGTGCGGGGCAGGACGCGGTGCCGCTGCTGCTGACCGGCGGCGGCATCTGGCTGACGAACGTCATCGTGTTCGCCCTGTGGTACTGGGAGTGGGACCGCGGCGGCCCGATGGCGCGGGTCCTCGGCCGGCAGCAGCACGCCGACTTCCTCTTCGTGCAGATGCAGAGCCCGGAGGTCGCCCCGCCGGACTGGGAGCCGGCGTTCCTGGACTACCTGTACCTGTCCTTCACCAACTCCACCGCCTTCAGCCCGACCGACGTGATGCCCCTCTCACGGTGGGCGAAGATGCTGATGATGCTGCAGTCCTCGGTCTCCCTGGTGACCGTGGTCCTGGTGGTCGCGCGGGCCGTGAACATCCTCAAGTGACCTGCTGTGACTTCCCCCACCTGCTCTTGCCCTGGCGGGAAAGGCTTACCTACGTTCGATCGTATGTCCTCCTTTGACCCCGTCCTTCCTGGCGAGCCGGACGAGCCTGCCGCGGTGAGCGAGTCCGAGCCGGTCGACTTCGTCGTCGACCTGACCGCGCACGAGATGCTCCGGCGCACGCACGCCCTGGCCGCGCTGGGGCCCGACTGGGATCCCGTCGCGGCGCTGCGCGGTGAGGAGGAGGCGTACGACCTGCTGTACTCCGGCCTCGACGCGGAGCAGCAGCGGATCTACGACGAGTTGCTCGCGGCCGGGGTGCTCCCCAGGCGCGGGGGTGGCGATGCTGCCGCTTGATCCGCAGGCCGACATCGGGCGCCGTGCCTGGGTGGACTGCCCGAAGTGCGACGACCGCCGGCAGTGCGCCACCTGTGCGCAGGGCGGTGAGTGCCGCTCCCACTGGCGCTACCTGCTCTCCAACACCGGCAGCCTGCTCCACCTGCAGTGCCCGTCCTGCACCCACGTCTGGAACCACGAGACCCACTTCGGAGCCACCCGGTCCCAGGGGTGAGACGGCTCAGGGCGCGGTGAACAGGGTCGGGAAGCGGGGAGCCAGCCAGGGCTTGGATCCCCAGGCGAGGATCTGTCCCCGGGCGATGGCACGCCACGGGTTGAGCCGGCCCAGCGCGACGAGCAGGAAGGCGGTGGGCTCGATGAGGATGGTGCAGTCCGAGCGGTCCTGCGGCGGCCCCGGGGTCACCTGCACGGCACCGTCGGCCAAGGCCACGCCGAACGCCTCGCCCCCGCGGAGCCGGACCGTGTAGCGAGCCGTGAGACCGGCGGTGGCCGCGGTGTTCGTGACGCGCGGCATGACCGAGAGCATGAACGGCATGCAGAGGCTCACGCGCGGTCCGTCGACCATGTGCGGGCGGCCCAGGGCGGCCGCGAGATCGTAGCCGTGACCCAGCATGTGCGTGAGCAGGTAGGACGCGAGAACGCCGCGGTTCATGGGGCCCAGCGGCGTGGTCGGTGCGGGGTCTTCGGCGGGCGTCCGCGTCAGGGCGTCCAGGAACACCTCGGCCTGCTCCGCGATCATCGTCGCCAGTGGCTCCGCCCGGCGCTCCCCGAAGACGGCGAGGGACTCCTCGTTCGCCGCGGCCAGGCTCTGCGGGGTGCCGTCGCCGTAGGGGCGTTCGCGCCCGGCGGCGAGGTCGGCCATCAGCTCGTTGGCCAGCGCCAGATGCGCGGCCGCCTCACCGACGGTCCACTCCGACCCCGGTACGGGAACCGCCGTGTCGGGCACACCCCGCAACAGCGCGGCGATGTCCTCGGCGGTCCCGCGTATCGCCTGCCCGAGTCCGTCGGGCAACAGCCCCTCGGTGTCCTGTCGTTCCGTCGGCCGCACGCCGCCCGCCCCTCCCGCCTGCCGTGCCCCGTGCATACGGGGTGCCGGGTACCCAACCAGACTCGGGAACACAGGGCAAGCCTGCGGGCGGCCCGTGATCAGCGGCTGCCCGTCCAGTTGTGGGCCACGTCGATCACCAGATGGCCGGACAGCTGGATCACCCGGAACGGCAGCCGGGCCCGGACCCCGAGACCGATCTGCGTCTCTCCCTCGAAGCTGCCGGCGAACCGGGTGTCGCGGAAGGTGCGGTACCCGCTGAGGTGCACGCCGGGAAGGGTGTGGCCCACCCGTCCCGGGTACGTCACCGCACCGGTCTCCGGGTCGTAACTCGGCGCGCCGATGTGGACGTCGAGGATCGCCCCGCCGCCGACCGGGATGTAGCGGCCGCTGGCGGACTCGTGGAGCCGGTGGACGTACTTGACGGAGTAGCCGAGGGAACGGCCCCCGCCCGGCACGTCGAAGACCATCCGGTCGAAGCAGGCGTGCCGACCGGTCCTGATGTCGTCGAGCGGCACGGCACCGGCGGTGGGACCGCCCTTGGGGCCGCTGCCCCAGCCGGTCGGACAGGCCGTCGCCTGGGTGGTGGCCGCCGCGCTCGACGCCGTCCCCAACCCCGCGCCCGCCAGAAGGAGCGCTGCTATCACTGCCCCAATTCTTCGCATGATGTCCCCCTTGGTCGAGTCATGCTGTTATCCGGTGAGACACGCGACTATGGCGAATGGTTGCACGCAGAGCTGCCGGAAGTTCCGGAGGTCTCGCGGTGCAGTAACTCTCGGTTACTGATCCGGTGACGTACATTCGAGTCCGGGGAGGCAGACCGGAGGGGGACGTCATGCCGGACGAGTCGGCCGTGCGGTTCGCGGTGCTGGGGCCGGTGCGGGTCTGGCGCGGAGAGCGCGAGCGGGAACTCGGGGGACCTCAGGAACGGGCGCTGCTGGCCCTCCTGTTGCTTCGCGCAGGTCAGCCCGTGTCCGTGCCCGAGATCGTCGACGCGCTGTGGGGACCGCACCCGCCGCGCACCGCCGTCAACGTCGTCCGCCGCCATGTCGGCTCGCTGCGCCGCCTGGTGGAACCGGGGCTGCCCGCGCGGGCGTCGGGCCGTCGGCTGGTGCGCGGCGCGGGCGGCTACCGGCTCGTCACCGACGGCGACGCCCTGGACCTCGTACGGTTCCGCGAGTTGCGGGATCAAGCCCGGCGGGCCGCGGCCGAGGGTTCGCCCGCACGGGCCGTGGAGCTGCTCGCCGAAGCGTTGTCGCTGTGGAACGGACCGGTTGCCGCCGGGATCTCCCCGGACGTGCGCGACCGCATCGCGGTCGGCGGGCCGGAGCGCGAGCGCCTCACCGCCGTGCGCGAGGCGGCCGACGCGGCGCTGCACGCCGGCGTACCGGACAGGGTGCTGCCGGAACTCCGGCAGGCCGCCGCCGCGCATCCGCTGGACGAGCCCCTGCTGGCCCGGCTGGTCCTGGCCCTCGCGGCCACCGGCCGCCGCGCCGAGGCGCTGGACACGCACCGGACCGCCTGCGGCCGCCTCGCCGACGAGCTGGGCATCGACCCCGGCCCCGAACTGCGGGACGCGCTGCGCGAGGCGACCGGCCGGGGCGCCGGCACACCGCACCCGGAATCCCCGGGCCCGCACCCCGCCGTACCCGCCCAACTGCCCCACGACCTGGCCACGTTCACCGGACGGCACACCGAACTCGCGGAGGTGCTCGGCTCGCTCGCCGGCGACGCGGAGCACGCCGGGACGGTGCTGATCTCCGCGCTCGGCGGGATGGCGGGGGTGGGCAAGACCACGCTCGCCGTCCACTGGGCCCACCGGGTCGCCGACCGGTATCCGGACGGGCAGCTCTACGTCGACCTGCGCGGCTTCGCTCCGTCCGGGGCGATCACCGATGCGGGGGAGGCCCTGCGCGGCTTCCTCGACGCGCTGGGGGTGCCGCCGGAGCGCATCCCGCAGGGCCTGGACGCCCAGGCCGCGCTCTACCGCAGCGTGCTGTCCGGACGGCGGGTGCTCGTCCTGCTCGACAACGCGCGTGACGCGGAGCAGGTGCGGCCACTGCTGCCCGGCGCGCCCGGCTGCCTCACCATCGTCACCAGCCGGGACGAACTCACCGGCCTGGTGGCCGCCCACGGAGCCCGCTCCCTGACCCTGCGGCCGTTCGACACCGGCCAGGCGCGGGCGTTCCTCGCCGGCCGGCTGGGCGCGGAACGGATCGCCGCCGAACCCGGGGCGGTCGACGCGATCATCACCCGGTGCGCCGGACTGCCCCTCGCCCTCGCCTGCGTGGCCGCCCGCGCCGCCCTCCGCCCGCACTTCCCGCTGGCTGCCGTGGCCGCCGAACTCCGCGAGGCCCAAGGCAGCCTCGACGCCTTCACCCGGCCCGACACCTCGGCGGATGTCGCCACGGTGTTCTCCTGGTCCGTACGTGCCGTGTCGGCCGAGGCAGCCCGACTCTTCCGGCTCCTCGCCCTGCACCCCGGCCCGGACACGTCCCCGGCCGCCGCGGCCGCGCTCGCCGGACTGCCGCTCCGTCAGGTACGACCGCTGCTCGCCGAACTCTCCGGCGTCCACCTCGTCAACGAACCCGCACCCGGCCGCTACGCCTTCCACGACCTGCTCCGCGCGCACGCCGCCGAACTCCTCCGGATCCACCACGACGAGGCCGAGCGGCAGGAGGCGATCGACAGGCTGTTCGCGTACTACCTGTACCGCGCCCATGCCGCCGGTGCGCTCCTCGATCCGAGCGGGGATCTCCCGCCCCTGCCGGAGGGCACGCACGCCGAACCGTTCGCCGACGACAGCCGGGCCCTGGCCTGGCTCGGTGCCGAGTACGGGGCGCTGCCCGCCGTCATCCAGGAGGCGGCGGCCTCCCGACGCGACCGGCTCGCGTGTCTGCTGGCCTGGTCCCTGGAACCGTACTTCGAACGGTGCGGCCACTGGCACGACGGACTGGCCGCCCAGCGCACCGCGCTCGGTGCCGCGCTGCGGCTCGCCGATCCCGCCCTGGAGGCCCGCGCGCTGCGGGGCCTCGGCCGGGCGGCGGGCAGACTGGGACTGCACGAGGAGGCCCGCGCCCACCTCGAACGAGCCCTGGAGCTGTTCACCGGTCTCGACGACCTCGTCGGCCGGGCGGGAACCCACCGCAGCCTGGGCTGGGAGAGCCAGCAGCAGGGCGACCTGGCCGGGGCCCTGCGGCACAACCGGCTCGCCCTCGAACTGTTCCGTACCGCGGGCCACCGGCCGGCGCAGGCCAGTGTCCTCAACTCCGTCGGCTGGTACCACGTCCTGCTCGGCGAGCACCGGCAGGCGCTCGCGCACTGCTTCGAAGCCCTGACCCTGCTCCAGGACCTGGGCGACCGCTACGGCCAGGCCGCGACCTGGGACAGCATCGCCTACGCCCACCACCACCTCGGCCGCCACCCGCACGCCCTGCTCGGCTACCGCAACGCGCTGACCCTGTACCGGGCGCTCGGGGTGCCGTACCCGGAGGCCGACACGCTCACCCGCATCGGCGAGACCCACCTGGCCACCGGCGACCGCGACAGCGCCCGGGCGGCCTGGGAAGAGGCCCTCACCCTCCTCACCGCTCTCGGCCATCCCGACGCCGACCGGGTCCGGGCCAGACTCGACGGACGGGACGAACGGCTCGGCGCGGTGTGAGCGGTGCGCACACCCGCGATGCGGCGGTGGTCGGTGGTCGGTGGTCGTGCGGGACGGGGCTCGGTGAAGTGATGCGGTTCGAAGTGCTCGGATCCCTGCGGGTGGTGCGGGGGGAGACCGAGCTGGATCTCGGCTTTCCCCAGCAACGGGCCCTGCTCGGGCTACTGCTCGTGCACACGGGCCGGCCCATGCGGATGAGCGAGATCGTCGAGGTGCTCTGGTCCGGGCAGCCCCCTGCAAGCGCCCGGAACGTGGTGCGCCGCTACGTCGGTGCGCTGCGCAGGCTGCTGGAACCGGGGCTGCCGCCGCGCGCGCCCGGACAGCGCCTGCTCGGCCGCACCGACGGCTATCTGCTGGCGGCGGACACCGACGAGGTCGACCTGCTGTGCTTCCGCGACCTCGCCCGACAGGGCATGCGGGCCGCCGCCACCGGACGGCCGGAGGAAGCGGTACGCCACTTCGCCGACGCCCTCGCCCTGTGGCGCGGCCCGGTGGCGACGGGGATACCCGCGGCCACCCGCGCGCACCCGCACTTCGCGGCCGTGGAGCGGGACATCGTGCGCACCGCACAGATGGCAGCGGACGCCGCCCTGCTGAGCGGCAGGTCGGAGGAGGTGCTCCCCGCCCTGCGCAGAGCCGCCGAACTCGAACCGCTCGACGAGCCGTTGCACGCCCGACTGGTCATGTCGCTGGCCGCCTGCGGACTGCAGGCGGAGGCGTTGACCGCGTACGAGCACGTCCGGCGCGACCTGGCCGCCCAGCTGGGCGTCGCACCCGGTCGTGAGCTGGGCGCGGCCCATGCCCGCGTCCTGCGCCAGGAGGTGCGGCCCGCCGGGCACATCACCACCCGGAGCATGTCGCCCACGCGACCGAAACACCCGGAACCCTTCGTCCGGCCCGCTCAGTTGCCGCCCGACCTCGCCGTCTTCACGGGCCGCAGCACCGAGCTCGACACGCTGAGCGGCCCGGCCGACGCCACGGCGGCCGCCGGCCACCTGCCCGCCACCGTTCTGATCAGCGGAATGGCGGGCATCGGCAAGACCACCCTCGCGGTCCACTGGGCGCACCGCGCCACCGACCGCTTCCCGGACGGTCAACTCCACGTGGACCTGGGCGGCTTCGACCCGCGCCGGGCCGCCCTGACACCCGCCGAGGCGCTACGGCAGCTCCTCGCTGCCCTCGGCGTGCCCGCACAGCGGATGCCGGAAGGCGTCGACGCGCTCGCCGCCCTCTACCAAGGCCTGCTGACAGGCCGCCGCCTTCTCCTCCTCCTCGACGGCGCCGCCGACACCGAGCAGCTCCGCCCCCTGCTGCCCGTCTCGTCCGGCTGCCTGACCGTGGTCACGAGCCGCAACGGACTGCCCGGTCTGATCGCCGCCGGCGCACGCCACCTGCCCCTGAACCTGCCGTCCGCGGCGGACGCCCACGCCGTCCTGACCCGGCGGATCGGCTCCGAGCGGGTGGCCGCCGAACCCGAGGCGGCCGAGGAGATCGTGGCGCGGTGCGGGCGGGTGCCGCTGGCCCTCGCCGTCGTCGCCGCGCGCGCCACCAGCCGCAGAGACTTCCCGCTGGCCGCCCTCGCCGCCGAACTCCGCGCCTCGCACGGCAGCCTCGACGCCTTCTGCTCCGCCAAGGGGGCGGCCGACGTCCGCGCCGCGTTCCACTGCTCCTACCGCACCCTGTCGGCGCAGGGCGCCCGGCTGTTCCGGCTGCTTCCGCGGCACACCGGCCCCTTCGTCACGGCCGGTGCCGCCGCAGCACTGGCCGACCTGCCGGTGTGCGAGGCCCGGACCCTCCTGGGCGAGCTGGCCGAGGCGCACCTCGCCACCGAATCCGCGCCCGGCCACTACGCCCTGCACGAACTGCTGCGCGCCTTCGCCGCCGAGCTCACCGAGTAGCGCCCTCACTTCCTTGTCACTTTTTTTGCACATCCCCCGACCTACGCTCCCGGCGAAGTGGCCTTCTCCATCGCCGCTTCACGTGACGACAGAGCGGAGGCGACGACGGATGACGGCGACGACCGGCATCGAGGCGAGCGGCGGACACCCGGGGTCACCGCAACCGGGACCGGTGTGGCGGCGGGCCATGGGACTCGACATCCTCATCACGGACCCGGCCCCCGCCGTGCTGCCCCGCGAACGCTCGCCGTACGCGCAACCGGACCTCACCGGAGGGCCCAGCAGGTGGATCGCCCGGAACAGCGGCGAGTTCCTCTTCGTGGGCGTGCGGGGCGGCGGGCCGCTGTTACTGCAGGAACCCTCCGTGGACGGCGAACTCGGCCCGGGCGACATCTGCTTCTACGACCTGCACCGCCCGCCCGCGCTGGACCTCCCCGAAGGATGCCGTACGAAGACGTTCCTGCTCTCACGCGAACTGCTGGGGCTCGCCGACCGCGACCTGCACCGGATCACCAGGGTGCCCGTGCGCCGCGACTCCCGGATGGGCTCGCTCCTCTCGCCGTTCCTGTCCGACCTCGCCGACACCGCCGTCGCGTCGCGGGCCACGGTCGGCGAGATGCTCGCCTGGAACGCCGTGAACCTGCTCACCACCCTCGCCACGGAGCACCTGCGGGAACACGGCAGGGCGGCCGCCGGCGACCAGTCGGCCCTGGTGTCCCGGATCCTCGGGTTCATCGACCTGAACCTGAGCGACGTGGAGCTGTCCCCCGAGCGGATCGCCCGCGCCCACCACATCTCCGTGCGATACCTGCACAAGCTCTTCGCCGACGAAGGGACCACCGTCGGCCGGCGGATCCTGCTGCGCCGGCTGGAGGAGTGCCGGCGCGAACTCGCCGACCGTTCCCGCGGGACCCGGACCATCGCCGCCGTGGCGGGCCACTGGGGCTTCGCCAGCGCCACGCACTTCAGCCGCGTCTTCCGGGCCACGTACGGGATGACCCCGCGTGAGTGGCGGGATTCCGCGGGCCGGTAGCCGGCTGCCTCCTGCCGGCGCACCGAACCGTTCCCTCCGGCGCACCCACGGCGGCGCCCCCGCGCATCCGTGCACTGTGGGCACACCGACCGTTCGCTCACGGGCAATTGACCTCCGCCCAGCGGACCTACGGTGGCGCTCAGCGACGCCGGAGTACTCAGCGGATCCACCACGCGATCCGGCGCCCCCGATCAACCGAGGAGAATCGATGTCCGATGCCGTAGCCCCGGTCCAGCCGGTCCTGGAACCCGCGGCCGCCGAGTTCGCCCGCGCGACCGCCAACCCGCCGTACCTGTTCGACCTCGACCCGGCGGAGGGCCGCAAGGCGGTCGACGAGGTGCAGTCCGGCGACATCGAGAAGCCGGCCGTCGACGAGGAGTGGATCACCGTCTCCGGCGGCCCCACGGGCAGCGTCCGGGCACGCATCGTCAAGCCCGCCGGCGCCACGGGCACCCTCCCCGTGATCGTCTACATCCACGGCGCCGGCTGGGTCTTCGGCAACGCCCACACCCACGACCGCCTGGTGCGCGAACTCGCCGTCGGCGCCGACGCGGCCGTCGTCTTCCCCGAGTACGACCTGTCGCCCGAGGCCCGCTACCCGGTCGCCATCGAGCAGAACTACGCCGTCGCCCGGTGGGTCGTCGAGCAGGGCGCCGCCAAGGGCCTGGACGGCTCGCGGCTGGCCGTGGCCGGTGACTCCGTCGGCGGCAACATGACCGCCGCCCTCACCCTGATGGCCAAGGAGCGCGGCGGCCTCCCGCTGGTCCAGCAGGTGCTGTTCTACCCGGTCACGGACGCGAACCTCGACACCGGCTCCTACCACCAGTTCGCCACCGGCTACTTCCTGCGCCGGGACGGCATGCAGTGGTTCTGGGACCAGTACACGACCGACGAGGCCGAGCGGGCGCAGATCACCGCGTCCCCGCTGCGCGCCACCACCGAGCAGCTCGAGGACCTGCCGCCGGCCCTGGTCATCACCGCCGAGGCGGACGTCCTGCGGGACGAGGGCGAGGCCTACGCCAACAAGCTGCGCGAGGCCGGCGTGCCCGTCACCGCGGTGCGCTTCCAGGGCATCATCCACGACTTCGTCATGCTCAACGCCCTGCGCGGCACCCACGCCGCCGAGGCCGCCATCACCCTGGCCGCCCGCACCCTGCGCGCCGCCCTGCACACCGCCTGAAGCCGAGGAGACAGCACCGACATGACCGCCTCCACTCCCACGGTCGTCCTCGTCCACGGCGCGTTCGCAGACGCGACCAGCTGGTCCGGGGTCATCGAGGAACTGCAGCGCGAGGGCATCCCCGTCGTCGCGCCGCCCAACCCGCTGCGCGGCCTCGCCTCCGACGCCGCCTACATCGCCTCCGTGGCCGCCCAGATCGACGGCCCCGTCGTGCTGGTCGGTCACTCGTACGGCGGTGCGCTCATCACCGTGGCCGGTACCGTCGACAACGTCGTCGGGCTGGTCTACGTGGCCGCCTACGTCCTCGAGGAGGGCGAGAGCCTCGGTGAGCTGCAGGGCCGCTTCCCGCTCTCGCCGCTGGTGAGCAACCTGAAGCAGTGGACGTACCCCGGCCCGGACGGCGCGGACGCGGTCGAGGTCACCATCGCGGCGGATGCCTTCCCGTCGGTCTTCGCCGCCGACGTGGCCCCCGAGGTCACCAAGGTTCTCGCGGTGGCCCAGCGTCCGCTCGCCGCCGCGGCCTTCGAGGAGACCGCCTCCGCCGCCGCGTGGCAGACCAAGCCGTCCTGGGCCCTGGTTGCCGGCGCGGACGAGGCCATCAACCCGGAGGTCGAGCGCTACGGCGCGAAGCGGGCCGGAGCGACCGTCCTGGAGCTGGCGGGCGCGTCCCACGCGGTCGCCGTGTCCCGGCCCAAGGAGGTCGCCGCACTGATCCGCGACGCCGTCCGCGCGACGAGCTGACCGCACGCCACCGAGCTCGCCCTTCCGCCCGTGCGGAAGGGCGGGCCCGTACGCGATTTTCCTTCCGACTCTTCGTGGAGCCTGGTGTCCGACGTTCTCTCCACGGCGCCCCTCGCCGCCTCCGCCCGTGCCGAGCGCTGGCACGAGGCGGTGTCCCGCACCTTCATCCCGCTCGACGTCGCTTTCCTGGAGAGGGAACCGTCCCCGGGAAGCATCGTCGGCCGGCGCGTCGGCGTCCTGCAGGTCGCCCAAGTCGAGGCGGGCCCGCAACTGGTGACGCGCAGCAGACGTCAAATCGCCCGCGACGGCCAGGAGTTCCTCACCCTCAGCCTCCAGCTCCGGGGTTCCGCACTCAAGGAGCAGGACGGCCGGGAAACCGTCGTACGGCCCGGCGAGTTCTCCCTCTCGGATTCCTCCCGCCGGTTCAGAAAGAGACTCGACGAGAAGTTCCGCTTCACGTCCTTCCATTTCCCCCGCCAGGCCCTCCGGGTGCCGGACGAGGACCTGCGGGCGGTGACGGCGACGGCGTTCCGTCCCGACGAGGCGAGCTCCGCACTGGTGTCGACGTACTTCACCCGCATGGCGCGTGCGGCGGACAGCTTCGACGCCACCGCGGGCCGGCAGGTCGCCACCACGGCGCTCGACCTGCTGGCGCTGCTGATCGACGAGCGGCGCGGACGCCTCGCGCCGCCGTGCTCGGAAACCGCCGCGGCCACCCTGGTGCGCGTGAAGGACCACATCGTGCGCAGCCTGTCCGACCCGGACCTCTCCCCGTCCGGGATCGCAGCCGCACACTTCATGTCGGTCCGCTCCCTGCACCAGCTGTTCCGGACCGAAGGCGTGACCGTGGGCGGCTGGATCCGGCTGCAGCGCCTGGAACGCTGCCGACGGGACCTGCTGAGGCCCGAGACGCAGTCGGGCGGCGTGGCAGCCGTCGCCCGCCGCTGGGGTTACGTGAGCCCCAGCCACTTCAGCCGCTCCTTCCGCGCCGCGTACGGGATGACGCCCAGGGAATGGCAGCTTGACGGTGCGTCGGACGGGGTGAGTATCGCGGTGACCGTGTGACCCGCCTGCTCCCCGAGAACGCGTGCCGACGTCAACCATCTGCGTGATATACACATTCTCCACATCTTCTGCACGGTCCATCGGCATGCTCCTGGGGGGAGTTCCGTGAGCACTACTGGCGCGGGCGGGCGGGTGCGGCCTGCCCACCCCGGGGACCCCGCCCGCATCGGCCCGTATCAGATCATCGGCCGTCTCGGCTCCGGCGGCATGGGCACGGTCCACGCCGGCCTCACCGGCGACGGACTCCGGGTCGCGGTCAAGGTGATCCACCCCGCGCAGGCCCAGGACCCGGAGTTCCGGGCCCGGTTCCGCCGCGAGGTCCAGCTCTCCGCCCGGGTGCAGGGCCCCTGCCTCGTCCCCCTGCTCGCCGCCGACCCCGAGGCCGCCGCACCCTGGCTGGCCACCGCCTACGCGCCCGGCCCCACCCTCAGCGAGCACCTCGCCGAGCACGGCCCCCTCACCGGCGGCACGCTGTACGCCTTCGCGGCAGGTACGGCCCAGGCGCTGGCGGCGATTCACCAGGCCGGTGTGGTCCACCGGGACGTGAAGCCGCAGAACGTCATCCTCACGCCCGCCGGGCCCCGCGTGCTGGACTTCGGCATCGCCCACGCCGCCGACGGCACCAGCGTGACCCGGACCGGCGTCCTGACCGGGACCCCCGGCTGGATCAGCCCCGAGTACTACCGCGGCGGCACGGCCGGACCCGAGGGCGACCTGTTCGCCTGGGGCGCGCTGGTGGCGTACGCCGCGACCGGCCGTCTCCCGTTCGGCGCCGGCGCGCCGGACGCGGTCGCCTTCCGCGTCATGTCGGGGGAGCCCGATCTGGACGGAGTTCCGCCGGAGTTGCGGGAGATCGTGGAGACGGCCCTCGCGAAGGATCCCGCCGACCGGACGAGCGCCGGCACGGCGGCGGACAAGTGCGCAGGGCTGCTCGCCGCGCAGACCACACAGGTCATCGGTGGCGAGGTGGACCTGGGACCCACCCGCGCCGGTGTGCCGGTCATGGCCCAGTGGGACGTGCCCACCCTGGACGATCCCCGCTGGCATGCCCCGGCGACACCGTCCTCCCGCAAGCGGACCATCACGACCGTCCTCGTCGCCGCGGCCGTGGCCGGTGGTCTCGCCGGCGCCGTCATCGCCCTCCCCGGCGGCAGCGACGACCGTGCCGCAAGAACCAAGGAGTCCACGGCCGCCGCGTCTCCGGCCGCGCACGCGGACAGCACCGCGCAGCACACCCGATCCGCCGCGCCCGACGGGACGACGGAACCGGCGCAACCGGCGGTCGATCCCCGCAGAGCAGCCGTGCCGACCGACCCGCTCGCCGGGGTGACCGACCCCGCCTTCACCCGCGCCGGGGACGAGACCCAGCCCGGTGACGACGAGTGGAGAGCCAGCACCGGAGCGAGCACCGCGGCCGAGCAGGACGTGGCGACGACGGTCCGGGACGACATCAGGACCATGCTCGCCACCAAGGACATGGCCTTCATGGAGCCCACGGTCACGTTCAACAAGAGCGCACAGACGCTGATGGTGACCGGTGGCCCGATCTCCCAGCTTCCCGAGGACCAGCAGGAAGTGTTCCGCAGGAGCGGGGAGATGGCGGCCTGCACTGCCCTCGCCCGCCGGCTCGCGGACGACCCCACCGCCTGGTCCTACGGCCGCTACTCGGTCTTCTGGAAGGACTACGACACCGATCCCGAGGCGAACGTCCTCGGCTTCGGCGAGGCCACCGACGGGTGCTACAACCTGACCGCCGGGCAGTGGCAGGGCGACGAGTCCGGCATGGCGACCGCGCAGATACCGAGCAGCGACCGGGCGGAGATCCGCGTCGCCGACGCCACCGACAAGGCCGTCACGGCGGCCTGGAAGGTCCGGGTCGCCGAGGGCAACGGGGTGGATCCCGCGGCCGCGGAGAACGACATCAGCCTCGGCTTCGATCCCGTCGAGAAGGCCGCGTACGTGTGGATGCACGACCCCGACGGCACACTGATCGGCCGCGCCCAGCGGGACAACTTCCAGGACGTGGTCACCACCACCGCCTGCCGGAAGCTGGTCTCCGAGTACAGCAGCAACAAGGCGTGGCAGTACACCCGCTGGTCCGTGCTCGTGTGGGAGGGCAACAGCCGCTTCCCCGAGTTCACGGGCTCGGGGGACTGCATGAAGTGAGGGCCCGGGCCTGTCGCCCGCCATCGTCGGCGGTCACCACACACACGGCAGCCGCACCTCGACGACGGTCGGACCCCCGACCGGACTGGACACCTGCACGCTGCCGTCCAGTGCGGCCGCCCGGCGACGGATGCCCAGCAGTCCCGTGCCCTCGCCCTCGTCCACCCCGCCCGTGCCGTCGTCCCGGACGACGGCACGCAGCCCGGAGCGCAGGCGTTCCAGCCGTACGGCCGCCCGTCGGCCACCACCGTGCTTGGCGGCGTTGGTCAGCGCCTCGGCGACCGCGAAGTACGCGGCCGCCTCGACGGCGGCCGGGGGCCGAGGGCCCTTCTCCAGGCCACCCCCCACCTCCACGGTCACCTCCAGCCCTCTCCCACTCTCGGCTCCACTCGAGCGGGGGGACCCCCACCTGGCCGCCAGGGCCCGTACGGCCCCGGCCAGGCCACGGTCGGTGAGGATCGGCGGATGGATGCCGCGCACCACCTGACGCAGCTCGGTGAGCGCCTCCTCGGCCTGGTCCTGTGCCTCGTCCAGCAGCCTGCGCGCGGTCTGCGGATCACGGTCGTACGCTCGCCGTGCCAGCCCGATCCGCATGGACAGCGCGACCAGGCGGGCCTGGGCGCCGTCGTGCAGATCGCGTTCGATACGGCGCAGTTCGGCCTCGTGCGCGGAGATCGCGTCGGCGCGGGTCGCGGCCAGCTCCTCGACTCGGGCGGCGAGCAGGGCCCGGGGCGAAGGCCGCAACAGGGCCGTCGACCAGGCGGCTTCCAGGTCGGCGAGCCGGGTGATCAGCGGCAGCACGGTCGGCGTGCGGCGCAGCAGCCCGCTCCGCACTCCGTCGACGACCAGGCCCAGCGGCCACAGCGGCAGTGCCAGGAGGACCAGGGCGCCGTAGACGTACGAGGCGATCATCCAGCGCGGATCGAGACGGGTGCCGGGATCGCGGACCGCGGTACGCAGGCGTTGGCGCAGCGGACCGGTGAGAGGCTGATACGCCTCGGGGATCTCCCGGCCCGTCCAGGCGGCGGTCATGTGCCGCTCGGCTCCGGCGATCCGGGGTATCAGCAGCACGGTCTCGGGCAGCATCCAGGCCCCGACCACGACGATCGTGGCGACGGCCGTGAGAAGCAGGACGGTGATGAAGAGTTACAGGCCGAAGACCAGGACCGCGGCAAGGGTCAGGTGAACCGTGGCACGCCCGGCCTGCCGCAACGCTCTACCCATGGGGCAACGCTAGGCGATCAGGCCCGGACGGTCGGGGGAGCAGGCTCCACCTTTGCCGCGCGTGAGAGCGAGGGCCGGTTCTAGCCTCGACGGCATGACCACTGTGACCGCAGCCGTAGTCCAGGCCGCCGCCCCGCTGTTCGACACGCCCGCCGCGCTGCACCGAGCCGGGCAGCTGATCCGTGAGGCGGCCGGGAGCCACCGAGCCGACGTCGTCGTCCTGCCCGAGGCGTTCCTCGGCGGCTATCCCAAGGGCCTGGACTTCGGCATCACCGTCGGCAGCCGCACCCCGGAAGGCCGCGACCTCTTCCGCCGCTACCACGCAGCCGCCATCGAGATCCCCGGCCCGGAGGTCGAGGCGCTGGCCGCCCTCACCCGTGAGCTGGGTGTGCACGCCGTGGTCGGCGCGGTCGAACGGCAGCGCGGCACGCTGTACTGCGTCGCCCTGTTCTTCGGCCCGGACGGCTACCTGGGCCTGCACCGCAAGCTGATGCCGACCGCCGCCGAACGCTACCTGTGGGGGCAGGGCGACGGCTCCACGCTGCCCGTCGTGGACACCGGCACGGCGCGCCTGGGCGCGGCGATCTGCTGGGAGAACTACATGCCGTTGTTCCGTACGGCGATGTACGCCAAGGGCGTCGACCTGTGGTGCGCCCCGACCGTGGACGACCGCGACTCGTGGCAGGTCACCCTGCGGCACATCGCCCTGGAGGGCCGCTGCTTCGTGCTCGGGGCCTGCCAGTACCTGCGCCGCGACGCCCTGCCCGCCGACGTCCACCCCGTTCAGGGCGACGCACCCGGCACCGTCCTCATCGGCGGCGGCTCCGTCGTCGTGTCCCCGCTCGGTGAGGTCCTGGCCGGCCCGCTGCGCGAGGGCGAGGGCATCCTGTCCGCCGCACTCGACCTCGACGACCTCGCCCGGGCCCGCTTCGACTTCGACCCCACAGGCCACTACGCCCGTCCGGACGTCTTCACCCTCCATGTCGACGAAACCGCCCGCGCGCCCGTCGCGTCGACGCAGGGGTGATCCACTTCACTAGCTTTTATCTGCGCGACGCAGTGAAGATGTGGGTATTCTCTTCGCAACGCAGCTAATGCGCAGCGCAGATAAGTGCTGCCCGTCCTTTCAGGAGCCCACATGCTCACCATCGCCGTCACCGGTGCGACCGGCGCCCAGGGCGGAGCCACCGCCCACGCCCTGCTGGCTGCCGGGCACCAGGTCCGCGCCCTCACCCGCACCCCCGCCGCACCGGCGGCCGAGGCCCTGCGCCGGCTCGGTGCTGACGTCCGGTACGCCGACTTCGACGACCGCCCCTCCCTGGACTCCGCCCTCGCCGGCGCCGACTCCCTCTTCGCGGTGACCACCCCGTTCGGTACGGACACCGCCACCGAGGTCCGCCAGGGCAGGACCCTGCTGGACGCGGCGGCGGCCGCCCGGGTCGGCCACATCGTGCTCACGTCGGCCGCGCACGCCGACCGCGGCACGGGCATCCCGCACTACGACAGCAAGCACGAGATCGAACGCCATCTCATGACGACGGGCGTCCCCTGGACGGTCATCGCCCCCGCGGCCTTCATGGACAACTTCGCCTCCGGCTGGACCCTGGAAGGCCTGCGCGAGAACACCTTCGCCTGGCCCATGCCGGCCGACCGCCCCCTGACGCTCATCCCGGCCGACGACATCGGCGCGTTCGCGGCCCTGGTCCTGCAGCGCCGGTCCGTCTTCACCGGCCGCCGTGTCGACATCGCCTCCGACGAACTCACCGCCGCCCAGATCGCCGCGGCCCTGTCCGCCGCCACCGGCCGCCCCGTCAGGCACCGCGAGGTGCCGCTGTCCTACGTCCGCACCCACTCCGACGACCTCGCGGCGATGTTCTCCTACTTCACCACCGCCGGCCTCGACGTCGACGTCACCGGCCTGCGCCGCGCCCACCCCGAGGTCGGCTGGCACACCTTCGCCGACTGGGCCGCCGCCCAGGACTGGCCCGCCCTGCTCGCCCCGAACCCGAAGGAACCCGACCTGTCATGAAGCCCATCGGCTACTGGCTCAACCGCACCGACCAGGCCCTCACCCGGCACATGGACGCCCTGCTCGCGGAGTACGGCCTCACCCGCCTGACCTGGCAGGTCCTCAACGTCGTCCGCGCCGCACCCGGAGTCGCCGACACCGAGGTGCACACCACCCTGGCCGCCAACGCCGACACCGTCGCCCTGGCCGCCGCCGTCCGGACCGTCCTCGCCGACGGCTGGGCGACACGGCCCGCCACGGGCCTGCTCACCCTCACCGCGCAGGGCGACGCCCGCCTGGCCGCCGTCACCGAACGGGTCGCGTTCTTCCGGGAGGCGGTCATCGCGGGCATCTCGCTGGAGGAGTACGGCACCGCTGTACGGGTCCTGGAACGCATGACGCGCAACCTCGAAGGCGCGCCGGTCGCGGCCTCGACCGGCTGACGGGCCGCTCACTCCCCGTGGGTGGGCCCCTCGTGGGTGGGCATCCAGTGGTGCTCGACGAACCAGCGGCCGAACAGCGCACCCCCGTACACCACGAACCCGACGCCGATCAGCCACGACTCCACCACCAGCACGGTCCCGACCGCGCCGTAGTTGAGTGCGTTGGTGATGATGAGCGGGGCGAAGACGAGGAACGAGAAGGCCCTGAGGCCGACCAGGCCGAGCACCGTGGCGATCGCGCCCGGCAGCAGGGTGCGCCAGTGGACCTGGCCCCCGAGCAGGAACCGCTGGCCCCACCAGAAGAACAGCACCCCGCTGATCACGGACAGTGCGATCCGCTGCGTACCGTGCATCGCCGTCCGCGTCTGCACCTCCTGATAGAGGTAGGCGGTCAGCACCGCCAGCCAGGTCACCTGCCGCCAGACCCGGTGCCAGGGTCCCGACGCGAGGTCCCAGATCCGCTCGTACCCGTTCTGCACGCTGCCCGCGAAGGAGATGCCGAACACCGCGAGCAGGATCAGGCTCAGCACACTGGTGGTGCCGATGACCTTGCGCGGGGGACTGATGATGTTGGTGAGCGCCTCGGCGGACTGTCCCGACAGTCCCATGCCGTCGGTGAGCCACGAGGCGAAGCCTCCCCGCACCAGCGGATCGGCCGCGGCGACCACGATCAGCAGCGGGGCCAGCGTCACCAGGGCCAGCGTGGCGAACCCCATGGCCCGGTGCATCAGCTCCAGTTCACGGCCGTGTCGGAGCAGGGCGCGCAGACGCAGCCACTCCCAAGCGCGGTGGAGTCCGCGCCGCCACTGCCTCACGGGTTCCTCCCGTGCTCGCCGCACCAGGCATCGTCGCCGACGGTCGTCCGCCGCCGGGTTCGCCCGGGCGGCCCTCGACGAGTCTCTGGTGACATGATCGAACGAAAGCCGCGGAATCGCCCGGCCTGACATGCCGAGGAGGCCCACCCCGGGGCGGCCCCCGTTGCGCCTGACCGCACTCAGGAACCCGACTTGATCGTCTTCATGGTCAGGTGGGAGTCGATGCGCAGGACGCACGGCAGGCCGCTGAGCTTCTCGGTGAGGAAGGACTCGTAGGCGGCGTGGTCGGCGACGGCCACGCGGACGAAGTAGTCGGGGCGGCCGTACATGCGCCGGAACTCGATCACCTCGTCGAAGGCTGCCACGGTGTCCTCGAACTCCAGGAACGTCGTCCGGTCGTTGGCGCTGACCTCGACGTCGATGAGAACCTCGAGACCGCGGCCGAGGGCCTCGGGGTCGACGACGGCCCGGTACCCGGCGATGACACCCGCCTCCTCCAGCCGCTTGACCCGGCGCAGGCAGGGCGGCGGGGTCAGCCCCACCCGCTGGGCCAGCTCGACGTTGGTCAGCCGGCCGTCCTGGCGCAGGTGAAACAGAATGTCCCGATCGACGGCGTCGAGTTTCACTTCATTGCGCATCAGCCCAGCATACGGACATTATCAGCAACCATATGACATGACATATTTCCTAAAATGTCTTCATGCGAACATCCCCTGCCGTCGCCGACAGCCCGGCCGCGCCTGCGCCGACCCCGCCGCCCCGGCCCCGCTCCGAGGCGCGGGCCGCGTTCCAGGACTCCACGTCCGTGGGCCTCGGCTTCGTCCCGCTCGGCGTCGCCTTCGGGGTGCTCGTCACCCACTCCGGAGTCGGCTGGTGGTGGGCGGGCCTGTCCAGCGCGCTCATCTACGGCGGGTCGTTCGAGTTCCTGCTGATCGGCATGGTCGCGGCGTCAGCGCCGCTGGTCTCCATCGCCGTGTCCGCGTTCCTGGTGAACCTACGGCACGTCTTCTACGCCCTGTCCTTCCCGCTGCACCGGGTGCAGGGACGTCTCGGGAAGGCGTACAGCACCTTCGCCCTGTGCGACGAGGCGTACGCCCTGACCGCCGGGCAGCAGGCCCGCTCCTGGCCGAGCCGGCGCATCCTCTGGCTCCAGCTCTTCATGCACCTGTACTGGGCGGGGGGCGCCACCGCCGGAGCCCTGCTCGGCTCCCTCGTCCCGGACAGCGTCACCGGGCTGGACTTCGCGCTGACCGCCCTGTTCACCGTACTGGCGCTCGACGCCGTCCGTGACCGGCGGGGCGATCTGCCCACCCCGCTGCTCGCCCTCCTCAGCGCCCTGGCCGCCCGGCTGCTCTTCCCCGGTCAACTGCTGCCGGTCGCCTTCGCCCTGTTCACCGCCGGGCTCCTGGCCCGGCACCTCACCACCCGCAGGAAGCCCAGCCATGCCTGACACGACCTACCTCGTCGCCGCGGTCCTGGTATCCGCCGCGGTGACCTGGGCCCTGCGTGCCCTCCCCTTCGCCGCCCTCGCCCCGCTGCGGGCGAGCGGTACGGTCCAGTACCTGAGCACGCGCATGCCCGCCGGGATCATGGTCATCCTGGTCGTCTACTGCCTGCGCGACCTGCCGCTGGCCCACGCCCGGGTGGCGGCCCCCCTGGCGGCCCTGACGGTCACCGTCGGCCTCCATCTGTGGCGCCGCAACGCCCTGTTGAGCATCCTCGCCGGCACCGCCGTCCATGTGGCGCTGGCCAGCACGGTCTTCGCGCACTGACGACCCGCGTACAGGGCGACGCCCGGTGAGACGGCCGGTCAGGAGAGAACCGACCGGCGTCGTCACCGGGGCGTTCGCGTCACCCGCCGGTGCGGGGGAGCGTCGGTCAGACCGTGCCGCTCGCGGCGATCGTGACCTTCGCGCTGGGGGTGCCGCTCCGGCTGCCCAGGCCCTCGATCTGGTCGACGAGCTTCTGCCCCTCTACGACCTCACCGAAGACGACGTGCTTGCCGTCGAGCCAGTCGGTGACGATCGTGGTGATGAAGAACTGCGAGCCATTGGTGTTACGGCCGGCGTTCGCCATGCTCAGCAGGTACGGGCGGTCGTGCTTCAGGGTGAAGTTCTCGTCGGCGAACTTCTCGCCGTAGATGCTCTTGCCGCCGGTGCCATTGCCCTTGGTGAAGTCGCCGCCCTGCAGCATGAACTGCGGGATGACGCGGTGGAACGAGGAACCGGCGTAACCGTAGCCGTGCTCGCCGGTGGCCAGCTCACGGAAGTTCTTGGCGGTCTTGGGAACCACGTCGTCGAAAAGCTTGAAGACGATCCGGCCGGCCGGCTCGTCGTTGATGCTGATGTCGAAGTACACGTTGTCACTCATGGCGATCAACCTACCTTCGTGGAGACCCGCGACGTGCAGAAGGGTCTGCTTGAGCATCTGGTGTCGCTGAGCACCCCACCGACAAACACCAGGCCTCGCGCCCCACACACGTGGAAAATCCTCCCGTGACCGAAGACTGGGTGTGGGACGAAACACTGTTCGCGGGCGCAGCCCCCTACTACGACCGGGGCAGACTGCCGTACGCCCCCACCCTCGTGCCCGTGCTGGCCGACGAGCTCGGGCTCGACGGAACCGGGCGGCTCCTCGACGTGGGATGCGGCCCAGGCACCCTGTCCGTGCCCTTCGCGCCCCTGTTCGGCGAAGTCGTGGGCGTGGACCCCGACCCCGGCATGCTCGACGAGGCCGCCCGCCGGGCCGCCGCCGCGGGCGGGGCCGCCACGTCCCGCTGGGTACGGATGCGGGCCGAGGACCTCCCGGCGGGCCTCGGCACGTTCACGGTGGCGGTCTTCGCCCAGTCCTTCCACTGGATGGACCGCGCCTTGGTGGCGGCCACCGTGCGCGGCATGCTCCGGCCCGGCGGGGCGCTGGTGCACGTCTCGGACCTGAAGGGCGAGCAACTCGGCATCGAGGGCCTGCCCCACCCCGGTGTGCCGTACGGTGCGATCGACGAACTGGTCAAGCAGTACTTGGGCCCGGTCCGCCGTGCCGGGCGGGGAGTGCTGCCCCACGGGACACCCGGCGGCGAAGCGGCGATCATCGCCCGCGCCGGATTCCTGGGTCCGGAGCGGCATGTCGTCCCCGGCGGGCAGCTACTGGAACGCGGCGAGGACGACGTCGTCGCCGGCACCTTCTCGATGTCGTACTCCGCCCCCGGCCTGTTCGGTGCGCGCCGTGACGCCTTCGAAGCCGACCTGCGCCGTCTGCTGCGCTCGTCCTCCCCGACGGGCCGCTTCTGCGAACGGGGGCCCAGCACCGAGGTGTTCGTGTGGCGCAACCCGTCCGTCCCTGCCGGGGCCGGGCGCCCGGACTACCTTTGATCTGACGCGCCGAAGGGTGAGGACGCGCGCTACCGTCGGCGGCCGCGCCCGGCGTGGAGTCCCGGCCAATCGGGCGGGGTCTCCGGGCCGGTTCGGCATGGCTCCGTGTCGAGGCGCACCGTGCCCGGATGCTGATGGCTTCCGAACCCCGCAGGAGAGATCATGGACGATCAGCCCGGACTTCAAGAGGCTCGGCAAGCGACATCCATGGGTGCGGGCCATGACAGCCCCGGTGAAGCGGGGGTCATCGGCATCGCCCTCGCCGCCGTGCTCACGGCCGCATTCGCGCAGGGTTCCTGGCAATGGTTCGCCAGCTACATCGGGGTGACGCTTCTTGCGGTGATCTTCTCCTTCTACCGACTGCCGACATGGGTACCCGGCCTCGGATCCATGTACATAAGGAAACTGACCGCGTTCTCACTGGTGGTCGGCCTGTGCGTAGCGATCACCATCGCGCCCGCTCTTCAGCGCTCGGCGTGGCTGTTTCCGATGCCAGGCACTCGACGCGTGTGTCCCGCGCTGGGCCAGTACGCGGGCATCCAGGCGGAGGCCGCGCTGTCCGACCTGGTCGGCCGCGACAGAGCTGCCCTGGCTCACGCGCAGGAGGCGAAGATCCACGAGGCTGTCGCCGACTGCCTGTCGGCCACTACGACCCTGTGGCTGCCGGTGTACGGGTTCGCGGCAGCCGTACTCGTGGGTCTCGGCGCGTGGTATCTCGACCGGGCTCGGGTGAGGAGAGAGATGGGCGTGGCTGGCCGAAGTGCTCCTCGTCAGGGCTGAGCACGCACGCGAACGCGAGGGGACGGCAAGGAATGGCTGACCTTCGGCACATCTCACTTGGTCAGGGCACGGCGCAGGGTCGCGGCGAGCTCGGCGATCTGCCGCTGCGAGATCTCGGCGGACAGGATCGCCTGGGACCCGTGGAACGTGCCGGGCCACTGGTGCAACTCGACCGACACACCTGCCCGCAGGAGGCGCTGCGCGTAGGTGATGTCCACGTCGCGGTACGGACAGAACTCCGCGGTGGCGATGTGGGCGGGGGGAAGACCGGAGAGGTCGATGGCCCGTGCCGGGGCGGCGTACGGTGTGGCGGGCGCCGAGCCCAGCCAGTGTCGCCACGCTGCGGCCATGTGGGCGTGGCCGCCCCCGAGCGTCGCGGCGAGGTGATCCGTCGACCACGTCTCTTCCCGGTCGTCGAGCCCGGGCTGGTTGAGCAGTTGGAAGCGGATCGGCGGTCCCTGCTGGTCACGCGCCCGCAGCGCCAGCGCGGCGGCCATGGCTCCGCCCGCGCTGTGCCCTCCGACCGCGATCCGGTCCGGGCCGATGCCGAGCTCGGTCGCGTGCTCGGCCGTCCAGGTCAGCACGGCGTAGGCGTCGTCCAGGGCGGCCGGGAACCGGTGCTCGGGGGCCAGGCGATAGCCCACCGAGATCACCGTCGTGCCGGAGGCGGCAGCGAGCCGGGTGGCCCACGGGTGTTCGGTGTCCAGGTCGCCCATGACCCATGAGCCGCCGTGCAGCCAGACGACGGCGCCCTGCGCCCCCTGCGGGCGATAGATCCGCACCGGCACCTCCGGATCGGCGGGTACCGTGCGGTCCTCGATGTCCAGGCCGGTGGTGTCCGGGACCGGTGCCGCGGCGGCGCGCGCTGCGTAGTTCTTGCGGTCGGAGATCGGGTCGTTCAGGTCGACCCGGGGGACCAACGGGATGAATGCTTCGAGTTCGGGATCCATGTCGGTCATCCTGGCAGCCGCCACCCCCAGGGACCGTCCGCCGGACGTCGGCCATCTCGCCGCGTTCTCACGCCAGTTGGCGCACCCGTCGGCACCTATCCTTGCGTCATGGAGGCACTGGCCGAACGGCTGTCGCACCTGGACACGCACGTCCAGGGCGCGATCCGCGTCGTCACGTTCTACGACACACTGATGCGCCGCCGCGTCGACCTCCCGGCGCTCGCCCGGGCGTCGGCGGCCCTGGCCGAGTGCGTGGCCGGGATCCGGCTCCACGGCACAGCGCGCGCGATCCGTATGTCGCCCGACGGCAGGGAGACGTCCGCTCCGCCGGCACTCGCGTCCAGCACGACGCCGATCGTCCTCGACGAGGAGGAGATCGGCAGCGTGTGGCTGGAGCGCCCCGGCCCGCCCGGCCCGCTCGACGAAGTGCTCCTCGACCGGCTCGCCCTCGCCGCCGCGGCCGTAGCCGAGCGGTACGGCCCGGCCCGCACCACCATGGCCGACCCCGCCCTCGTCGAACTGGTCGTCAGCCCCGACTGCGACGAGGCCGCCAGAGCCCGGGCGCTACGGCTCCTGGGGTTCGCCGCCGACCTGCCGCTCCGCGTCGTCGCCGTACGGTCTCAGGTTCCGCTCGACCGGATCGGCGGCCTGGTCTGCCCGGCCCGCCCGGTGAAGGCGGCGACTCTTGCCGACGTGGGTGTCATCCTGGCCACCACCGTGAACGCCGACCGCTTTCCGCCGGACGCACGCGCAGGCATCGGCGCCGCGGAGAGTCCCGACCGGTCCTGGCGGGAAGCCCGCACGGCCCTCCGCTTCACCACCGCGCGCCGACCGGTCGTCCACCACGACGGCCTGGGGGCGTTGGCACTGCTCGCCCGGATACCCGAGGACGCAGCGCGGGACAACGCCGACGTGGCCGCGATCGCCCGTATCGCCGGAAACCCGGAAGACCTGGAGACCCTCGACGCCTACTGCGCCACCGGCTCCCTGCGCCGGGCCGCCGGCTGTCTCCATCTGCATCACAGCAGCGTCGCCCGCCGACTCGAACAGATCGGAAGGACCCTCGGCACCGAACTCACCGAGCCCACCGGCCTGTTGCGGGCCAGGCTCGCCCTCACCGCATGGCGGCTGCTCGACGACTGATCACTCGGCGCCCCTCGGCCGGCGCAGGTGCTCGACGGCCGACCGGGCGGCCGTGCCGATCACGGAATCGGCCTGAGGAGTCCCCGTACCGGGCCCGGCGGGCCTGGTGAACACCGCCACCGCGAAGCGGGAACCGTCCGGGAACTGCACGACTCCGGCGTCGTTGCTCACACATCCAGGAACCGTGCCCGACTTGGCGGCCACCCGCACCTCGGCACCGAACCCTGCGGCGATCTTCCGGGTCAGCCGCTGCTGCCCGAGGACGGTCCGCACCGCGGCGCAGGCGGCAGCGGGGCCGGCCTCGTCCCGCCAGATCATCCTCAGCAAGGCGGCCATCTGACCGGCCGTCGCGCTCGTGATGCGCCCGGGTTGCAGGGACGGAGCGGACAGCGCGCGCTCCCAGATGCGGTCGGCGTTCCGGGGCGAGTCCGCCTCGCGCATCGCGCGGTTCATCTCCGTCCACCCGGCGAAGCCCGCATCGCGGCCGATCGCGTCGAACTCCTCCTGGATCGTGCCCGCCAACCGGATCCGGTCCAGGCCCAACGCGGCCAGCCGTGCGTGAACCCGAGGCACCGACACCCGACGGATCACCGTGTCGGTCGCGGTGTTGTCGCTGATCGTCACCATCATCCGGGCCACATCGCGCAGCGAGACCTCGGCCTCGTCCTCGAAGATGCAGAAGCCCTGACCGCCCGGCGTGGCCCGCGACGGCGAGAGCCGGACCCGCTCGCCCAGGTCCAGCTCGCCCTCGGCGCCCTGGCAGAACAACTCCAACGCCACCGCGACCTTGAACGTGGACCCGGCGACCATCAAATCGTCGTCGCCCAGCACCACTTGCCCCGGACCGTCGATGTCCAGGACAGCGACACTGCCCTGGCACTCGGCCTCGGCGAACACCTGCGCAAGTCGGTCTTCGATCATCCGCCCATGATCACTCGCCCACCCTCGGACCGGGGCACGATTCGCCACCGGTGAACGGCGACGGGCCGGGACCGCCCACGCTTCCCGAACCACCTTGAGATCACCCGGTCTTGCGGGCCACCCCTCCGTAGAAGCCGATCTCGGCCGACCTCGGTGGTGGCGGGGCGTCCGGGTGCCAGAACGGGACCTGGGCCAGGCCGGGCTCGACCAGTTCGAAGCCGTCGAAGAACGCCTCCACCTCGGCGCGGGACCGCAGGTTCAGCGTGGCGGTGGCCTTGTGGTAGACGGCCTGGGCGGCGCTGCGGTCGGCGAAGTCGCCGGTGGCGTGCGAGAGCACCAGGAAGCTGCCGGCCGGAAGTGCGTCGCGCAGGGCGGCGACGGCCTGCGCGGGCTTCTCCACGTCGGTGAGGAAGTGGAGGACGGCCACGAGGAGGAGCGCGACCGGCCGGTCGAAGTCGATGGCCCGGCGGACCTCGGGGTGGTTCATGACGGCCTGGGGGTCGCGCACATCGCCGGGTACGACACTGGTCGCGCCGGAGCTGCTGAGCAGCGCGTTGGCGTGCGGGGCCACGATCGGATCGTTGTCGACGTAGGCCACGCGGACGTCCGGCGCCAGCTCGTGGGCGATCTCGTGCACGTTCGGCGAGGTGGGCAGCCCGGTGCCGATGTCGAGGATCTGGCGTACCCCGCGGCTGACGACGTACCGGACGGCACGCCGCAGGAAGGCGCGGTTGGCGCGCAGGCCCATGCGCACCTCGGGTGCGGCGGCGGCCAGTTCGTCGCCGGCCCGCCGGTCCACCTCGTAGTTGTCCTTGCCGCCCAGCAGGTAGTCGTAGATCCGCGCAGGGTGCGGCCTGCTGGTGTCGATCTCCCCGACGCCGAAGCCGCCGTCCTGTCCCACACCGCACTCCTCTCGACGACCGCCACGGCCCCACGCCCGAACGGTTCGCGACAGCTTCGCACATCAACTTCCCTGCACAGACACGTGGTTGTGCGATGCGCGCAGGAGCAGGACGGTGACGTCGTCCGTGTACTGTCCGGTCGGCCAGGCACGGTGGATCAGGCTGTCGGCGAGGTGGCCGAGGTCGGGGTCGTCCGTGCCCGCCACGTGCTCGAGCAGGTCGGACGTGGTGTCTGCTGCGTCGCGTCCGGGCTTTTCCACCAGCCCGTCGGTGTAGAGGGCCAGAATGGCTCCGTCGCGCAGCGGGGCGGCGGTGACGGGGTAGTGCACGTCCGCGCCGATGCCCAGAGGCGGGCCGGGCTCGATGTCCAGAATCCTTCCGCCGTGATGAGGCTTGAGCAGCAGTGGGGGGACGTGACCCGCGCTGGCAAGGGTCAGCCTTTCGCGGGCCAGGTCCATATGGGCGTAGAGGCAGGTGACGAGCAGGTCGGATTCCAGGTCGGCCAGCAGCCGGTCGGTGCGGGACAACACCTCGTCCGGTGCGGCGCCGGCGGTCGCGTGGGCGTGAATGGCGGTGCGGACCTGCCCCATGAGGGTGGCCGCGGCGATGCTGTGGCCCTCCACGTCGCCGATGAATGCCGCGACCGTCGTGTCGTCCAGGCGGAGCAGGTCGTAGAAGTCTCCGCTGACATCGAGTCCGCGCCCGGCCGGCAGATACCGGGCGGCGACGTCGAGGCCGGGCAGGGCGGGCAGGGTGCGGGGCAGCAGAGTCTGCTGGAGCTCGTGGACGAGACGGTGCTGGGCGTCATAGAGGCGGGCGCGGTCGAGCGCCTGGGCGATGAGACGGGCCAGCGGCGTGAGGACCGCGCGCTCGTCGGCCGTGAAGGTGTGCGGACGGTCGTAGGACAGGATGCAGCAGCCCACCGGACGGCTCGCGATGACGAGGGGCAGGAAGGCCCAGGCCTGTTTGCCGCTGATCTGGGGTGCTCGGGGGTGGCTGCGTGCCATGTCGGCGGGACTGGCGAAGAAGCCGGGCACGCCGCTGGCGAGGACCTGGCCGGCGGGGGTGAGGTCGGTGTCCGGGGGGAGGGCGTCGAGGCCCTCGATGTTGTCGTCGGGGTAGCCGTGGTGGGCGGTGATCTTCAGCCGGCCCGCGTCCAACGCGGACAGGACCATCCCCTGGGCTGCGAAGGCGGGGAGGACCTGGTCGGAGATCAGGGCGGCGACGTCCCGTACGGTCACCGTCTCCGTGAGTGCCGCCGCCAGGTGGACCAACTGGTAGAGACGTCCGGTTGGCGCCGCGGGTCGCTGCGCGGCGGGCGCCGCCGAGTCGTCGGGCTGCTGCGTGCACGGGGTGACGCGGACGCTGATGCCGCTGGTGTCCGGGTGGAGATGGAAGGTCAGCCACTGGTCGGGCGGCCGGAGTGCCTCGAAGGAGAGTGGCGTACGGCTGACGACGGCGGTGCGGTACTGGTCCTCGTACGCGGGGTCGTCCAGCCAACGCAGTGCCTGCCAGGGCCGCGCGCCCAGCAGCTGGTCGGCGGGGCGCCCGAGGAGCCGGGCGGCGGTGCCGCTGACGAAGGTGACACGGCCCTCCAGGTCCAGGGCGAGGGCACCCTCGGGCAGGCGGTCGAGGTAGTCGGCCGCGACCATTGCGGTCTGTGTCGGGTGGCGTACGGCTTCGAGCGGCCAGATTCTCGGCTGCTCGGGAAGGCTGGGCGGCGAAGGCGCGTCGTCCAGCAGACTGGCCAGCCGGTCTGCGCTGGCGATGAGGTGGCCGCGCTCGCCCGGGGTGGCCTCCTGCGGGTGGTCGCCGGACCACATGAGGACGATGCCTCCCCAGCACCCGTGCACGCCGGTCAGGGAGACGGCCGCGAGCGCGAAACGGTAGGGCAGGACGGCCGCGGTGATCGGATAGCGGCGGGTCATCTCCTCCTGGCTGCCGATCCACACCAGCCGGTTGTCACGGATCGCGTCGGCGACCGGGACCGGGGCGGTGAGCGGCAGGCGCTGCCAGGTCCGGGCGAACTCGACGGGCAGCCCGCAACAGCGCCACCAGGCGCAGCATCGGCTCCGACTCCTCGATCAGGTAGAGGCCGCCGATCACGGCGCCGGTACGGCGCATGACGTCCGTCAGACCCGTCCCGAGCGCATCGTCCAGTGACCCGCCACCCTGCGGTAGATCACCGGGCCGCATCGTGCTCTCCGCTCGCTTCCGGGCGGCGCCACCGAACCACGCGTCGACGTGTCTGTGTATCGGCCGCGCGACGCACATATTGCCTTATCGGGACCATATGCCCGATCTGGATCACTGCCAAGGCGGGCGGCCCGACCAAGATCAGATCGCCTGGTATCGTCCGGCGATCGAAGGCGAGGCCCCGACCGTCCTCGCCGTTCACATACCAGGGGGGTCATGTGTCCACGTCCTTTTCGGGTCCGTCCCGTCGTCATCTGCTGACCGGGAGTGCCGGGTTGGCGCTCGCCGCGTCCGCCGGTTCCCTGATCTCGCCCACCCGCGCCGCCGCGGCCGAACCGGCGACCGCCGCCCTCTACCAGCTCAAGCCGCCCCACCTGCTGGAGGCCGAGACGCTGGTGGAGTACCTGCGGCTGCGCGCGAACCAGTGGGACCACAACCGGTACAACGTCGAACAGACCAGCGGTGAGAACCTCGGCAGAACCCAGGTGACCTGGGGTCGTCCGGGGCACCCCGATGAGTTCGAGAACCTCTCCCAGTGCGCCTCGTTCATGACGAGCCTGCTGCAGCGCTCCTACGGCGCTGACACCGCGTACGGCTGGGCCACCACGGCCTACTTCAACCAGTACTTCCCGCCGAAGGACGGCTCGCCCCGCACTGCCTCGTTCCCCAACGCCGAGGACCTGCAGGCGGGCTTCCTGAACGCCTCCAACGTGCCGCACATCGACCCGGTGACCAAGCCGGTGAACCTGCGTCCCGGCGACATCGTGGCCTGGGACTACGACCCCAACGCCAAGAGCACCCCCTACACCGGGCACACCGTGATGATCCGTGCCTACCTCGGCACCTTCGCCTCCTCCGTCGACAGCAAGCTGGGCATCACCGGGGTCGTCCCGCACCTCTTCCAGATCGTCGACTGCACCAACAGCCCCCACGGCGGCCCCGACCTCACCAGCCAGTCCAGCATCGACCGCTACCGTTCGTACCCGGACAGCCGCGCCGAGATCGCCGACGACAACTCCACCTACTCCGAGCACAGCGGTGTGGGCTACGGGCACATGGTCTTCTACGCGGACCCCGACACGTCCCTCTTCGTCGGCTACCGCTGGAGCGTCAACTCCTCCACACCCCAGGCCGCCGTCGCACAGCCGGTCACGGGCAAGAAGCAGATCGCGGCGGGCCGCGTCAACGCTTTCCTCGTGTAGTCGGCTCGGATCCGGGCTGCCGGCCTGCCAGGCGCCGGGTGTGGGCGGAGCGGAGCGCCGGCCAGCCGGCGGACGGCGTCTCCTCCTGTGTCAGGCCCGCGAGAACTGCCCGTACCAGGCGTTCGACCTGGAGGTCGGCGGCCCGCTCGTCGTCGGTGTGCACGAGCCCGTCGACGAGCAGCACGGCGAGCCCGTGAAGGGCCGCCCAGACAGTGAACTCGGCGCCCGGGCGCGCCGCGGCCGACAGTCCGCCGGCCGCGGCGAACCGGTCGAGTTCGGCCCCGAGCACCTCGTGCGGGTGCGGGGTGACGACCGAGTCCGGATCGGTGGCTCCCGCCCTGAAGACGAGCCGGGCGACGGCGGGGTCCTCGACGGCCCACCGGATGTAGCTGCGGCCGAGAGCGATCAGGCGCTGCAGAGGGTCGGCGCCCTGCGAGGGCGCCGCCGCGCAGGCGTGGATCAGGCGGTCACCGAGCCGCGCGAGCACCCGTTCCGACAAGGCGTGGACGAGCGCGTCACGTGAGGCGAAGTGGTGATAGGCGGCGCTGGGACTGACCCCGGTCCTGGCGGAGGCCTCCCGCAGTGACCAGCCGTCGGCACCGCGTTCCCGTACGAGTGCCTCGGCTGCGTCCAGCAGTGCGGTGCGCAGGTCACCGTGGTGGTAGCGCTCTCTGGCCATGACTCGATCTTAACAGTGTTCAGATGGATGGTACGCTCGACGGGCAATCTCAACACTGTTCAGATGGGAGCCCGGTCATGTGCCCCAGCGACCCCACCTCGCCCGGTAGCCGGCTCGCTGACCCGAATGCCGCGCCGGACCTGCGGCAGAGCCCGCCGCCCCTGGTGCAGGGTGAGCCCGTCGAGGTGTCCGACGGCGTCTTCGTCATCCCCGACCGCCGGATCGAGCTGGTCCCGAACATCGGGATCGTGGTGGGGGAGACGGCCGCGCTGGTCATCGACACCGGCATGGGGCCCCGGAACGGCGCCTACGTGCTGGAGCAGGCCCGCCGCCTCGCGGGCCCCCGGCGCCTCTACCTGACCCTGACGCACTTCCACCCCGAGCACGGTTTCGGCGCCCAGGTGTTCAAGGGGGAGGCGACGATCGTCTACAACGCCGGCCAGCGTGCGGAGCTGCGCCGCAAGGGCCCGTCCTACCTCGAGATGTTCCGGGGGCTCGGCCCGGCCGCCGCGGCCGAGCTGGGCGGCGTCGAACTGGTCGAGCCGGACGTGGTCCACGACGGCCGGGCCGAGATCGATCTGGGCGGCAGGACGGCGGTGCTGCGCGCGGTCGGTCCGGCCCACACCGCCTCCGACCAGGTCGTCCTGGTCGACGACCGGGTCCTGTTCGGCGGCGACCTGTTCGAGACGCGCATCTTTCCCATCGCGCCCCACTTCCCGCCGTACGACGTAGACGTCGACGGCGGGAAGTGGATCTCCGTGCTGGGTGAACTCGCGGGCCTCGCACCCGAGGTCGTCGTACCCGGCCATGGCGAGGTGACCGGCGTGTCGGTGATCCGCGACGTCCGCGACTACCTCACCCATGTCCGCGACGAGACCGAGCGCCTGCGGGCAGCCGGCGTGAGCGCCGACGAGACGGCCGCAGTCATCGACAAGAACGCCCGTCTCCGCTGGGCGACTTGGGAAAGACCGGAATGGATCGCCTTCGCCGTCCGCGCCTTCTACGCGGCCGGCGCCGGGAGCTGAATCGCCTACGGCCGTCGGGCGCACGCCGCTCCGCAGAGGGTGGCAGGATGCCGGGATGGATGCGATCCTCCGCGCCGCCGGTGACCTGCTGGGCACCCGCCTCTCCGACCCCGTCGACCTGGGAGGCAGCCGGCGCAGCACCGTGCTGCGCTGCCGCACCGCGGCCGGCGGCAGCGTGATCGTCAAGTCGTTCAACGACGAGCCGAGCGCCCTGCGCTCGTTCGTCTCCGAGGCCGCCGGGCTCGACCTCAGGGTGGCCGGCCCGGCACTGCTCGGCGTGGACACCGACGTACCGCTGCTGGTGATGGAGGATCTGGGGACTGCGCCCACGCTGGCGGACGTACTGCTCGGAGACGACCCGAAGGCCGCCGCGGAGGGCCTGTTGACCTGGGCCGCAGGACTCGGCCGACTCGCCGCGGCGTCGGTGCACAGGCGAGCCGACTTCACCCGGCTGACGGCCCGGTACGACAAGGGACTGCCGTCCCGGGGGGACGAGCCGTGGATCGCGCGGAACGCCGCCGACCTGCTGCCGTTGCTGGCCGAGGCAGGAATCACCGCGCCACCCGAACTGTCGGCCGAGCTGAACCGGATCGGGACGGCGGGCGGCGACGAGTATCCGGCGTTCACTCCGGGGGACACCTGCCCCGACAACAACCTGCTCACCGCGGACGGCCTGCGGCTGATCGACTTCGAGGCGGCCTGCTTCCAGTCGGTGTTCCTGACCGCCGCCTACTGCCGGATGCCCTTCTCCAGCTGCTGGTGCGTCTTCAGGCTTCCGGCGGGACTGGCCGAGGAGATCGAGCAGGCCTATCGCACGGAGGCCGTGACCGCCTACCCGGCCCTCGCCGAGGGCGCGGTGTGGGAGGCCGGGATGCGCGAGGCGATCGCGGTCTGGACGGTCGGCGTGACAGTGGCGCTGCTCCCGCGCACCGCGGAGGACCGGCCGATGCACCGGACCCGGCGTCCCGTGCCGCTGATGCGTCAGGTACTGCGACACCGTTGGGAGATGGCGAGCAGGATCCGGGAGTTCCCGGCATTCGCGGACACCATGGAGCTGCTGCTGCGGAAGGTCGCCGGACGGTGGCAGGCCGCGCCTCTGCCGGGGTATCCCGCATTCGGGGGCTGAGCCCCTGGCCGGGGGCGGCGGCACCGGACGGCGCAGCACGGCGTTGCGAGGCGCACCGCGTCCGACGGCCGATGCCTATGGTGGGACGTGACCAGCAGCGACGCAGAGACTCGCCGGCGGGGTGGCGGACGCCCTGGGTACAAGTCCGCTGCGGGCGTCTTCGCCATCGGAATGATGGGCACCACCCTGCCCACACCGCTGTACGGCTTGTACCGGGAGCAGATCGGGTTCTCCGAACTGATCGTGACGGTGGTGTTCGCCGTCTACGCGGTGGGCGTCATCACCGCCCTGCTGATCGCCGGCGGCTTCTCCGACGTGCTGGGACGACGGCCGGTGCTGCTGGCCGCGCTCGGCCTGGCCGCCCTCAGCGCGGTCTGCTTCCTGTTCGAGGTCGGACTGCCGCTGCTGTACACGGGCCGGGTGCTGTCGGGCTTCTCGGCCGGTCTGCTCAGTGGCACGGGCACCGCGGCCGTACTCGAACTGGCCCCGCCCGGCAAACGCGGCCGTGCCGGACTGGCGGCGACCGCGGCCAACATGGGCGGTCTGGGGCTCGGCCCCCTCGTCTCCGGCTTCCTCGCCGAGTACGCCCCTTGGCCGCTCAAGCTTCCGTTCGTCACTCATCTGGTGCTCCTGGCCGTCGCCATGGCGGTCGTCTGCCTGCTGCCCGAGACCGTGCGCCGCACGGTTCCGCGGCCGTCGCTGCGACCGCAGGGCATGAGGGTTCCGCCGGAGGTGCGCGGGGTGTTCACTCCCTGCGCCCTCGCCGCCTTCGCGGGCTTCGCCATGCTCGGCCTGTTCACGGCCGTCGCCCCGGCCTTCCTCACGCAGACACTGGGGGAGCACAATCTGGCGGTCGCCGGTGGCGTCGTCTTCTGCGTGTTCTGTGCCTCGACCGGTGGCCAGTTGCTCATGGGATGGGTCGGTGCGCGCCGCGCCCTGCCCTTGGGCTGTACGGTGCTCGTCGCCGGCCTCCTCCTCATCGCGTCCTCGCTGTTCCTGGAGTCCTTCCCGCTGCTGCTGGCCGGGGCGGTGACCGGTGGCGCGGGGCAGGGGATGGCGTTCCGTGCCGGGCTGACCGAGGTGAGCACCGCGGCGCCCCCGGCGCACCAAGGCGCCACCATCTCGGCGTTCTTCGTCGTCGCGTACGTGGGGATCTCGTTGCCGGTCGTGGGGGTGGGCGCCATGACGCTGGCGCTGGGGCTGCGCGGGGCCGGTCTGGTGTTCACGGCGTGCGCGGTCGTGCTCGTGGCGGCAGTGGGTATCCGCGTGCGTCGGAACCTGTCCCCGGCCACCGCCCGGTCCTGAACCGACGTTCGGGCCGGTCGGGCGAACGTCCCGCGGTCCTCCGGCGTCGAAGGAGAAACAGCCCGCGTAGGTGAGAGGCCCGAACATGAGATCCGTCCGTCCGGTTCCCCGGTCCGTACTGCCCCGCCTCGCGCTGACGGCGGGGCTTGTCTGGGCAACCGCCGCGTGCCAGGGGGAGGCCGAGGTCGACAGAGCGGCGCAGGCGGAGAGCACCGCCTGGAAGGAGCCGTCGGCGTACACGTACACCCTGAAGTCGAGCGGGGGAGAGCGGCTCCTGATCGGCACCTTCCGGGTGACCGTGCGGGAGGGGAAGGCGGTGCGTGCGGTGGGGCTGGACGAGCCGGGCCGCAGGGTGGTGAAGCAGTCGCCCGAGGCGGTGCCCACCATCGGGGGACTGGTGAAGGAACTGGAACAGGCGCGGCGCGACGGCGCGGACACCGCGGAGGTGGAGTACTCGACCACGGGCCATCCACTGCGCATCACCCTGGACTGGTCGGCGAACTCCGTCGACGACGAGGCGGAGTACGCGATCAGCGACTACGTGGCCGGGCGCCACTGAGGTCTTCGGTTCGGGGCGACGTCACGTGGGGCCGACACCAGTTGGCCCTGCGGCAGACCGGACCGGCCAGGGAGATACGCCCCCCAGCCGGCGGCTTCGCAGCGGCCGGCCGCCCGGCGCTGCGGACTTGGGGAAGACCCGTACTCGCCGTGCGACCTACGCCGGCGTCACCCCAGGCCGAGAGCCTCGGTAGCCGGTGCGGTCACCTCGGCGGCCTCCCGCACACCGGCAGCGAGCACCGCGCACGTGAACACGATCGCAAGCGCCTTCCAGTCCCAGGAGGCGAACACGATCACCGGTATGACGAACATCGAATGGATGGCGGAGACGGCAAACGCCCCCCGTGCCCAACCTCCGCCGATCTCCGAACGACGTACGGTCGCCCAGTGGCGCCACCACAGCCCGGCAGCCACCGCAGCGATGCCGGCCATCACAGCAGCACCCAACCGAGCCAGATCGGCATCGGTCACACTGTCAGGGTCCAGTGCGGTCGAGCCGGTCGTGTGCACGCTCAGTGCAACGGCAGTCCATCCAAGGGCCGCCGCACTCAGCAAGGATGCCAGAATCGGTGTGCGCCGCCGGGACCAACTGGTCCCAGAATGTGTGGAGTTCGATGTCATGACTCATTCTAGCCACCACTCGGGCCAGGGACGCGATGGTGATCGGTGCGGAGAGGGCAGGATTCGAACCTGCGTGGGCCCCGTGGGGCCCGACCTCGAGGCGTGCTCGTAGGTCCCCGATCAGCCACTCCGGGCACCTCTCCCTGCTCCCGGCCTCCGGTTTCCCGTGCCGTTCACATGAATGAGAGTGGCAGGGGCCGCTGACCCGGGCCTGACGCACCGCTGACACGATCGCCCTGTGGCGCCGTGTCCGGCCTGGCCCGGCGAGGGCGTGTCCTGGACTCCGGGTTCCAGTGGGGGATGTCCCCGATGCGCGGGCAGGAGCCGAGCTTGCACGATGGGCGGCATGACGAAGGCACAGCCGAACAGCCGTCGAGTCCAACAGCATCAAGGCCTGCGGGCGATGGCCGTCTGCGCGGTCATGGTCGTCAGCTCACTGATGGCGCTCCTTCCCGCTCAGGCCGCGACGCAGCGCGGGTCGGCCGCACCTCCTGCCCGGATGCGGTTACCGGCCCCCACAGGCCGTTTCCAGGTCGGCGAAGTGACGCTGCACCTGGCCGACACCTCCCGCCACGACCCATGGCAGGAGGGCAGGAACAGCCGCGAGCTGATGGTTGACGTGTACTACCCCGCGACCCGCGCAGCCGGCCGTCCGGCCGCGCCGTACATGCTGCCCAGGGCGGCAGCCCACTTCGACTCGGTGACCGCCGACGACTACCTGGGGATGGGCCTGCCGACCGGGCGGGCCGACTGGGCGACCACGGTCACGCACGCCTCACAGGGTGCTCCGGTGGCCGACGCCGGCAGCAGGCGACCCGTGCTGATCTACTCCCCGGGCCTCGGTGAACCTCGGACCTGGGGGACCACTCTGGTGACGGACATGGCCGGCCGGGGCTACGTGGTGGTGACCATCGACAACACCTACGAATCGCCGGAAGTGGAGTTCCCCGACGGTTCCTTGGCCACCATGGTCACCCCGGGCGACCCCGACGCCTTCATCAGGAAGGCACTCGGCGTCCGGAACGCCGACACCGGCTTCGTGCTGGACCAACTGGGCCTGCTGAACACCGGCCGGAACCCCGACGTGGACGACCGCCCACTGCCCTGCGGCCTCGCCGGCGCTCTCGACCTCGCCAAGGTCGGCATGTTCGGCCACTCGCTGGGCGGAACCGCCACGGCCACGGTCATGGACACCGACCCGCGCATCACTGCCGGTATCGACATGGACGGCAACCTGACCCACTTCGACGGCACGCTGATGCCGGTGGCCGAGCACGGGCTCACCCGGCCGTTCCTGCTGATGGGCAAGGACGGCCCCACGGACACGGGCCCCGGCTGGACCGCGTTCCGGGCCCACACACCCGGCTGGAACCGTCAGCTCAGACTGCGCGGCGCCGAACACGCCTCCTTCACGGACGCGGAGGCCCTGCTCCCGCAGCTGGATCTGCCAGCGGCCACACTGACGCAGGACATCGGCACGATCGAACCGACCACGGCCGTCCGCACCGACGAGGCTTACGTCTCCGCGTTCTTCGACCGCTGGCTGCGCGGCCGCCACGACCACTTCCTGGACCGACCGTCGCCCCGATACCCGGCGATGGAATTCGTCGACTGATCCAGGGCCATGGCAGTCGGCTCACTTGAAGTAGACGAGGATGCGCCCGGTGTTGCCGGAGTCGACCTCCCGGCGGACGTACAGCTTCCTGATGTGCTTCTGGTCCAGGAAGGCGAGGACACGCGCCCTGAGCTGCCCCGATCCCTTGCCCGGAATGATCTCCGCAACCGTTTCGCCCGAGTGGTTGGCCTTGAAGACGAACTGGCGCAGCGCCAGCTCGATGTCACGGTTGTTGCGGAAGAGGGGATGGAGATCGAGCGACATCATGGGGAGCCTCCTCACTGGAGTCCTGATCTTCTCACCGCTACCTCATACGAGTGACCCTGCCGGATATGTGATCTTCGACGTCTTGTCCCGTGTTTGGCTGCCGGCCATGACGACGACGGACGAACTGCCCTACCCCAGCGGCTGGTTCTACTTGGCACGCGCACGCGAACTGGCCCCCGGCAGTGTCCTGACCCGCCGTTTCCTGGACGAGGACATCGTCCTCCACCGCACCCGCGGCGGCCGGCTCCGTGCGGTGCGTCCCCACTGTCCGCACCTCGGCGCCCAGCTCGTGGCGGGCGGCACCGTGGCGGGCGAGCACCTGGTGTGCCCCGTCCACCGCTTCGCCTTCGCCCCCGACGGCACCTGCGTCGGCACCCCCGACGGACCGCCGCCGTGCGCCCGCCTGGAGCACCACCCCCTCAGCGAGCGCAACGGCCTCGTCCTCGCCTGGTACGACCCGGAGGGCGCCGCACCCAGCTGGGAAGTCCCCGACACCGCCCGGGCCGGAGTCGTACCGACGGCTGCCTGGAGCACAGAGGTGCGCACCCACCCGCAGGAGATCATCGAGAACACCGTCGACTACCGGCATCTGCCCGTCCCGCACCAAGCGGCCGTGCAGGAACTCGACCCGCCCACGACCCAGGGCCCCCTCCTGCACACGCGACCGCGCCGCGGACCGGACCGGCCTCCCGCCCTCAGGCACCGGATCCGGGCCGACCACACGTTCCTGATGGCAGGGCTGGGATACCTCCGTGTCGAACTGCCCCTGCCCTCGCTCGGTCTCGTCGGCTACCTGTGGGCCATGCACACACCCACCGGGCCACGCCGTACCCAGATGCTGGTCGCGACGGCCTGCGCGGACCTCCGCAGGCCCGACGCCACCGGAGCGTCGCTCCCACGGCACGGCCTGCACCGGGCCTTCGCCCGGGCGATGCTGAAGACCGCGGTCGGCAAGGTCCGCCAGGACCTGAGGATCTGGAACACCAAGCGGTACGAGCCGCGCCCCCGCCTCGCGGCGAACGACGAGGGCATCGGCCTGTTCCGCCACTGGGCCCGCCAGTTCTATCCGTCCTCCTGAGGGGCCTCTTCGTGCTGCTTTCCTCAGGGCAGTGTCCGGCACAGCAGCGCAGCGGGTCCCGGACGGCTGCCGAAGCGAGTCGTGAAGGCGATCCCGGCGGCGTACTCGTTCGCCGCGCACTGGCCCTTGTAGTCGCCGTAGGCGAAGTCGCCGCCCGCCCCGTTGGCGGGGCGGTTGTCGGACCGGTCGAACCACAGGGTGCGTCCGGTTCCCGACAGGGCGGTGCGACCCGGCACGCACAACGCCGCCGACACACGCTCCCCGCGCAGGCTGTAGCCGATCAGGAAACCGCCCTGTGGGCACTGGAGTTTGGTGTACCCGGACGCCCAGTCGCCGCCCGCGGGAACGTACCGCTCGTCGGTGACGACGGTCTGCCCCGCGGCGGAGGTCCGCAGATCCGCCGTACCGGTGTCGGTGCACAGGCCGCGACCGGTGGTGTGGCTCAGCCCGATCAACCGCAGCCCATCCGGGCAGGCGGCCTTGTAGGCCCCCGAATCCCAGTCTCCCGTGGCCCGTACGCGCAGGGATTCCACCGCGTCGGCGTGGTCGGTGCTCAGCATCCGCCACACCGGAACGGCCGCGACGGGACCGGCCGTGCTCGGCGCGGACATGAGGTGCTGCCATGCCGTACTGCGCCAGTCGCCGGAGTCGAGGATGCCGTCGCGGTGTCCGGCGGTGTCGTAGCGCAGCAGCGCCCAGTCGTCGTGCCCGGCGAAGCCCACCAGCGGCCAGTACGCGAAGTCGGCGTCGTGGTCGGCGAAGTAGTCGGTGACGTTGCCGAACCAGGTTCGGGCCGCCGCGTTCGTCTCGTTGCTGCCGATGCCGAACTCGCTGATCCACACGGGTGCCGTGTAGTGCCGGCCGGTCTCCTCGACGAAGAACGCCTCGTCGTCGAGAGCAGCGGCGAGCTGGTCGCGGGTCAGATCCTGGTAGCGGGCGTCGTGCGTCTCGCCGATGCCGGTGGCGCCGCTGTGGTGGGGGCCGGTGTAGCCGTAGAAGTGGGCGGAGTAGACCAGCTTGTGGGAGTCGACCAGGGTGTGCGAGAGGGTGCGGGCGGGGGTGAGCATCGGCCGGCCGTGCGGCAGCCCGTCGACGGGCACACCGGTCCAGTTGATGCCCTCGACGACGATGAGGAGACGGGGGTTGGCCTCGGTGAGGATCCGGTCGGCGGCGAGCTGGGCGGCCGCGTACCAGTCGTGGTTGTCGCCCAGGCCCCAGTTGGGGTCGTCCAGGACGTCGCGTCGCACCTCGTTGTACAGGTCGGCGCCGACCACGCGGGGCACGGCGGCGTAGCGGCGGGCCATGAAGACCCAGTCGTCGGTCCACTGCTGCGTGGACTGACTGCTGTTCCACCGCTCGTTGCCGTCGACGCCGCAGCACCAACGGGACGTGTTGGTGTGGTTGTTGAGGATGACGGCGAACCCGCTGTCGCTGAGCGCACCGACGACGGCGTCGTAGATCTGCAGGGGAGTCCTGCCCCGCAGTTGGGGGTTGGCGCTCACGGCGTTGTCCGGCACGGGGGTCGTGCTGTGGATCATCTCGTTGGAGAACGGCAGCCGGATGGTGTTGATGCCCAGCTGGTGGAAGTCGGCGAGCAGCCCGTCCAGCGGGACACGGTCGAGACCGAGCGGAATGCCGTAGGAGTCCTGGCCTGCGTGGTGGTTGGCGGGGTCGGTGATGCTGCCGCTGCCCGTCCACGATCCTTGGGCGCCGTCCCAGTTGGCCGCCTTGAGCCGGAAGCGGTTGCCCTGGGCGTCGACTATGTAGCGGCCCTGCGTCGACAAGGGCGCGGCCCAGGTGGCCGAGGCCGTCACAGCGGCCGGAGAGCGCGGTGGCGGTGTAGTGGCGGACGCCGTTGCCGTCTGCGCGGCCACGAGCAGGAGGCCCGCGGCTGTTGCGGCCAGACGCAGGACAGCTGGTGCTATCGACATGTGGACAGCCCTCGGTAGTTGGGGGGTGCCGCCTGGGGCGGGTGGTGTGACTCCGAGGATGCAGAGTGCCCGATGGGGCTGCGAAGGTCCACACCTGATGCGCCGTCACAAGGACCCTGCCGCAGCAGTGAGGTCCTCGGCGGAACGGGCAGGCCGGTGACCGTGCTGGGCATCGCGGCCCGCTGCAACCGGATCGCCCGGTTCTGACCCGGCAGCGGTGAGTGGAACGACTGGCAGCCGATCGGCTCGATCGGCTGAGGGGGCCTCGTCCACTGCCGACGACTCCCGGACCCCAGAGGCCCGAGCAGATCGCTGCGGAGATTCCGGTTGATCCTTTCCGCCGGGATCTCGAAATCGCGACGCTCGACGTAACCGTTGCCGTCGGCGTCGTAGGCTCCGAAGAGCCTGCTCTGGCCTTGCCGCGCTTCCCGGAGGAGTATGGAAGGCGAGTGAACAAAGGCGAGCAAAGGGGGCCCGTCATGAAGACCGGAGCCTCGGATTACGACGCCTGGCTGTACTCGCACACTCCCTCCCAGGCCGAGGGTGAGCGCGACGAGCCGGCCGAGCGTGCAGCTATGGAGCAGCACCCGGACGTCCCCAGGACCGAGCCGTCCCAGGCGGAGGGAGAGCGGGCGCAGGACGCCGATTCTGCATGATCACCCGTCGGTTTCGTCCCATGGGCATCCGCTTTCAGGGCGGACCGGGCTTGAGTACCCCGCGCTATTTCAGTTGATCGCGTCGAGCAGCATCTGCTCGGGTGGCCGTCGTCGTGGTGCCGGCGTCGCCGCGCCACGGCGGCGGCCACCCGGCTGAACAGCGTCTGCCGGCAGACCTGGCCCACGACGAAGCAGTCGTCCCGGTGACGAAGGGGTGAGCTTCTGGAAGGCCACTGACCGGGAACAGAGCCCTCAGTTCAGGACACTCTGGGTGACGACGATGTGGCCGTCGTCAGGGTTGAGGCTTCCGCCGAGTCGGCTGAAGGCGCCGTCGGTCAGGTCGAGGCACTTGGGTTCCTGCGGGGTCTGGGTGAAGGTGCCCCGGTCGTTGATGCGGACCACCAGCGACCGGCCGTTGGCGGTGTTGGTCACCTGGACGCGCGTGCCGAACGGAAGTTGCGGCTGACGACTCAGTGAAGTCGCCGCCGTGTCGGCGTTGTTGTCGAAGAGCTCGCCGCTGGCGGTGAGGGCGCCCGGTGGCTGGGGGCCGTAGTGCGTCGCCCAGCACTGGTCGGTGGTCTGCGTGGCCGGCGCGTTCCATTTCTGGTTGGCGCCGCCGGTGCAGCTCCAGATCTGGGCGCGGGCGCCGTTGGCCGAGGAGTTGTCGGTGACGTCCAGACACTTGTCGGCCTGCGGGTTGACGATGTCGTGGGCGGCGCTGACGGTCCACTTCTGGTTCGCGGCGCCGGTGCAGGACCACAGCTGGACCTTGGCGCCGTCGGCGGTGGAGTTGCCGGTGACGTCGAGGCACTTGCCGAGGGCGCGGAGGCTGCCGTCGCTGCCGGCCGTCCACTGCTGGGCGGCGGTGCCGTTGCAGTCGTAGAGCTGAACGGCCGTGCCATTGGCGGAACTTGCGCCGACGACGTCGTGGCACTTGCCGGCGAGGCCGGTGATGGTGCCGGTGGCGGCCTGGGCCGGGGCTGCGGCGAGCAGGCCGGTCGACACGGCGAGGACGGCGGCGGCAAGCGTGGAGCGTAACGGTACTGAAGGCGTGGGGGGTTGTGCGGGCAAGGGGGAGCTCACAACCTTTCGCGGTCGGCGGACGGGTGGGCTCGGACCCACCCGGCAGACCTGGAACGTAAAAGGTCTGAACCAATCGCGTCAAGGTCTGAACTGGCCGACAGGAAGGGCGAGTTGTGGCTCTCTCGGTCACTCGCGATCGAGTCGTCGCAAGGCCGGCCGACGGGCGATGCCGGACGGTTCGGTGGCGACAGCAGCCTGCTGTTCCGCCTCCGATACCGGCCGGTGCCGGCGACGGTTGATGAGGATCACGCCGGCCACGACAACGCCACCGCCCAGCACTTCGACCCCTTGCGGGACCTCCCCGAGCCAGACGAAGGACACGACCAGTGCCACCGGTGGTACCAAGTACAGCGCTGCGGTGGATACGGCTAGCGGTAGCCGTGCGACGCCGTAGCCCCAGATGACGAACCCGAGCGCGGAAGGCAGTAGGCCGAGGTAGAGGGCGGACAGCAGGGCGGCGGTCGGAGCCTGGGTCGTGGCACGCACGGCGGCCGGGACCAGGGGCAGAGCGAACACGGTGCCGGCGACCATGGCGTAGGTGGCCACCTCCAGGCCCGTGTACCGGCGCAGGAGCGGCTTCGTGGCACTGTGGTAGACGCCCTGGACGACAGCCGCGGCCACGACGGCCAACGAAGCGGCGCTGAACCCGGAGGCACCGTTGGCCAGGGTGACGACGGCCGTTCCCGCGATGGCGACGGCACTTCCGATGGCGATGTCACGGGTCAGGGGCTCGGAGAGGAAGGTGCTGCCCAGGAGGATGCTGAACACGGGTGCGGACGCGATCAGCAGGCTCGCTGTTCCGGCTGCGACGTGGATCTCCCCCCAGTTCAACAGGATCTGGTAGGCGGTCATGCCGGTGAGTCCGCACAGGGCTGTCAAGGGCAGGTCGCTTCGCCTCGGCAGCCGCACATGAGCGAAAGGCGCTACGGCGACCAGCGCGACGGCGGCGATGGCCAGCCGAAGGAACGACAGAGCCGCCAGACCGAGTCCGTCGACACCGACACGGATCGCCGGAAAGGCGGACGCCCAGAGCGCGACCGTGCCGGCCAGGGCCAGGAAGCGGGGAGAGGTGAACCGAGTAAGCACCCGCCAACCGTGTCGCGACGGAACGAGAAGGTCCAGTTAGGGTTTATTCCCGCTAACCATAGAAGTTCTTAATTGTCCAGCTCGCCGGCCGGAGACCATGCGAAAGGCAGTCTTGATTTTCCCTTCACAAAGCTTAAGCTCGACTTATGCTTGATGTGCGTCGGCTCCGGATCCTGCACCATCTGGCCACCTACGGCACGGTCGCAGCGGCCGCCGATGCCCTGCACCTGACCGCACCGGCCGTTTCCCAACAGCTCGCCGTACTCGAGCGCGAGGCCGGAATGCCCGTGGTGGAGAAGCAGGGCCGCACCTTGAGGCTGACGGCCGCGGGGGAGCTGCTGGTGGCCCACGCCGAAGTGGTCCTCGGCGGCCTTGCCGCAGCGGAGTCCGACCTCGCGGCCCTGCGCGGTGGGCGACGCGGCCTGATCCGGGTGGCCGCGTTCGCGTCGGCCGCCCGCACGCTGCTGCCCCTGGTCTACAGGGCGCTCGCGGAACAGGCCGAGGACTCGGAGCCCGCACTCACCGTGCACCTCGTCGAACAGGAACCCGACGCGGCCCTGGAGGCCCTGCGCAAGCGTGAGACGGATGTGGCCGTCGTGCACAGCTACACCGTGCTGCCCCGGGACTTTCCGTCGGGCAGCGAGCAGGAACTGCTCATGGAGGACCCGGTCGTCGCCGTTCTCCACCCCGATCGTGCGCAGGCATTGGGGCTGACTCCGGGCAGGCCGGCAGACCTGGTCGACCTCGCGCACGATCCCTGGTTGGCTCCGGCACCGGACACGTCCTGCTACGAGATGATCCAGCGCACCTGTGGCGCCGCAGGTTTCGTGCCTGACATCCGTGTACGAAGCAGTGACTTCTCCGTGCTGACCTCACTGGTGGCCGCAGGGGCCGGTGTGGCCCTGGCTCCTCGCCTGGCCGTTCCGGAGAACCCCGAGGGCGTCAGTCTTCATCCGCTGGCGATGCCGGTCAGCAGGACCATCGTCACCGTCAGCCGCTCAGGCACCGCCCACCGCCCCGACATCCATCTGCTGGGTGCCCTCCTGAAGGACGCAGCGACCAGTGCCGCATCAGCTGTGCGCTGAGACGCGCTGACCGGGAGCGGAGCCCGATCAGCGCGCGGTGGACAGCAGAGGGTGCCAGTTCAGGTGGCGGGTGAAGAACCGCGTCGAGCTGTCCAGCTCGTAGGAGGGAACTTCAGCACAGGCTGAGCGATACGGCGGAGACCACCTCGGCCGGGCCTCGGCCCAGAAGGCCGATCAGGCCGGGTTCGAGGGCCGGATGTTCTGGTTGAGGCGGAACAGGTTCGTGGGATCGAAGGCGTCCTTCACCCGCACCAGCCGCTCGTGGACCGTGTCGGGGTACGCGGCGCGCACCTTGTCCTCGGCCGCGTCGCCGGTGAAGTTGACGTACATGGTCCCGCGGCCGTGGCGGGCGATCTCCTCACGGGCGCCGCGGGCCCAGGCGATCTGCGCGTCGAAGCCGGTCGGGTCCGGGGACCGCGCGATCACGTTGCACAGCACGCTCGCATCACGCTGGCTGAAGGCCGTGGCCTCGGCGGGCACGCGGGCGAAGGCACCGCCCAGCTGGTGCAGATGCAGTTCGCTCGAGGGCGAGGGTGACGTCAGGTGATGGCGCAGTACGGCGTCGAGGGCGGCGTCGGACGGCTCGATGAACGCCGACGTGAAGTAGTTGTGCGCGCCCGCCGTCCACAGCGGGTCGAGCAGTGTCTGCATGCCGGTGTACGGCATGGGGCCCATGAGGTCGGCGATCGGGGTCCCCAGCGTCCGCAGCGGGGCGACGGCCGCCTCGCCGGCCGCGGGGTCGCCCGCGTACATGCCGACCAGCACCACGACGCGGGTGCCGTGGACCTCCGGGGGCAGGAAGGGCAGCGGGGGCGCCGTGGTGAAGTTGACCAAGGTCGTCAGCTCGTCGGGCATGTTCCCGGTCAGCTCACGCCAGCCCGTGACCACCTGCCGGGCCTGCTCCAGCGGATAGACGATCAGGCCGGCGAGGACCTGCGGCCCGACCGGGTGCACCTGGTACTCGAGGGAGGTCACGACGCCGAAGTTGCCGCCGCCACCCCGCAGCGCCCAGAACAGCTCGGGGTTCTCGTTCTCGTCCGCGCGCACCACACGGCCGTCCGCCGTGACGACCTCGGCCGCCGTCACGTTGTCGGAGGCCAGACCGTGGCGGCGCAGCAGCCAGCCCACGCCGCCGCCCAGCGTGAAGCCCGCGATGCCGGTCGAGGAGACCAGGCCACCGGTCACGGCCAGGCCGAAGGCCTGGGTCTCGTGGTCGAGGTCGCCCCAGGTCATACCGGTCTGGGCGACCACCCGGCGGCGTACCGGATCCACGAAGGCGCCCTTCATGGGCGACAGGTCGATGACGATGCCGTCGTCGCAGGTCGAGAACCCGGCGATGCTGTGGGAGCCACCGCGTACGGCGACGAGCAGGTCCTGACTGCGGGCGAATTCGACGGCGCGGATCACGTCCGCGGTCCCGGCGCACCGCACGATCAGCGCCGGATGCTTGTCATGGGAAGCGTTCCAGACCGTGCGGGCCTGGTCGTAGTCGGCGTCCCCGGGGCGGACGACAGTGCCGCGCAGGCCTGCCTCCAGTTCGGCGACGGTGGCGTCCCCCAGGATGCCCTTTGCCGTGTCGATCGACATGGTCGGCTCCTCGGTGTGAGTTGGTCGGGCTGACACTCAGGACCGTAGGCAGCTCCTCTTAGCATCCACTCAGCAGCCGCTTTGACCGGACGGCGACCAGGGCCGCGTGCGCCGCAGGACGGCCTGGCCGTGCGTGTCGCCCAGGTCGGCGAAGAGAACACCGGCCCGGGCTGCCGCCGCCTGGGCCGCCACGCGGTCGCCCGCCTCCCACAGCAGCCGGGCCAGCATGAGGGCGACCCACCCGACGGTGCAGGTCGACCCGGCGACGTGTTCCAGGCGCTGGGCGCGGGTCAGCAGGGTGAGGGCTCGCGCCGAGTCGTCCGCGGCCCTGGCCACGAGCCCCAGGTGGAGCAGGCTGTTGGTGGTGCCCGGGATGTCGTCGGTCTCCTCGAAGCCCGCGAGGACATCGCAGAGAGTCGCTTGCGCCCGGTCCGTGTCCCCGGCGGCCAGGTGGAGCAGGCCCAGGCAACCGAGGGTGATGCCCTCCGCCCGGCGGTCGCCGAGCCGGCGCCGGATCTCCAGAGCCGTCTCGAGGTGCTTCCGTGCCGCGTCGTGGCCGCCCTGACTCCGGTGGATGTTGCCGAGGGTGTTGAGGGCCAGGGACTCACCGTGCGGGTCGTCGAGCGCGCGGAAGCAGTCGACACTGTGTTCGGCCGCCGCGACAGCGGCGCCGGTGTCGCCGTCGCGGCGGCTCGCACATGCGAGAGTCGCCAGGGCGTAGCCGCGTGCCCGGGCGGGGCCGACCGTACGGCCGACGAGCACCGTCTCCTCGTAGAACAGCGACACCTGCCCCGACTCGTCGTCCTCGACCACGTAACCCGGTGTCATGACCGGGAAGAAAGGCCCGCGCCCGCCCGGGACGTCATCCAGCAGCCGGAGACACTCGGCGCAGGCCTCGCGCGCCACCGAGCCCTCGCCCCGGCAGACGGCCCACACGCCCTCCAGGTGCGCGGCGGCGGCGAGGACCGAGAGGTCTCCCACATCGTGGGCGAGGGTGCGGGCCAGGTCGAGGGCGGTGCGGGCGCGGTCCCACGTACCCCGCATCCACAGCAGGATCGCCTGCTGACAGTGGGCGTACGCCAGCGCCGCCGGGTCCGCACGCAGCTGGTGGATGCCCACGATCTGCTCGCCGATGTCCTCAAGCGGTGAGCCGTCACCGAGGCGGATCGCCAGCACGGCGCGCCCCATCAGCGCTCTCGCCCGCGCGAGGGTGGGATCCGGTGCGGCGGCCAGGGAGTCCTCCAGCCAGCGGCGGCCCTCGGCGAGGCGTCCCCGTTCGGGCCAGAACGAGCGCAGGGCCACGGCCAGCCGGAGCGCACTGTCCGGTTCGTGGCGCAGGAAAGAGCGCAGGGCGGCCCGGAGATTGCCGTAGTCGGCCTCCAGTTCCAGCGAGGTCGCTCCGCAGATGCCGGTGGGCGGCTCGCGGTCCCGCGCCTCGGCGAGCTCCAGGTAGAACCGGCGATGCCTGGCCTCGGTGGCGGCCAGTTCCCCGGCGGCCCGCAGCCGCTCGGCGGCGTACTGCCGGATCGTCTCCAGCAGCCGGTAGCGGACCTCGTCCTGCCGGGGCTCCGCCCACACCAGGGACTTGTCGGCCAGCCGGCCGAGGAGATCCAGCACCGAGGTGTCCCGCGCACCGTCCGCGCACACCTCCTCGGCCGCGGCGAGGGAGAACCCGTCCGCGAAGACCGCCAGCCGGCGGAACAGGCGCCGTTCCTCCTCGTCGAGCAGCCGGTGGCTCCACTCCAGGGTGGCCAGCAACGTCTCCTGGCGGGTCGCGCCGCGCCGGCTTCCCCGGCCGAGGAGGGCCAGGGCGTCGTCGAGCCGTTCGGCTATCTGACGCGGGGCCAGTACGGGCACCCGAGCCGCCGCGAGCTCCAGGGCCAGGGGCATGCCGTCGAGCCGGAAACAGATCTGCGCGACGGCCTCCGCGTTGCCCGGGGTCAACCGGAACCCGGGGTCCGCGTCGCCGGCCCGCTCGACGAACAGCCGTACCGAGGCGAAGCGGCCCAGCTCCTCCACGGACGGGAGTCGGCGGGGGTCCGGCAGCCCGAGGGAGGGCACCCGGAAGGTACGTTCCCCGTAGCTGCGCAGCGGTTCACGGCTGGTCGCGAGCACGAGCATGCCGGGGCAGCGGGCCAGGACCTCCGAGGCCAGGGCGGCACACGCGTCGATCAGGTGCTCGCAGTTGTCCAGCACCAGCAGCATCTCGCGGCCGCCGAGCTGTGCGATCAGCGCCTCCCGGCCGCCGCCGGACGGCGGCAGCTGCAGTCCCAGGGCAGCGGCGACCGCCTCGGGCACAAGGTGCGGTTCCGCAAGCCCGGCGAGGTCCACGAACCATGCCCCGTCCCGGAAGTCGTCGCCCCGACGAGCCGCCACGGCGAGCGCCAGCCGGGTCTTGCCGCAGCCACCGGCCCCGGTGAGGGTCAACAGCCTGCCCCGCCCGAGCAGCTTCTCCACCTCGGCCATCTCGCGTTCCCGCCCGATGAGGGCCGTCGCCGGCGCCGGCAGACGGTGCCGTGGCGTCGTCGGCCGCTGCTCCCGTGCCTCGACCGAGTCGGCCAGCAGCTCACGGTAGAGACGGCGTGTCTGCGGGTCGGGGTCGGCGCCGGTCTCGTCGCGGAGTGCGTCCCGCAGCTGCTCGAAGTCGGCCAGCGCCTCGCGGCGTCGACCGGCGTCGGCCAGGACCCGCATCAGCGCCCGGTGACCGGGCTCGTGCAGCGGGTCCTGCGCGATCAGGGACCTCAGTACGTCGAGGGCCTCGGCCGTGTGGTGATCTTGCTCCAGCGCCTCGCCGAGCCCCAGCCGGAGCGCCGTACGCCGCCCCTCCAGTGCCTCGGCCGCCTCGGCCGCCCAGGGCTCGTACCGGTCCTCGGGCAGCAGCCCGGCATCGGCCAGGGTGAGCGCGGCACGGTAGTCCGCGGCGCCGCCGCCGTCCGAGGCCCGCCGGGCCGCCTGCTCGAACGAGTCGAGGTCGATCCGCACACCGCCGTCGGGTGCGAGCACCACCATGTCGTCACGGAGGACGAGCACGTCTCCCGGCGCTCCTGTGGAGGCCAGGGCGCGCCGCACGGCGTGCAGCACCTGGTGCAGGTTGTTCGCCGCGGACGCCCCGTCGAGGGCCGGCCACAGGAGGTCGTAGAGCCGTTCCCGGTGCATCCGATGGCCCGGTGACAGACACAGCAGTTTCAGCAGACTCCGGGCCTTGCGCAGCCGCCACGCCCCGGCGGCGACCGGGCGGTCCCCGACCGCAACGGCGAAACCACCGAGGAGCCGGATGTGTACCTCATCGGCCATGGCTGCCCTCACGAGCAGGCTACCGCCCGACCGCATCGCGGACCTGCGGGCCGAATCCTGCCCCCGCCCGGATGCATGACCATGTGCGCGGCGGAAGGATCGGCATAGAAGGATCGGCCGGGGTGGTCCACGCTCCGCGACGCAGTGCGGGGCTCACCACCGACCGGTGTCTCGGTGCCCGTCCGAGCTGGGGGTAAGCCCGTTCCGGCGCTGTTACCGGAGCCTTGACATGGATACGAAACACCTGTTGCGACGTCTTTCGAGTTCTGAAGGATCAGGAGCGCACGCCGCCGGTGCGCCCGTCGCCACCGCCGCCGACTGGGGCCTGCTGCTGGTCCGACTGACCTTCGGACTGCTGATGGCCGCGCACGGCGCGCAGAAACTGTTCGGGATCTTCGGCGGGAACGGCCTGACGGCCACCGGCCGGGCCTTCGCGAGCCTCGGTTACCGACCGGGAAAGCTGTTCGCCGCGATCGGAGGTCTGTCCGAGTGCCTCGGTGGGCTCGGCCTGGCCCTCGGACTGTTCACTCCACTCGCGGCCGCCGCCCTCATCGGCACGATGATCAATGCCATGGTCACGGTCACCGGCGCGCACGGCCTGTGGGACACGGACGGCGGCGTGGAGTACAGCGTCTGCATCACCGTGGTCGCCATCGCCGTCGCGGCCATCGGCCCGGGCCGCCTCGCCCTGGACCGCTTCTTCCGCTGGGGCACGGGCGGCTGGGGCGAGGCGGCGTTCGCCCTCGGCCTGGGCGGGGCTGCCGCTGTGATCACGCTGATTCTTTAGATGACCTCGACAGGGAAGCGAGACTCTGGTGGAGCGAGCGTCATACGTATTACCTTCCTCCAATCTTCGACCGCCTGAGGAGCGCGCCATGCAGCCATCACCGAACGAGCCGACCGATCTTGACCGAGCTCACCTGCTGGCCGCCATCGAGCTCGCGGCCGGCGCGCGGAAGCACGGAAACCATCCGTTCGGCGCGCTGCTGACCGACTCCGCGGGAAGCGTCCTGCTCACGGCCGAGAACACGGTGCTGACGGAACGCGACGTCACCGGTCACGCGGAGATCAACCTGGTGCGGTTGGCCTCGCGCACGCTGGAGCCGGATCAGCTCATCGAGGCCACGATGTACGCCAGCACCGAACCGTGTGCGATGTGCTCCGGCGCCGTCTACTGGAGCGGCATCCGCCGAGTGGTGTACGCGCTCTCGGCCACGGAGCTGAACGCCCTCGCGGGAGCGGACCCCAACGAACCACTGCTCGACCTGCCGTGCCGCCAAGTCTTCGAGTCGGGTGGGAACACGGTGGAGGCGTCCGGGCCGTACCTGTACGAGGAGGCGGCAGCGGTGCACGCCGGGTATTGGGGGTAGGGGAAGCGGTTCCCCCTCATCTACGTGCATCCCAGCGGAACCGTCGGACGGCCACCGCCGCGCCGGCCACCCCCCACAGCAGCAGGACGGCGTGGTCCCGCCACGGGAGGCCTGCGTGGTCCGTGGTGAAGGCGCGGAGCAGGGCGTCGTTGAACGGCTTCACCGGCAGCGCACCGGCGATGCCGTTGAGCAGCGCGGAGTGGATCGGCATGTACGTGCCCGAGATGAATACGAGCGGGAACAGCACCAGTTGTACGACCGACGGCGCCGCCTCCGCGTTGCGGATCAGCGAGGCCACCGCGACTCCGAGGGCGCAGAAGGCGGCCGCGCCGAGCACCAGGGACACCGCGAGCGTGGGCCACTGCGAGACGGCGGGCAGCGGGACACCGTACAGCCTGCCGACCGCCGTGATGAGCAGGACGTCGACCACGCTCACCAGGACGCAGTGCGCCACCAGACCCGCGAAGTACCCGGATGCGGACAGGGGGGTGGCCCGGACCCGCTTCAGTATCCCGCTCTGCCGCCGCATGGCGAGCACGATCGCCAACTGGCTGTAACAGGAGCCCAGTACGGACACCGCCGCGATCGTGGACACGTAGTACTGGAGCGCGGATCGCCCGTAATAGAACTCGCTCTTCCCGATGCCGCCGAACAGTCCGCCGAAGACCGCCATGACCACGACCGGGAAGACGAACGTGAAGAACGCGCTCTGCGGATTGCGCCAGAACGAGAGCTGCTCGTACCGGATCTGATGCCACAGCAGGCGCAGGCCACGGTTCCGGCTCGGCGTATGCCCGGCCGTGGCGCGGGAAGCGGTGATGCTCACCCTGGGCTCCTTTCCAGCGCGTGTTCCGGCGCGCCGTTGTTCTGGTCGGTCAGGTGCAGGTAGACCTCCTCCAGGCTCGGCCGGTCGACCGTCAGCCCGGCGAGCACGGTGTCACGGCGCAGCGCCCAGTCGGTGAGCCGGTACAGCGTCTCCGTCGGCTCCGGCGACTCGACGGAGACCAGGCCGTCCTGGCCGGGCGTGGCGGGAACGGGCAGATCGGCGACCGTGTTTCCGGGCGGCAGCGCGAAGCGGATCCGCGCCCGTGCGGTGTCACGTCCGCCGAGGGTCGCGGGGGTGCCCTCGGCCACGATCCGGCCGTCGGCGATCACCGCCACCCGATCGGCCAGACCCTGGGCCTCTTCCATGTAGTGGGTGGTGAGCAGAACCGTGGTTCCCGCGTCGCGCAGGTCCCGTATCAACTGCCAGGCGTTCCGACGGGCGTTCGGATCGAATCCGGTCGTCGGCTCGTCGAGGAAGAGCAGGCTGGGGTTACCGATCAGGCCCAGCGCGAGATCCAGTCGGCGCTTCTGGCCGCCGGAGAGCGACCGGACCTTCTTCTTCTCCAGCCCGGCGAGACCGACCAGGCCGATCACCTCGTCGACGCCCCGGGGCGCGGGGTAGTAGCCGGCGTTGCGGGCGACCGTCTCCCGTACGGTGAGATAGGGCTCGACCGCGATGTCCTGCAGCACCAGCCCGATCCGCTCGCGCAGGGTGCGCTCGGTGGCCTTCGCACCCGGGTCCAGGCCGAGCACGTCGACCCGTCCCAAGTCGCGGCCCCGAAACCCCTCCAGGATCTCCAAAGTGGTGGTCTTTCCCGCCCCGTTGCGGCCGAGCAGCGCGAAGATCTCCCCGTGCTCGACGGAGAAGCTCACCCCGCGCACCGCCCACACCGTGCCGTACCGCTTGTGCAGGTCCTCCACCACGACCGCGTCAGTCACGGCCGCCTCCGATCGCCGGCCGCAGGGCCGCGAGTGTCAGCTGCGGACGCAACGGATCTCCAACGTCAGGTCGAGATGGAGTCCGGCCATGCCACGGGCCGCCGTCACACCGAACTCGGTGCGGTCGACCCGTGTGGTGGCACGCACGGTGAAGGCATCCGCGAGCACCTCGGAGTGCACGAGCGAAAGGCTGGTCGGCCGGGAGACTCCGCACACGGTCAGCGTTCCGGAGACAGCCGTGGTGTCCACTCGGTCGGAGGTGAACGTGATCAGCGGGTGCCGGTCGGTGTCCAGGAACTTCGCCGACCGTACGGCGTCGTCCCGTTGGGCGTTGCCCGTGCGGAAGCTCGGCGCGTCGACCTCTGCGTGCAGACGTGACTCGGAAAGCGGCTCGGCCACATTGATGGTGCCGCCTCGGATCGCGAACGTGCCGCTCACCGGGAGGAGGCCGAAGACGTGTCTGCTCTTGAACGAGAGGGAGGAACGGTCTGTGTCGATCGTGTAGCGACCGGGCCAGGGCGTTGTCGTGACGGTGTTGCCTGTCGTATCCATGCCTCCATTCCACGGCGTTGGGCATACGGCGCGGCAGGGCGAGCGGTTGGTTCCTCACCCGACGAAGGCTTGCTCACGGAGTCAGGCATAAGACTTTCGTAGGGTCCCGCCGAGGCGGAGGTATTCAGTGCCGGCGGCCGGGGCGGGTGCGCGAGACGGATGGCCTACGGTGAGCTTCATGACCGACGACCGGGGGGCCTGTGACGCACCATGGCGGCGCCGGCACCGGCTCGCCGTGGACGTGATGATCGCGGCCGCCTTCGTGCTGCTCGACACCGGCCTGACACTGACCGGTGCCACCTGGTGGCCCGCCCACCCGGGCACACTCGCCTGGGTGATGCTGGGTGTGCAGGCGCTCGCCTGCGCCTCGCTCACGGTCCGCCGCACGGCCCCGCTGACCGTCGTCGGCGTGCTGGGCGCGTTCACGCTCGTGGTGACGCTGCTCATCTCACCGGCGGGCGTGCTCACACCGGCTCACGAGGGTCAGGTGTGGGCGCCCCTCTCCACCATGCCGGCCGCCTACGGTCCGCTCTTCTACCAACGGAACCGCCGGACCGCGTACTTGGCGCTCGCCGCGTTCACTCTCGTCGTCATGCGGCCCTGGGAGCCGTCCGTCTCGAACATGACGATCGGGCTGCTGCGTATCGCGGTCGGGCCGCTGCTGGCGCTCTACTTCGACACCCGCCGCAGGCTGATGCACGCGCTGGTCGAGCGCGCCGAGCGCGCCGAACGGGAGCGTCATCTGCTGGCCGAGCAGGCCCGCGCCGACGAACGCGCTCGGCTCGCCGGTGAGATGCATGACGTGGTCACCCACCGAGTGAGCCTGATGGTGCTGCAGGCCGGTGCCCTGAAGGTGACGGCGACGGACGAGCCCACCCGGCGAGCGGCGGAGGATCTGCGCGCCGCGGGCTGCCAGGCGCTGGAGGAACTGCGGGACCTGGTGGGCATTCTGCGCACCGCGCCGGAGGGCGACCAGACCCCCTCCGTGGCTGGCTTCGCCGACCTGGTCGCCGAGTCCGTGGCGGTGGGGATACCGACCGAGCTGATCGAGAAGGGCGACCCGGCGCTGGCCTCACCGGTGGTCGGGCGCACCGCCTACCGCGTGCTGCGCGAGGCGCTGACCAACGTACGCAAGCATGCTCCCGGCGCCCGCGTGAGCGTGCGCGTGGAGTACGGCAACGCACAGTTGCAGCTGACGGTCCACAACACGCCACCGTCCGGCGGCCCCCGCAGTGCCCTCGCCGACACCGGCTCCGGTCTCGGCATCGCCCAACTACGGCAGCGCATCGAGCTTGTGCACGGCACATTGCGTGCCGAACCCTGTTCCGACGGCGGGTTCAGCGTCGAGGCGACGCTGCCCGCGTTCGTCCCGACCGCGAAATCGGAGAGGTGAGCATGGCCCGGGTAGTGGTGGTCGACGACGAGCCGATGGTGTGCGGTTTCCTGCGCACCATCCTCGGCTCGGCCCCGGACATCGAGGTCGTCGACGAGGCGCACGACGGCGCGGCCGGTATCGAGGCGGTCCGGCGCAGCCGCCCTGACGTCATCCTGATGGACCTGCGCATGCCGGGCATGGACGGGCTGACCGCGATCGAGCGCATCAACGAGTTGGCCGACCCGCCGAACATCGTGGTGCTGACCACCTTCGACGCCGACCAGTACGTGCTGCGGGCGCTGCGGGCCGGGGCGACCGGCTTCCTGGTCAAGTCCACCCCGCCGGAGGAGCTGATAGGCCTCGTGCGGACCGCCGCCCAGGGGCACACCGTCCTGTCGCCCTCCGCCGCCCGCCGGCTCATCGCCGCCTCGACGGACAAACTCTCGGCCCGCGACCGCGCCCGCGAACTGGTCGACTCGCTGACCGAGCGGGAGGTCCAGGTGCTGGCCGGTGTGGGCGAGGGCTTGTCGAACGCGCAGATCGCGGCGCGACTGTACCTCTCCGAGGCCACGATCAAGGGCTATGTCTCGCGGATGCTGGACAAACTGGGCTGCGTCAACCGCACCCAGGCCGGCCTTCTCGCCCACGACGCGGGGATCACCGACGCCTGATGCCGAGGGCGGCCCGTACTGGGTCGGTCACCGACCTCCGACCGCAGGCCGCGAGCGTCGGCACGTCCTGGCCGGCCTGAAGGGCAACGACTGCCTCCCGCGCCCCCGGCTCCAGTGGGGTGGGCCGGCGTGGTCATTCTTCTCTGCCTTCGTCAGGGTGCCAGGCGACGTTGACCCGAGTGGCGCTGGTGCGCAAGCGAAGATCGGCGGAGTGCTTGTGCCGCCGGAGGATGCCGATCCGCGATTCAGTCACCGTCCCCTCGCACGACCGCGGCGTAACGTCCACCCAACTTGGTTCGCAGGAGCCCAAGTTCGTGTGCGGCGCGGGCTGCGACATGCGAGGAGGGCGGTATGGGCCTGGTCGTTGCCCACCAGTCGTCATCGGGTGTGCTGTCCTGCAGCCCCGCCCGCACCAAGGTGTCGATTTCTGCCACGTGCTGGGCGAAGGCCTGAGCCCATTCCTGTTCGTCGGGCCGGAGGAACGGGGAGCGGCGGAGAAGGAGGAGGTTGACCTGCGTCAGACGGCTGTGCGCATCCGTTGCGATGGCAGGATCCCGGTGCCGCATGGACGTACGCTGGGCCGCCTCGAGCTCGGACAACGCCTCCCATACCTCCCGCAGAGCCTCCACTCGCTGAGCGCGGAAGTTCGCCCGTGCCTCACGGGCCTGCGCTCGCTGCCATTGCCACAGTCCGGCTCCCGTGGCCAACCCGGTGCCCATGAAGGTGAGAACGCCCACGACGACCGTGTCCGAGACCATGGTGTGAGGCTACTGAAGCCCTGAGTGGACAGGCGAGGGTCCGTTGTCAGAAGGGTGCCGAGCGGGTGATCGAGGCGAGCGCGTGCTGGAGGGTGCCGTCGGTCGACGGGCGGTCCTGCCAGCGGGCGCCGATGTGACCGTCGGGTCGGACGAGGAGCGCTCCCTGCGGGCGGATGCCGCAGAGGTCGGCGTGCTCCTTCGGAAGGTGCTCGATGCGCAGTGGCCACCGTGCGTCGGTTCGGTGGGCCCAGTGGGTGGGGTCCGGGGTGAGCAGGGTGAACCACTCGCCGAAGGCGTCGAGCGTGGAGCGGCCGGGTGTGAGCCAGAAGTGGGGCATGCGATGACCCGGCTCTGCGGTGGGAACGTAGTCCGTGTCTCCGTCGGACAGTTCGGGTGCGGTGCTGTTGCCCGTGAGGACGGCCGCGGAGTCGTAGGTGACGCCGAGCACGAGACCCAGTTGGGCGAAGAACCGGTCCGACCAGGGGAGTTCGATCTCGGACGACGTCGGCTCGCCGGTGGCGAACTGGTCGCGGCGCCTGGTCAGTACGTGGACCATGAGCTTGGTGTTGGCCACCGCCTGGCTGAGCGTCCGGAGGGCGACGGGGTGGCGTTCCTTCTCGTAGGTGTCCAGCAGGTTGGGTTCGGCCCAGCCGTGGAGCACGCCCGCCAGTTTCCAGCACAGGTTGTGCACGGCGGCGAGGCCGGTGTTCATGCCCAGGCCGCCGATGATGGGCAGTGCGTGCGCGGCGTCGCCGGCCAGCAGGATCCGGCCGTGCAGGAAGCGCTGGGCGACGAACGCGTTCATCACCCAGTGCTGGACCCGTACCACCTCGGCTTCCACGTCCGCTCCGGGGCCGAGGGCGCGTGCGACGACGTCTGGCCAGTCGGCCTCCCTGGTGTGTTCGGGTGTGGCACCGAACCAGGCCCAGCCTCCTTCGGGGTAGAGCGGGGCGAAGGAGCCGTGCGGGGTGAAGTAGACCCCGGCGGGCTGGTGCGCGCACCAGCGGCCGAGGTCGGCGTCGAACACGACGGTGGTGAAGCCGCCCAGTGCTCCGGGGCCCTCGGTGCCGATCCCGAGCAGTGACCGGACGGTGGAGCCGGCGCCGTCGGCGGCCAGTACGTAACGGGCGCGGACGCGCGTCTCCTCGCCGCGTCGGTGGTCGGCGAGCAGGGCCACGACGCTCTCGGCTTCCTCGGTCAGATCGACTAGTTCGACGCCGAACCGCACTTCCGTGTCTGCCGCGGCGAGCAGCGTGGGTTCCAGGCGGTCCTGCGAGGTGACCACGCCGATCACGGGGCTTTCGGGAACCGGCGCGTTGACGCCGACCATCGCCGCCGTGGAGAAGTCCCGGCCGTGCAGGGTGTCTCGGAAGCGGACGCGGCCGTACTTCGGTGCGAACGCGTCGGCCGTGATCCTGTCGGCGAGCCCCAGCTGGCGAAAGATCTCCATCGAGCGCACGTTGACCAGCCGGGACCGCGGAAACGGTGACAGCGCGGCGTGCTTCTCGACCAGCAGTACCCGCACGCCCCAGCGCTCCAGCAGCGCTCGGGCGGCGAGCCCGACCGGACCGCCGCCGACGATCAGTACCTCCACCTCGGCGTTCGCCACGGCCATGTCGAGCTCCTCCTGCTCACCTCGGAACTGCCGGGGCCCTCGGTGTCCGTCGGCGATGCCGTCTCGGGATTTCGGGCTGAGCCGTCATGAGATCAATGATCCGCACCCGGCGGCGGGCCGCAATGCGGGATGCATGGGGGAGGGCCCCGCAGGCGGGGGCCCTGGTCGAGCGGGTCAGGGCCTGAGGAAGACCACCGAGCGGAGCTTCAGGCGGGCCGTGGCCGGGTTGCCGTGGGGACGGAGGGTCCAGGAGTCGCCCGAGCAGTCGGGCTCGGTGAAGACGATGGCGAACTCGTCGGTGTCGTTGTGCGGGGCGAAGGCGGGCTCGGAGGCGCCCGGGTCGGCGACTTCGGGCAGAGTGACGCACTCGTCGCTGGGCGGGTCGTGCAGGGCGGCCGCCTGGGGCCGGCCGTTCAGGCCGACGAACTGGTAGCCGAAGTCGCCGGTGGCGGCCTGGGCGGGCGTGGCCAGGACGGCGGTGAGGGCCATGGCACCGCAGACGGCGGCGACGGAGTTCCGGAGACGCACAGAGTTCTCGTTTCGTGAGGACGACCAAGGTCATCTGCAGCCCTGCTCCCCACGAGCACCTCGCATGCGGACCCTCGGAGCAGAAGCGTTCCGCTGTCACCCGTACGGACGCGCCCCCGGTCGGCACCCCGGTCGGCGCCCCGGTTGTCATGGGCTCGTGCTACCCAGGTGGTGAACTCGGAGGTGGCCCGATGCTGCTCGACATGACCGCACCGCAGGCTCTCGCCGCCGTCGCGGCGATCCACGCAGGCGACGTACCCGCACTGCAGGACCTGCTCGCCGCCCATCCGGGCCTGGCCACAGCCCGGCTGGGCGACACGAAGACCGCCCGCACGCTCTTGCACATCGCCACGGACTGGCCCGGCCACCACCCGCGCGGCCCGCACACCGTCTCCGCCCTGGTCGAGGCGGGAGCCGACGTGAACGCACGCTTCACCGGCCCGCACCGCGAGACGCCGCTGCACTGGGCGGCCGGCAACGACGACGTTCCCGTCCTGGACGCCCTGCTCGATCTTGGCGCAGACATCGAAGCCGACGGCGGGGTCATCGGCGGCGGCACCCCGATCGCCGACGCGGTCGCCTTCGGCCAGTGGAACGCCGCGCGGCGCCTGATGGACCGCGGCGCCCGCACCAGCCTGTGGCAGGCCGCCGCCCTCGGTGAAGCCGACCGCGTCGCCGCCTGTTTCCCGCCCCAGGCCGGGCCGCCGAGCCGCGAGGAGATCACCAACGCGCTGTGGTGCGCCTGCCACGGTGGACAACAGCCGATCGCCGCCCACCTGTTGGAGCACGGCGGCGACGTCGACTGGATCGGCCACGACGGGCTGACCGCACTCGACGCCGCCGACAGATCCGGCCACCCCACCCTGGTCGCCTGGCTGCGGGAGCAGGGAGCGATGTCGGCCGAGGACCTCGCCTGACATCGCCCCGGCCGGACGACCGCGGGCGGTGCGTCTCTCACCGGCCGGGCGCCCCTGCCCGCAGGCCGTCCAGGACGAGGTCGAGGAGCCAGGTGGCGCGTGGCTGCCAGTCTTCGTGCGGGTCGAGTTGCCACAGACCCGAGATGGCGAGGAAGAAGTCCTCCGCGGTGACTCCGGGGCGGATGGTGCCGGCCTTCTCGTTGGCGCGGAGCAGGAGTTCCGCCGCGGAGGTCACCGGCGTGTGGGCCGGCTTCGCCGGGCTTCCCGGTGCGCTGGTGGCCTGACGGATCGCGTCGGCCAGGCCGGCCTTGGTCATGGCGAACTCGGCGAGCCGGTCCATCCAGGCACGCAGGGCCTGTTCGGGCGCCCGGGTGTCGAGCAACTGAGCCGCGCTGTCGGCGACCTGCCGCATCTCGTGGCGGTAGATCTCGAGGACGAGTGCCTCGCGGTTGGGGAAGTTGCGGTAGAGCGTGCCCTGCCCGACGCCGGCCTTCTTGGCGATCACGCTGAGCGGGGCGTCCGCGCTGCGCGTCAGCTCGACGAGTGCCACTTCCAGGATGCGCTCACGGTTGCGTTGTGCGTCGGACCGCAGCGGGGCGTCCTTCTTCTGTGGCACTCGTCCTCCTCGAGGGTTCTGGCCGAACCCCGCCCTTGCTAACCGGACAGCTGTCCGTATAGGTTCCTCGGGTAGCGGATAGCTGTCCGGTTGCGTCCACGGTAGCCGTGGACGCCGCCCCGCGGCAGTCAGCAGTTGCCACCTTCTTCGGCCCAAGCATCCCGCACCTTCGGTTCCCGGCTCCGGCAGCGGCCTGCTCGACGCACTCTCCACAACCGTCCTGGAAAGCGAAAGAAGTTGTTCATGGCTTTATCGACGTCCAGTGTCATCACTCTGAAGATCAACGGCGAGAAGTACACACTGCCCGTCGACCACCGCACCACGCTGCTCGACGCACTGCGCGAGCGCCTCGATCTGACCGGCACCAAGAAGGGCTGTGACCAGGGCCAGTGCGGTGCCTGCACCGTCCTGCTCGACGGGCGCCGGACCGTCGCCTGCCTGCAACTGGCCGTGGCCGCCGAGGGCCGCGAGATCACCACCATCGAAGGCGTCGCCGACGGCGAGCAGTTGCACCCCGTGCAGCAGGCCTTTCTCGACCTGGACGGCTACCAGTGCGGCTACTGCACCCCCGGACAGATCTGCTCGGCGATCGGGGTGATCCAGGAGCACGCGGCGGGCTGGCCGAGCGCGGTCACCGACGACGTACGGCCCGAGGCGGGACCACCACCCCTGACAGCCGACGAGATCCGCGAGCGGATGAGCGGCAATCTCTGCCGCTGCGGCGCGTACGTCTCGATCGTCGAGGCGGTGGCCCGGGCGGCCGAGGCCGGAAGGGGCACCGGAGCGGCGACGGCGGCACGCATCAGCTCCGAAGCCGAGGTCAAGGGGGCCGTGGCATGAGGGAGTTCGGTTATCAGCGAGCCTCCGACGTCACCGGCGCCGTCGCGCTGCTCGGCGCGGATCCGGACACCCGTTTCCTCGGCGGTGGCACCAACCTGGTCGACCTCATGAAGGCCGGCGTCGAACGCCCCGCTCGCCTCGTCGACATCCGCGAACTCCCGCTCGACGAGATCGTGTCGACGCCGGAGGGCGGTCTGCGCATCGGCGCCACCGTCACCAACGGCGACCTGGCCGCCCACCCCGAAGTCCGGCGCCGCTACCCGGCCCTGGCGCAGGCGGTGCTGGCCGGCGCGTCCGGGCAGCTGCGCAACATGGCCACGGTCGGCGGCAACCTGCTCCAGCGCACCCGCTGCGGCTACTTCACCGATGTCACCAAGCCGTGCAACAAGCGTGTCCCCGGCAGCGGTTGCCCCGCCGTCGAGGGCGAACACCACAACCACGCGATCCTCGGCGCATCCGACCACTGCGTGGCCGTACACCCCTCGGACATGGGCGTCGTGCTCACGGCCTTCGACGCCGTCGTCTCGTACGAAACCGTGGACGGGCCGGGCGAGTTGCCGCTCCGCGCGTTCTACCTGCCCGTCGGCGACACGCCGCACCGTGAGACCGCCCTGCCGCCCGGCGCGCTGATCACCGGCGTCACCCTGCCGCCGACGCCTGCAGCCGCCAACTCCCTTTACCGCAAGGTGCGCGAGCGCGCCTCGTACGCGTTCGCCATCGGCTCGGTCGCCGCCGCCCTCGACGTCCGTGACGGCGTCGTCCGGGACGTCCGTCTGGCGCTCGGTGCGGTCGCCTCCCGCCCGTGGCGGGCCGTCGCGGCCGAACGTGTCCTGACCGGCGCGCCGGCCGACGCCGAGACCTACGCCGCGGCCGCCGCCGCCGAGCTGACGGCCGCCCGGCCGCTGCCGCACAACGGCTACAAGGTGACCCTGATGCACAACCTCGTGGTGGCCGTGCTGACCGAACTCGCCGAGGAGGCCGCCCGATGACCACCGCCACCACCGGGACACCCACGCCGACACTCTCCGTCGGCACCGCGCACACCCGCGTGGAGGGCAGGGACAAGGTCACCGGAGCGGCCCGCTACGCGGGCGAGGTCCCCTTCGCCGACCTCGCGCACGGCTGGCTGGTGCTGTCCACGGTCGCCCGCGGCCGCATCCGCGAGATCGACACCACCGCCGTCCTCGAACTCCCGGGCGTCCTCGCCGTTCTGGACCACCGCAACGCCCCGCGCGTCGAGACCGACTACGCCGGCCTGATGGGATCGAAGCCCGACTTGACCTGCGCCGTCTTCCAGCACGACCGGGTGCCGCACCTGGGCTGGCCGGTGGCGCTGGTCGTCGCCGAGACGTCCGAGCAGGCGAGGGAGGCCGCCGAGGCGCTCGTGGTGCACTACGAACAGGAGCCCCACGACGTCGACTTCACGGGCGAACACCCGGACGCCTACCCGCTGGACGGCCATATGCCCGCGGTGGCGGAGAAGGGGGACCTCGACGCCGAACTCGCCGCGTCGGCCGTCGTCCTCGACGCCGAGTACACCACCCCCGAAGAGCACCACAACCCGATGGAACCGCACGCGGCGACCGTCCGCTGGGACGGCGGCCGGCTCGAGGTGATCGACTCCAACCAGGGCACCACCTGGGTCGTCGGCGAACTCGCGAGCCTCTTCTCGCTCGACCCGGCCTCGGTGCACGTACGCTCCGAACACGTCGGCGGCGGCTTCGGCAGCAAGGGCGTCCGCGCCCACCAGGTGGCCGCCGTGATGGCCGCAACGGTGCTGCAACGACCGGTACGCGTAGTCCTGACCCGTCGTCAGATGTTCTCGCTCGCCGGTTACCGCAGCCCCACCGTCCAGCGCGTCAGGCTCGGCGCCGACGCCGACGGACGGCTGCGCGCACTGGAACACCGTTCGGTCAGCCTCACCTCCACCGTGCACGAGTTCGTCGAACCGAGCGCCGGGGTGGCCCGGGTGATGTACGACGCCGACGCCCACCACACCGCCAACCGAGTCGTACGGCTCGACGTACCGACCCCGACATGGATGCGCGCCCCGGGTGAGGCGCCGGGATCGTTCGCGCTGGAGGCGGCGTTCGACGAACTCGCCGAGCAGTGCGGGATCGACCCGATCGAGCTGCGCCTGCGCAACGAACCCGACAAGGGGCCGGTCTCCGGCCTGCCCTTCGCGGGCCGCAATCTGCCCGCCTGCTTCCGCGAGGGCGCCCGCAGGTTCGGCTGGGCGGACCGGGACCCGCGTCCGGGCCTGCGCCGGGACGGTCGCTGGCTGCTCGGCACCGGCACGGCGGCCGCCTCCTTCCACGCGGGTGCCATGCCGTCCACGGCGGCCGTGACCGCGCACCAGGACGGCACCTTCACCGTCCGGATCGCCGCGGCCGACATCGGCACCGGGGCCCGTACCGCACTCACCCTGGTCGGCGCGGACGCGCTGCGCGTGCCCCCGGAGCGGGTTCACGTGCGCATCGGCGACAGCGACTTCGGACCGGCGATGATCGCCGGCGGATCCATGGGCACCCGTTCCTGGGCGTGGGCGGTCACGGCCGCGGCCGACGAGCTGCGCGACAGGCTGGCTCTGGGCACCGGCATCCCCCCGGAGGGCATCACGGTGCGGTCGGACACCACCGCGGCCATCGGCGCCCTCGCCCCCGCCGAACGCCACTCCTTCGGGGCGCAGTTCGCCGAGGTCGCCGTGGACGTCACCACCGGCGAGGTGCGCGTGCGGCGCATGGTCGGCATCTTCGCGGCGGGCCGGATCGTCAACCCGCTCACCGCACGCGGTCAGTTCAGGGGCGGCATGATCTGGGGCATCTCCATGGCCCTGCACGAGGAGGCGATCCGGGACCGCGCCTCGGGCGGCCACGTCGGAGCCGACCTCGCGGGCTACCACGTGGCCACGCACGCCGACGTACCGGACATCGAGGCCGACTGGATCGACGACTCGGACCCGAGGGATCCGGTCGGGATCAAGGGCATCGGAGAGATCGGTGTCGTGGGCGCCGCGGCCGCCATCGCCAACGCGGTGTGGCACGCGACCGGCGTACGCCACCGCAGCCTGCCCATCCGACCGGACCGCGTCATCCAGGCCGGGGTACCAAGTGCTTGACATCGCGGAGGAGTTGTTCCGCTGGGTCGAGGAGGGCCGGGACTTCGCCGTCGCCACCGTGCTGGCGGTGGGCGGCAGCGCGCCGCGCGGTCCCGGCGCCGCCCTCGCCGTCGACAGCGAGGGCACCGTCATCGGCTCGGTCTCCGGCGGGTGCGTGGAGGGCGCGGTCTACGACCTGTGCCGACAGGCGCTCGAGACGGGCGAGAGCGTCACGGAACGGTTCGGCTACAGCGACGAGGACGCCTTTGTCGTCGGACTGACCTGCGGCGGGACGATCGACATGCTGATCACACCGGTGGACGGACAGGCGCCCGCCCGTACGGTCCTGGCCTCGGCCCTGTCGGCTGCTGTCCGGGGCGAGCCGGCGGCCCTCGCCCGGGTTGTCCGCGGCCCGGAAGAACTCCTGGGCCGGGCCCTGCTGGTACGACCCGACGGCACGTACGAGGGCGGTCTCGGCGACCACGCTCAACTGGACCGGACGGCGGCGGCCGAGGCCCGGACCCTGCTGGAGGCCGGGCGCACCGGCACGGTGGACGTCGCCGCGGACGGTTCGCACTGTCCCGGCGGGCTCACCTTGCTCGTCGAGTCGAACATGCCGCCCCCGCGGATGATCGTCTTCGGCGCGGTGGACTTCGCCTCGGCGCTGGCGCGGGCCGGCAAGTTCCTCGGCTACCACGTGACCGTCTGCGACGCCCGCCCCGTCTTCGCCACGCGGGCCCGCTTCCCCGAGGCCGACGAGGTCGTCGTCGACTGGCCGCACCGCTATCTGCGGCGCACCGCGACCGACGCGCGGACGGTCCTGTGCGTGCTCACCCACGACGCGAAGTTCGACGTACCCCTGTTGAAGGCGGCCCTCGCGATGCCGGTGGCGTTCGTCGGTGCGATGGGCTCGCGCCGCACCCACGAGGAACGCGATCGGCGTCTGCGGGAGGAGGGCGTGAGCGAGCGGGAGCTGGCCCGGCTGCGCTCCCCGATCGGACTCGACCTCGGCGCCCGTACACCGGAGGAGACCGCCCTGTCGATCGTGGCGGAGATCGTCGCCGCCGGACGCGGCGGGACAGGCGTTCCCCTGACCGGCACGAAGACGCCGATCCACCGCGACCAGAGGGGACGTGACGAGGCTACGGCCGCCTGAGGGCCACTGCAGGCCGCTCCGTGCTCAGGCCCGGGGGCACAGGACGAAGTCGGAGTAGGCGCGCCAGGTGAGGTCGGCGTCGAGTTCGGTGAGCGCGTCACGGATCCTGCGGAGGTGAGCCGGGGTCAGCTGGAGCGGCGGCTCGTCGGGCTGGTAGGTGGTGCGGACCGGGTAGTCTACGCCGGGCTCGGTGGTCATCTCGATGTGACAGCCGAGGACATGGGTGACGGGCCGGCGGCCGGCGAACTCGATCAGACGGTCGATGCTGCGGGCGAAGGCGGGGACGTCCTCGATGTAGAGCCGCCCGGGGTACACGCTGTCGCCGGTGAGCAGGAGGCCGGTGGCCGGGTCGTAGTACGTGACGGCCGCCTCGTGATGGCCCGGGGTGGCCAGACACTCCAGCACCCGGCCGCCCAGGTCGACGCGGGCGACGGCGTCCGGGTCCACGTCGAACCCGAAGTACCGCCAGGCGTCGGCGCGGTCGGCGCCCACCACCGTGGTGTCGGGGCGGTCGGCGAACTGGTCGTCGCCCGCGACGTGGTCACCGTGCCCGTGGGTGTGCAGCACCAGCAGTTGGTAGCCGTCGCGGGGGTGCCGGGCGAGCCAGTCCGCGAGGAGCCCGTCGACCACCCGCCGCAGGGGGAAGAACTCGGCGGACCCGGTGGCGCCGGTGTCGATCAGCACCGCGCGTTCGTTGCCGCACAGCAGGAAGAGGAACGGCGCCTCGTAGTGCACCGCCATGTTCTGCCGCAGGACGAACGTGTGCTCGTCATAGGCGTGGACCTGGATGTCCGGGTCGGTGTTGTGCTTGGCCGACGGCGAGCCGTGGATCCACCGCACGTCCAGCGGACGGGCCTGGGGAGGGGCGCTGGTGAAGTCGATCAGGTGCGTGCCGGTGTCCACGGTGCCTCCGCGCGTGCGTCGTCTTGGCGGGCCGGGTACGGCGCACATCTCGTCCGGGGCAGGCACGTCGGAGCCTCCGACGGGACGCTACCACGGTGTCTGAAGGGGACCGTGGCCGTAGCCGCACGTCCTGCCGTGCACGCCGGAGGGACCGCAGGCGGCATCACCGCGGGCCGTCGCTTCCGTCCGCCGCGCCCGACGGAGGAGGCGTTGCGGCAGGCTGGTCGGCGAGCAGGCAGGCGGTGAGCGCCGCGGTGTCGTCCTGGAGGCCGTCGTGGCTGTAGGCCAGCAGGTCGCGGTGGAGCTGTTCCATCAACTCCCGCGGCGGAAGGGGGCCCCAGGAGCGCAGGCGCTCGAGCAGGGGATAGAAGGTGCCGTGGGAATCGCGGGTCTCCGTGATGCCGTCCGTGTACAGAAAGAGCTGGTCGCCGGGCCGGAAGTCGTAGACGTCGACGTTGTACGGCTCTCCGACCAGCACGCCGAGGTTCAGCGGCGGAGCCGACCGCCCCCGGTCCAGTTCGCGCACCTCGTCGGAGCGGATGAGGAGCGGGGGCGGATGACCGCAGTTGACGATGCGGACGAGATGACCGTCGGCAGGGATCTCGGCGAAGACGGCGGTGACGAACCGTTCGCCCACCTCGCTTCCGCCGAGCAGCGTCGCCCTGCGGCCCATGCTGATCTCCACGCGGTCGGCCAGGGCGGGCAGATCGGGTTCGTCGTGCGCCGCCTCGCGGAAAGCGCCCAGCAGGGTGGCGGCGGTCTCGACCGCGAGCAGACCCTTGCCGCGGACGTCGCCGATCAGCAGCCGGACCCCGTACGAGGTGGGAACGGCCTCGTAGAGGTCGCCGCCGATGCGCGCCTCCGCGGCGGCGGAGAGGTAGAGGCTCTCCAGGAGAAGGTTGCCGATCCGGTGCGGCACCGGCCGCAGCAGGACGCGCTGCGCGATCTCGGCCACGAAGCGCATGTCGGCGAGCGTGCGTTCACGGCGGGTCCGATGGGAGGCCAGGACCGTGGCGATGGCGCCCACCAGGATCGTGCAGATGTACGAGGCCACGTAGTGGCGGTCCCACAGGTAACCGACGGACCGGCCCGCACAGCAAGGGGTACCGGCCAGGACCCCTTCGAAGAGGACCGCGAAGACCGTGACGGCGGCGACGACGAGCGGCCCCTGGGCGAAGGCGGCCAGCAGCGGCACGGTGATCAGCGCGAAGCTCACCGGCCAGTCCACGGGCGTGAGCGGTTCGACCAGCAGAAGGGCCGCGACGAACATCGCCGGAAGCCAGCGGATCCACGCCGGAGGCGCCGGCAGCTGGGTCCGGACGGCCATGCCGGCCTCCGGCTCCCGGCGGGTACGCCCGAGCCTCACCCGGCGCTCCCGCACGCCCACGCCGTCGGAGCTGCCGGACCAGCCCAGGAGGCGTGCCGTGCCGGTGGACGACTTGCCTGACGGTTCGGCTGACGCGGCCTTCGCACACCGGACTCCTGATCCCATGAACCCTGCAAGAGGTCCAGCCTCCTGTGCGGGGTTCCGGCACACCGGCGATTGCTCCACTTGGCGGCATGTTCTGGAGGCCGGGCTCATGGGCGGGAGGACGGTGTCCGCCGGATGGGGGAGAGGGATACGACCTGCGCGTGACGCGGCGCGTGAGCCCGCCGACGAGGGTGGATCTCCCAAGGGGCGAAAAAGGGGGGGACCTTCGATGGACCGGATGGACCGTTTGGACCGGGTGGGGCGGCTGGCGGCGTACGGGGCGGCTCTGGTGATGACGCCCTATGCGTTGATCAAGATCTCATGGGTGGTCGGGTCGGTGGCGGGGCTGCTGCCCATCGGTGACGGATTCGACCTGACCGGATGGGTGGTGCTCAACACGGTGACCATCGGCATGGCGGCCATCGGGATCGCCGTGGCCCTCGCCCTCGTACGGCCCTGGGGGATGCGGATCCCGGGACCGCTGGTGGCGTTCGTCGCCTGGGTGGGCACGGGGTTCCTCGTTCCCTTGCTGCCGTACGCCGTACTGGACCCGCTGCTCGGCTCGTCGGACGGCGCGTCGCAGCACCACCAGGACTCCGGTCCTGCCATGCCGGGTTGGGAAGCCGCGCTGATCCAGATCAGCTTCGTGGGGATGGGACTGGGCCTCGCGCTCGCCTTGCCCGCCTACCTTCGACGGCGTTGGCCCGAGGTGTTCGCGGGACGGGTCGGAGACGACGGCGAGCGCAGCCCACGGCCCGCGCTGTGGGCGGCCGGCATCGCGGCGGTGATCGGCGTCGTCTGGGTCTACTGGGCGCTCGGCGGCACGGCAGGTGTGGCCCATCCCGCGGACCAGGAAGCCGGCGGACGGCTGCTGACTGGAGTGTGGGGACTGTGGGCGCTCGTCGCCTCCGCCGCCACGTGGATGCTCAGCCGCCGGCGGCCCGCCCGTCTGCCCCGCTGGGTCCCCTTGTCACTCGGCTGGCTGGGGACAGGTTCGCTGTTCGCGTGGAGCGGCTGGCGACTGCCGATCACGTTGTACGTCGCGATCGCGCATCCCGCTGATGTGTCGCTGCCGCAGAACCTCGCGCTGGCGGCCGTTCTGCAAGCCGCCGCCGTGGCTGCGGGCGCAGCCATGCTGCCGGCACTCGTCCGCTCCCGCAGGCTTCCCACCGCACGCGACACCGCCAAGGCCTCCCTGTGACCACAGGGCTTCCACCCGCGCCGGGGCCAAGTGCCCTCCGGCGCGGGTGGATTGCGGCGACGGCAGCGGGAAGGATCAGATGACCGCGTGCCGGCCGGCTCAGCTCGTGGCCGGCCAGGAAACCGTGGTCTGGGCGGGGGTGTTGTAGTCGGTTCCGGGTACGTGCCACCCGTAGAGCTGACCGACCTGCGCCTGGAACCAGTCGGTGTCCGCGAGTTCGGCCAGGGTGTCGGTGTCGGCGGCGGCCCAGCGTTCATGGACGGCGTCCTGAACCTTGTCGTCCATCTCCCAGCCGTCCAGGCGGATCCGCTGCTCCTGGTCGAGCTGGAGCGGCGCCGCGCCGGTGAGTTGTTGCCAAAGGGTGGCGGCCTGCTGGGCGGTGCTCTGGAAGCCGTCGCCGAGGACGGCGCGGAGAAGGCTGGTGTAGAGGGCGATGGACGGGATCGCGGTCGAGGCCTGGGTGACAGCCGCGCCGGCGACCACGGTGTGGGCCTGTCCGCCGAGCGGGGCCACGTCCTGCTGAAGGCGACGCGCGGTGTCCTCCAGGTGCTGCTTGGCCGCGCCGATGGTGCCGGCCCGGTAGATCGGTGCGGTCAGGTCGGAGCCCACGTACGAGAGCGCCACCGTGTGGAAGCCGTGGTGGACGAGGCCACGGTCCGCCAGGGCGTCGATCCACAACTTCCAGTCGGCGCCGCCCATGACCTGCACCGTCGCGTCGCGTTCCGCGTCGACGGCGGGCTCGAGTTCCAGGGCACCGACGAGTGGGGTGTCGCCGTCGAACTGCAAGGTCTTGGCCCGGAAGGCGGACCCCAGGGGCTTGATCACCGAGCGGTGGACCTCGCCGGTGACCGGGTCGGTGCGGCGGGGCGCGGCGACGCTGTAGACGAGGTAGTCGACCCGGCCGTACCGGGCAGCGAGGTGGTCCAGTGCCTGCTCCTTGGCCGCGACGGAGAAGGCGTCGGCGTTGAGGAAGGCGAAATCGCTGTCCGGTCCGGCGAGTGCTGCGGTGCGGGCCGTCCGGTACCAGCCTCCGGAGGCGGTACGGCGCTCGGTCTCGGGGGCCTCGAAGGCGATGCCGATTCCGCGCATACCGTAGGTGCGCAACGCGGCGACGGTGGCGGCGAGGCCGTAGCCGGCGCTGGAGCCGATGATCAGGGCGACCGGCCCCGCCGCGTCGGCCGGGCCGGTGGGTGCCGGCGTGCGCCGCCACAACTCGTCGACGACGGCAGCGCAGCCCTCGGGGTGGGAGTTGACGTAGAGGAAGCCACGGTTGCCGGGCTTGATCTCGCGGAGAGTCATCGATTTCCTTCGTGCTGAGGAGTCGTCGCCCCGGTGAAGAGCGCGCACCACCGACACCGGGCGGCGGTCCGACGGCTTCGTCGGGGACGGCGAAGCCACGAGCCCGCTCCAGGTCGGCCAGGCCTCCATCCTGTCCGGTCAACCCGTATGGAGATGTGCCGACATGTGCCAGGGTCCGCTCAAAAATCTTGTCGATGCCGTCCGCATACCCGCTGCACCTTCGCGGACCGGTACCGGGGAACGGAACTCCGCGACACCCTCGACGGCAACGCCGGCACCCACACCGACGACGGCGGCCCCGGCATCAACGTCTGCCACAACCCCACCACCGGCCCCGGCTGCAACGGACCCACCCCGCAGCCCCCGGCGCGACCTCGAACGAAAGGGCCTAGGCCTCCCGCCCCACGGAGGTGAACGACATGTCCGGGTAGCGGTCGCCCGCGACCTGGCCGGCGATCGGCTCCAGCAGCGCCAGTTCGTCGGCGGTCGGCGTGATCCGAGTGGCCGCGGCGTTTTCCAGAAGGCGGCCGCGCTTGCGGGTCCCGGGGATCGGCACGACGGTCAGGCCGTGCACCTGGGCCCGCTGGTGCACCCACGCGAGGGCGATCTGCGCGGTGGTGGCGCCGTGGTAGGCCGCGATCCGACGCAGGGGCTCCAGGAGGGCGGCGTTCGCCTTGGCGTTGTCGCCGGTGAAGCGCGGCTGGTACTGCCGGAAGTCGCTGCTGGAGAGATCCGTGCCCGCGTCGACGAAGGCACCGGTCAGGAACCCCCGGCCCAGGGGCGAGTACGGAACGAACGCGACCCCCAGGTCGGCGGCCGCGCCCACCGCGCTCCGCTCGACGTCCCGGCTGAAGACCGACCACTCCGACTGCAGCGCGGTGATCGGGTGCACGGCGTGTGCCTCACGCAGCTCGGCGCCGGTGACCTCGCTCAGGCCGAGGTGCTTGACCTTGCCCTCCCGCACCAGTTCCGCCATGGCGCCGACGGACTCGGCGAGCGGGACGGCGGGGTCGCGCCGGTGCATGTAGTACAGGTCGACGACTTCGACGTTCAGGCGGCGCAGGCTCGCCTCGACCGCGCTCTTCACGTAGCCGGGATCGTTGCGGACACCGCGGTAGCGCGGGTCGTCGGCGCGGCGCTCGACGCCGAACTTGGTGGCCAGAGTGATCTCGTCGCGGTGCGCGGCCACGAACGGCGCGAGGAACTCCTCGTTGGCGCCGGAGCCGTACATGTCGGCGGTGTCGATGAGGGTGACACCCGCCTCGAGCGTGGCCTCCAGGGTGTCGCGGGCCGCCGCGACGTCCGTCACGCCGTACGCATCGCTGATGCCCATGGCGCCGAAGCCCTGCACGCCCACGAGGGGGCCGCCGTTGCCCAGCCGTACCTTGCGGATCTGTTCGATGGCGTTACTCATGCCCGTCACGCTAGATCGTTCGAGTGCGCTCGAAGCAAGTGCTTTCCGGGCGTCGACCGGCGCTTGTCGCGAGCCGCTTCCGACGTCTGCCGACGCGGCGAGGAGTATAGTATTCATCGACTGATGAATTACTGCTCTCGTGATCGTGAAGGGCAGGACTGCAATGGAACAGACCACGTGCTGTGTAGTGGGAGGCGGTCCTGCGGGCATGGTGCTCGCCCTGCTGCTGGCCCGGGCCGGCGTCGCGGTGACGGTCCTGGAGAAGCACGGCGACTTCCTGCGCGACTTCCGCGGCGACACCGTCCACCCCTCCACCCTCGCCCTTCTGGACGACTTGGGGCTGGCCGAACGCTTCGCCCAGCTGCCGCAGCGCCGGGTGAACACCGTCCAGCTGCCGGTCGGAGCCGGCCGCTCGACGGTCACCGTCGCCGACCTCACGGTGCTGCGCGGACCGTACAACTACGTGGCGATGGTGCCCCAGTGGGACCTGTTGGACCTGCTCGCGGACGAGGCCCGGCGCGAGCCGTGCTTCCGGCTGAGGATGAACACCGAGGCGACCTCCTTCCTGATCGAGTCCGGACGGGTCACCGGGGTGCGCTACCGCACCGCCGACGGCCTTACCGGTGAGTTGCGGGCTGTCCTGACCGTCGCCTGTGACGGCCGCGGATCACTGGCGCGCTCCCGGCCGGAACTGGGACTGCGCAGCTTCACCTGCCCGATGGACGCCTGGTGGTTCCGCCTGCCACGGAAGGAGGGCGACCCGCGCGGACTCGTCGGCGGTGCCGGGGACCGCTTCCTGACCGCGATGATCGACCGCGGCGAGTACTGGCAGTGCGCCGGACTCATTGCGAAGGGCACCGACGCGCAACGCCGTGCCGCGGGCCTGGACCGCTTCCTGGCCCAGTTCGCCGACGCCGTCCCGTGGATCGCCGACCGCTCGCACGCCCTGAGCTCGTGGGACGAGGTCAAGCTCCTGGATGTACGCCTGGACCGGCTGCGGCGCTGGCACCGTCCGGGGCTGCTGTGCATCGGCGACGCCGCGCACGCGATGTCCCCGGTCTTCGGCATCGGGATCAACCTCGCCGTCCAGGACGCGGTTGCCGCCGCCCGCTATCTGGCCGAGCCACTGCGCAGTGGGACCGTGGGCCTGCGCGACGTACGCGGTGTGCAGCGCCGGCGCCTTCCCACCACGGTCGTCACCCAGGCACTCCAGCGCACGGCCCACGCCCTCTTCATCGCTCCCGTCCTGCAGGGCCGTCCGCCTCTCGGCAGCCCGGAGCGGGCCCAGCGCCTCGCACGCCGGGTCGCCGGATCGCGCTGGATGCGGCGCCTGCCCGCGTACTTCATCGGATACGGCGCACTTCGGGAACGTCCACCCGCGGTGGCCGTCCGCTAGCCGCCGGGCAGGAGAGGGCTTTGGGCCGTGTCAGTCGCTGCGTACCGGCCCGAACGCGAAGACCGCGGCCACATCGGCCTCCACCCCCCGGGCGGTGGCGATCAGGTGCGGCAGCAGGCGCTCACGTGACTGCTCGGATGTCTCCGGTCCCGCGTGCAGAGCGACGTTCAGCGCGGCCACGGCCCTGCCGCGCACGTCGTGCAGGGGCACCGCCATGGAACGAAGTCCCAGCTCCAGCTCCTGCTCGACCATGGCGTATCCGTCCTGCCGTGCCTGGGTGAGGACTTGGGCGAGATCCATGGGTGACGTGCGGGTGAAGGGGGTCAGCGGTCGGGGAGGCAGTGCGGCGAGCAGCTGCTCCTGGTCCGGCCGGGGAAGGTCGGCCAGGAGCACGCGACCCATGGAGGTGGCGTAGGCGGGCAGTCGGGCTCCCGGGTGGATGCTGACGCTCGTGACCTGCTGGGTGGCGGAGCGGGCGAGGTACCGCACCTCCGTTCCGTCGAGTACGGCGACGGAGGCGGACTCGTGGACGCGGGTGGCGAGTTCGGCCAGATGCGGCTGCGCGATGTCGGCCAGGCCGAGACCTGACAGCCGGGCGTAGCCGAGGCCCAGGGTGCGCGGGGCCGGAAGGTAGTGTCGCCCGCGCTGCTCGGCGTAGCCCAGGTGCTGCAGGGTGAGCAGGTTGCGGCGTGTGCTCTGGTAGGACAGGCCCGCGGCCTCCGCGGCTGCGTTGAGGGTGAGGCCGCCGCGAGCCCCGCCGAGCGCGGTGAGCACAGCGAGTCCGCGAGCCAGCGCCTGCAGGAACAGGGGCCCCAGTTCCGTCTTGGCGTCGGCGTAAGGGGACGGCGCCAGGCCGTCGGCTGCAGGACGGTCGGCGCCGAGCGCGTCACCCATCTCCCGTGCCGCCCGGGCGAGATGGGCCAGGGCGTGTGTGCGCAGCGCCTCGGCGCCGAAGCGGCTGGTGTGGGCGAGGACGCTCAGCGCGTACCGAGGCCCGCCGTCCTGTCCGGGAACCGGGACGGACAGCGCGACCAGGCCCGGTGCGGCGATCTGGTCGTCCAGGGCCCAGCCCTGTTCGGCCGAGTCGGAGATCCAGGCGGCGAAGTCCGCCTCCGCAGCCTTCTGTTCGAGACGCGCGAAGCGTGGCGGCAGGGCCGGGTAGCCGGTGTCGAGCGGGTCGGTGGCGCGGTGTGCCCGCCAGGCCGCGTGCTGCTCGGGTCCCCAGTCGCCGGCGAGTACGGCACCGGCCGCGCAGCGGTCCGCGGGCAGCAGGTCACCGACCCGGAACCCCAGCGGAATCACCCGGTCCTGAGGGATCGCGCGAGCGACGATGCGCATGTCGCAGCCGTCCGCCGCGATCAGCGACACGGATTCGTCCAGGGTGCGGGCCAGTTCGTCCAGATGAGGCTGGACCCGGTCGGGCAGGCCTGCTGCGCGCAGGTAGGCGTTGCCGAACTCCATCAGCCGGGGGGCGGCCAGGAGATCGCGGTCCACCAGGCGCAGATGGCCCAGGTGGGTCAGTGTCGCGGCCAACCGGTCCACGGCCGAGCGTGCCAGGCCCGTCGATCTGGCGAGGTCGGCCGGGCGCACCGCCCCGTCGGCCTCCGCGACGGCCTTCAGTACGGCCAGGCCCCGCGCCAGCGGGCCCTCCGACTCCGCGCCGGACCCCGCCTCCGCGGCGCCACCGGTCGTCGCCCTCGCGCGTCCTGCCATCGCCGGCCCAGCTCCCGTGCTCCTCGTCGTGATCCCTGACGGGAGAACGCTACCGAGCGTTGACAGCGCCGCGCACACACCGCAGACTCTGGTTTCACGCAGACCGAACAAAAGTTCATTCAGCGAAAAAAATCAGGTCGCCTGGCCCTGCGGGACATCACCGGCCCGGCCCCAACCCTGAGGACAGCCATGAGTTCTTCCGTCCCGAGCCGCGCGGACCTCGCCCGTCACGCTGGTTACGAGTTCCTGTCGACGACCGTGCTCCTGTTCGGCGTGGTCAGCCTGGTGCGCCTGCTCGCGCTGCCGGACTCGCCCCTGGCGATCAGAGACGCCCACCTCATGCTCGGCACGGCCGGTGCCGTGGTGGCGCTGCTGCTCGCCGCGCTCATGTACGCCCCGACCGGACGTGCCTCCGGCGGCCACTTCAACCCCGGAGTGACCGTCTTCCTGTGGGCCGACGGCCTGTTTCCCGGCCGTGCGGTCCTGCCCTACGTCGCGGCGCAGCTGGCCGGTTCGGTCAGCGGCCCCGCCCTGGCCCGCCTCGTGTGGGGCGACCCCGTCCTGCGCATCCACTACGCCCTGGTGGCGCCCGCCCCCGGGACCGGCACGACGGCGTTGTTCCTGATCGAGACAGCGGCGCTGATCGCCGTACTCGCCGCCGTGGCCGTGGTGATGGGCCGCCCCCGGCTGCACGCCCTGATCCCGGCGGTCATCGCCGTCGGCGCGGGCCTCGTCATCGCCTCGCTCGGCACGGTCACCGGCGCCGGCATCAATCCGGCCCGTGCATTCGGGCCGGCGCTGCTCTCCGGCGAGTACACGCACCTGGGGACCTACCTGCTCTCACCTCTCGTCGCCGGTCTCCTCACAGGCCTGGCCCACCGCACCCTGCGCACCGGCCGACCGGCCCCCGCCCAGCCCGCCACCACCTGACCACCCCACCCCCTTCACCCTGGAGCAGCACATGCCCGCCATGCGCGGCCTGATCATCGACGGCACCGAGGTGCCCGCTTCCTCCGCCCGGACGACTCCCGACATCAACCCCTGGACGGGGGACGTCCACGCGAAGGTCGCCGCCGGCACCGTCCATGACGTGCGCCGCGCGGTGGACGCCGCCGACGCGGCCTTCGGGCGGTGGGCCGCCACCAAGCCCGCCACACGCCGGCAGATCTTCCTCAAGGCGGCCGAACTGATGGTCGGCCGCACCGACGAGATCGTGCGGATCATGGCGCAGGAGGTCGGCGCCACCGCACCCTGGGCCGCTTTCAACACCCGCCTCGGTGCCGACATCCTGCTGGAGGCGGCGGCCGCCGTCAGCCGGCCGGCCGGACACGTACTCGCCACCAACGCCGACGGGGTGATCTCCACCCAAGTGCGCGTGCCCAAGGGCGTCGTCGCCGCCGTCTCACCGTGGAACGCCCCGGTCATCCTGGGCGTACGCGCGGTCGCGCTGCCGCTCGCCGTCGGCAACACGGTCGTCATGAAGCCCAGCGAGGACGCCCCCATCGCGTGCGGCCTGCTCATCGCCGACATACTGCGCGAGGCCGGGCTGCCCGCGGGGGTGCTCAACGTCATCACCAACGACCGCGCGGACGCCGCCGACGTCGTCTCCGCACTCGTCGCCGACGAACGCGTACGCATGGTCAACTTCACCGGCTCCACCGAGGTGGGCCGTGCCATCGGGGTCCAGGCCGCTCAGCACCTCAAGCCCGCGGTCCTCGAACTCGGCGGCAAGAACGCCCTGGTGGTCCTGGAGGACGCCGATCTCGACTACGCCGTCGACGCGGCCGTGTTCGGCTCCTTCATGAACTCCGGCCAGATCTGCATGTGCCTCGACCGCCTCATCGTGCACCGCTCCCGCGCGGAGGCGTTCACCGCCAAGCTCGCCGCCCGGGTGACCGAGCTGAACTGCGGCGACCCGGCCGACCCCGCCGTCGCCGTCGGCCCCGTCGTCAACTCCCGGGCCGCACAGCGCATCACGGCACTCGTCGCCGACGCGGTCGCCCGGGGCGCGACCCTCGCGGCGGGCACCGGTACGCCCGAAGGACCGGACACCCTGATCCGTCCGGTGGTGCTCACCGGGGTCACCAAGGACATGAAGATCTACTACGACGAGACCTTCGGCCCCGTCACCGTCGTCCACGTCGTCGACAGCCCGGACGAAGCCGTGGCGCTGGCCAACGACACTCCCTACGGGCTGACCGCCGGCGTCATCACCGAGGATCTGGCCGCAGGGCTCGACGTGGCCGCCCGCCTGCGCACCGGGATCGTCCACGTCAACGACCAGTCCATCGCCGACGAGCCCCAGGCCCCCTTCGGAGGCGTGAAGGACTCCGGCTACGGCCGCTTCGGCGGTCAGGCCGGCGTCGAGGCGTTCACCGACACCCGCTGGGTCACCGCCCAGGTCCGCGGTCACGCGCACTTCCCGATCTGAGCACCCGGTGGAGGCCGGGGCGCTGTGGTGCGCCCCGGCCGCGTCGTTCACGGAGGCGATGCTGCAGCCGGCAGCGCGGCCCACGACCCGGGCCGACGGAGTCGACCGTGGCCGCCAGGGCTATACGGGCAGCTGTTGTTCGGTCCAGATGACCTTGCCGTCCGGCGTGTAGCGCGTGCCCCAGCGGTCGGCGAACTGGGCCACGAGGAAGAGGCCGCGGCCGCCCTCGTCCATGGTGGTGGCCCGCCGCAGGTGCGGGGAGACGCTGCTCCCGTCGGACACTTCGCAGATGAGGGTGCGGTCGCGGATCAGACGCACGCTGATCGGGCCGGTCGCGTGCCGGATGGCGTTGGTGACCAGCTCGCTGAGGATCAGTTCCAGGGTGAACGCCTCCTCGTCCAGACCCCATGTGTGCAGCAGCCGGCCGGCGCAGGCCCGTACACCGGCGACGGCCGAGGGATCGGAGGGCACGTCCCACACCGCGGTACGGTCGCTGTCGAGCAGCCGGGTGCGGGCGACCAGCAGGGCCACGTCGTCGCGTGGTGCCGTGGGCAGCAGCGCGTCCATCACGGCCTGGCACATCTCTTCCGGTGTCCGTCCGGCGTGTGCGATGGCGCAGCGCAGCTGCTCGATCCCCTCGTCGATGTCACGCTGCCGCTCCTCGATCAGCCCGTTGGTGTACATCACGAGGGCGCTGCTCGCGGGCAGGTGTATCTCCGCCTTCTCGTAGGGCAGCCCGCCCAGCCCCAGCGGGGGGCCGGTCGGCACCCCGGCCAGGTCCGCGCGGCCGTCCGGGTACACGATCAGGGGGTCCAGATGACCGGCTCTGGCCATCGTGCACAGCCCCGACACCGGGTCGTAGATCGCGTACAGGCACGTGGCACCCGTGAGCGTCGGCGCGTCGCTGCTCTCGTCGTCCCGGTCCTGGTCGATGCGGGTGACGAGTTCGTCCAGATACCAGAGCAACTCGTCGGGCGGCAGGTCGAGCGTGGAGAAGTTGTGGACGGCGGTGCGCAGTTGCCCCATGGTGGCGGCGGCGTGTAGACCGTGCCCGACGACGTCGCCCACCACGAACGCGACGCGGGCTCCCGGCAGGGGGATGACGTCGAACCAGTCGCCGCCGACACCACCGAGCCCCGCCTCGGCCGGCAGATAGCGGTGGGCCACCTCGACGGCGCTCTGCTCGGGCAGCGCGTGCGGCAGAAGACTGCGCTGCAGCGCGACGGCCATGGCGTGCTCCCGGGTGAAACGACGGGCGTTGTCGATGCTCACCGCGGCACGGGCGACCAGCTCCTCCGCCACCGAGAGGTCTTCCTGGCCGAAGGGCGCGGGCTCCTTCGAACGCCAGAAGGTGGCCACGCCGAGAATCACCCCGCGCGCCCGCAGCGGAGCCGCGATCATGGAGTGAATGCCATAGGCCACCAGCCGGCGAGCCCGGTCGGGGGCCTGGACCTGCCAGCCGGAGAACGCCGCCATGTCGGCCTCCAGCACCATCCGCCCGGAACCGAATCCGGAGCCCTGCGGCGTGGAGGCGTCGAAGTGGATGAGGTGACCGGGCGGATACAGCGGTGTGTCCTCCCGGGTGCCGTGCAGGGCGACACGCCGCAACTCCGCCATGTTCGCCAGGTTCGGTTCCTCACCACGCAGGACGGCGTCGGCCAGGTCGACGGTGACGTAGTCGGCGAACCTGGGCACGGCCAGTTCGGCCAGTTCCTCGGCCGTGCGGGTCACGTTGAGCGTCGTGCCGATGCGGATGCCGGCGTCGTACAGCAGCTTGAGCCGTTCCTGTACATCCTCCACGCGGCCCATCAGTGCGCTGAGCTCCGTCGTGTCCCGCAAAGTCGCGACCGCGCCCCCCAGACCGGGCTGCTGCGCCATGGGGCGCTGGCTGATCGCCAGCAGCCGGTCGCCGACCCTGATCACCCGGTCCGTGGTCGCGGTACCGGACAGCAGCAGCCGCTCCGCGCTCGGTTCGAGTCCCAGACCCTCGACGGGCCGGCCCTCCACGTCCGCCGCGAGCCCGAGCAGGCGTCGTGCCTCGTCGTTGGCCAGGAGCAGAGTGCCTTGCGTATCGACGATCAGAACACCTTCGCGCACCGCGTGCAGGACGGCGTCGTGGTGCTCGTACATGCGGGTCATCTGCACGGGACCGAGACCGTGTGTCTGACGGCGCAGCCGCCTGCTGATCAGCGCGGTTCCGCCGGTGGCCGCCAGGAGCACCACCCCGGTCGCGGCCAGCACGAGCGGTACCTGCCGGTCCGCCGCCCCGCTCACCTGCTTGATGGTGATGCCGGCGGAGACGAGACCGATGACCTTCCCGTCGGACGAGGTGACCGGGACGACGGTCCGCACCGAGCGGCCCAGCGTGCCCATGGTGGTCTCGGTGACGATGCCACCGTGCTGCGCCGCCGCGATGCTGCCGATGTAGTGCTCGCCGATCCGTGCCGGATTCGGATGGGTGTAGCGAATGCCCTGCGGACTCATCACCACGATGAAGTCCACCTTGGCGCGTTTGCGGACCTCCTCGGCCTGCGGCTGGAGCGCGGCGGTGGGGTGCGGGCCTTCCAGGGCCTGTCGTACCGACGGGGACGAGGCGACGGCCGAGGCCACCGCCAGTGTGCGGTTGCGGGCCTCGCGCTCGGCGTCCGTCCGGGACTGCAGCAGCAGGGCGACGACGGCAGCCGCCACCAGGACCACGATGATGAAGACCTGCAGGATGAAGACCTGGCCGGAGACGGTGCGCAACCCCTGCCAGGACCGCAGACGCCGGGGCCGCCGGTCCATAGACCCATCTAACCTCGGCTCCAACGCGCCATCATCCTTGAACGACCGCAGCGCCCCTCCCTTCACGTCACGTGCCCGCGTGTGCGCACACAGCGAGCGGTGGCGGGAGGGCTGCTCGCACCGCCACGCTCCCTCAGGCGTGCGTCGTCAAGATCATGTATGGCGCGGTCCTGGTCTCCGCCGGATTGTCTTCCCGGGCTGCGTCGACGGGGAGCGTGGGCAGGTCCACGGTGGGGGAGGGGAAGCCGGCCACGGTCAGGAAGGACCGGTAGCGATCGAGGGAGCGGTAGTGGGTGACGCCGGTCATCGTGGTGCCGTCGCGCAGCCGGAGCAGCGTGGGCACGGTGTCGCCGTCGGCGTACACGGCTCCTGGTTCGCCGTGACGCAGGGTGGAGAAATCCACGCCGGTCGCCGCGGGGTTGAGGTCGGCGAGGAGATACGGGGCACCGGGCCGCAGGACACGGTGGAGCTCGGCGGTGAGGGCGGCCAGCCGGTCGTCGTCGGGGTCGGTGCAGTACACCAGGCCGCACACGGCACCGTCGACGCTGTCGTCGGCGAGCCAGGGCAGGGCACGGCCGTCGAACAGCCGGTAGGAGATACGAGGGTGTGGGCGGTCGGCGCGGGCGATCTCCAGCATGTCCGCCGACGGGTCGAGCGCCTGGACTGTCCACTCCCCGCCGCCGGCGAGCTGCGCCGCGATCGCACCGGTGCCGCACCCGACGTCCAGCACCAGCCGGTCCGGGCCCGGGCTGCGGCCGAGTCGCTGCAGCACCGCCGGGAAGATCAGCTTCTCGGCCAGCCGCATGTCACGGTCCCGGTAGGCGTCGGCTGCGGCGGTGGTGTCCCAGCCGAGGGGGTCTTCACCGGCGATCAAGGGTCGCTGCCTCCTGCACTGAACCTGGCCCGGACTCGTGAAGAAGGGCGCTCGGCGGCAGCCTGACAGACGAAACGGCCTGGCAGTCCGTGGCGCAGGGAGATTCCCTCGACGGTGCATCCGTCCTGTGCACAGTTGACGTCGGGAGCCGTACCTGCGCCGGAAGCTGCTACGGCAGTCCCCACGCGGGCCCCGGCTCGCTGCCGGCGACGGGCGCGATGACGAGTTCGGGTCGGGGACCGGAGTGGACGAGCACTTCGCGACCCCGGGCCAGGTCGATGGCGAGGGTGCCGTCGCCGAGGTCCTGGGTGTGGGCCGGGGTACCGTCGTCCAGCAGTACCGTGAGGGTGCCGCTGAGGCCGTGCCGCAGCTTGAGCGGTTCACCCGCCAGGCTCCTGATCCGGACGAAGCGGGTCGCCCCCGCCTTCCGTACGGCGCTGACCAGGAAGGCGCCCTGGGTGCGGAAGTTGTGCAGGGTGACGTCCGCCCAGGCGGACGGGACGGCCGGGAACACCCGGACCACGCCGCCCCAGCTCTGGCAGAACATGTCGTGCAGGGACTGCGAGGCGGACAGCGGGGTCTCGATGACCGGACCGGCCTCGGTGTAGTGCGTGTTGGCGCGGCAGGGGAAGCGGGTCGTGGGGTCGAAGAACTTGCGCAGATAGGTGATCGCGGTGTCGCCGTCGCCGGTCATCGCGTACATCGAGGCGGCCCCGGTGTAGCTGTAGCCCCGGTGGGCGCCGGTCAGCGCGTGCCAGCGGGCCACCGACTTCGCGATCAGGTCGCGGCTCCCGGGCTGGTCCCAGTTGACGAGGTACAGCGGATACACCATCAGCAGGTGCGAGTAGTGCCGGTGCGACTGGGCGTACGGCGTGTCCGCGCCGATCATGAAGCCGTTGTCGTCGACCGGGTAAGGCGTGAGCCTGGCCAGCACCTCCTGCCAGCGCGGAAGCGACTCGTCGTCGATGCCGATCAGTTGGGCGGACTCGATCAGCGTCCGGCAGCCCCAGCGGATCAGGGCCAGGTCGTAGTTGGTGTCCTGCGGCGGCACGACGGGGTACTCGGGCGAGAGCGTGCTCGGCAGGTGGAGCCTGCCGTCGCTGCCCGGGGTGAGGAAGTGCAGGTAGTAGTTGATGGCCCGGCGCAGCACCGGGAAGATCGTGTCGCGCAGCAGGGCCTCGTCCATGGAGTGCCGGTAGGACAGCCACGCGTTGTGCAGCGCCCAGGTGAGGTCACCGGTCTCGGCGCCGCTGCCCGGCACGCCCACGCCGCGGTTGGCGAACATGTCGGAACTGCGGCCGACACCGGAGCTGTCCGCGCGGTAGGCGGCGGGCACGTTGGCGATGAACTGTTCCTGGCTCTGCCGCAGCGTGGTGGCGAGGGCGTCGAGTTCCGGGTGGTTGAAGCCATGGATGAGCCAGTACTCCAGCTGGACGTTGAGGTTCCACCAGACCGCGGGCCAGGGGGTCGGCTCCAGCCAGGGACCGGAGGTGGCCATGACGGGGCCGCCCGCGCGGCTGGCGGAGGCGACCTTGTAGAGCTGGATCCAGTGGAAACTCTGCAGCCGCTGGTCCGGGAACGAGACGAAGCTCTTCCGGTAGAACCCGTGCCACCACCGGAGGTGCCGCCGCCTGAGGTCGCCGTACGACGTCACACGTCGGAGGTTGCGCAGCGAGGCGGCCTCGGCGGCGGTGTCGGAGGGCGAGCTGTGTCCGACGCTCAGCAGCAGGTCATCCCCGGTGCGGCGGTACGCGGTGGCGGTCTGGCCCCCGCCGTTGAGCTGCTGGAGCACCTGCTCGGTGCCGTCGGCGGCGGTCCGTGTGGTCCAGGGCGGGTTGGCGGTGTAGCCGGCGGGCGGTGCCTCGCTGATGCGACGGGGGCTGACGGCCTCTTCGGGGTGGAAGGTCCAGGTGACCCGCTCGCCGCCGTCGGCCCGCACCCGGACGGCCAGGACCTCGTCGTGGACGAGGGCGGAGAGGGTGAGCCTTCCCGCGGTGGTGGTGACGGTGCCGGTGAGTTCGGCGTTCCACAGGCTCAGCCGCCAGTCGACGGCGCTGATCGTGCCGACCGGTTCGAGCGTGAGATGCCCGACCGGGAGGCGGCAGGTACCCCAGCCGCTGCCGAACTCGGGCCGGTGGTCCTGGACGCGGCCGTGCTGGACGGTGAAGCGGACCTGGTTGGCGCCCGGCTCCTGGTAGACCATGCTGCCGAGCAGCCCGTCCCCGAGGAACGGACCCTCGTGCCAGAGGGTCGGCATCCTGCTCCACAGCAGGTCCTGACCGCGCAGGAACCCTTCCCAGGCGTCGTCGGTCGTCATGGTGTCGCGCAGTCGCCATGGGCGCCTGGCGGCCCCGTCCGCCGGACCGGGGCTGCGGGATCCCGTCGCCTGTGCGGGTAACTCGGCGTGGGCCGGACCGGGCAGGGCCACCGTTGCCGCTCCGCCCAGCGCGGTGCCGAGTACGGCTCTGCGGGGTACCGGCGAGCGCTTCTCCGGCTGCGTGGTCATCGTCGTCCTCCCGGGCTGACGGATCGTCGAAACATCGGGTGTATGGCGGAACCTAGAAGTACCGCATGTGCCTGTCAACCGCCTGGACGGTCGTGAGTCCCTGACACATCCGATGTATGGGGAGATCAGGCCGCGCCGGTGAGCAGGGGGAGGTAGCCCAGCGACTGCCCGGGTGCCGTGGGGTGGTACGACTCGGTCAGATCCAGCCAGTCGACGCTGTGCAGCCAGGGGGTGGACGAGCAGATCTCGTGCCCGGCGAAGGCGGCCCGGGGGTCGGCGAAAGCGAACCCGTGGCCGAGGGCGCGCTCGGCGATCACCCTGTTGAGCTGGTCCACGGCCTCGTTGAGCGCCGACCTCTCCGCGTCCGCGAGGCCGCCCGAACAGGTGCCGTGGACCTGGTAGAGGTGCGGATAGCCGAGCACGACGACGTGCGCGGCGGGTGCCTTGCCGCGGATGGCCGAGTAGAGACGGTCCAGGTTGCCCGGGAGGGTCCCGTCCATGAAGGTCCGTGCCTTGGCGACGGCGGAGAAGCATGCCTCGGTGCCGGGCAGTACGCAGGTCGCCATCACGCCGGAGAAGCCCGAGTCGCTGCCGCCGACGGTGATGCTGACCAGGTCGGTGCGGGGACTCAGCGGGCCGAGCTGGCTCGACATGACATCGCTCGTGCGGGCCCCGTTGCACGCCGTGAAACTGAACGACGCCGGCGCATGGGCCGCGGCCCACAGGACCGGGTACGCCCGGCCGCTGCGCAGACAGTTCGAGGCGGAGGTGAAGTAGCTCCCGGCTCCGACACCGGCCGAATAGGAGTCACCGAGAGCCACGTAATCGAGGGCTTCGGAGCGCAGGGCTTCGGCGCTCGGCGCCGCCGGCGCCGTCGCGGGACCGGCGAGGACACAGGCGGCCGCGAGGAGGGCGGAGGACGCGTAGGACGCTGTTCGGGACCGGCTCATGACTCTCCTGTATCGCGGCCCGCTCACCCCCGCCCGCGAGCGCCGTCATCCCCGCTCAGCCGTGTTGACAAAGCCCTCGGCAGTGTCGCCGCTGCGGTACGCCGTGCCGGAGAGGGGCGTCGGCCGGAGTCGGGCGCGCCCGACGACGTGCCGTCTCCTCGGCAGAGTTCACCCGGTGAGCCGTCACCCGTTCGGCGGCGCGCGCGACGCGGCTCGGAGCTGACGGCCGAGAGCGGTTCGCGACCCTATAGTCGATGGGCGTCGGGGGGCGGACGTACAAGAGGGGTGGGAATGACGGGGGTTCGCGGGGAACTGGTCCGTCCGTCGGTCGAGGCCGTCCAGGCGCATGCGGCACGCGCGGGGGAGAGGACCGCCTTCCGGGACGCACGTAGGGGCGTGACCTGGGAGCAGCTGGATCGGCGGACGGCGCGGATCGCGGGGCATCTGGCACGGCTGGGCGTGCGCCGCGGTGACCGGGTGGTGTTCTGCCTGTCCAACCGCGTCGAAATGGCCGAGAGTTGCCTGGCTGCCGTGCGCGCGGGGGCCGTTGGGGTGCCACTGGATCCTGGGGTGGCCGACGCCGAGTTGGCCCATGTCCTCGGCGACAGCGGCGCGGTGGCGATCGTGGTCGAGGCCTCGCTGCTGGAGCGCCTGGCGCGGGTGGCGACAGGACCGAAGTCGCCGCCGGTGGTGGTCGTCGTAGGTGCGCAGGCGCTGCCGCCCGGAGCGCCCCCGGGCGCGGTCTCGTACGAGGAACTCGCCGGGACGGATCCGGGCCGCCCGCCTTACGACGGCCTCGGCCTGGACGAACCCGCCTGGATCCTCTACACCTCGGGCACCACCGGCGAGCGCAAAGGCGTGGTGACGAGCCAGAGGGCCGTGCTGTGGTCGACCGCCGCCGCCTATGCACCGCTCTTCGGCATGTCCGAGGAGGACCGGCTGCTGTGGCCGTTGCCGATGCACCACGCCTACGCGCACTCGCTGTGCATCCTCGGGGTCGTCGCCACGGGGGCGAGCGCCTACCTCCTGGACCGCGGCGTGGACGTGCTGGAGGTACTCGAACAGCAGCCGCTGCAAGGGCCGTTCACGATGCTGGGCGGGGTACCGGCCACCTACCACCTGCTGGTGAGCGCACTGCGCGAGGCGCCGCGGCCGCCGCGCGGGCTGCGGTTGTGCGTCACCGCCGGAGCGCCTTGCCCGGCGGAACTGCGCTCCTCCGTAGAGGAGTTGCTGGGCGCGCCGCTGCTGGACGGCTACGGTTCCACCGAGACCTCCGGCAAGATCGCGGTCGACCGACTCGAGGTGCCGGGTCCGCAGCGCGTGCCGCAGCCGGTGCCCGGAGTCGAGGTCCGGGTGACCGATCCGCTCTCCGGTGCCGGCTCCGCAGACGGCGACGAGGGCGAGATCTGGGTGCGCGGCCCCGGCGTGATGATCGGTTACCACGGGCGCCCCGACAGCACGGCGCAGGTCCTCCGGGACGGCTGGTACCGGACCGGTGACCTCGGCCGCCGCGAGCCGGGCGGTGGGCTGCGGGTCACCGGCCGGGTGGGCGACCTGATCATCCGCGGCGGGCAGAACGTCAACCCGGTCGAGGTGGAGCAGGTGCTCCTGGCGTGCCCCGGTGTCGCCGACGCGGCGGTCGTGGGCAGGCCGCACGACGTGCTCGGGGAGGTTCCGGTGGCGTTCGTCGTCCCCGGGCCGGACGGAGTCGACCTCGCGCCGCTGCGGGCCGCGTGCCGGGAGCGGCTGTCCGCGTTCAAGGTGCCGGACGAGATCCGACTGAGCGGTTCGCTGCCCCGCACATCCTCCGGCAAGATCCAACGGGCGGTACTCGCCGGGCAGTTGGCCGAGGCGCTCGTCAGCGAGCAGGAGGACGCCTCCGCCGTTCTGCGGGCCCGGTTGCTCGCGCTGCCGGCCCCGGAGCGGCGCCGTGCCGTGCTGAACCTCGTCATGGCCGAACTCCGCGGCGACGGGGACTCCGAGCCGGAGCCCGGCCAGGCCTTCACCGATCTGGGAGTCAGCTCCCTGCAGGGCGTCCTGCTGCGCGACCGGCTCGGCGCGGTGACCGGCCTGCAGCTGCCCGCGACCCTGGTGTTCGACCGCCCGACGCCGGACGCGGTGGCCGAGTTCCTGCACGGCGCGCTGCTCGGCGCCCCGACCCCGGCGCTGCGCGGGGCCGGGCCAGGCACACCCGGCGACACACCGCAGCCCGACGAACCGGTGGCCATCGTCGCCATGGCCTGCCGCTACCCGGGAGCCGTGGACGACGTCTCCTCACCGGAGGAGCTCTGGCGGCTGATCGCCGACGGCACGGACGCCACCTCCGCGTTCCCCGCCGACCGGGGCTGGGACCTGGCCGGGCTGTTCGACACCGACCCGGACCGGCCCGGCACCTCGGTCACCCGCCGCGGGGGCTTCCTGCGCCGGGCCGCCGACTTCGACGCGGCCTTCTTCGGCATGTCGCCCCGGGAGGCGCTGGCCACCGACCCGCAGCAGAGGCTGCTGCTGGAGACCGCCTGGGAGGTGGTGGAACGGGCGGGCATCGCCCCCGGCGCCCTGCGCGGCAGCGACACCGGCGTCTATGTCGGCGTGATGCACGGCGACTACGCGGGCCGGCTGCTGCACCGCGGAGGACACGCGTACGAGGCACACCTCGCGCTCGGCTCCGCGGGCAGCGTGGCCTCCGGGCGCATCGCCTACACCCTGGGCCTGGAAGGACCCGCGGTGACGGTGGACACGGCCTGCTCCTCGTCGCTGGTGGCGATGGACTGGGCGGCACGGGCGCTGCGCTCGGGCCAGTGCTCGCTGGCCGTGGCCGGCGGAGTCACCGTCATGGCCAGCCCGGTGCCGTTCACCGCGTTCAGCAGACTGCGCGGCCTGTCGCCCGACGGACGGTGCAAGCCGTTCTCGGCCGCGGCCGACGGCACGGCCTGGGGCGAGGGCGTCGGACTGGTCCTGCTGGAGCGGCTCGCCGACGCCCGGCGCAACGGCCATCCGGTGCTGGCCGTACTCCGCGGCTCCGCCGTCAACGGCGACGGCGCGTCCAACGGCCTGACCGCACCCAGCGGGCCCGCCCAGGAGCGGGTGATCGGCGACGCCCTCGCCGCCGCCGGACTCACCCCGGCCGACATCGACGCCGTGGAGGCCCACGGCACAGGCACCCCGCTCGGCGACCCCATCGAAGCCCGGGCCCTCCTCGCGGCCTACGGGCACGACCGCCCGGCGGAGCGGCCGCTGTGGCTGGGATCGCTGAAGTCCAACATCGGGCACACCCAGGCCGCGGCCGGTGTCGCCGGGGTCATCAAGACCGTGCTCGCGATGCGGCACGGCGTGCTGCCGCGCACGCTGCACGCCGATGAGCCGTCACCGGGCGTCGACTGGTCCTCCGGCGCCGTACGGCTGCTGCAGCGGGAGCAGCCGTGGCGCCCCGCTCCCGGGACACCCCGGCGCGCCGCGGTGTCCGCCTTCGGCATCGGCGGAACCAACGCCCACGTGATCCTGGAAGAAGCGGTCGACGAGCAGGAGACCCCGCACCACGAGGGTGCCCGGACCGCTCCGGAACCGCCGCTTCTTCTGTCCGGTGCGACCGCCGAAGCGCTGCGCGCCCAGGCTCGGCGTACGGCCGCCTTCCTCCGCGAACGGCCCGAACTGCCGCTCGGGGATGTGACGTTCTCCTCGGCGGCCTCCCGTGCCGCGTTCCGCCACCGGGTGGCGGTGCCCGTCCAGGACCGCGCCGTCCTGCTGACTGAACTGGACCGGCTCTCGGACGAGGGGGCGGCAGTGCCGTCCCCGGTCCGGACGGGCGGACGGCTGGCGCTGCTCTTCACCGGGCAGGGCGCCGGCTGGGCGGGCCTCGGCAGGGAGTTGCACACCGCGTACCCCGTCTTCGCAGACGCCTTCGACGCCTTGTGCGGCCGGTTCGACACCGTCGGCGTCGGGGAGCGTCCCCTGCGCGAGGCACTGTGGGACGGCCCGGACACAGCGCTCGCCGACGCGCAGCAGCACAGGACGGATGTCGCGCAGGCCGGCCTGTTCACGTTCGAGGTCGCGCTGTTCCGGCTGCTCGAATCATGGGGCGTGCGACCGGACTTCCTGGCCGGCCACTCCGTCGGCGAGCTGGCCGTGGCGCATGCCGCCGGGATCCTCTCGGAAAGCGACGCCGTCGACCTGGTCGCCGCCCGGGGCCGGTTGATGCAGCAACTCCCGGCAGGCGGCGCCATGCTGTCCCTGGACGCCACCGAGCAAGAGGCGCTGGCGGCACTGGCCGAACTGCCGGCAGCAGCCGGGCCGGTGGCGGTCGCGGCGGTGAACGGCCCACGGTCGGTCGTCGTCTCCGGCGCGGAGAAAGCGGTGACGGCGCTGGCCGAGCGCTTCGAGGCCCGAGGGCGTCGCACCGTACGACTGCGCACGAGCCACGCCTTCCACTCGCCGCTGATCGAACCGGCGCTCGCGGAGTTCGCCCGAGCCGCCTCCCGGGCCACCTACCGTGAGCCCCGCATCCCGATCGCCTCGACACTGACCGGCCGCCAGGCCACCGGAGACGACCTGCGCTCGGCTGCCTACTGGGTCCGCCACGCCCGCGAAACGGTGCGGTTCGCGGACGTCGTACGTCATCTGGTGCGTGAAGCGAAGGCGACCGCATTCGCCGAGGTGGGCCCAGGCACACAGCTCACATCCGCCGCGATGGCAACGGTCGGGGCGCCCGGGAAGCTCGTGTTCACCCCGACGGCGCGGGCCGGCCACCCGGAACCCGACACGGTCCTGGCGGCACTCGCCCGACTCCACGAGCACGGCACGGCGATCGACTGGGCCACCGTGCACCAGGCAGCACACCCGGACAGGCGTGACCGGCGAGTGGACCTGCCCACCTACCCCTTCCAGCGGGACCGCTACTGGCTGGCCGAGCCTGTCGACACCACGCCGACCGCCGTACGCACCGCCTCCGGCGGCCACCCGGTGCTGACGTCCACGACCAGCCTCCCGGACACGGGCCGCCTGCTGTGCACCGGCCACCTGGCGGACGCCGACCAGCCCTGGCTGCGCGACCACGTCGTCGACGGACGCCTGCTGGTGCCCGCGTCCGCCCTCGCCGACCTGGCGCTCCACTCCGGCGGCACCTGCGGGCTGGGCTTCCTGGAAGAGCTGACCTTGCTGCTGCCACTGCAACTGCCCGGCTCCGGCGTGCGCGTCGAGGTCCAGGTGGCGCTCGGCGAACCGGACCCGGCCGGCCGCCGGACCGTCGACATCCACGCGCGCCCCGAGGACTCCGGCCCGGTAGGCACCTGGACCCACCACGCCACCGGCCGGCTGGCCCCCTCGGCCACCGACCCCGCCCCGAACCCCGGACCGCAGGGATCCTGGCCACCGCCGGACGCCGTACCCGTCGACGTGACAGAGGCCTACGACCGGCTGGCGCGCGAAGGCTACGCCTACGGCCCGGCCTTCCGCTGCGTTCGGGCCGTCTGGCGACAGGGAGACGACCTCCTCGCCGATGTGCGGCTCCCCGACGCAGCCGTAGCAGAGGCGCAGGGGTACGGCATCCATCCCGCCCTGCTCGACGCCGCCATCCACGCTCCGCTGCTGGTCCCCGGGGAACACGGGGAGCCCGAACCGCCTCGGCTGCCGTTCGCCTGGCGGGGCGTCAGCCGGTACGCGGCCGGCGTCAGCGCGCTGCGCGTACGGCTGCGCCGCAGCGGGGAGGACACGGTCGCCGTGGACCTCACCGACCCGGCGGGCAGGCCGGTGCTGCGGGTGGAGGCGCTGACCACCCGGGCGGTCCCGAGCACCGTCGACCGCGTGCAGGCAGGACCGCTGTACCGCCCGCGTTGGACGGCCGTGGCCCCCGCCCACGCCACCGTTTCCGCGCTCGCGGTGGCATCCCCCGACGATCTGGACCTGGCGGCAGCGCTGTCCGGGTCACGGCGCCCCGGCTCCCTCGAAGGCGATGCCCCGGCCGTCGTGGTCTCCCTGGCCGCTCCGACCCCGTCCGCCGCCCCGGCCGCCGACACTCGTGCCCTCGTCACACGTGCCCTGGAACTGCTGCACGACCGGCTGCCCGCCCTGGCTCCGGGATCGCGCCTGGTCCTGGTGACCCGCGGTGCCACCGGTCCAGCCCCGGACCTGCCCGCCGCTGCCGTCTGGGGACTGGCGCGCAGTGCGCAGTCGGAGTACCCCGGCCGCCTGACGCTCGTCGACGTCGACGACCACCCCGAGTCGCTGCACCGGCTGACGGCGGCCCTGGAGACGGGTGAACCCCAACTTGCCCTCCACGCCGGGGAGGTGCTGGTGCCAAGGCTGACTCAGACGGCCGCCACACCTGCCCCCTCGGCGCCGTTCGGCGAGGACGGCACCGTACTGATCACCGGGGGCACCGGGGCTCTCGGTGCGCTGCTGGCCCGCCACCTGACGAAGCATCACAAGGTCCGTCGCCTGGTGCTCACCAGTCGCAGTGGCCCGAAGGCGCCCGGTGCACGGCAACTGCAGGCGGAGATCGGGCAGGCCGGAGGCCGGGTGGAGGTGGTCGCCTGCGACGCGGCCGACCGGTCCGCACTGGCGGAGGTGGTCGACAGGTACGCCGCGGACCTGACCGCCGTGGTGCATGCGGCGGGTGTCCTCGACGACGGAGTACTGGAGGCGCAGACGCCCGAGCGGATCGCGGGCGTCCTGCGGCCGAAGGCGGACGCGGCCTGGCACCTGCACGAGCTGACGAAGGACCTGCCGCTGTCGCAGTTCGTGCTCTTCTCCTCGGCGGCGGGCCTGCTCGGCAATCCCGGTCAGGCGGGCTACGCGGCCGCGAACGCGTTCCTCGACGCCCTCGCGGTGCACCGAGCCGCTCTGGGAATGCCCGCGCTCTCCCTGGTGTGGGGTCCGTGGTCGGGAGCCGAGGGGATGGCGGCCCGCACCGGCCGGACCAGCGACGGCGTGTTGCGCGCCGTCACCCCCGCCGAAGGCATGGCGCTGTTCGACGCCGCCCTGGCGGCGGACGAGCCCGTCCTGGCACCGTTGCCGTTGGACCCGAAGGCCGGTAGGCAGCGCAGGCCGGTTCCGCCGCCGCTGCAGGGCCTGTTGGGCCCGTCCGGCTCGGTTGCGGTCCCGGGCGCGGACCGTAGCGGCGGGGGACCGGCGGGGGGAACCACCCAGCCGGCCGACGACGCGCCGGGAGCGTGGCGAGAGCGGTTGGCGCAGCTGCCCGCCGACGACCGCCACTCCGCCCTGCTCACACTGGTCCGGGAAGCGGTCGCCGAGGTGCTCGGCCATCCCGGCGCGGCCGCTGTGACGGCCGACCGCGCCTTCATGGAGCTGGGTCTGGACTCCCTGACCGCCGTTCTGCTGCGCAACCGGCTGAGCCTGCTCACCGGCCTGGAACTGCCCGCGACCCTCACCTTCGACCTGCCCACCACCGAACGACTGACGAGCCACCTGCTCGCCGAACTGCACGAGGCGTTGCCCCGCCAGAAGGCGGCCACCGGTGCGCGGCCGTCACGCCCCGCACAGACCCTGGCCTCCCTCTACCGCCGCGTGTGCGGGACCGGCGACGTCGTCTCGGCGATGCACCTCCTCGTGACCGCCTCACTGGCCGTCCCCGGCTTCGGCCCCGAGGACGGCGCGGTGCACGCCCTGCGACCACTCCAGCTGGCCACGGGCGCGGCCGACCGGCCGGCTCTGGTGTGCTTCCCCGGCTTCTCCCCGGCCCTGGGCCGGCCCTGGTACGACGCACTCGCGCGGCACTTCGAAGGCGACCGGGACGTTCTGGAGACGCGGCACCCCGGGGTCACCTCCGGCGATGCGCTGCCCTGCGACTGGCCGACACTGGTGGACCTGCACGCAGCCACGCTGCGGGAGCAACTGGGCGACCGCCGACCGGTCTTGCTGGGCTGGTCGATGGGCGGCTGTCCGGCACACGCGGTCGCCGCGCGGCTGGCGGAGACCGGTACCCCGCCCGCCGGCCTGGTCCTCGTCGACACCTACCACGTGACCCCCGAGCGGGAGGCCGAGCCATGGCTGCTCGCCCTGCCCGCCCGCGCGGCCCTGGCCATGGGGGAGGGGTTCGACTCCGCGGTGGAGGACATGGCGCTGGCCGCACTCGGGGCCTACACCCGGATGCTCCGCGGCTGGCGCCCCGAACCGGTGGACGTGCCCACACTCCTGGTGCGCGCCACGGACCAGCTGCCGGAGATGCGCACCCACGGCAGCCGTGAGACAGGAACCCACGACTGGCGGGCCTCCTGGCCACAGCTGTCCGAGACCGTGGACGTCCCGGGCGACCACTGGACCATCGCCGAGGAGCACGCACCCACCACGGCAAAGGCGATCCGGGCCTGGGTGAACGGGCTGGGAAAAACCACTGATTGAGGCATCGTCGGTGCTTCGGGCACGGATGCTCAGTGCCCCAGGAGCAGCCCCGATCCCGCGACGTCGGCGTGGATGCCGTCCTTGTGCACCGTCACGTCCTGCAGGCGCAGGGTGCCCGAAGGCGGTTTCGGGAGCTGGAAGGAGAACGAGAAGCGGTCGGCGATCTGCGGACGGGTGAGCTTGGTCAGTGCGGTGAGGAGGGAGAGGTCGAGACCCAGCCGCTTGAGGAGCCCCGGGTGGGCGAGCGCCACGTCCACCAGGTTCATGCGGGTCAGGTCGTGCAGGAAGCGCGGCGCGCCGGTGAGCTGATGGAGCCTGTCCTCGTCGTGCAGCGCGGCGCGCACCGCGCTGTCGGGGACACCCAGGCGCCGCACGATCTCCGGGACGGCCAGAAAGGCCCTGATCTTCTCCGCTCCCTGGGTGAGCCGACGCGCCGAGGCGCGGGTCAGATGGAGGCCCTCGGCGGGCCCGGTGCCGGGCCGGTACGTCGCGAGGTCACCGATGTCGAGCCGCATGCCGTCCACGGAGGTGGCGATGCCGCGCTCCCCTTGGGGCCGGATGCGGACGTCGGCTCGTACCCGCAGATCGTTCCCCGCGACGCGCAGATCGCCGTGGGCCCGGACGCGGCCCGGTCCGCGGGCCGTGAAGGACACCTGGGAGGCGCCGAGTTCGCGGTTCATGTCGGCGAAGGACAGCAGGACCCGACCGTGCACCTGCCGCACGAGTGCGCCGCGCACGGCGGTGGGTCCGTCGCCGTCGATACGTATGTCGTGTGCGGTGGCGGTGACCTGGGTGAGGGTGACCCGGCGGGCCGGGACGCCGGGGACGGTGATCCGGACCGAGTCGAGGCGCTGTGCGGCCAGCTGGGTGAGGAACGGGAAGCCGCCGATCCGTACCTCGGGGGCGGCGGCGAGATGCAGTTGGTCCTTGAGCCGATCCGAGGCCTTGTGCTCGGCATACAGCAGTGCCCAGCGGTCGGCGAGGGTGACGAGGCAGGCGAGGGTGAGCGCCCAGGCGAGGACTCTGACCATGGTGGGCAGGCCGGTGGCTCGGTTGCGGCGGCGGCTGCCGCGGCGGTGGTTGGGCGGGGCCCAGGGCTCCTCGGCGTCGTCGTCCTGCGCGGTCGGCGTGCTGTCGTCGGTGAGGAAGTCCTCCAGTGGATTGTCTACCAGCGCCGCAAGTTCGTCGTACGGATTGCGGCTGGATGGAACCCGCTCGACGGAATGCCCGTCGGACTGGGCAGGTTGATGCGTCGGTACGTGGGGGGTACGCATCGGGAGATTTGATCATATAGTCCCACCGGACTTGCAAGTCCTACCTGAAGTAGGGCTCGAAATCGGCCACTTCGCGGCCGACGGTCAGCGGGTGTTTCCGTGGCGGATGCCTGAGGGCTGTTGCTCACTTTCGGGTGACGGGCACGTGCGCGCGCATGTGAAAGACGGCCTGGGAAGGCCTCGAAAGGGGTATTCGGTACATAGATGGACTATGCATGCGAGTGTCACCAATATATTGACGATTGGTAACACGCCCCGTTTGTGCCGCGCTTCTCCTGCTCGGGGCACGAAGGTGTGGATGCGCGGCCGCACGGCCGCTCCTCACATGCCGCACCCCCGGCTCACGGCCGATGCCGTGGAGCCCGGACGTGCCCACACTCTGCAAGGGGGACCCTGTGTCCGCTTCCGTTTCTGTGACCCCGCGTCGTCTGACTGCAGCTGCCGCCGTGGCGGCCGCGCTGGTCGGAGCGGTGGCGCTGCCCGCCTCCGCTGCGGACCGAGCGAGCGCGTACCCGGACCGCGCTCAGGTGGTCATCGGTAACGTGCAGTCCAGCATTCATGGCCGCTACGAGCGATCCAACCTGGCCCTCAACCGGGAGTGGGTCGACATCACCAACAACAGCCGTCGCGACGTGAACCTGAGCGGCTGGACCCTGACCGACCGGGACGGCAACACCTACACCTTCCGCAACTACTGGCTGGGGGGCCGGGCAACCGTCCGTGTCCACACCGGTGTCGGCCGCGACAGCTCGACCGACGTCTACCAGGACCGCCGCTCCTCCGTGTGGGACCGCGACGCCGACACCGCCACCCTGCGCAACGACCGCGGCCGCTTCGTCGACGCCGAGTCATGGGGTGACGGCCACCGCGGCTACCGTGACCACGACCGTCACTACCGCGGTGACGGCGACCGTTTCAACCGCGGTGAAGGCCACAACCACCGCGGCGACCACCGCTTCTGACCGTCCCCGGGGTGCCGACGCCCCTGCCTCGGCACCCGACGACCCGCACCACGGCGCGCCGCTCCCCGGGAGCGGCGCGCCGTGGTGCGCTCGCAACCACTTCTCCGGCCCCGTGCGGCTGCGTCGACCGGCTCCTGCCCGTCCTGGTCCTAAAGCGTTGCCGGCCGAGGGGCGACGGGCTGCCCCATCCTGAGGCTGAACCACGTCGTCTTGCCCTCGTCGGTCGGCCGGACTCCCCAGTCGTCGGCGAGGGCCCGTACGAGTTGCAGCCCCCGGCCGGACTCCTCCTCCTCGGCCGCGACCCGGGGCTGGGGCAGCTGCGGGCTGGGGTCGCTGACCTCGACCGTCAGCTCGGTGTCCGTGCGGCGCACACGCAGGCCGATCGGGCCCTGCGCGTGCTGCACCGCGTTGGTGAGGATCTCCGACAGCAGCAGACACGCGTCGTCCGTCCGCTCGCCGAAGCCCCACGTGCAGAGGGTCGCGGCGAGGAATTCTCGACCGTCTCGCACCGCGCGCGGCTCAGCGCACAGTTCGGCCCCGGCCGTGGCCAGCGGGGCCGCCGGCACCTGTGTGAGCAGCAGGGTGACGTCGTCGTGCCCGTTCGCGTCGGGCAGCAGCGTCGTCAGCACGTGGTCGGCGGCGGCCTCCAGGTCGAGGCCGCAGCTCGCCAGCTTGTCCAGGGTGCCGATGAGCTGGGTGAGCTGGTCCTCGATGTCGGAGCCCGGGGTCTCGATGAGACCGTCGGTGTAGAGCACGAGGGTGGCGCCGCGTGCGATGGTCGTGGTGCGCTGTTCGTAGATCACGCCGCCGACGCCGAGAGGCGCGTTCACCGGCGTGGGCAGGGTGCTGGCGCCCTCGCCCGGGACGGCGACCAGGACCGGCAGATGCCCCGCGGAACAGATGACCACTTCGCCGGAGTCGGCGGCGACGACGAGATAGCAGCAGGTGACCAGCTGGTCGGGGACGTTCAGGTCGGCCACGACCGTGTCCAGTGCCTGCATCAGCTGACGGGGCCGCATGCCGGTCTTGGCCAGCGCGTGCGCGGCGGACCGCAGCTGACCCATCACGGCGGCCGCCTCCAGGCCGCGGCCCATCACGTCACCGATCAGCACCCCGACGCGGCCGGCTCCCAGCGGGATCAGGTCGAACCAGTCGCCTCCCACTCCGGCTCCCTGGGTGGCGGGGAGGTAGCGGCTCGCGGTGACGAGGTCGGGAATCGCGGGCGGCGTGCCCATCAGGCTGCGCTGCAGTGTCAGCGCGATGTGCCGCTGCTGCTCGTACAGTTCGGTCAGTTCCGCCTCGGCCCGCTTGCGGTCACTGATGTCACGGACGATCGCGCAGGCGCCGATGACCGTGCCGTCCGGGGACCGGGTCGGCCACAGGGTGACGTCGACGTCGAGCATCCCGCCGGACCGGGTCACCCGCAGCGTCTCGAAGTGCTCGACCTTCTCGCCCCGGCGCAGCCGGTCCAGGAGCAGCCTGATCTCGTCCTCCCGGTCGGCCGGGGCGAGGATCGACACGTGCTGTCCGACCGCCTCGGCGGCCGAGAACCCGTACAGCCGCTGGGCGGCGGCGTTCCAGTAGGTGATCCTGCCGTCGAGGGTCTTGGCGAGGATCGCGTCCTGGGAGGACTCGACCAGCGCGGCGAGTTCGTTGATGCGCTCTTCGGCGGCTTTGCGTTCGCTGACGTCGCGTACGGCGGCGGAGACGAGGAGTCCGTCGGCGGTTTCGAGGGGGCTGAGGCTGATCTCGACGGGGAATTCGGTGCCGTCCTTGCGGAGGCCGTAGAGGTCGAGGCCGGCGCCCATGGGGCGTACTTGCTGGTTGTGGGCGTAGCCGTTGCGGTGTTTGGTGTGGTGGGTGCGGAAGCGGCCGGGGACGAGGAGCTCGACGGGGTGGCCGAGGAGTTCTTCGCGTCGGTAGCCGAAGAGGGCTTCGGTCTGGGCGTTGACGAGCTTGATGATGCCGGTGTCGTCGACGATGACCATCGCGTCCGGTGCCGCCTCCAGCAGACCCCGGAAACGTTCCTCTGCGGCTTTGCGTTCGCTGACGTCGCGTACGGCGGCGGAGACGAGGAGTCCGTCGGCGGTTTCGAGGGGGCTGAGGCTGATCTCGACGGGGAATTCGGTGCCGTCCTTGCGGAGGCCGTAGAGGTCGAGGCCGGCGCCCATGGGGCGTACTTGCTGGTTGTGGGCGTAGCCGTTGCGGTGTTTGGTGTGGTGGGTGCGGAAGCGGCCGGGGACGAGGAGCTCGACGGGGTGGCCGAGGAGTTCTTCGCGTCGGTAGCCGAAGAGGGCTTCGGTCTGGGCGTTGACGAGCTTGATGATGCCGGTGTCGTCGACGATGACCATCGCGTCCGGTGCCGCCTCCAGCAGACCCCGGAAACGGTCCTCCTCGTCCCGGGGCCTGCCCACGGGTATGCCGCCGCCGCATCCGCACGTCGTCCGCTCCGCCATGTGGGTGGAACCGGACGGCACCGCCTCGGCCAAGTCGCTCATGTCCATCCCCGATCCGCGGCTCACGATGAGTCGGCCATCCCAGCGCAATCCGGAGACATCCGTACGCACATGTCGCCAAGTGGCCCACAACGGTTGAACATGGCCACCCGATTTTCCTCGGTGACTGATTTGGGGTCGACCAGGCTCCGTCTCGGTGGACCGCTCCGGAAGGCGGTGAGCGGGGGCAGGGGACCTGGGCAGGCCTGCCCGGCGATGGTGGATCATGATGCGGCACCACGGACGGCGCCCGGCACCCCTGCGGCGTGCGCGGTCGATGACGGTGCGACACCTCCCGCGAACGAAAGGGCGGACGCGACATGGAAGGCGCCCGGGCGGCGGTCCACCCGCTGCCGTACACGACCTACCAGCAGGCGATCGAGCAGGAGACGGCGCGCTTCGCCGAAGTGGTCGAGGACGTGGATCCGGCAACCCCGGTGCCCTCCTGCCCCGACTGGACGGTGGCCGACCTCACCCGGCACGTCGGCAGCCTGCAGCGCTGGTTCTCCGCCCTGCTGACCCGGCTCGTACAGGAGCAGCCGCGGAGCCGTGAGGTGGAGCTGGGGCTGCCCGACAGCGCGCACGAGTACCCCCGCTGGGTGGCGTCCGGCATCCCCAGGGTGGCCGCCGTGCTGCGGGCCACGGATCCCCAGGCACCCATGTGGGCCTGGGGCGAGGACCGGCACGCCCGGTTCTGGGCCCGGCGGATGCTGTTCGAGACGCTGGTCCACCGCGTCGACGCGGAGCGGTCCGTGGGCCAGGAATCACCCATCGACCCCGTGCTGGCGGCGGACGGTATCGACGAGTTCCTCGTCAACCTGCCCGACGCGCACCTTTTCGTCCCGGCCGTGGCCCGGCTGAAGGGTGACGGCGAGACCATCGTGTTCCAGTGCGCCACCCCCGACAAAAGCCTCGGTGAGAAGTGGCGGATGCGACTGGATGCCGACGGTTTCCGTCTGCAGCCCCGAACGGCGGACGGCGAACCGTCCGGCGAGCGGACCACGACGGTGCGGGCCCGGGCTGCCGACCTCCTGCTGCTGGTCTACGGACGGCGGTCCTACCGGGAGGCCGCCTTCGACGTGACCGGGGAATCCGCGACGCTGGACCGCTGGTTCGCCCACACGGCCTTCTGAGCCGGCGCCGGGGGATGCCCGGGGCTGTTCAGCGGGTGGTGCGCAGCCCCGCCGTGGTGGTGCCGGTGCGATCGCGCAACAGCGTGCGCAGGGTGGCGGCGTGCTCGTAGCCGACCTTGCGGGCGATGGTCTCCAGGGACAGATCGGTGGTCCGCAGCAGATGCGTCGCCTGCTCGACGCGCAGGTCCTGGACGAACCGCACCGGCGTGGTGTTCAGGACCCGGCGTACGGTGCGCTGGAGCGTGCGCTCACTGACACCCAGCGTACGTGCCGCCTCGGCGAGGCTGTTCGGCGTGTCGAGGTGCCGGCGCGCCCACCGCTCGAACGCGGCGACCAGCGGATCGCTCTGCGCGAGGGCGCTCGGGATCGTGTACGCGGACTGCGAGGGGCGCTCGTCGACGACCAGGTAGCGGGCGACCAGGTCGGCCAGGGCCGGGCTGGCCATCCGTACGACGGCGAGGGCGAGATCGACGTGCCCGAAGGCGGCCCCCGCCGTGGTCACGCCCTGTGATGTGGTGACCATGCTCGTCTCGTCGAGCGCAACGGCCGGATAGCGACGGCGGAAGAGGGGCGCCAGCCACCACGTGGTCGTCGCCCGGTGGCCGTCCAGGATGCCCGACTCGGCCAGCAGGAAGGTGCCCGTACAGGCCGAGGCGACGGGTGCGCCCCGGCCCCGGTGGCCGGCGACCAGTTCCCGTACGTCGGCCAGACCGGGCCCCGCGACCCGCTCCAGGAGGGCGTCCGGCCGGCGCTCGGCGAGTGCGGGGACGAGCAGCAGATCCGCGGTGTCCGCGCCGGCCGCGGGCTCGGTCGTGACGATGTGCCCTGCGCCGGTGCGCACCTGCGGACCGAAGCCGATCGTCGTGACGTTCCAGGCCGGTGGCGGCTGGGGGAGTTCGCCGCGCATCGCGTTGGCCGCCTCCAGGACGTCCAGCGCCGCAGAGAGCCCCGAGTCGAACACGCCGTCGTAGACCAGCACCGAGACGTCCATGTCGGAAACGCTATCAGAGAAGTCGTTTCCGACACTGGGGACAGAGAGCGCAGCGACCTAGCGTGAATGGTGTGCCCCGGTGAGGGGACACACGACCGAGCCGAAGGAGCCCACCATGAACAAGATCGGTCTGCTGGCCCGTATCGAGGCCAAGCCGGAGCACGCCGACGAGATCGCCCGGATGCTGACCGAGGCCGTGAAGCTCGCCGAGGAGGAGCAGCGGACCGTCACCTGGTTCGCCTTCCGGGAGGACGCCACCACCTTCGGTGTCTTCGACACCTTCGAGAACGACGAGGACCGCACCGAGCACCTGCGCGGACGGATCGCCGCCGCGCTCATGGGCGCCGCGGAGACCATGCTCGCCTCGGCCCCCGACATCCGGCCCGTCGACCTGCTCGCGGTCAAGCTGCCCTGAGCGGCCCCGCACGCCACACCGCGCCCCGAGACCCCGAAGTACAGGAGATCCACCGACCATGACATTCACGACCCCCGCGGCGGCGACGGGCACAGGGGCCCAGCACGGCGCGGGGCCGAACGTCCGCTCCCGCACCCACACGTGGGCACCGCCCACCCGTTACGCCGACGGTGCCGGCCGCTCGGGTCTCGAGGTGCTCCAGATGATCGTCGAGGGTCGTCTTCCCCAGGCGCCGATCGGCGGGACGCTCGGATTCCGTCTCGTGGCGGCGGAGCACGGCCGGGCCGTCTTCGAGGGTGAGCCCGGCGAGCACCTGCTCAACCCCATGGGCACGGTGCACGGCGGCTTCCTCGCCACGCTCCTCGACTCGGCGCTCGGCAGCGCGGTGATGTCGACACTCCCGGTGGGGCGCGCGTACACCACGATCCAGCTCGGCGTGCACATGGTGCGCCCCGTCCTCGCGGACACCCCGACCCTGCGCTGCGAGGGCACCGTGATCCATGCGGGACGCACGACCGCGACCGCAGAGGCCAGGATCACCGGCACCGCCGACGGAAAGCTCTACGCGCACGCCACCACCACCTGCGCGGTCTTCGCGCTGCCCGAGGGGGCCTGACCGGCCCGGCCGAGAGCGGGCCCGCGCGATTTTCACAGGCCGGGGCGATGGCGGACACCCATCGCTCCGGCCTTCTCCTGCCGGCCTGCGTGAACGGCCGGTGAAGAGATCGGCACGGATAATTCTTGACCGATCCTTGGTGATTCAACCAGCACAAAGGGCTGCACGTTTGCTTTCGGGTTGCTTCGAACCTGCGTAAGCCCTGTGAAGATCGGCCGTCGAAGGGTCTTGGGGCTGCGACCAGGGGATTGATCTGACCGCGTCAAGTCGGCACTCTCGCTGAGCGCGAGCAGAACTTTGCCGCGTGAACGCAAATCCCCCCACACGCAAACGAGGAGACCCCTCTTGACGGCGCATCACAAACGCATGGGCAAGGCCAAGACCGTCACCGCGATCGCGGCCGTTGCAACCGTCGTAGGCACGGCTCTGTACGTGTCCCCTGCCGCCCAGGCCGGACAGCCCGCGGAAGGCAAGGTCTACGGCCTGCACGCTGAAGGAGCCGTGACCGGCAGCTTCGTCGTCCTTCTGGACCAGAAGGCCTCTGCTGCCGAGAAGAAGGACTTGGCCACCGAGTACGGCGGCAGGATCGGCCGCACCTTCGGCTCGGCGGTGAACGGTTTCTCCGCCAACAGCCTCACCGAGACGGAGGCCAAGCGCCTCGCCGCCGACCCCGCGGTCGCCACGGTGGTGCAGAACAAGAAGTTCCACATCGACGCCACCCAGGACAACCCGCCGTCCTGGGGCCTGGACCGCATCGACCAGACGGACACGGCCGGCGACCACAAGTACACCTACCCGGACAAGGCAGGGGAGGGCGTGACCGCGTACGTCATCGACACCGGCGTACGCGTCAGCCACAAGGACTTCGGTGGCCGCGCGAGTTACGGGTTCGACGCCGTCGACAACGACAACACCGCCGACGACGGCAACGGGCACGGCACCCACGTGGCCGGAACCATCGCCGGAACCGCCCACGGTGTCGCCAAGAAGGCCAAGATCGTCGCGGTCAGGGTGCTCGACAACAACGGCTCCGGAACCACCGAGCAGGTCGTCGCCGGCATCGACTGGGTGACCAAGAACCACCAGGGGCCCTCGGTGGCCAACATGAGCCTCGGCGGTGGCGCCGACCCCGCTCTCGACGAGGCGGTCAAGAAGGCCATCGCCTCGGGCGTCACGTTCGCCGTCGCCGCAGGCAACGAGTCGGCGGACGCGGGGCAGGGTTCACCGGCCCGGGTCCCCGAGGCCATCACGGTCGCCTCCAGCACGAAGGACGACGCCCAGTCGGACTTCTCCAACTTCGGCAAGACCGTGGACCTGTACGCGCCGGGCTCGGACATCACCTCCGACTGGAACGACAGCGACGAGGGAACCAAGACGATCTCCGGCACCTCCATGGCCACCCCGCACGTCACCGGAGCCGCCGCGGTCTACCTGGCCGGACACCCGGACGCCAAGCCCGACCAGGTCGCCTCCGCCCTGGTCGGCGCGGCGACCAGCGACAAGATCACCAACCCGAGCAGCGGAACGCCCAACAAGCTGCTGAAGGTGACCGAGTAGGAACTGCTGTGCCGCGTCCTCGTGGACGACACGAGGACGCGGCCGCCCGACGGTGCCGCCGGCTCGTACAGCGGCGGCACCGCCGGGCGGTGGTCGGACTCGCCGGAGCCGTCGTCAGCCGCTGTGCACGCCGACGTCGTAGAGCGAGTACCCCCACTGGGTCCCGCGTTCCGTGCCCACGATGCGCACATAGCGGGCCGGCGTTCCGGTGAAGCGCGCGGTGTCGAGGCCGCCGTCACCGGTCGTGGTCGACCAGGCGGTCTTCCAGTTCACGCCGTCCGTCGAGAGCTCGATGCGGTACGACTTCCCGTACGCGCGCTCCCAGTCGAGCGTGACCCGCCCGACCAGGTGGGTCGAACCCAGATCGATCCGCAGCCACTGGTCGTCGCTCCAGTCGCTGGCCCAGCGGGTGTCCCGGGTGCCGTCCACGGCGCGGCTCGACGCATAGCTGACGAACGGGTTCCACTCGGTCGAACTGGCCGTGGTAGAGGCCCCGTTGGCAAGGTCGACGCCCGCCTGGTGCTGCTCGGTCGCACCCCAGGTGTGGAGGTAGGACTCCGCGCCCCGGAAGAGGTCGTTCACCACACCCTGGCCGCCGACGAGCCTGATGTCCTCGATCCAGTCCGGGACGAGGCCGTAGTGCGCGGCACCGTCGGTGTTCAGGTCCCAGGTGCGCTCACCGGTGGTCTGCCGGTCGATGAGGGAGCCGCCGTCGACGCTGCGGAAGGGGTACGTGACCTTGTTGGGTGCGTCGGCGCCCCGTGGTCCGGGCCAGCCGCCGACACCGTTCATGTCGGTGCCGTAGCCGTAGCCGACGCCGTACTTGTCCCGCAGCGCCTTGGTGCGGTTCGCCTCGGCCACGAATCCCTCGGAGCCGTGCATGTACTGGGCGATGAAGCCACCGAGGCCGTAGACCCGGGCGGTCCAGTTCAGGTCCATCCAGCTGTGCGAGGAGATCACGCCGGGGTAGGACTCGGACTCGAAGATGTCGAGCGCACGGCCGACGGCCTTGACGCTCATGTGGTCGATCTCCAGCATCATCTTGCGCTTCATCATGCCGCGTACGGCGTACTCGCCGAGGTCGGTGAGCCCACGGGTGTTGCACTGTGCGTCCGAGGCGTACGAGGGAACCGTCACGCCCGCCGGGAGTTTCGCCTCGGCCTCGGGCGCCGCGGCCGAGCCGATGGGGTTGTCGTGCTGCGGCCCCGTGCACTTCTCCGTCTTCCAGAAGGTGCCGGTCGACAGGAACTGCCCGACGTTGATGGCCGTTCCGAGCCCGCCCGAGTCGAAGCGGACGCCGCACAGCGCGTTGTCGAACTTGTGGCACAGGAACATGCTGCGCACACCCAGCGAGTACAGCTCGTCCAGGCCGGCGTCGATGTCCCTCTTGTCGCACTGCGGGACGTCCAGGATCTGCTTGCAGCCGAAGGGCTCGGAGGTCTCCACGCCCAGGATGACCGCCAACTTGCCCTGCTTGATGACGTCACGGGCCTGCGCGCTGTCGGTGACGATCCGGAACCAGCCCTTGCCCGGACCGCCGTACATCTTGTCGATGTACGCCTGCAGGTCGTACGTCATCTTCGCCTGCAGCCGGATCGACGTCATCTCGTCGCAGCTGCGGTCCTTGAAGAAGTAGACCGAGCAGATCACGCCGTTGGTGACGAGGTCGTTGACCAGCACCCGCTGGCCGCCGCGCCAGGCCCGTTCCACCCACGCGTAATAGTTCTGCTGATGGGTCAGCGAGTCGTGCGCGGGCCAGTCCTTGAACGTGGGCCAGCCGACCGGGTCGTGTCTGCCGTCACCGCCCTTGGTGATGAAGTCGAAGACGGCCAGCGAGCCGTCGGGGTAGTGCTCGGGGCAGTCCTTCAGCGCGTCGGCGATCCCGGCCTCGGAGAAGGTCTTGCCGCAGATCAGGCGCCCGCCGAAGCCCTCGTTGGCGAAGAGGTGGTCGTGGGCGTCGACGAACCCGCGCACCTCGCCCTTGGCGTTCGTGCCGGTGAACGGCTCGCCGGTGACGTTGATCTGGGAGTCCGGCGAGGGCCGTGCCGTCGGGACCCACCACTCGTTCCCGGCTGCCGAACTCGGGGTGGGGCCGAGGAGGACGGCCAGTACGAGGAGGAGCAGAGACGCCATGGTGATGTTCTTGCGTCGGTAGTGCCGGCGTCTGGATATGGCCACGGCCCACGTCCCTCGGTAGGCGGGATGCGCGGTCGACGGGCGAGGACGTCCGGGGCCCGAAGACCCTTGCGCACACCGATTGTCATGTCCTTTGTAAACTGCCGCCCAAGAGGATCGCCAGTGCCGCCTGTGGAGTCAATACTCAACTACTGATGAGTATTGTTCAGCTTTCAATGGCCGGTCGATGTGGAATCGACCGAGTCGGGATTGCGGACTGAGGACGGGGCAGGGCTCACAACGCGACGACGATCTGAGGCTCACAGCGAGGCTTACAAGGCGACGACGACCAGAGCGATGTCGTCCCGAGCACCGTGGCTGACGCCGAGACGTGCGAGCAGGGTGTCGGCCAGGCGCTCGGGGCCGAGCGCCAGGCACTGGGCCAGGGCGTCGGTCAGGCGCTGCAACCCGGTGTCGATGTCCTCGTCGCGGCGTTCGATGAGGCCGTCGGTGTAGAGGACGAGAACGTCGCCGGGGTGATACGAGGCACCGGCCTGGGGACGTGGGACATGCTCCGGCCGGGCCCCCAGGGGCGGATCCGTCGCACGGTCCAGCAGTTCGCAGGTGCCGTCGCGGTGCATCAGCACGGGAGGCGGATGGCCCGCGCTGGAGTAGACGATCAAGTGGGAGCGCCCGTCGACCAGGGCTGTCACCGCGGTGGCCGCCAGGGCACCTTCCACGGAGCGGGCGTACAGACCCAGGATCTCCAGCGCCTGAGCGGGGCCCGCGACCGCCCGGCTGGCCGCGGACAGTGCGCTGCGCAGCATCCCCATGACGGTGGCGGCCTCCAGACCGTGGCCGACCACGTCGCCGACAGCGACGGTGAACCGCCCGTCGGCCAGATCAGCGGTGTCGTACCAGTCGCCGCACACATTGAGCGAGCCGATGGCCGGCAGGTAGCGCACCGCCACATTGGTGTGCCGGGCCAGGTCCGGGGAGTGCAGCATGGCCTCCTGCAGCGTGATCGCCACCTGCCGCTCGCGGGCATGCGCCTGCCGCAGTTCCCCGTTCAGACGTTCCAGCTCCTTGGCCCGGGCGTACAGCTCGGCCTCCATGCCCTCCTCCCGTTGACTCGAAGCCGCGGTGGTGTCCCCCTGCCGCTGCCGACGGGCATGGACGAAGGCGCTCACGTCCTCGACCCGGTGGATGATCCACGCAACCTCTCCGTCCGGCCTGATGACCGGGGTGTTGACCGGGGACCACCAGCGTTCCTCGAAGACCCCTGATTCCCCGGGGACGGGGATGTCGTACCGCTGAACAGCCATCGTGTCCGGTTCCCTCGTGGCCAACACCCGCTCCAGCGAGGCGGAGAGATTGCGGACCCCGTTGGCCTGAGGGTCGGCGGGGTTGTCGGGAAAGGCCTCGAAGAGGTACTGCCCGAGCAGATCCTGACTGGTGCGGCCGGTCGCCCGGCAGTAGGCCTGGTTGACGCCGACGATCATCAGAGAGGGACTGAGTACCAGATAGGGGCTGGGGGTGGCGGCGAACAGCGCGGCGTAGTCGACCTGATCCACGGTCGGCTGCCCGGTTATGGCAGTGACGCCCATTTTTCCAATGTACGAGGTCACCGCCGCGGCTGCCGCTCCTCAGGGGACCCTGACTCTGCGAAGTCGGCAGTGGCGGTCGTCAGCGGGTGCGGAGGCCGGGCGCCGCCCCAGGCCCCGAGATTCCGGCATGTTCCGCCGGACAGGCCCTAGATGCCGGGTCTCGCGTGGTGCGTGATGCTGTAGGGGTGTGTGGTGTGTCAGCCGGTCGGATCCCGGCGGCCTACGCCGCCTCGGGCCGCCGTGCGCTGCGCGTGACCGTGGTCGCCGCGGCCGGTTTCTACCTCTTCCGGTACGGCCTGGACAGCCCCGTCGCGGCCACCTACGCCCTCTTCGGCACGGTGGCGCTGGGCGGACTCTCCAAGATCCCCGGGACCGGGCGCCAGCGAGCCGTGGTGGTGCTGCACGCGCTGCCGGTGTGCTGGCTGCTGGTGGTGATCGGCACCTATCTGTCGGTGCGGACCTGGAGCGCCGTCGCCGGCATGTTCGTGGTCGGCTTCGCCCTGACCTTCTCCGCCGTGGGCGGACCGCGCCCGGCGGGAGCGGCGCCTGGCCTGCAACTCCTCTACATCCTGCCGTCCTTCCCACCGTACGATCCCGCCTCGCTCGGCGAGCGGCTGATCGGAACGACGACCGGGCTGGCCCTGTTCATCGCCGCCGAGGCGCTGATCCTCCCCGGGCCCGCTCCGCCGTCCTACCAGGAGCGGGCGGCCCGGGCGGCGCACACCGCCGCGCGGTGCGCCACCCTCCTCGCCGCCCCTCCCCATGCCCTGACCGGCGCGGACATCCGCGCCGGTCACGAGGCCGGCCATGCACTGCGGTCCCTGACCGTCCCGGAGGCGGAGCGCCCGGCGGGACCGGGGATGCGCGACCGTGCCCTCACCCACACCGGCCTGGCCACCCGCACCCTGCTCAACCGCCTGACGCAACTGCCCGCGACGCCGGGCGACCCTCCGGGCTCTGCCGTGACCGACGTACTCCACGCGGTGGCACGACTGGCCACGGCAACCGAGAGCTGCCTGAGCGCGGGCACGTCACCCGTGGCGCCGTACAAGGAGCTGGTCGCCGCCCGCGCAAACCTGGCTGCCTTGTCCGCGGCCCCTGCCTCCACCGACGGGGCCGGTCCCGCACCGGGCTTCCCGCCCGCCGAACTGCGTCGGCACGCCGCCGTGCTGGAGATCGCCGATGCCGCGCTGACCATGGCCACGGCAGCCGATCTCGCTGTACGAGGCAGGCAGACCTCGGTGGAGGTGGCGCCGGAGCGCTTCTGGTACGCCACGGCCTGGGCGCCGTCCCTGTGGTGGCACCGGATCCGAGGCCACGCCGAGCGCCGGTCGGTGTTCTTCCAGAACGCGGTGCGCATCGCCATGGCTCTGACGGCGGCCCGGCTGGTGGCCGGGGTGGACACGCTGCCCCACGGGTTCTGGGCCATGCTGGCGACGCTCACCCTCACCCGGACGACCATGGACGAGACCTGGAGCACCATCCGCAGGGCTCTCGCCGGCACGCTGGCCGGCGCCCTGGTGACCGCCGGGACGCTGCTCCTCGTGGGGGCCGACACCGCGGTCTACGCGGTCGTCCTGCCGCTGTGGATGCTGGTCGCGTTCACGGTGGGGCCGGTCAAGGGCGTCGGTTGGGCGCAGGGGATGTTCACCGTGCTCGTGGCTCTCGTCTTCGCCCAGCTGGCTGCGCCGACGTGGCAGCTGGCGGAGGTCCGGATGCTGGATGTGCTGGTCGGCAGCGCCATCGGCGCGGTATTCGGCCTGCTGGCCTGGCCCCGTGGTGCCCACGACGAACTGCGCCGCGCGGTGGCCGGGCTGTTGCGCAGGGCAGCAGAGATCGTCGTGGCGACCAGCGCCTCGGTGGCCGGAGGCGGGGCGACGGCCGCACCGCCCGCGGCGACCGGCCACCGGTCGCTCCAGCACGCGGTCATCCTCGCGGAGTCCGCGTACGCGCAGTTCCAGAGTGAGCCGACACCCTTCGGTGGGCGGCGGCGCGGGGTGGCGTTGCCCGAAGTGGACTGGCAGGCCACGCTGATGGCTGGCCACCACACCCTGTGGGGGTCGGAGCGGCTCCTGGAGCCGCCGCTCACCGGCCTGGGGCCGGCGGCGGCCGAATCCGCCGGCGGGCTGGGAGACCGGGTGGCCGGGCGGATGCTGCTCGTCTCGGCCGCGCTGGACCCCGGCGGCGACACCCCGACCGCGCCGTTGCCGGCGCTGGACCCGTCGCCGGCGGGATTCGCCACGGAGCCGCCCGGAGCGCCGCGGCTGTACTACGCCACGGTGTCGTGGCTGGGCTCGCTGATGACAGACCTGTCGCGGATCGCGCCGGGACCGGAGCACGGCGACGACAGTGCCGGGAGCTGATCGCAGCGGGCAGGTCGTGTCCACGGCCGAGGTCGCAGGCGAGGGCGAGTTGCACGACTTTCACCGCGTTGTCGACGGACGTGTCGACCAGCCAGAGGCACCATTCCGACCTGCGGCAACGGCGCGATCCGATCAGCCGCGTTGCCCCCATGCCATCACCATGCCGGGTCCTAGCTCGGCGAGTCGGGGCGAGGCCAGGTAGTCGAGCGCCTCATCGACGACGGCGGCGTCGACCCGGCCGGTCTCCTCCAGAGCGGCTCGCATCCGGCTCCACGTCTCGGACCAGAAGCGAGCCAGGGGACCGCCTGCGACCAGTGGCGGGCAGACGAGTTCCGCGGCGACGTTCCGTAGCCCCTCCTCCCTCAGGAAGTGCGGATACGCCGGGACGGATGACGTGTCGGTGCCGATCGTCGTTCTCAGTGCCTGCCACATGGCGTCCATGACCCGCCGGTAGGCAGACGCGCTGTCCAGGGCGTCCGGCACCTCCAGGGCATCGCCGAGCACCAGCCAGCCCCCAGGGTTCAGCCACTGTGCGAGCCGTGAGACGAGCCGGCGGCGCTCGGGCAGGTGCATGAGGACGAACCTGGCGTGGATCAGGTCGAAGCTGCCGAGCCGCAGGCGCTCGTCCGTGAGGTCGGCGGTGACCACCCGCAGCCGCGGCCCCGCGAGGGCATCCAGGCCGGCGGTGTCCCGGTCCAGGGCGACCACCTCTGCCGCACCTGCCTCCTCCAGCAACCAGCGCGCCACCGTCCCGGTCCCGGCACCCACCTCCAGACAGCGGCCGCCCCGCCCTGCACCCAGCGCCCGCAGGCGGCGCGTCGTGAAGGGGTCGTAGACCAGCGCGGCGTCGTCGATCCGCTCGGCTTCCCGGGGATGTTCCGGTGCGAACAGGTCCTCTCCGTAGTGGCCGTCGGTCATGACCGGACCTCACTCTTGTGGCACGGACCCACTGCACCCCTCGACGCCATGGGAACTCCCTGATGACCTGCTGATCGGCTGCAGCCACGATGACAGCCGCAGGGCACAACCGGTCCTGGACGACGCCTGGTCGGCGGGTCTGTCGACACCATTGGGTGAACGGCCCGTGCGTCGAATTCGCTGCAACCCGCATGACAGGTGGGTGAGGATTGCCGTCATGGGATTGGCGACGGCGTTCACGGACCTGTTCGGTGTGGAGCATCCGATTGCCCTGGCCCCGATGGGCGGGTCGGCCGGTGGTGCCCTGACGGCGGCGGTCTCCCGCGGCGGCGGGCTCGGACTGCTGGGCAGCGGGAACGGGGACCAGGAATGGCTGGCCCGCGAACTGCCCGTTCTGGTCGGCGAGAGCGCCGGGAAACCGTGGGGCATCGGCTTTCAGGCATGGGCCATCGACGACGGCGTGGTCGCGCGGGCGTTGGAGCACGAGCCGGCGGCGGTGATGTTGTCCTTCGGTGACCCCAGTTCGTTCGTGGAGCGCATCCGCAGTGCGGGCACACCGCTGATCCTCCAGGTCACCGACCTCGAAGAGGCCCGCAGGGCGGTGGATCTCGGCGCCGACGTGATCGTGGCGCAGGGCACCGAAGCCGGCGGGCACGGAGCCCGGCACGGGCGGTCCACGCTGCCGTTCGTGCCCGTCGTGGTGGACCTGGCGGCACCGGTGCCGGTGCTGGCGGCCGGCGGGATCGCAGACGGCCGCGGCGTCGCGGCCGCCCTGGCGCTGGGGGCCGCCGGAGCACTGCTCGGCACCCGCTTCCAAGCCACGACCGAGGCCCTGGTCGCCCCCGCGACGGCCGAGGCGATCGTAGAGGCACGCGGCGAGGACACGGAGCGCAACAGGGTGCTGGACATCGCCCGCGGCTCGCGGTGGCCGGCCCGGTACACGGCGCGCACCCTTGCCCATCCTTTCCTCGACGGATGGCGGGGCCGGGAGGACGCACTCGCCGCTGACCCGCATGCCCAGCAGGCGTACCAGGACGCCGTGGCAGCAGGGGAGATCCCCGCGCTGCCGCAGTGGGCCGGCGAGGCCGTCGGCCTCATCGACGATCTGCCGTCCGCAGCCGACCTGGTCGGCACCCTGGCCACCGAGGCCGAGGACGCGCTGGCCCGAGCCGCCGGGCGCTGACCGCGATCGCCAGGACGACCGCAGGACAGCTGCGATCACGGCCGGACAACCGTCCCGTCGCGGTCCTGCCCCCAGCCAGCCGCCGGCACGGGGCCGCCACTCGATCAAGGCTTCGATGAACGAGCAAGTAAGCTGGATGAACGTGAGAACCGGCACGTCAACGACCGTGCCGGACCGCGGCTCGACACGAGGGAGCGACCGATGACAGAGGGAACCGAGCGAGCCGTACTGGCGGGCGGTTGTTTCTGGGGCATGCAGGACCTGATCCGCAAGCAGCCGGGCGTGAAGTCCACCCGCGTCGGATACAGCGGCGGTGACACGCCGAACGCCACGTACCGCGACCACGGCGACCACGCCGAGGCGATCGAGATCCTCTTCGATCCCACGGCCACGAGCTACCGCGACATCCTGGAGTTCTTCTTCCAGGTCCACGATCCGACCACGAGGGACCGCCAGGGCAACGACATCGGGCGTAGCTACCGGTCCGCCATCTACTACACCGACGAAGAACAGCACCGCGTCGCCGTGGACACGATCGCGGACGTCGAGGCGAGCGGGCTGTGGCCGGGGAAGGTGGTCACGGAGGTCGAGCCCGTGGGCGACTTCTGGGAGGCCGAGCCGGAGCACCAGGACTACCTGGAGCGCTATCCGAACGGCTACACCTGCCACTTCCCGCGACCGAACTGGAAGCTGCCGCGCCGGTCCTCGTCCCAGACGAGCTGAGTCGCCGGCCGCGCCGATCCGCTGGGCGGGGCGCGCGGGCCGTGGAGGGGAATTGGGGTTCGGCAGGCAGAAGGCGCAGGAGCCGCCGGTGGAGCCGGTCGGGTGGACCGACGTCCAAACGTTCGTCATCTCCTCTGTCGAGCGGCCGGAAACGGTCAGGCGGAAACGAGCCGTGTGGGGCAGAAAGGCCGTACGCGTGGCCCGGGGCTCGAAGGACTGGCGGGTCCTGGCCCCTTGTGCGTTTCTGGGGTCCGCCGAGGCTCATCCGCCCGGCCTGCCGTCCCGCCCCGAGCAGACGCTGTTCGAGGATCCGGGCGCGCGACACCTGCTGTGCTACGTGGAACCGGCCGTGGAGGTCGACGGAGCGCGGCGGCACGTCGTGCGCGACGGGCAGGGACAGGTCGTCGGCACCCTGGTGCGCGTACCGCCGAAGCGCCGTCCCTTCAAGCACTCCTGGCGCATCGAACAGCCCGGCCACCCGGAGATCGTGGGCCGCGGCGAGTGGGCCGGCGGGGATGCCAAGGAGATCACCGGACGTCTGGTCGGGAAGCTCATCGGGGGAGTCCTGGACGCGATCGGGGATCTGGGAGCCGACGGCGGTGATCAGCGTTCCAGGGCACGGGCGCTGGAGTGGCGGGCCGAGGACAAGATCGTCATGGTCTCGGAGGGCAGCGAGCAGGTGACCGTGCGGGCGGGCTGGGTCGACCGCCGTCTCGCCTTCGCGTTCGCGCTCGTCGGCGACGGCTGAGACACGACACGCCAGGCTGACGTCGTCGGCACTCACGCGCGTTTCAGCCGGCGCCGCGCAAGCGGAGTACAGCCTGCCGTCACCTGCCGTACGCCCCACTGCGGCAGTGTCGCCGCATGACGTACGACCCGATACCGAGCGTGGACGCGCTCATGGCTCTGCTGGCCGACTGCGCGGACGTCTGGGACACCCCGGACCGCTCCGGCGACCCGGTGGACATCCTCGACCACAGCCTTCAAGTCGCCGCCGTGCTGGCCGAGCGGCACCCGGACGACGAGGAACTTCAGGTGGCCGGGCTGGTCCACGACATCGGCCACCACCTCGTGCCCGGCGACGAAGCGGGGCACGGCTCGCACGCCGCGACGGCGGTGGAGGGCCTGCTGGGTCCCCGGGTCGCCCGACTCGTCGCACTGCACATCCCGGCCAAGCGCTATCTCGCCGCCGCCGACCCACGCCTCGCGCTGTCCTCGGAGAGCGTCCGCACCCTCGGCTGCCAGGGCGGCCCCATGACCCCGCCGGAGGCGACCGCTTTCGAGGCCGACCCCGACTTCTGCGGGGCGATCGCGCTGCGCCGCGCCGACGACGCGGGCAAGGTGGTGGGCCTACGAGTGGCGGCCCTGGACTCCTGGCGCCCCGTCGTGCAGCGCGTCGCCGCCGGCTGAACAACCGGCCCGCCGGTGCCTTCCCGATCGCGACCAGGGCCTGGCAGCGGTTCACCCGTCGGCAGGTGCCGGTGTGCGTCGCCGGCGGCCGCCGACCACACTGGCGACAACGAGCCCCGACCGCGTGAACGGAGCGGGAGAGCCACGATGACCCAGCCCATCCCCACCTGTGAGGCCGACCGTCCGGCTGTGACTGGCAAAGTCCCCGACGATCTGCTGAGGCTGAGCGACCTGGACCCACAGACCCTGGTGGGGCTGCTGGATCTGGCGGAGGGCATGAAGCGCGAGCCGCTGGGGTGGGAGCGCGATCTGCGCGGGGGCGCCGTCGGGTGCATCTTCGAGAAGCCGTCCACACGGACCCGGGTGTCCCTGGCCACGGCTGCCCAGCGCCTGGGCATGGCGGCCATCGTGCTCAACCGCGAGGACCTGCAGTTCGGCCACGGCGAGACGGCCGCCGACACCGCCCGCGTCCTGTCGTCCTATCTCGACGCGATCACGGTGCGCACCTTTGACCATGCCACGGTGGAGCAGATGGCCGACGCCTCGACGGTGCCGGTCGTCAACGCCCTGTCCGACACCCACCACCCCTGCCAGTCCCTGGCCGACCTCCTCGCGCTGCGCGAGCACTTCGGGACCCTGGCCGGCATGACCGCCGCCTTCATCGGGGACGGCACGAGCAATACGTGCAACTCGTTCCTCGCGGCGTGCGCGGCCTCCGGCATGCACCTCGTCGTCGCCACCCCGCCCGGCTACGAGACCGAGGAGGACATCCTCGGCGAGGCCCGTGAGCTGATGGCGCAGACCGGTGGTTCCGTCACGCTCACCGCCGAGCCGGTCGAGGCCGTCGGCGCCGCGCAGGCCGTCTACGCCGAGGTGTGGGTGCCCATGGACAGACACCACGAACGCGCCGAGCGGACCGAGCAGTTGGCCGCCTACCGGGTCGACGACGCCCTGCTCTCCCATGCGCCCCGCGATGCCGTGGCCATGCACTGCCTGCCTGCCGTCCGCGGGCAGGAGATCGCCTCAGAGGTGCTCGACGGCCCCCGATCCCTGGTCTGGCGCCAGGCGGCCAACCGGCTTCCCACGGCCCAGGCGGTGCTGCACACCCTCATCAGCACTGCCCGCCGGCGCAGACGCACCACCTGACAGCGCAGGTCCACCGGTCTCCGCACAAGCGAAGGGCCTCTCGCTGAACCGATCAGTGAGCTCCGGGGCTCAGCTCCTGGAGGACGGCCTGCCCTGCGGCACGGTGCTCGGCGGCTCCGGCCGGATCAGTCCCGTCGAGCACGATCGCGATGCCTTCGTGGGCCAGCGCCTCCTCGTACCGATTGCCCAGCTGCGGCGCCAGCTCCAACGCCTGCCGGTGCAGCCGTAGGGCCTCTTCGGGGAGGCCCGCAAGCCGGCAGGTCTCGCCGTAGCCGTTGAGGAAACGGACCTTCCAGTGCTCCTCGAACAGCTCGTCGAGCAGCGCGAACGCTTCCCGGTGGCTGGCCAGTGCCTCCTCGTACCGGCCCATCTGCCGTAGCGCGACACCCAGGCAGTTGAGGCACCACGCCTGGTTGTGCAGGTGCCCGTCCTCGCGGGCCAGCGCCAGCGCCTGGTACAGGTGTTCAGCCGCCTCGTCCGCTGCCTCGTGGGCGATGGCCACACCGAGCGTGATCCGGGCCGTCAGAGCGGGTGGCCACGCCGGATCGCTGTGCGGAACGCCCAGCACCTGCCTGGCCCGCTGCGCCGCCTCCTCGCGGTGCCCCAGCTGCAACATCGCCCAGGCCTCCGACGCGGCCGCGTGGGCCACGCCCGCCCGATTCCCGGCCTGCTCGTACAACTTTCCTGCCAGCCCGAAGAGTTCGAGCGGCTCCTCGACGTGCCCCGCATCCCAGCTCAGATAGCCGCGGCGCATGGCCAGTTCGGCCTCCACCTGCGTGTCCTGCGTCCGGGACACCAGGAGTCCGGCCGCCTCGTACGCGGCCGCCGCCTCCGCCGTCCGGCCCGCGTTGTACCGCGCGAAGCCCAGGTCGCTGTGAGCCTCGGCCAGTTGCAGCGGATCGCCCAGGCGCTCGGCGGCGGCCAGCGACCGCTCGAAGAGGAAGTTGAGATGCGTCGTACCGCAGCGCCGTGCGAAGTACGCCCGCAGGAAGCGCGGCAGTTCGGACACGTGCACGTCGGAGCCGACGGCGGCCGCCGTCTCGAAGACCGCGATGAGGTTTCCGTACTCCATGACGAGCCAGGCGAGGGCCGCGTTCTTGTCCGGGAACCTGGGCAGCTCGGCCGGGGGCCGGCCCGCCGAAGCCGTACGGCTGGGGGAGAGGAACGGCATTGCGGCGTCGGCGGCGGCCGCCGCGTGCACGTAGTAGTCGAGCACCCGGCCCAGGGCCCGCTCCTGCTCGGCCGCAGTGTCCTGTTCCGCCGCGGCCCGGCGCGCGTGCTGGTGCACGAGGTCGTGCAGCCGGTAGCGGCCCGCCGTCGGTTGCTGGACGAGGTGCGCGTCGACCAGGTCCTCCAGCGTCGCCCGGGCGTCACGCAGCGGCACGTCCGCCAGCGCCGCCACCACGTACTCGTCGAAGGACTCCCCGGGCAGCAGGGCCAGCATCCGGAACAGGCGGGCCTGGGACCGGTTCAGCTGCCGGACCGACATGGCGAACGCGGTGTCGAACTCGCTCGCACCCTCGGCCAACCGCTCGACCAGGATGCCCACGGTCCAGCCCGGCCGGTGCCGCAGCCGTGCCGCGGCCAGCCGCAGGGCGAGCGGCAGATGGCCGCACAGCCGCAGCACCTCGGCGGCGGACTCCGGATCACGGGCCAGCCTGCCGCCCGGGCCGCCGGGGTCACCGCTGGCCCGGGCCAGCAGCTCCGCGCTCTCCTGCGGGCTCAGCACGTCGAGCGAGACCGGGGGCACCTCGTCCAGGCCGAGCAGCCGGTTGCGGCTGGTGATCAGGGCGACCGAGTCGCCCGCACCGGGCAGCAGCGGGCGTACCTGGTCGGCGTCGGCGGCGTTGTCGAGGACCACGACGACCCGTCGGCGGGACAGTTCCGACCGCCAGCAGGCGGCGAGCTGCTCGACTCCCTCCCGCGGGACCCTCTCGGAGGGGACGTCGAGCGCGCCGAGCAGCATCCGCAACACGGACTCCGGGTCCATCGGCTCCCGGCCCTCGGTGAACCCGTGCAGATCCACATAGAGCCGGCCGTCGGGGAAGCCGGCGGCGAGCCGGTGCGCGGCGTGCACCGCGAGACAGGTCTTGCCGACGCCCGCCATACCGTCGACGGACACCGCCCGATGGCTGTCGACCGCGTCGAGTACGGCGGCGAGTTGGGCCTCCCGTCCGGTGAAGTCGGGTGCGTCGCGTGGCAGATCGTTGCGGGCGGGCGGCCGGACCTGGCGGCTGCTCTTCGGGGGCGCCGGCAAGGGGTTCGAGGTCCGCTCCCACAGGGGACGCAGGGGGCGGGGGTCGCGCTTGACGAGGCGGCAGAGAGCGACCACCGCGGGCCAGGGCGGCACGGTCTGCCCGTTGAGGTAGCGCGACAGCGACGAGGAGCTGAGTCCGGCGTCCCGCGCGAGGGCCCGTACTCCGAGCCCGGACAGTTCCTGCAGCAGGCGCAGCCGGGCCGCCAGCTCGTCCTGCGCCGTCCGTTCGTGCATGTCCACCGTTCCCCCGCCTCCCCGTCCCGTTCCGGCTGAAGTCTCGCGAGTCAAGTCGCCCCTGGTCAAGGCTGTTTCAGCTGTCCCACGGTGTCCCACCGCCGTGGTCGTGGCACGCGGGCTCGGCTGTCATGGAGTCACGCCCCGACGGAACGGGGCACCGACCCGGAGGAGGAGCGGACCGAGATGCAGTCCCGCATGCGGAACCCCGCCGTCGTACTGCCCGACGCGATGCAGCCCATCCAAGCGATTTACAGGACCGCGCACTCCGCCGGCGTCGACGGCAGGCTGCTGGAGCTGGTGCATCTGCGGGTCAGCCAGATCAACGGCTGCAGCGCCTGCGTCGACGCCGGCGCCAGGACGGCCCGTAAGGCCGGAGTGAGCGACGAACGGCTGGCCACGGTCGCCGCCTGGCGGGAGGCCCCGTACTTCACCCCGGCGGAGCGGGCGGCCCTCGCGCTGGCCGAGGCCGCGACGCGACTGGCCGACCGTCCCGACGCGGTGAGCGACGAGGTCTGGGACACGGCCGCCACCTACTTCGAGGAGCAGCAGCTGGCCGCGATCATCCTGATGATCGGCGTCACCAACCTGTTCAACCGGCTCAACGCCACCACCCGCCAGATCGCCGGCGTCCGGGGCTGACGGACACCGCGATGCCACCACGGGGGAACCCCGTGACCAGCACCTTCGGAGAAGCCGGCCCTGCGGCACCTCTCCAGCACGAAAATGTACCCATCAATCCTTGGACCAGGAGGAGCCCGCTGTGAAGGACGCACAGAAGCCCGCCAAGAGCACCGCTGCGACCGAGAAGACGTACGAGGGATTCACCGACGAGGAGCGCGCCGCGATGAAGGAGCGCGCCCGGGAGCTGAAGATGTCCGCGCGCCGCGGATCACGCGCCGACAAGGCGGCCGAGGAAGAGGCCGCCGTACTCGCGAAGATCGCCGAGATGCAGGAGTCGGACCGTGTCATGGCCGAACGGCTCCACGCCGTCATCAAGGCCGGCGCGCCGGAGCTCGCGCCGAAGCTCTGGTACGGCATGCCCGCGTACGCCAAGGACGGAAAGATCGTCTGCTTCTTCCAGAGCGCGCAGAAGTTCAACTCCAGGTACGCGACGCTCGGCTTCAGCGACAAGGCCAACCTCGACGAGGGCACCATGTGGCCGGCCGCCTACGCCCTGAAGGAGCTGACCGCCGCCGACGAGGCGAGGATCGCCGAACTGGTGAAGCGAGCGGTGAACTGACTCCCGAGGTCCAACGCCCCACTGCGCGACCGAACTTGGCAGCGGAGCGGGGCGACGAGGGACCTCTCTCTCCACGCCCCGCCTCAGAACACGGCCCGTACCTCTCCCACCTCCCGCCCTCCGCCCAGCAAGGGCATACGGCCGACGCGGTCGATCACGGGCGAGGTCAGGCCGGTCAGACGCAGCGCGCGGGCCAGGACCGGCCCCAGGGCCCGAGCGCCACCGTCCTCTATCTTGAGGGCCACGGCGCGGCCGTCGGGCAGGGCCACGGCCTGGACGGCCTCGGCGCCCACCTTCGACAGGGCGCCCGGTATCCCCTGCATGAGCCAGGTGTCGTGGCGACGGGTTCCGGCGACGTACTCGGGGTGGGCGCGCATGGCGTCGGCGACCCGACGCTCGGGTGTGCCGGGTGCGGCCAGGACGAAGGAGCGGAAGGCACGGGCAAGCCCGGTCAGACTGATCGCCATCAGCGGTGCCCCACAGCCGTCCGTGCCGACGGCGGCCACCGGCTCGCCGGCCGCCTCCTCCACCACGGTGCGGATGAGCCGCTGGAGCGGGTGGTCGGGGTCGAGGTACGACTCCAGCGGCCAGTTCCGCAGTGCGGCGGCCGCCAGCATCGCCGTGTGCTTGCCGGAGCAGTTCATCGCCACCCGGTCGCGGCGTGCGCCCGCTGCCAGGTAGGTCTCCTGCTCCTCTTGGTCCAGGGGCAGGGACGGCGGGCACTGCAGGTGTTCGGCGCTCAACCCGTGTTCGTCGAGCATCGTGCGCACCAGGTCGCGGTGGAAGGCCTCACCGGAGTGGCTCGCGGCCGCCAGCGCCAGCCGCTCGCCCGCGAGGTCCAGACCGGCCCGCAGCACACCCGCCGCCTGCATCGGCTTGTTGGAGGAGCGCGGGAAGACGGGGGACGTCACGTCACCGAGCGCCAGTTCCACCGAGCCGTCCGCGGCGAGCAGCACCAGGCTGCCCCGGTGCCGCCCCTCGACGAATCCGGAACGGACGACCTCGGCGAGGACCGGGGTGGCGACGGTGACGGCTGCAGTGGCCATGGCGGGCTGCGGCATCGGCGGTGACCTTCCGTGCACGGAGGGAGCCGACCTGCCCGACCGGCCCCCGGGATCGCCGGAGCCGTCGGTCATATGAGCAGGTGGTCCACCTGGGTTTTCGCGTCACAGTACCGCCGGGCGAACTCCCCGCCGCGGCCGCACCCCGCACGGCGGCGCGTATCACGCCACCCGGCCGGGTGAGGACTTCGAAGTCATCATCGGACAGCGCATCGGTACGCGCCGTGGCCTGAAGCTCGACTTGGGCGTTTGGCGGATGTGCCGCCGTGGGTAGTTCGCCGTCGCTGTCGGACGGGGCTCCAGCCGTGTGGATCGGCGAATGGCGTTGCGGCTGCTCCGGAGCCGGCGCAGACAAGGGTGACGCAGCACTGGACAGTGCCACGCCCCCTCCCGCACGCATGCGAGGAGACAGAGAAGTGAGGGTCGTCATCACGGGCGCGTTCGGCTTCCTGGGACGCCGACTGGCTACCGCGCTGCTGCAGACCCGCACGTTTAGTGGCGCACCGATAACCCGACTGGTGCTCGCCGATCGCATCGTGCAGCCCGACTTCCCCGCGGCGACGGACCCGCTCGTGGACGTCGTGCACGGCGACCTGATCGACCGCCTCGAAGACGTGTTCGCTGAACCCGTTGACGTGCTGTTCCATCTCGCCGCCGCAGTGTCGGCGGAGTGCGAGGCCGACTTCGACCTCGGCATGCGCGCCAACGTGGACACCACCCGCGCCCTACTCGCCGCTGCCCGGGCTCAGGCTGCCGCCGGCGGGCCGACGGTCCGGGTGGTGTTCGCCAGCAGCCTCGCCGTCTACGGTTCGAGCCCTGCGCTGCCCCTGCCTTCCGTGGTCAGCGAGTCGTCCCTGCCCATGCCGCGGTCGAGTTACGGAACACAGAAGCTCATCTGCGAGCATCTGATCGCGGACTGCACGCGCCGTGGCGTCCTCGACGGACGCGTCGCCCGCCTGATGACCGTCGCGGTGCGGCCGGGCCGCCCGAACGCGGCCGCTTCCGGCTTCCTTTCCGGCATCGTCCGCGAGCCGCTCGCCGGACTCCCGGCGACCTGCCCGGTACAACCCGACCTGCGCGTGGCCCTCGCCTCACCACGACGGACCGTCCAGGGAATCCTCCGCATTGCGGAGGCAGAGCGTGGCGTCGGGCCGGGGCGACTCGAAGGCCACGTGCCCGTCAATCTTCCCGCGCTCACGGTCACGGTCGCCGAGATGCTCGCCACGCTGCGGCAGGTGGCCGGCGATGCCGTCGCCGACCTGGTGACCATGAACCCCGACCCGGCGATCGAGGCGATCGTTGCCTCGTGGCCCGCCGTCTTCGACAACAGACGCGCCGCCGCACTCGGTCTGCAGCCGGACCCGAACTTCCTGTCCGTCGTGGAGGATTACCTCGCCGATCATCCCGACGCGGTCCAAGGCGACTGAGTTCGGGCCGAGATGCTCGTGTCGCTCTGCCGTTGAGGGCCTCGGTGTCGACGCGCTCGATCCACACAGGGGTTCACTGGCTGGAGGAACCCAGGTCCCGGATGCACCGGTCGAAGCGTGTGCCGTCCGTGCTGTGCGTCTGCTGGGCGGGGGTGAACCCTGCCCGCTGCGCGACCGCGGCAGATGCGGGATTCTCCGGCTCCACCTGGATCAGCGCCTCCACCCCCTCCTCACTCGCCGCGTACCGGCAGGCCAATCGCCTGCGAGGAATCCTGCCCGCCCCGGCGCCGTGCGGATCGCCATCCACGCCGGAGATGACGAGACCGGCATGGGCTTTCTGTACGAGATCCCCAACGACACACTGGCACCCGCCTACATCCCCGGCATTCTGCGCACCGTCCTGACCGGACTCCAGATGTGCAGCGTCCCGATCGCCCTGGCATCATCGGCGTCGACATTCGCCTGGCCAACGCGAGCACCGCTCTGATCGCCTCGATCTCCTTCCTGATCGAGGAAGAGCAGTACCCGAAGCCGGTGACGAGTGCGGCATCGGTATCGAGCGGGCCGTGGCCCCGAGGCTTCAGACGAGGAGCCTCACGGTGTAGCGGGCGCCGTATCGGCCGGGTGCGAACGGCTGCTGGGTGCCGCGACCGAGAAGTCGACCTTGAGTGCGTAGCGGTGGGCGACGTAGGAGCTGACCGTGAATTCGAGGGGGTTGCCGTGCTGGTCGACGATCGAGCGGGTCTCGACGAGCATCGGCGTGGTGGGGTCGACGTCCAGTTCGGGTGCGTCCCGGTCGGCCGTGCGTGCGGTGAGGACGGAGGAGCCGAGGGTCGGATGCAGTCCGAGGCGACGCAGGGTCTGGTGCAGTGAGCCGGACTCGAGGTCGGCGGTGAGCAGCGCGTCGAGGGTGGCGGGGAACACTGCGTGTTCGATGGCCACCGGCAGGTCGTCGAAGTACCGGACGCGGTTGATGGCGACCACGGACGCGGGTTGCGTGGTGTCGGCCGGGTAGAGGGCGGCGGATTCCTGGGGGGAGGCGGGGCGTACCGCGGCCTCCAGGACTCGGGAGCGTGGCGTCCGACCGCCGGCCAGGGCCTGATCGTGGAAGCTCAGCAGGGTGCCGACGGGGCGGGCTGCCGGGGCCTGGCGCACGAAGCTGCCCCGCCCGGGCACTCGTTCCAGCAGACCGTCGCGTTCCAGTCGGACCAGGGCGGCGCGCGCTGTCATCCGGGAGACGCCGAACTCCTCCGCGACGCGAGATTCCGAGGGGAACGGGTCGCCGTCGGCGGCGGCTTCGAGACGTCGGCGCAGCTGCTTCTCGATGCGCTCGTAGAGCGGTTGCGACGCGGCCATGGCGGGTGTGTTCCTCCTCGGTCGAACGGGTGGGTCAGCAGATACCAGTGTGACGCCGATCGACACCGTCCCAGGTGCTGTATAGGCTGTATATACAGCTTACCCGAGGTGACTCTGAGGAGAGTGCTATGTCCGTGGCCTCGATCGACGTCCCGCGCTGGGAAGGGCCCCTGCCCTCGCGCGACGAAGTGGCGAAGATGATCGACCACTCGCTGCTGCGACCCGAACTGAGCCTGGCCGAAGTCCAGGACGGTCTGGCGACCGCGCTGGAGCACCGCACGGCATCGGTGTGTCTACGGCCGGCCGACGTCCCGATGGCAGCTGACGTGCTCCGTGGCAGCCAGGTCGCCGTCGGCACGGTCGTCGGCTTCCCGCACGGCAGCAGCACCACGCGGGCGAAGGTCTTCGAGACCACCGAACTGATCTCCCTGGGGGCGGAGGAGATCGACATGGTGATCAACATCGGTCGCCTGCGCGACGGTGATGTCGCGTTCGTCCAGGACGAGATCGCCGCCGTCGTCCAAGCCGCCGAAGGCCGCCTCGTGAAGGTGATCTTCGAGAACGCCTACCTCGACGACCGGCAGAAGACGGCCGGTTACCTGGCCGCCGAGAACGCGGGCGCGGCATTCGTGAAGACCAGCACCGGGTTCGCCCCCGGCGGGGCGACGGCCGCCGACATCGCCCTGATGCGGCGCACTGTGTCGTCCCGCGTGCGGGTGAAGGCCGCGGGAGGCGTCCGCACCCTGGACGCCCTCCTGGAACTCCACCGACTCGGCGCGACGCGCTTCGGAGCGACGGCCACCGCGGCGATCCTCGACGACCTGGAAGGCCGCCGCACCGGCAGTCCGGCCGCTGAGAGCGCGGCCGACCATCTGATGGGCGACTACTGAACGCGATCGCGTCGACGTCGCCGTAGGCGCTCGGAGAGAATCCCCGTCACCGTCCCCACGGCGATGATGACCGGCCAGGCGGGGTGGCGTCCTGCCGCGCCGCCGCCTGAAATCACGAGCGCGGAGAACACGACCGCGATCACACTGGCGACGCTGACGACCTTGAGCGCCCCCCGCGTCAGCGCGCGAAGTCGCCGCTCCTGCCCGTGGCGCAGCGGAAGGTGCCCTAGCCCCTGGAACAAGAGCCGGTCCCGTCTTCGGGCCGCTGCCGGCCCTGCTCCGTGACCTCTGTGGCTGTGCAGGGGCTGGACTGATGAGCGGATGAGGCCAGTAGTCGTTCCCGGCGTCGGGCTGCGGCTCCCGTGGCGGGGAGGGTGGGGGAGCGGTGCTGGGTGGCGTCGCCTGCACTGCCACGGTCGGCGTGGTCGTCGGCGCGGGTTCGACGGCCGGCTCGGGTAGGGGCGGGGAGGTCGGCGGCAGGAGGGTCTGAAGCCGGGCCGCAGCAGCGGCGGAGACGAGTCGGCTGTCGTCGTCCACCATGCGCCGGATCTCGTCGAGGGCGTGCCGGCGTACGTGTTTGTTGCCGATCCGGTGCAGGTGGGCGAGCCCGTCGAGGGCGCCGAGCCGGTCGGTGGCGATGGGGCTGGCCAGCGCGTGGCGCAGGTGCGTCGGCAGGGTCCAGTTGATGTTCCGGGCGATGACGATGCGGCCCTCGACGTTGTCCTGCTTCTTGGGCCGTTGCTGCGGCATTTCGTCGACGACCCGGTCGTGCACGTAGCTGTACAGCTCGTCGAGGGTGATGTCCCCGTCGCCGTCGAGATCGGCGCTGCCGTCCCGGAGACCGGATACCAGGTGGCGGGTGAACACCGACTGTGCGGCCGTGCCGTGCGGTTGGTTGTCCTCGAACGAGTACTGGGTGGCGTCGGATGCCGTCAGCACGGTCCGTCCCCGGCCCTGGAACCGCTCCAGCGCGTGCACGTCGGTGTCGGCCTTGGCGGTACGCCCGGCGGGGAAGGCGCCGCTGTAGCAGCAGTCGAGGATGAGCACCTTCTGCCGGGACATGCAGTCGGACATGGCCTGGTCGATCTGCTCCGCGGGCAGCGACGTGAACAGCAGACTGCCGCGGCGGGTGTTCGTCGTCGCCAGATAGAGCCGGCCGTCGTCGTCCTTCAGGCCGTGGCCGGTGAAGTACAGCAGGGTGAGGTCGTCACGCCGTCGGTCACGGTACAGCTCGCCGATGGCCTCACCGACCCGGTAGTACGGTTCGTTGATCAGCGTGGTGCCCTCGAACCCCGCGATGTCCGCATCCAGGACCGCAGCGGACGCCTCCGCGTTGTGCGCCGGGGCGGTCAACGCCCGCAGCCCGTCGTCCTGGTACTCGTACGTGGCGATCAGCAGCGCCAGCCGGCGGCCCATGGCTATGCGCCGGTGCGGGGGCGGGCGTACGTATCGATCAGTTCCGCGACGGACGACGGCAACTGCAGCACGCGATCCGAACCGGGTCTCCCTGGTCCATGGTTCGTGGAATCCTCGACGCGCATGAGTCCCCCGATTGCATAGCGTCCCCTGCCGTACCTCCAGCCCGTCTGCCTGGGTGAGGGCTTGGGCTGCGACGCGCACCTATTCGTGCCGGGCCTTCGGGTACTCCGGGCATTACGCAGGCAACTGAGACGAGTCGGTGTGCTCGGCGCTGGGCCGTGGGCAGGCCAGACAGCGGAAAGATGTCGAAGAATTCGGTGCGTCATGGAAAGCGAAGAGAGGGATTCCTGTGGTGTAGGAAAAGAACCCCGCTCCGAGCGCGGCACGTCAGTGCTTGAAGACGTCCTTCGTCTTCTCCTTCGCCTGGCGCGCGTCGCCCTTCGACTTCTCCATCTGCCCCTCGGCCGCCATCTGCTCGTTGCCCACCGCGCGGCCGACCGTCGCCTTGGTCTTGCCCTTCGCCTGCTCCATCTTGGCCTTGGCCTTCTGGTTTCCGGCCATTGTCCTTCACTCTCCTAACCGAATGCGGCGTCGTTGTCCGCCCACTTCGGGTACCCGTGTGCGGCGGGAAAACGCGCCCAAGAGCGTTGAACGGCTGTCGACGGGTCCTGCGGTTTCTCCGGCGCATGCGTGGGCAGTCGCCGGGTTGTCCTGCTGAGGTACCACCGCCACCTGCCCACAGCGGCCACCGGGAGGAGCCGGCCGAGGGCGCTCTCGCTTTTCGCCCGATGACGGTGTGTGACGAGCTACCGGAACAGGTGATGAGCGTGACCCGCGTACAGCACTCGCATGACGACGCCCCCGACACCATGGCCGACTTCCGCCTGCTGAGAACCCTTCCGGAGGGACCTCGACGGGACGGGCTGCGGGACCAGGTGGTGAGGGCCTGGCTGCCGATGGCTCACCGGATCGCCACCCGCTACCGCGACCGGGGCGAATCTCTCGAGGATCTGCGCCAGGTCGCCGCGCTGGCCCTGGTGAAGGCGGTGGACGGGTTCGACCCGGATCGGGGAGGGGCGTTCGCGAGCTACGCGGTACCGACGATCACGGGCGAGCTGCGCAAGCACTTCAGGGACCATACGTGGGTACTGCGGGTGCCGCGCCGCACCCAGGAGCTGCGCCGGCGGGTCATCAAGGTCTCTCAGGAGCTCGCCCGGTCGGGCGGTGCGTGCTCGGCCGCCGACATCGCCGCGCGTACCCACCTGGGGACGGACGAGGTACGCGAGGGGCTGTCGGCCCGGAACGCGTACGCCGTGCTGTCACTGGACGTCGAGCTGGCAGTGGACGGAGCCGGTGGTGGAAAGACGCTGGCGGACACGCTCGGAGGACCGGACCCCGGCCTCGAGACCGTGGTGGACCGAGAGTCGCTGCGACCGTTGATCGGAGCGCTGTCCGAGCGGGACCGGCGCATCCTGTATCTGCGGTTCTTCCGGGGCATGACGCAGCAACGCATCGCTGCGGAGTACGGAGTCTCGCAGATGTACATCTCCCGCGTCCTGAACCGCATCTGCGCACAGCTGCGGGAGCAGGCACTGGCCGACGCCGCGTGACCGCCCGGATGGGCGTACGACGCGGGGATGACGGAGGGAACGTGGTGGAGGATCGTACGGATTCCGTTGCACGGGGTCGCGACGAGACCGAGGAGGAGAGGGCGGACCGGCGGTGGAGCGAGCTGCTCCAGGAACTGCGAGTTGCCCAGACCGGCGTCCAGATTCTCTTCGGCTTCCTGCTCACCGTGGTCTTCCAAGTCCGTTTCACCACTCTGTCGGACGCCGAACGGACCATCTATCTGGTGACGGTGGTCTTCGGAGCGGCGGCGACCGGCGCTCTCATCGGGCCGGTCGCGGTGCATCGCAGCCTGGCGGGCCGGCATCTCAAGCCGCAGACCGTGGACTGGGCCGCACGGCTGGCCATGACGGGTCTGCTCCTGCTGTTGTGCACGATGGCGAGTGCCCTGCTGCTGATTCTTCGGGTGGCGCACATGGGCGAGGTGGCGGGCTGGATCGTCACCGCGATGCTCCTGTGGTTCGTGGTGTGCTGGTTCGGCATTCCGCTATGGGCCCGGGCTCGTGCCACCGCGGCCAAGGACGCGGGGGAGCCGGCCGCCCGTGACGGGGACGGTGACAGCCGATGAAGGTGGACCCTCGTCGGGGCCGGGCGCCTCGGTGATGTCCAGGAACACATGCTCGGCCTGCGGCCACTCGCCGCTGATCCGCTGTTTGATCCGGACACAGACCAGCTCGACCTCCTCGCTGTCGAGCCCCGGTGCGAGATCGACGCGAGCGGCGACCAGCAGGGAGTCCAGTCCCAGTCGCATGGTCAGCAGTGCCGCGACCCGGTCGATCTCGTCCTGCGACGCGAGGAAGTCGTGGATCCGGTCGCGCAGTTCCGTGTCGACCGCCTCGCCGATCAGCTGGTCCCGTGTCTCCCGGGCCAACCGATAGGCCACGCACACCAGGAGGAGGCCGATCCCCATGGACGCGCCCGCCTCCCAAGCCACCTGGCCGGTCGCCAGGTGGAGCGAGATACCGCCCGCCGCGAGGAGCACACCGGCCACGGCCGTCGAGTCCTCCGCGATCACCGTGCGCAGAGCCGGGTCGGCCGCTCCCTCCCGGTGCCGACGCGCCTGGTACAGGGCGCGGACCAGGGAAGCACCGTCGGCCAGCAGCGCCACCCCGAGCACCGCGAGTCCCGCGAGGTAGCCCTTGAACGACTCCTGTTGGTCCATGCGCAGGGCCTGGACGCCCTGGTACACGGAGAAACAGCCGCCCATGACGAAGATCCCGACCGCGGCCAGAAGCGCCCAGAAGTAACGCTCCTTGCCGTAGCCGAACGGATGACGGTCGTCGGCGGGGCGCCTGCTGCGGCGTACCGCGATGAGCAGGAACACCTCGTTCAGGCTGTCCGCGACCGAGTGCGCCGCCTCCGAGAGCAGCGCGGGGGACCCGGCGAAGAGCCCGGCGACCGCTTTGGCCGCGGCGATCACGAGGTTGGCTGCGAGTGCGACCAGGACGGTGACCCGAGTGCGTACGTCCCGGGCCGTGGAGCTCCGATCGCGCTGCCCGTCCGTGCGCGTCACCAGCGCTGCCCTCCAGCCTTGCCGTGCGGTCTTCGCGTTGCGCGTCGGTTCAGGGACACGACGGTGACGGTGCGGAGGTCTCGAGGTCTCGCCCTCCGCTCCGGCGAGGATCCGGCACCGGTGGCCAAGGCCCCGGCGTCGGCCTCTCACCGGCGACTGCCCCGGTGCCCGCCGTTCATGCGGGCGGCGGAAGGCCTCGGTGGCAGGACGGGCGGGTAAAATCCGGAGACGTACGAACGCATGTTCCGGGACGCCCGCGTGACGGCGAAACGGAGGTTGCCTTGACCAAAACTGCGGGGCCCGCCGGAGCGTCCGCCGACTGGGCCGATTCCGGATTCACCGGCCTGGCCGCGGAGATCGAGCGGCTCCGGGCCGACTACGCACGCCGCCATCTGACCGATCTGGCCACGGGCGTTCTCGCCGTCCAGCTCGGGGTCTCCATCGCAGAGGCGGCCGCGCATCTCGATGCTCTGGCCCGGGCGACCGGACTCTCGCCCGCGGATCTCGCCGCGGACGTCGTGAACTCGGTCGCGGCGCCGGGCGACCAGCCTTACGTCCCGAGTCCGGTCCCGCCGCTCCAGACTCGGCACCAGCGCCGCACCGCCGCGGCCGCCGAGGCGACGGACAGCGTCGGGGACGCGGCCCGGACGCTGCTCGAGGGCGCCCTCGACCCGCTCGGGGCGGACAGCCTCTGGCTGTGGCGGTCGGTCGCCTCCGGCAGCCTGAGCCTCGCCGGGCACGCCGGGGCCGGGGCCGCGGAGGCCGCGGCCTGGCGCTGGATCTCGCCGGCCTGTCCCGAGCCGTTTCGCACCGCCCTCGACGGCAGTGCTCCCCTGTGGCTGGAGAGCGGTCCGGACGAAGGCTGCCCGCTGCCCGGAGTACGGGCGGACGCGGCCAGGGCCCTGCTGCCCCTGAGGCGTCAGGGGGAGATGGTCGGCCTGGCGCTGGTCGGCTGGCCGGGTCCCACACCGTTCGACGCCTCGCTACGGCGCGCTGTCACCGACCTGATGGGCATGGCGATAACCGTCCTGGACCGCCCGGACAGCCCGATGCCGGACGTGCCCGTTCTGGTCGACCTGCTCGACGCGCTCACCCGGCCGGCGGCACTGCTGCAGACGAGCGAGGTGTCCGGAGCCGTGATCGTCGAACACGTCAACGGAGAGGCGGTCGCCGCTCTCGGGGGAGCGCTCTCGGCCGGTGACAGGCACCTGTCGCGTGTCTTCCCGCTGGCCCACCAGGCCCTCGGCCGGCTGGTCCAGAGGGCCCGGCACAGCCGCCGTCCGCAGCGGGCCGCCCGGCTGCCGGCGACCCCCCGCCCGGAGCCGCACGGGGCGCCCGCACCGCTGCTGGATGTCCGGGTCCTGCCCGCCGGGGACGCTCGGTACGTACTCCTGTGGAACACCGTGACCGACTCCGGCCTCGCGACCGGTCGCGCCGTTTCCCGGCTGCAGAGCGTCGCCACCTTCCAGGACAGCCTGACCGGCGGCGAGACCGTGTGGTCCGAGCAGGCCTACGACATGTTCGGGATGGGACGGGACGACGCTCCCGTGCCCCTGCTGGCGCTGCGGGGACGGATCCACCGAGGGGACGACGGTGCCCTCACGGAACTGCTGCGATCACTCATGGACGGCAGGACGGGCGCGCAGTCCGTCCTGCGGATCGTGCGCCCGGACGGATCCGTGCGGCATGTGCGGGTGGCGGCGGAACCGCTGCTCGACGGGGAGACGGTCACCGGTTTCGTCGGGGTGTACCAGGACGAGTCGGTGATCCATCGCACGGAACTCGCGCTCAGCGCGACGTTCGACAGCCTGACCGTGGTCCGCGACCAGGCGGAGCTACGGCACCGACTGGCTCTCCAGCTCCAGCAGGCCATCGTTCCCGAGGCCCCCGCCCCCCAGGAGCTGCCCGGGGGCCTGGTGGTCGCGGCTCGGTACCGTCCGGCGGCGGAGGAGTACCAGGTCGGCGGCGACTGGTACGACGTGCTGCCGCTGCCGGACGGCAAGCTGCTGGTGGCCGTCGGTGACATCGCCGGGCACGGAATCGACGCCGTCACCGGCATGGTCGCGCTGCGCAACGCCCAGCGGGCGCTCGCCTTCACCGGCGGACCGCCCGGGCAGCTGATGGGGTGGCTCAACGAGGTCACGCTGCGCACCGGTGACGGGACCAGCGCGACAGCGGTGTGCGCCCTGTACGACCCGGACGCGCGGGACCTCGTCTGGTCGAGCGCCGGGCACCTTCCCCTCCTGCTGCTCCGGGACGGTCGCGCGCGGCTGTTGAAGACCCCTGAGGACATCCTGCTCGGCGCGGTCCCGTCGTTCCGCTACCAGGAGCGCCGCATCGCGCTGCGGCCGGGCGACACGCTGCTGCTGTACACGGACGGGCTGATCGAGCGGCGGCACGACGGGCTGGGCGTCGGGCTCGCCCGCCTCGTCGCCGCGGTGGACGAACTCGCGACGGGCGGGCATCTGGGGCCGCTGGTCGACGGACTGCTCGGTCTGGCCATGGGGGACACCGACGACGACACGTGCATCGTCGCCGTCGGGGTGCGGTGACCCGCGAACCGAGACGCGACCCGTCCCGCTCGTGAGCTGCTACGCGAGAGAGCGACCTTTCCCGGGAGCCGTCACTTCGCCAGTTGTTGACGGATCATGGCGAGCAGCTCCGCCTCGTCGATGGGCTTGGCCAGGTAGCCGTCGGCGCCGGCGGCCAAGGCGCTGGCACGATCGCCGGGCATCGCCTTCGCGGTGACCACGATGATCGGGACGTTCGCGCGGTCAGGGAGCATGCGGATCTTCTCGATCGCCTCGTACCCGTCCATCCCGGCCATCATGACGTCCATCAGCACGAGCTCGATGTCGTCGCGTTCGGTCAGCAGTTCTATGGCGCGGATTCCGCCGTCGGCGGTCACGACCCGCAGCCCGTGGGTCTTCAGGACTTCCGTGAGAGCGAAGACGTTGCGCTGGTCGTCGTCGACGACCAGCACGGCCGCGGCGGACTCTGCCGCGGAGACGCCAGGGGCGGACGGCTCCGGGAGCAGGTGCCCCCGGGATCGAGGGTCCTCGCCCGTGGCGGGCACGGCCGGTGCGGGTGGCTCCGTGTGCACGGGGAGGTACAACGTGAAGCGGCTGCCGCGCCCCGGTGTGCTCTCGACCCCGATGGCGCCGCCGATGAGCATGGCCACTTCCCGACTGATGGAGAGACCGAGTCCGGTGCCGCCGTAGCGGCGCGCAGTGGTGCCGTCGCCCTGCTGGAAGGCCTCGAAGATGTGCCGGAGGCGGTCGGCGGCGATGCCGATTCCGGTGTCGGTGACGCGGAAGGCGAGTACCGGTGCGGAACCGCGCAGATCGGTGGGCGCCTCGGCGGCGTCGGCGGGTTCGACGCTCAGCGTGACGCTTCCTTCGTCGGTGAACTTCAGCGCGTTGGAGAGCAGGTTGCCCAGCACCTGACGCAGCCGTGCCTCGTCGGTGGTGAGGGACTCGGGCACCTCCCGCGCCACGGAGACGGTGAAGTCGAGCCCACGCTCGTGCGCCACGGGACCGAACGCCGCCGTCAGGTGCTCCAGGAGATGCGACAGGAGGAAGGGCTCGTGCCGGACGTCCATCTTGCCCGCTTCCACCTTGGACAGATCCAGGATGTCGTTGATCAGCTGGAGCAGATCGGAACCGGCCGAGTGAATGACCTCCGCGTAGTTCACCTGCTTCTTCGTCAGGTTGCCCTCGGGGTTCTGGGCGAGGAGGCGGGCCAGGGTGAGCAGACTGTTCAGCGGGGTCCGCAGTTCATGACTCATGTTGGCCAGGAACTCGGACTTGTATCTTGAGGTACGGGACAACTGCTGGGCGCGTTCCTCCAGTTCCTGCCGGGCCTGCTCGATGACCCGGTTCTTCGACTCGATGTCCTTGTTGCGTTCGGCGAGCAGGGCCGCCTGCTCCTGCAGTTCCGCGTTGGACCGCTGGAGCTCCTGCTGCCGGGCCTGCAACTCCTCGGTCTTGGAACGGAGTTCGTCCGCGAGATTCCTCGACTGGGCGAGCAGCGCGTCGGTGCGCAGATTGGCCACCAGCGAGCTGAGCACGGCTCCGGCGCTCACGACGAACCGGCCGAGGAAGTCGCGGTGCAGGGCGGTGAAGCTGTGGAGGGCGGCGAGTTCGACGGCGCCGAGCACCAGATCCTCGACCACGATGGGCAGCACGACGAGTGCCGTGGGCTCCGCCGATCCGGCGGCGGAGGAGATGGTGGCGTACCCCGGGGGCACCGTGTCGACGACGAGGGCGCGTCTGTCGCGGGCGGCCTGGCCCACGAGGCCCTGGCCGAAGCGGAACCGGCGTGGCGTGCCGGACTCGGGCGGCTCGGCGAGCCCGTACGCGGCCGCCATGACCAACTCGGGGCCGTGCTCGCCCTCTTCGACGACGAAGAAGGCGCCGTACTGGGCCGAGACCAGCGGTGGCACTTCCGTCATGATCAGCTGGGCTATCTCGGGCACGCTGCGGGTGCCCTGGAGCAGCCCGGTGATCCGGGCCAGATTCGTCTGCAGCCAGTCCTGCTCCTGGTTGGCCCGGGTCGTCGCGCGCAGCGACTCGACCATGGCGTTGATGTTGTCGCGCAGTTCGCCCACCTCGCCGGGGGCGTCGGCGGTGATGGAGCGGGTGAGATCCCCCTCGGCCACGGCACTCGTGACCTCCGCGATGGCCCGGACCTGCCGGGTCAGGTTGCCGGCGAGTTCGTTGACGTTGTCGGTGAGGTCCTTCCAGGTCCCGGACACCCCGTGGACCGTGGCCTGGCCGCCGAGCTTCCCCTCCGTTCCCACTTCGCGTGCCACTCGGGTCACCTCGGCGGCGAACGACGACAGCCGGTCCACCATGGTGTTGATCGTGGTCTTGAGTTCGAGGATCTCGCCACGTGCGGCGACGTCGATGCGGCTGGTCAGGTCGCCCTGTGCGACGGACGTGGTGACCTGGGCGATGTTACGAACCTGATTGGTCAGGTTGTCGGCCATGAAGTTGACGTTGTCGGTGAGGTCCTTCCAGGTCCCGGACACCCCGCGGACCGTGGCCTGACCGCCCAGCTTGCCGTCCGTGCCGACCTCACGCGCCACGCGGGTGACCTCCTCCGCGAACGACGACAGCCGGTCGACCATGGTGTTGATCGTCTCCTTGAGCTCCAGGATCTCGCCGCGCGCGTCCACCCGGATCTTCTGGGTGAGATCGCCGCGGGCGACTGCGGTCGCCACATGCGCGATGGAACGCACCTGCAGAGTGAGGTTGTCCGCCATCGCGTTGACGCCGGTGGTGAGCTCATGCCAGGCCCCGCTCGTCCGCGGTTCGTGCACGCGGCTGCCGAGCACCCCCTCGTCGCCCACTTGTCCGGCGACCCGGGTGACCTCGGAAGTGAGCAGGGAGAGCCGGTCGACCATGTCGTTGTAGACCACGGCGATGTCGCCGAGGGTTCCGGCGGCATCCTCGGGGAGCTGGACGGAGAGATCTCCGTCCCGTACCGCGGTGAGTCCGACGAGCAGCCGACGCAGGCCGTCCTCATCCGAGCCGGCGGCGGCCGGGGCCGGGCCGAGGCGTGCTGCTCTGCGCTTTGCCATGAGAGCACCTCGTACGAGCGGGCGACGCGTGGACGGACATACCTGACTCCGGGGTGTCCACGCACCGCGTTTCCACTCTAGGACCGGTCCGGAGCTGCGGCTTCCGGGACGATGTCCACCTCGAACCAGACGGTCTTGCCACCGTGAGAGCCCGGTACGCACCCCCAGTGCGCCGCGAGCCGCTGGACGAGATACAGCCCGTGCCCCGAGGTGCGAGAGGCACTGTGCCGGCCGTGCGGATGAGGAGCCGCTGGGTTGGTGTCGCTGATCTGCACCCACAGTGCCCGATCGGTTGCCGTGAGGTGCAGCGCGGTCGGACCGCCGCCGTGCGTGCAGGCGTTCGTGACCACCTCCGACACCAGCAGCACGGCGTCGTCGGCGGCTTTTCGCCCGGGTTGGCCTGCGGATCCGAACCACTTGAGCAGCGCCCGCTGTGTGAGGGCACGGCAATGGCCGACCACTCCAGGTTCCGCCGGGAGTTCGTAGCGCAACGAGCGGTCGCCGGTCGGCTGCTCCGTGGTCCTGGCCACGCGCTGCGCCTTTCCGGAACAAACCGCATCAAACCATCCCATAGGGGAAGAATGAGTAGAGGACGCACGACCGACGGACCCCGCCGCGCTCGCCGCGGCGCAGGCTCACCGCCACTGTCGAAGGAATCTCATGTCCACCGCCCAGACTTCCGTAACCTCCGCCCACGACGCGGGCGCCGTCATGCGCCGTGAGGCCCTTGCCGGACTGCCCGAGATCACACGGCCGACCGAGGTCTCGACGGATGACGCGCGGTCGCTCTCCGTGGCCCTCTTCCTCCGCCTGCGTGAACTCGAGGAGGGCACGCCCGAGTACTCCTACGTGCGCAACACCCTGGTCGAGCTGAATCTCAGTCTCGTCAGGTTCGCCGCCCGGAGGTTCAGAGACCATGCGGACTCGGCGGAGGACATCATCCAGGTCGGCACGATCGGTCTGATCAAGGCGATCAACCGTTTCGACGCCGACCGCGACGTCGAGTTCTCTGCGTTCGCCCTGCCGACGATCGTCGGCGAGATGAAGCGGTTCTTCCGCGACACGACCTGGGCCGTGCGGGTGCCCCGACGGCTCCAGGAGCTGCGGATCGAGATGGCGAAGTCCGCCGACCGTCTGGAGCAGCGCCTCGGGCACCGGCCCAGCCGCGGCGAACTCGCCGCTCAGCTGCACGTCACCGAGGAGTGCGTGGCCGAGGGCGAACGCGCTGCCAACGGCTATGCCGCCCGCTCCCTCGACGCGCCGGTCGAGGACGACGACGCCGACGCGCTGCGTCTCGTGACGCGCCATCTGGCCACATCGGAGCCGTCGTACGAACTCGTCGAGGACTTCGAGTCGCTGAAGCCGCTGATCGCGCAGCTGGGCGAACGGGATCGCCTCGTGCTGTCCTTGCGCTTCGGCGAGGAGCTCACCCAGGCGGAGATCGGTGAGCGTCTCGGACTGTCGCAGATGCACATCTCGCGTCTGCTCAAGCGGATCCTCGACGAACTCAGAGCGGGCTTGGTCGACGACGAGCCGACCGCGCCCGAAGAGATTCCTGCCCGGGCGGGCGGGTGACCTCCACCCATACGACCTTCCCGCGGGCGCGATCAGGCTTGGCCTCGGATCCCCATGTGCGGGCCAGCCGATCGAAGATCATCAGGCCGTGCCCGCCGGGGAGCGCGGGCGAACGCGGAGCCTGAGCATGCGGATGCTCGGGGCTGGCGTCGGACACCTCGATGCGCAGCCGTTCGCCGCCGTGCCGGAGGACCAGTTCCTCCGGGCCCCCGGCGTGGAGACACGCGTTGGTGACCACCTCCGACACCAGCAGCAGTACATCCTCGACCTGTTCGCGTGCCTCCGGAGTGGCGGCCGGCAACCAGCCCCAGTCGGTCAACGCCGCAGCGGTGAAGTCACGGCAGCGGGTCACCGCCCCGCTGGTGCCACGCAGGACGAGTCGTCTGACCTGCTCGTGGTCGGCGCCTGTCCTCGTCATGGTCCCTCCGTCGGCTCCGACCGCCGCGCGTCACGTGCCTGCCTCGCCGTCCGTGAGTGCCGTCTCGACGTCCTGGAACACCCGGAACACGTTGTGAGCGCCGGTGATCTCGAACATACGGTCCACCGGTGGGCGCAGCCCTGCGAGATCCAGGCGTCCTCCGTGCTGCACCATGCGAAGCCGTGCCTTGAGCAGGACGTTCAGCCCGGTCGAGTCGCAGAACCGGAGGCCGGAGCAGTCGGCGATGATCCGCCGTGCTCCGATTCCCTCTTCCAGGGCCTCCTTCAGGGGCCTCGCCGAGTCGTGGTCCACCTCTCCGGTCATGACCAGTACAACCGTGTCCGTCCGGGCCTCGGGCCGTATCTCCACGACGAGCCGACCGCCCTGGCCTGCGCCCATCGTGTGATGGTTCGTTGCCCGCTCGTCAGCGTCCACGGCAACGCACGCCTCCTCCCTGCACCCGGAAACGGACAGGATGCCCCGTGAAGGGCATATGCCCACATTGCTACCCGATATCCACCTCGCTGTGCGCCCATCAGCCGCACAGCGGCGGCAGGACCTTGGTGCGGTGGGTGGCGTGGGGTCGGCAGGGTCTGCGCGAGTTCGCCAGGCAGCTGCTCGTTGACCCACGGACGGCGTGCGGTGCGGACGGCCTCGCGCCGATCGGTGCCCCAGCACACCTTGCCCCTGCCGGAGACCGGCATGGTGCCGCCGCCCCGCGCCGGAATCGCTCGACCTTGCCGGCCTCGGGCCCCATGGTGATCAGCCCGTCCCCGATGCGCGCGGCGGCCTCGTCCGCCTGTGCGTTCGCGGTGAGGCGCACGGTGCGGGGTACCCGGCAGCCGAGCGCGCGGTGAGCGCCCTACCGGAGTGCGGAAGGGGGCCGACATGGTCAGGAAAGTGCGCGACATCATGACCGATGCCCTGACGACCGTGGACGCGCAGGCGTCCGTGACCTCGGCGGCTCAAGTGATGCGCGACCAAGGCATCGGTCTCGTGCTGGTGACGGACGACGGCGACCTGATGGGGCTGGTCAGCGATCGCGATCTGGTGATAGGCGCGGTCGCGGACGGAGCCGCCCCCCGGCAGACGCCCGTGGCCCGAGCGGTGCGCCGGGATCTGGTCACGGTCCACGCGGACGAAGACATCGAACACGCCGCGAAGACGATGCGTGAGCGGTCGGTTCGACAGGTCGCGGTGATCGACGACGGTGGCCCCGTGGGTCTCGTCTGCCTCGACGACCCGGCCATCGAAGCGACCTCGGGGCCCATCGTGGCACCGACACCTGATGTCGACAGCGGCGCCGGACCCGCCCCATGACAGGTATCGACGACACCGGGAAAGGAGAGTCGACCGATCATGCGCATCGCGTTTCTGACAGCGCCCGAGGGCGTCGAACAGGTGGAGCTCACCCAGCCCTGGCAGGCGGCATTGAAAGCCGGGCACGCGCCGGTGCTGATATCGACCGAGTCCGGTGAGGTCCAGGCCTTCCACCATCTCGACAAGGCGGACAGGTTCACGGTGGACGAGGTCGTCGGTGAGGTGCCCGCGGATTCCTTCGGCGGCCTGGTGCTGCCGGGCGGCGTCGCCAATCCGGACTTCCTGCGGATGAACGGCAAGGCCGTCGCGTTCGTGAAGGAGTTCTTCGAGCTGGGACGCCCGGTCGCCGCGATCTGTCACGCGCCCTGGACCCTCGTCGAGGCGGATGTGGTGCGGGGGCGTGAGCTGACCTCGTGGCTGAGCTTGCGCACGGACATCCGCAACGCGGGCGGCACCTGGGTCGACGAGCAGGTGAAAATCTGCGACCACGGGCCCAACAAGCTGGTCACCAGCCGCAAGCCGGGCGATCTGAAGGCCTTCTGCGCAGCGATTCTGGACGTATTCGCCGAAGAGATGACTGCACGATGAGGCTGCTGCCCGGCATGGGAACCCGGGGTCCAACTGGGGCGGAACAGGACGAGTTCTCTTTCGACTGTGTCGGTGGCCGTCGGTGGCGATCGGCATCGAAGAACGGTCGCTGAGGCTCGCCCCGCGACCTCAGGACCGAACGGCCCGCTCGGACTGCGGGCGCTCGTCGACTCGACCTGCTCTCCGTCCGCTGCCCCGACCGGCCGCCACAAACCGCCGTACGGGATGCCCGACGGCCGGGGAGTCGTCTCCCACGGTGCCGCGAGCACCCCGCCTCGTGGGGGTACTCGGACGGGGGAGCCCGTAGCCCCACCCGGTGACGAGCGCGGGCTTCATACGGAAGGAGCGACGACCATGGGCACGGCGAGGGAAGCGGTCGGGGTCGAAGGCGAGTCCGGTTCGCGGCGCGGCCGGGTCGTTCCCGGGGGGTGACTCGCCGTGGCCGGGACGGGAACCGGGGTCCAGAGCGGCCAGGGGCATGACGCGACGCCCTTCCTCCCGGGCCGGCACGCGGGGCTGCCCGGGCTGCGGAAGGCGGCCGCGCTGTGCCGGGGCTGCCCGCTGTACCGGGAGGCGACCCAGACCGTGTTCGGCGAAGGCGACACGGACGCACGCGTCCTGCTCCTCGGCGAGCAGCCCGGGGACCAGGAGGATCGGCAGGGCAGACCGTTCGTCGGCCCCGCGGGCAAGGTGCTGCGCCGAGCCCTCGCGGACGCGGGCATCGACCCGGAGCAGGTCTACGTCACCAACGCCGTCAAGCACTTCAAGTTCACGGTTTCCGAAGGCCGCAAACGCCGTATCCACAAGGCGCCCACCCTGCGCGAGATGACGGCCTGCCGGCCCTGGCTGGTTGCTGAGCTGCGGGTCGTGTCACCGACCGTGGTCGTCGCGCTCGGCGGCACGGCGGGTAAGGCCCTGCTCGGCCCGGGATTCCGGGTGACCGAGCAGCGTGGCGCCCTGCTGCCCTGGCCCGGCCTCGACGAGCACGGCGAGGCGGACGGCGCCGGCGGGGCCGGCGAGGGGATCAGCGGGCTGGTGGCGACGATCCACCCGTCCGCCGTCCTGCGCGCCGACGACCGCACGGCGGTGTACGACGGCCTCGTCGGAGACTTGCGACTGGTCGCGGACCTCCTCGCGAACGGCGACGGGCGCGCCCGGAGAGGTGAGAGCCGATGACCTTCCCGCATCCTGCTGACCGGGGTGGCGACCGGCGCCGGTGGTTCGAACGGTTCGCGGGGGGCGCGTGGCTGTTCACCAGCTCCCCTCTGTTCTTCCTGCTGTGCCTGGCGCTGGTCGCATGGGTGGTGATCGTCCATGCCGTCGGGATGGGCACGGAGTGGCAGGTGCTCGCCGGGGACTTCATGACGGCCGTGACGCTGCTCCTGCTCGCCCTGCTGAAGAACTCCGAGCTACGGGCCGAGCGCGCCATCCAGCGCAAGCTGGACGCCATCGCCGCGGCCCTGCTCGAAGCGCAGGAGGGCTCGCCGGGCAAGGCGCACGAGGACCTCAGAGCGGCCATCCGTATGGAGGAGGAGATCTGACGAGAGGATCAGCGGGACAGGATGCGCCCACGGCTCCATCCCGCGGCGCAGGAATGCCGAAGCTGCCCGACGCCGAGGGCTTTGGCGTACTGATCCTCGCACCGAGTCGCTCACGCCAGGGTGCGCTGTACGCACTCGGTGACGACGCCCTGAAGGCTGCCCGTGCGTTCCATGAGCACCCGCTGTTCGCGCGCGCCGTTCCCGCGGCTCAGCAGCTCGGAGACGGCCTTTTCGACGCGGGCCGCGTCGCCGCTCTCGATCAGCGCGTCCTCGGTGTGTTCCAGCAATGAGCGCACCACGTCCGCTGCGGGCCGGGGCCGCAGGGTCGTGGGATCGAGGAGATCCTTCGTCAGGCCCGACCGGGCGGCCTGCCAGGCGGCCAGCCGCAGCAGGCTGACGCTGTGGTCGAGCGGTGGCCTGCCCGCCCGCCAGTCGCGCGCGGCGGTCTCCACCAAGGCCCGGATCAGTGTGGCGACGAGCACGGCGGTGTCCGCGCACAGGCACACATCCGCCACCCGGATCTCCACCGTCGGAAAGTGCGCGCTCAGACGGGCGTCGAAGTACGCCATCGCCTCGTCCAGGATGACGCCGGTGGCCACCATGTCCGCCACCCGCTGGTGGTACCGCTCGGCGGACCCGAACAGCTCGGCCGGCCCGGCCGACGGCCAGCGCCCCCAGACCCAGGTGCGGTAGCTGTCGTAGCCGGTGTCGAGGCCCTGCCAGAACGGAGAGTTTGCACTGACCGCGCAGAACACGGGCAGCCAGGGCCGGATCCGGTCGAGAACGGCGACGCCCTCCTCGTCGGACTCCACCGACACATGCACATGACAGCCGCAGGCCATTTGGCCCCGGGTGCCGATCCCGTACCGCTCGGCCATCCACTGGTAGCGGTCGTTCACGGTGATCGACGGGCTGACCGGCAGCGGGGAGGTGGCAAGCGCGGCGACCGCGCATCCGATCTCGCCGGCGTGCCGTGCCGCCTCCTTGCGGCAGCGCACGATCTCGGCGCCGAGGTCCGCCATCTCCGACTGCGGCTGTGTGGCGAACTCCAGCATCTGCCCGAACAGCTCCTTCTCGAAGACGTTCTGTCCGGGGTTGTCCTGGGCGGCACGGGCAAGGACTGCGGCCGACACCGCCCTCGGCTCCCCGCTGTCGGCGTCGACCAGGAGGAGTTCTTCCTCCACTCCCACGGTACGCACCTGACACCGCCCTCCTGTGCCGTTCAGGGCCGTCCGGTGACCGGAGCCGTCGCCTCAGCCCGGGTGTGCGATGCTCACGCCACCTCAAGCTTGCCGCGCCATCGGCCAGCGGGCGAGCCGACGACCGGCGGGGTGTGCTCGGCTGCGCCGGCTCCCGCGTCCGCCATCGCGGTGTCCAGTGCCCGACGGAGGCCGTCGGGCAGTCGATCGGCCCCCGCCCAGTCGACGAGGAGACGGGCGATCGTGGGCAGTCCGAGGCCGGTGCGCCGGGAGACTGCCCCGAGGACTTCGATGCCCTGGTCGGGACAGAGCCCGCCGACGGCCATGACCACGCCGATCGCCTGGTCGATCACGGCGTGTGACACGACGGCCTCTTGCAGCTGGTGGATCTCCCCTCGCAAACAGCAGATCTTGATGTGGAGATCTTCGCAGGTCAGGAGGGCGCCCACTGCGGTGCTTCCCGTGTTGCCCCGATGCGAGCAACCCATCGTCATCACGTCCCGGAACTGGCTCTCCGCCCCGGACCGTCGCCGCCGACGTGCCCGATGACGAGGAGGACGACCCGCGACTACCCAAAGAGCGCGCGTACGTGCATCACGGGCCCGATGCCGAGGGCCGTCGTCGGCGCGTGTTCGCACCGGGCTTCCCCCGGTCGCTGGGGTTGTCGTCGCCCGCCCGTCACGCCCCCTTACGCACCACCCGAGTCACCTCGCGCCCGATCTCCGGTGTGACACGCCCGTCCGGGACGGAAATGCCGAGCGAGGTGGCGAGGCTCGCTCCATGGAGGTCGACCGCCGACTCCATCAGCTGAGCGAGGTTCGTGACGGCCGACCGGCCTCGGACGATGGCCGTGAGGAGCGTTCCCAGTCCCGCCAGCCCGAGGGGCCACCAGACGGCTCCGGCGAGGGTGTAGAGAACTCCCCAACCAGCCAACGCGGCGGACCTGTTGAACGCATCCCGACTCTCGTCCAGTACCGCCCGTGCCTCCTCGGGCAGCACCAACCACAGCCGTGGCCAGCCGTGTTCGAGGTCGAGTCCGTACTCGATCCCGACGCGGATGCTCAGCGCCGCGATGCTGTCACCCATGTACGTCGGCCCCGTCGGCGGCGCCAGCGCGATGCGATTGCGCCGGTGCGCCAGCTGGGCCAGCGTCTCGTCCGACTGCCCTTGGCGGTATGCCTGTTCATAGCGTTCCTGGGTGCGAGCCCAGCGGCGACGACGCCGACCGGTCAGTGCCTCGCCCGTACGTCCGGGCCACCGGCCGAGCCACAGCCAGTGAACAGCCCTTCCCGCGCCCTGCGCCAGCAGCCCCGCCCAGGCCGACAGCAGTACGGCGCCCAGAGTGACGGCGGCGAGCTGGCCACCCGAGGCCCTGCCCTGCTGCATTGCCGCCACGAAGTGCTCGTCGCCGGGCCACGACCCGGAGTGCATCCGCCGACCCACCACAACGGAGGCGACGAAGAGGGCCCCGGGCACGACCAGGAGGGAGACCCACTTGCCGGCCAACTGCTTGGCGAGCTCGTTGAGGAAGGAGTTCACCGAGCGCGCCGCTCAGGCGTCGCCCGCGCCAACGGCTCCTCGAACAGGTGGCATTCGGGCGTCGCCACACCCGGCGCCCGAAGCCAGTCCCGGTCGCACCGCCCTGCCGGACAGACGAACAGTTCGTCGACCGGCACCCCCGGGGCCACCCCGGGCACTCCGAGCACCGACCTGGCGCCGACGGCCGGAATCCCGAACTCCCGCCCCAGTTCGTCGAGTTGCGGCACCACCTCGCCATCCGTACGCATACGGAGCACCAGCTCCGTGACCTCGTCCGCGCGGCCCTGCGCAGCGGCGAGACGGCGCAGGAGAGGGAGGGCCTCACACCATGCCGCGACATCCCCCCGACGTTCCATGCTGCCCCTCGTCCCTCCTGCAGAAGACGCGTCAGCGTCGCTGCATGATGGTACGGGCGCCGCACGCCGAACAGCCACCGCGGGGGAGCGATGGAACAGATGAGGAACTCGCCACTCACCACTGTGCAGGCACGGCTCGGACGTTTCGCGTCCAGCGCCGATCCGCAGGAGGTGCTCGGACCCGAGGCCGACACGGCGGCCAGACGTCTCGCCGAGTCCCTGCACATGTCCTGGAGCGACGAGGCCGCCCACGCCCTGGGCCGGTTCCACTGGTCCCGCTGCCTGGCCCAACAGACGTACGACGGAACGGACTTCCAGCAAGCCCTGGAGCTCTTCCGGCCCCTGTGGGCGCGGCTGCCGGACGCGGTACCGGACGCGATCGGCGCCGTACTGGCGCGGGAGTCCGCCACACCGCAACGGCTCGAAGAAGCGCTGCAGCTCGCCAACGAGGCAGCCGACCGCGCCGCCGCGCACCGAACCACCGGCGACCCGACGCAGTTGAGCGAGGCCGTCGGTCTGCTCCGACGCGGCATCGGCATCCTGCGGGAGATCGCAGCCCTGCCGGAGATGCTGCAGATCAACCTGGTGGAAGTCCTGCTGCAGCGGCATGCGAGAGGCGACGACCCCGACTCGCTGGAAGAGGCCGTCGGGTGGGCCTCGCGCACGATCGACTCCCTCGCGGCGGTCCCCGACGAACAGGCCGTACCGCTGCTCGGTCCGTTGGGGGGAAACCTGCTGAACGCCTACCGCGACGGTGCGGCCGGCCCCACGGGCCGCGATCCGCGGTTGCTCTCCCTGGCCGCGGCGGCATGGGACCGTGTCCAGGACAAGGCCATGGACCAGGAGACACGGGTACAGGTCCGGCTCCGACTGGCCGCGGCTCTCATCGAGGGCCACCTGCACACCCCGTCCGCCGAGTGGGTCCGGCAGGCCGGCGCCTACATCGAGCGCGTGCCCGACGCATACGATCCGGCCGACCCCCGCTCGCGTCGCGTCCTCGACGCCCTGACCTCCGTCGTGCCGCTGCACGTCGCGCAGGGCGAGCCCACCCTGCTTCGCGCACGAGCCCTCGTGCTGCGCCGGCTCGTCGTGCACCCGGGGATGAGCGACGGTCAGCGGCGCGAGTACCAGGCGGACCTCGGTATGTGTCTGCGGATGACGCACGCCGCCACGGGCGAGGTCGCCTCGCTGGACGAGGCGGTGGAGGTCCTGGAGGCTGCGCTGTCCGGTTCGGACGGGCCGGGGCCTGACGCCGTGAGCCGGATGGTCAGTCTCGCCAATGCCCTCAAGTCGCGTGCGCACGACGGGCGGAGAGAGGACACCGACGCCAGGGTCGGTGAAGGCGTGCGGCACGACATCGCGGCGGCCGAGCAGTGGGCGCGCCGTGCCCATCAGGCGGCACCGGAGGACGCCGGAACGCTGTCCTGTCTCGGCAATGTGCTGCGGGTGAAGGCGCTCCTGCTGCGCGACGTCGAGGCCATGCGAGAGTCGGCACGCCTGAACCATGCGGCCGCACGAGCGTTGGACCCGGCCGATCCGGCCTACGTGGCGCAGTTGATGAACGCCGGGCTGTCCCACCAGGAGTCGGCCACAGCCACCAGCACCCTCTCCGACGCCGACAACGCGGTGACCGTGCTACGGACGGCGGCCGAGCACTTGAATGCGCGACACCCTCAACAGGTTCCCGTGTGCGTCGAGTTGGGCCACTCGCTGACTCTTCGGGGCGAACTGGGCAAGGATCCGCAGGCCGTGGCGGAGGGCAGACGTGTCCTCCAGTCGGTCGTCGCCGAACTCCCCGCCGACCATGCCGAGGCGCGCCGCGCCAAGTCCAACCTCATCGACTCCTACCGCGTGGAATTCCAACTCACCCGGGAGGAAGCGGCGCTGGACGAGTCCCTCAGGCTGGCCCGAAGCTACCTGGAAGACCCCACGCTGGACGAGGACGAGCGCGGGCTGCTCCTCGGCAGATGTGCGGGTGCCCTCAGCACCGCCTACTACAGCACGCAGGACAGAAGGCTCCTCGACGAGCTCGTTCCCGTCTGCCGCGCCGCCGTACGGTTCGCCCGGGAGAAGTCCTTCGAGCGGGCCCGGTCCCTGCTGGAGTTGGGGGTCTCCCTGGTCTCGCTCTACGAGGTCTCACGGGACAGCTCGGCGCTGCTGGAGGCCATCGACGTACTCGAAGAGGCCGCGTCGGGGCCCGAGGCCTGGCGTACGACGCCGGAGGCCATGGCGAGGCTGGCGGAAGCGAGGCTGCACCACACCCGGCAGTTCGCCCCCTTCATGGACATGGCCCGCAGGGCCCGAGAGAGCAGTCCCCGCATCTTCACGGACCTCTTCGCCCAGCCCTTCGCCGCGTACGAGCACGAACTCGACGCGATCGTCGACCTCTGCCGGAAGTCCCTGGCACTGCGGACACAAGGCAGCTCAGAACGGTCCGTTTCACTGTCCTACCTGGCCGTGGTGCTACTGGGCCGAGCGCGGGACCGTAGGTCGGCACAAGACGCCCGCGAAGCCGCCGAACTGCTGCGTGAGGCGATCCGGACGGGTCCTGCCGACCACCCGCACCGGTCCCTCTGGGGCACCAACCTGGCCAACGCTCTGCTCGACGTCCACCGGTACGACGCTGATGCGCCGCTGCTGGACGAGGCCGAAGCCGTGACGCGCGAAGCCAAGGCCGCCACGAGCCCGGACGACGTACGGCACGTGCGAGCGCTGCTGGTGCTGTCCCACGTCCTGGCGCGACGCGACGGCGAGACGGGCCACTCGGCGCCGGACGTGCTCGAACTGAGAAGCCAGGTCTACCGATCCCCGCACTTCTCTCTTCCAGATCGCATCGAGGCCGCCAAGTCGGCCGGTGACCTGGCCGCCGGTGTCGGCGACTGGCACGGCGCGGCCACACACTACGAAGCCGCGGTGGACCTCTTGCCGCTTCTGGTCGGGCACCGCCTCGCACGCTCCGACCGCGAGCTGCTGCTCGCCGACGAGTTCCTGCTCGCCTCCCAGGCCGCGGCCTGCGCCCTGCAGCTGGGCGATCCCGAGGAGGCACTGGATCTGCTCGAACGCGGGCGGGGCATCCTGCTCGGACAGCTCACCGAGACTCGTCGCGACCTGACGGACCTCCGTCGCCAAGCACCGGAACTGGCCGATGAGTTCAGTCGGCTCAGCGAGGCCATGACGTCCCTCGGCGCGAGCACCGACCGTGCCTCCACCCACGCGCCCGGTCCCACCAGGGACGAGCACCGGCTGACGGTCCGCTCCTGGGAGCGGATGCGCGACACGATCCGTGGCCTGCCCGGCTTCGAGACCTTTCTCCGGCCTGGAGTACCTGACCTCGGCGCACTGACCGAGGCCGGCCCGGTGGTGGTCGTCAACCTCGCGACCCTGCGCAGCGACGCGATCGTCCTCGCCGAGGGCACGGCGAAGTGTGTGCCGTTGCCCCGGGCCGACCTGAGGTCCGCGGCGGACCGGTTCATGGCCTTCAGCTCGGCGGTCCACGCGCTGCACGACCCGCACGAGCCTGCGGAACACCGCTGGGAGGCAGGCACCGTCGTCCTCGACACACTCGCCTGGCTGTGGGAGGCGATCGCCGGACCAGTCGTCCGCCACTTGGGTCTCGAAAGCGGCGGTGACCACCTTCCACAGCTGTGGTGGTGCCCAACCGGCATCCTGAGCTTCCTGCCCCTGCACGCGGCCGGGCGGTACACCGGCGGTGCCCCACAGGGAATCGCCGACTACGTCATGTCGTCGTACACGACAACACTCAACGCACTGCGCCCGAAGACCGCCGAGCACGACAGCCCCAGCCGCTCCCGCCTCGTCCATGATCCGCACCTGCTGGTGGTCGCCACCCCGGAAGCGCCCGGAGCGGCACCCCTGCGGCACGCGGCCGCGGACGCGCAGGCGCTCGCCGAGCTGTTTCCCCGGACCACCGTCCTGACCGGTGATGCCGCTACGAAGCAGGCCGTACTCCGCGAGCTCACGCAGCACTCCTGGGCCCACTTCGCCTGCCACACGCAGGCCGACATTCTCGGCAGGTCCGCCAACGAGCTCGCACTGCAGGACGGTTCACTGTCGCTACCGGACATCACGGCGCTCTCCCTCGACGCCGAGCTGGTCTTCCTCGCCTCGTGCGGATCCGCTGCCGGCGCCTACCACCTCGCCGACGAAGCCCAGCATGTCGCCTCGTCGTTCCAGCTGGCAGGCTTCACCCATGTGATCGCCACCCTGTGGGAGGTCGCCGACGGCGACGCCACCGAGTTCACCACGACCCTGTACGGCCTCCTGGCCGAGGGCGTCCCGCCGGCCGAGGCGATACACCGAGTGACCCGCGACCTGCGCGAGCGCTATCCGCGCAGCCCATGGCTGTGGGCCCCTTATGTGCACATGGGGCCCTGACCGGGCGAGAAGCTCATGCGCAGAGGGGCCCCTGGCCGGGCGGGACGACAGTCGGACGAACCGTCCGGCCGGAGTCAGTCGGTTTCCCGTTCCAGGACACGGCGGGCGGCCTCGGCTTCCGCGGCCGGCGGCGAGAGTTCGTCGAGGGTGTCGAGCTCGTCGTCCGACTCGAGCTCCCGTTCCCAGGCCGCCGCGAGCTGCTCCTGCGCTTCTCGCGGTTTGGCGCCGACGGCCTCCCGGTGCTCCGGGTCCAGGGCCGCCAGGAATCGTTCGACCGAGTCCGTCGGCATACCGTGCTCCTTGTCGCCGGGAAGGGGGTGCACACCCCGCCCAGCATGGCCAACAGGGCTCATCCCGGCCGCCCGACACGGCCTGGGGCCACCCTGATGGCCCCGCTGTACCGGATTGGGCAATCCGCACGAGTAACGACGAAACGGACTGGGCGGCCGAGTTCGCGGCTGCGTTCCACCGCGAACTCACCTACCACGGCGCTCACCCACGTCCTGATCGACGTTCCAGTCGAACGGCAGGCTCTCGTCGCAGAAGACGCAGGCGAAGTCGTCCTCACGCACGATGTTGACCTGCTGGCACGACACGCAGCGACGGAACACGACCCCGTGGGTGAACCCGCCGGAGTGAGCGAGCCCCGCTCGGTCCAAGGCATCCGCAAGGACCGACCATGAGCCGATGTCCGGGCAGTATCCGGTCGACTGGTTGCTGACCTCGTCGACCACCCACCGCCCGGACTCCTCGCGGAAGCTCATCTCACCAGCGCTCAGCACTGTCCCTCCGCCCGCGCAGACCACATGCTCGCTGCGGCGCGGCGCCAGTCGCAGTACGCCCTCGGCATCGACCACGAAGGTGAACGGCTCAGCCAACTCCGCAGCGCCGCGAGCCGACACCCACAGGGCGAAGTCCGCTGCCGCGCGGATGCTCGCACCCTCCCCGCCCGGCCGGACGAGACCCTTCAGATCGCTGGGCCCGACATAGCGGTATTCCCGTCCCGGCACTTCCATGCCGGCCAACCTAGACCGACACCGCGACCGGGACAGGGGAGTTTTCCCGCTGATGGGCTTCACGATCCGAACGTCGACGGCGCGTCGGCGTCCCGGGCGGCGCCCCAGGTGCCGAGGCGGGCGAGCTGTGATTTCCTGTTGCTGCTCGCGCGGCGTCAGGGGGCTGCATGCTCACCGAGAGGCCACCATGTCGCACCACCTCAGCGGACCCGATCTGCGTTCGCCCAAGGACGACGCCCGCCTGGACCTGACAGATGTGTTCGTGTTCGCCGCGGCGGAGAGCGGGCGCACCGTCCTGGTCATGAACGTGAATCCGTTCGCGCCGACCCAGGGTGATGCGTTCCACCCGGACGCCGTGTACCGGATCAACGTCGACACCGACGGAGACAACGTCGCCGACCTGGCCTACAGCTTCGTCTTCTCGGCGCCCTCGGAGGGCCGGCAGACGGTCACCGTCCACCGGGCGGTCGGCGCCGGCGCCCGGAATCACGTGCCTGACGGTCAGGCCGTGATGTCGGATGCCGAGGTCGCTTTCGGTGCGGAGCCCAACATTGTGGAGAGCGGTGGCTACCGCTTCTCCGCCGGATTGCGCAGTGATCCCTTCTTCGCCGACCTGGACGGCATCGTCGACAACTTCCGCTGGACCGGCAACGACTTCGGAATCGACAAGAACGTCTTCGGGATCGTGCTGGAGGTCCCCGACGACGAACTCGGCGGCGGGCCGATCGGCGTGTGGGCACGGGTCAGTCTGCGGCAGAACGGCCGGCTCGTCTCCGTCGACCGAGGGGCCCACCCCTCCCTGACCGCGTACTTCAACGCCGAGGAAGCCAAGGAGAAGTACAACGAGGGCGAGCCCGCCGACGACTGGGACACCTACCTGGAGCCGTGGAGTGCCGTCCTCGCCCATACCGGCGGCTACAGCGCGGAGGAGGCCGAGAGGACGCTGCGTACCGTCCTGCCGGACGTGCTCCGCTACGACCGCAGCAAGCCGGTCGCCTATCCCAACGGCCGCAAGCTCACCGACGACGTCACCTCCGCGCGGCTGGCCATGGTCTCCGGCGGCAAGATCACGGACGACCACATCGGCCCGCACACCGACCTGCTGTCCGAGTTTCCCTACCTCGGCCGCCCGCACCCGGTCTCCTGACCACCGCGGTGGGGGAGAGATACGTCCAAGCGGGCTCAACTCCCTTGCGGGACAGGTGAAGCGGGTTCGCGCAGCGCGCGTTCGGCAGCGCTCGGAGCCGTCAGAGCGAGCCGGCGGTGGATGCGGCGCAGCATCATGCGGGCCATGAAGGGGTGGACGCGTTTGACCGCCGCCCAGTACAGCCTGCCGCGCCAGTTGTGGATCCGCACGACCGTACTGAGCGTGACCTGACGGTCGTCGACGTGGATCGACGCGCGGAAGTCGAGATGTCCGGCGTCCTCGCCCAGGAGCACTTCACCGCCCTCGCGGCCCACCACCGGGAAGGAGGCGCCGCGCAGGACATCCCGCCAGGGCTCGGGGTCCCGCGGCATGCCGGGACGCATCGTCATGCGCCAGGCATCGGTGTAGTCGGTCTGCTCGAACGCGGCACGGACCAGGCGGGCGTCGCTCGGGAGCGGGCCGCCGGTTGCCTTTTCCCACGTCAGCCGGTGGAGCAGCCGGACCCACGGCGACCAGCGGACGGGGCTGGGCACCGTCCCGGTGACGGACCGCTCGATGTTGTCGAAGAGCTGTTCGATCACCGTGTCGTGCATCCAGCGCACCGCCAGGGCCCAGCCCAGCACCATCGGGCCACGGCGCTGCAGCTCCAGGGTGTGCCGCACGCGGCAGCGGTCCTGCCCCGTCGGCTCGATGACGAACTCATGGTGGCCGCTCATGGGCGGGTTGAAGTCGAAGCGGGCGCGGCGGCCGGGCTCGTACGCGGAGACCCGGTAGCGGACGAAGCCGTGGCCACCGTCCGCACCGACGCCCAGGGGGCGGTCGAAGCGCATCGGGGGCCAGGCCGGCGCGGGCCAGACCGGGTCGTGGGGCGAGGAAAGCCGCTCAAGGAGGGTCCCGACCGTCTGGGCGGGCGCCTCGATGGTGCGCTCATGGACATTGCGGATCGTGCGGAACCTGCGCATAACGCGCCTCCATACGCTGCCGTATGTTGTCGACCATACGGTAGCGTATGGACATGGTGCAGCGGCATGCGGAGGGGCCCCGTGGGGGCGGGCGGAAGCGACTGACGGTGCAGGACTGGGCTGACGCGGCCCTTTCCGCGATGGGCGAAGGCGGTCTCGCGGCGGTCGCCGTCGAGCCGCTCGCCGCGCGCCTCGGCACCACCAAGGGCAGCTTCTACTGGCACTTCGCCAACCGTGAGGCGCTGATCGAGGCCGCGCTCGACCGCTGGGAGCAGAAGTCCACCGAGAGCGTCATCGCCGGGCTGCAGTCCGAGCCGGATCCGGCCGCACGGCTGCGCAGGCTCTTCGCGGAGGCGTCCGAACTCGCCGCCGAAGACCCGCTGGAGGTCTCGCTGCCGGCCTCGGCCGGGCATCCGCGAGTCGCCGCCGTACTGCGCCGGGTGACGGAGCGTCGGGTGGGCTACCTGGCCGAGCTCTTCATGGAGTTGGGCTTCCCCCCGGACGATGCCCGCCGCCGCGCACTGCTGGCGTACACCGGCTACCTCGGCCACACGCAGCTGGCGCACGCGGTGCCGGAGACGCTTCCTGCCGGTGAGGAGGGCGAGCGCTACGTGGCCTCGGTGCTCGACACGCTGATGACGGCTGCTCCGGAGTCCTGAAGCGTGTCGTAGGGATCAGGCGCCGGTGACGACCCGCATGAAGACGACCGGTTCGGTGCCGTCGTTGCGGTAGGCGTACTGCTGGTCGCTGGCGATGACGGCACTCTGCCCGGGTGCCAGCACGTGGGGTCCGCTCTCCGGCGTCAGGGTCAGGCGGCCGGCAAGGACATGGTGGATCTCCTGTGCGCCGGGCCGGTCGGGTTCGGCGTCGTAGTGGCCCCCGGGGGCCAGGGTCCAGCGCCACAGTTCGGCCCGTGGGTCCTGTGTCGCCGCGAGGAGCAGCGCGTGGCTGCCGTCGGCGTCCTGCCACACGAGCGTTCCCTCGACCTGCTCGTCCGCCGTGTCACGCTCCGGCAGGGCCAGGGCGGCGAAGTCGGTGTCCAGGGCGCGTGCGACGCGGTCGACGGTGGCTAGGCTCGGGTTGGCCTGACCCAGCTCGACATCCGTGAGCATCCTCCGGCTGAGCCCGCCGGCCTCGGCCAGCTGCTGCACGCTCCAGCCACGCTGTTTGCGCAGTGCCCGGATACGCCCGCCGATACGGGCGACGAACTCCTGCGTGGCGCTGCTGCCGGCGTCGACCTCGCTGCTCATGGTGAGCACTATAGTGCACAAAAAGCTTGCTCGAATCGCGGAGTGAGCAATATATTGCTCATCATGCGAGTGATCACCACTCCCCATGTCTCCGAGCGGGCCGTGCTGGCCGCGCTGCGCGAGGCATTCGGGGATCTTTCCCACAGTGAGGTGGCCGGACCCGGCCAGTTCGCCGTCGACCTGCCCGGCGGCGGTGACGTCATCCACTACCCGGCCGTGTTGCCCGGCGCAGGGGTCTACGCGATCAAGGTCTCCCCGTACCTGCCGCGAACGGCCGGCCCTGCCGTGGTCACCGCCTGGACGATGCTGATGAGCCTGTCCTCCGGGCAGCCGGTCGCGCTGCTCGACGCCTCGGCTCTGACCGTGGAGCGCACCGCGGCCACGACCGTGCTCGCCGCCGACCACCTGCTTCCGCCGGACGCCCGCTCCGCCGCCGTCATCGGGTACGGCCGCGTCGGCCGCGAGCACGCCCGCTACCTGCGCCATGTCCGTCCCGGCATGACTGTTCGCACGTACTCACCGCCGCGGCCCGAGCATGTGGACGACGGCGTCGAGGCCGTCGCCGGCAGCCGGGAGGCCCTGGCGGGCGCGGACCTGGTGATGCTGTGCACCTCGGCGGCCGACGACGTGGTCGACCCCCGCACCCTGGCCCCGGGCGTCGTCGTCACCTCGATCTCGACCAACGCTCCCGGAGCGCGCGAGATCCCGGCCGCGGCGGTGGCGGAGCTCGAGGTGTACGTGGACGCGCGCACCACCCTCGACGTGGCCACCGAGCTGGTGCAGGCCGCCGCATCCGGCTGGGACCCCGCCGCGGTGCGCGGTGACCTGGCCGACCTGGTCGCCGACAAGGCCCTACTTCCCAGTGGGCAGCGCCCGGTGTACTTCCGGTCCGTGGGACTGGGCATCGAGGACGCGGCTGTTGCCTGGGCCGCCTACGAGCACGACAACGAGACCACCGAGGGACGGTCCTGATGAAGATCCGCGAGTTCGAAGTCGAGCGCTGGATGAACGACTACGAGGAGACGTGCCGGTACAACCTGGCCGAGACCTGCGTCCGTTCGCTCACCACCGGCGAGCTGCTGGCACTGTCCGGCCGGCGTGAGGACATACTGGCCGAGCTGGACGCCACCCCGCTCACCTACGGGCCGATCCCGGGCAGCCCGCGCCTGCGCGGCCTGGTCGCCGGCCTGTACGCGGCCCAGGGCCCGGACAACGTGCTGATCACCCACGGGGCGATCGGCGCCAACGCCCTTGTGCACGCCACCCTCGTCGAGCCGGGCGACCACGTCGTGGCCGTGGTCCCCACCTACCAGCAGCACTACTCCATCCCGGACGGCTACGGCGCCCGCGTCGACCACCTGCCGCTGCGCGAGGAGACCGGCTGGCTGCCCGATCTCGACGAACTCGATCGTCTGGTCACCGCCGACACCAAGCTCATCGCCGTCAACAACCCGAACAACCCGACCGGCGCCCTCATCGACGAGGCAGGCCTGACCCGCATCGCCGGCATCGCCGACCGCGCCGGGGCGTGGGTGCTGTGCGACGAGGTCTACCGGGGCGTGGACCAGACCGGCGACGGATTCACCGTCTCGATCGCCGACCTGTACGAACGCGGTATCTCCACCGGCAGCATGTCCAAGCCCTACTCCCTGGCCGGCCTGCGCCTCGGCTGGATCGTCGGCCCCACCGGACTGCTCGCCGACGTCGCCACACACCGGGACTACACCACGATCAGCGTCGGACGCGTCGACGACCTGCTCGCCTGCGTAGCCCTGGAGAACAAGGACGCGATCCTGGCCCGCTCCCACCGGATCACCCGTACCAACCTCGCCGTCCTGGACGAGTGGATCACCAGCCGCGACGACATCAGCTACGTCCGGCCCGCCTCGGGCACCACGGCGCTCCTGCGCTACGAGGCCCCGATCGGCTCCTACGACTTCTGCACCCGCCTGCTGGAGCGGACCGGCGTCATGTTCACCCCAGGAGCCGCCTTCGGCATCGAACGCACCGTGCGCATCGGCTTCGCCGACGACACCCAGACCCTGCGCACCGGCTTGCACCTGGTCGGCCGGTTCCTGGACCAACTCGCCCAGGAATAACCGCTCCCGCTCCGAGGTGCGACCGATGCCAGGCCTGGTGATCGTGAGCCTCGCGGCTCTCGTGGCGATGCCTGGGGTGCTGCCGTTGGGGCTCGGTCAGTGGGCTGTCCTTCCGCCCATATGAGCAAGCGCTTAGTAATATGGCGTCGGACAGAACGCGCGACATGAAGGGACCGATATGCCGACGTCGCAAGCCGAGGCCTTCTACGAGCGGGAGGCCCACGCCCGGTTCCTCCCCACCGCGTACACCCGGGGGCCCTGGGACGCCGACTCCCAGCACGCCGGTCCGCCGGCCGCACTGCTCGGTCTGGCCGTCGAACAACGACCGGATGGCCGGCCGGACATGCGGGTCGCCCGTCTCACGTACGAGATCACGCGGCCTGTCCCGATACGGCCGCTGACCGTGACCACGCGGGTGCTGCGCTCCGGGCGCAGCGTCGAGCTCGTGGAGGTCGGTCTCACACCCGACGGCGGCCAGGAAGTGATGCGGGCGACGGCCTTGCTGATGAAGACGACGCCGGACTCGGTACCGGAGGTGTCGCCGGGCCGGCGGGTGCCCGGGCCTGAGGCCGTACCCACGAAGGCGTTCTTCCCGGTCCCCTGGGACCAGGGCTATCACACCGCCATGGAAGTGCGCTTCGCCGCCGGTTCGTTCCTCGAGTCCGGCCCGGCCACGGCGTGGATGCGCATGCGGGTCCCCCTGGTCGCGGGCGAGGAGATCACCCCGCTCAGCCGGGTGCTGACGGCAGCCGACTCGGGCAACGGCGTCAGCTCCGAGCTGGACTTCCGTCGATACGTCTTCATCAACGCGGACCTCACCGTCAGCCTGCACCGTCACCCCGAGGGCGAGTGGGTCTGCCTGGACGCGCGGACGATGGTGGACGGCGCGGGCATCGGCCTCGCCGAGTCCGCCCTGCACGACGAGAAGGGCCCGATCGGCCGCAGCACCCAGACCCTGTACGTGGCCGCGCGCGGCTGAGGCACCCGTACTCGGAGGCGCTGTCCAGGACCCGGGCCCGTCCAGCGGCTCCACGGAGTCCCTCGGTAGGCGTGCGCTCGGTCTCAACGCGGTATGGAGCTTCTGGATCGCGTACATCCTCACCCGGCCGCTCGGCGCGTCGATCGGCGACTACCTCTCCCAGCCGACCGGAGACGGCGGTCTGGGCCTGGGCACCGTGAACACCAGCGCGTCGTTCCTGACGATCGTCCTCGGTCTGGTCGTGTACCTCGGCGTGACCCGTAAGGACGTCACCGAGCCGCAGCAGGACGCCCGATACGCGGCCTGACCTGCAACTCGTCCGCGTTCGGGATGCGTTCAGGATGCGTTCAGGATGCGTTCAGGATCTCTGTGCCACGGTCGTTGATCAAGGCCGCCGCCGGCGGCCGACTGATCTCACAGGGCGCTCGTCCCGATTTCTGGGGCGAGCGCCCTGTCGTTAGACCGAACAGGAGAAGCTCAGTTGGATACGAGCGAGGTCCTCACCGATCTCGACGTGGCGAGCACGTCGAGCACGACCAAGTCGGTGATGAAGAAACTGCCTGAAGTCACGCTGGCCTTCTGGATCATGAAGACCGCAGCGACGACCTTGGGTGAGACGGCGGGCGACCTCTTCGCGCAGACCCTGAAGCTGGGCTACTTCCTCACCACGATCGCACTGTTCGTGATCTTCGTGGTGACTCTGGTGATCCAGCTGCGTTCCAGCCGCTACAACCCGTTCTTCTACTGGACCGTGATCCTGTCGACCAGCATGGCCGGCACCACGATGTCCGACTTCATGAACCGCGACGCCAGCACCAAGTTCCTCTCGAACGGCGCGACCAAGCTGGGCTGGGGCCCGCAGGGCCTCGGACTGGGCTACCCCACCGGAGCGGCGATCCTGATCTCGATCCTCCTGGCGATCTTCCTCGCCTGGAAGCTGACCGGGATGACCTTCCAGATCCGCGACATCGTCACCTTCAAGGGCGAGGCCCTGTTCTGGTCGGCGATCCTCGTGTCGAACACGCTCGGCACCTCGATGGGCGATTTCCTGTCCGACAGCTCCGGCCTCGGTTACGCGGGTGGCGCGCTGCTCGTGACCGGGCTGCTCGCCGTACTCCTGGCGCTGATGAAGGTGCCGGCCGTGTCGAACGTCCTGCTGTTCTGGATCGCCTTCGTCCTCACCCGCCCGCTGGGCGCCACCGCGGGCGACTTCCTCACCAAGCCGGTCGCCAAGGGCGGCCTCAACCTCGGTACGGCGGGCTCGTCCGCCGTCCTGCTCATCGTGCTGTTCGGCCTGATGGCGTACGCCCAGGTGCAGGAGCGCCGGAGCGCTGTCGTGGCGGCGGGCGCGGAGCGGGAGCCGGTCACCCCGCAGGGAGACTGACCGTGAATCTCGCCCCGGGCGCGTGTCCGGGGTCGTAGGAGACATCCCCGCCGACGGCGCGGGCCAGGCGTCGTGCGAGCGGCAGCCCGAGGCCCGCGCCGTCGTGCCCGTCGTCGGTGTCGGCGCGTCGGCCGGGCTGGAACAGCTCGTCCACGAAGGTCTCAGGCACACCGGGACCGTCGTCGACCACATCGATCCGCACGGAACCGGGCAGGCGGCGCGCGGACACGGTCACGCTGGAGCGGGCGTAGCGGACGGCGTTGGCGATCAGAGGGCTGAGGATCCGTTCGAGGAGAGCGGGTGCGACCCCCGCCTCCACCACCTGGACGCCTGTTTCCACCGTGGCTTTCAATCGATCCGGTGGGTCGACGTGCTGGAGCATGCGGTCCAGGACGGGCCCGACGTCCGTCGTGGCGGGGGCTGTCGCCGGGTTCAGCGCGTTCTCGCGGGCGTCGTCGAGGAGCGTGTCGCAGATCGTGCGCATGGACTGCGCGGCCTCGGCGATCACCTCATGGGTGGCGCGGGTCTGGGCGTCCGTGCGCGGACGGGTCCGCCACCAGTCGAGTTCCATGATGATGCGGGTGAGCGGCGTGCGCAGTTCGTGGGACAGCTCTCCCGTCAGCTGCTGTTCGTGGCGCAGTACGGTGCGTATGCGATCAAGAAGCGCGTCCAACGAGCCACCCAGACGGGCGAGTTCGGCCGGGTGATCGTCCGTGCCGAAGCGGTCGTCGGAGCCCACGGCGCTCCACTGCGTGGCCTGGTCGGTCATCGTCCGCACCGGGCGCAGTGCCCGGCCGACGGACAGGCGCGTGAGTGCGTACGTACATCCGAGCATCACGGCGTCCAGGACGAGCGACCCCAGCAGCACGGTCTCGGCCGAGCTGCGATACGGAGCCAGGTCGAGCGCGGTGACGACAGTGGCTGCGGCGTTGCGGGCGTGGACCGGCTGGGAGCACATCCGGACGGGCCGGCGACCGTCCACCGTCTCGCACACATGCTTCGCCTCTGCGGCCAGCCGGCCGGCGGCCCGGGTCAGCGGGCTCCCGGCGGTGGCCGACGGCGGCTTCTCCAGGAGACGGCTGCCGGCGTAGATCCACACGTTCGCGTCGAGAAGCCGGTCGTTGACGGTTTCCAGGACGTGCACCCGTGGTCCGCTGGTGTCGACGGTCGTGGTCACCGCTGCCGCCCTGGTGCGCAGTTCGTCGTCGGCCTGGTGTTGCAGGTGCTCGTCCATCACGGCGTTGAACGCCACGGTCAGGACCGTCATCAGCAGGGCGGTGGTGGCCAGCGCGAGGAGGGAGAGCCGTCCTCGCAGGGTGCGTGGAACCAAGCGGCGAAAACAGCGGAAGACACGGTTCATGACAGGCGGTGCCCGACCCCGCGCGCCGTGTCGATCGTCAGTCGGCTGCTCGCCTCGCGCAGTTTGCGGCGCAACCGGCTCAGGTACTGGTCCAAGGTGTTGTCGCTGACCTGCGCGCCTTCGGGCCAGCCGGCCCGCACCAGGTCACGCCGGCGCACGAGGCTCCCGTCCGCGCCGACGAGCGTGGCCAGCAACCGGAACTCCGTGGGGGAGAGGTCGACGCGCGTACCGTGCACGATCGCACTGTGATCCACCGCGTCCAGGACCAGATCACCGGTTGTGGCGGAGGACCGCGGGGCGGCCCGTCTGACCCCGGCACGCAGCCTGGCGGCGAGCTCGGCGAGATGGAAGGGCTTGGGCAGGTAGTCGTCGCCTCCGGCGGAGAAGCCGGACAGGCGGTCGGTGAGCTGGTGCCGGGCGGTCAGGAAGATCACAGGAGCGAGGAAGCCGTTGGCACGCATCGCCTGGCACACGTCACGCCCGTCCGAGTCGGGGAGGCCGACATCCAGTACGGCCGCCGCGATGTCGGCCGTCGCCAACCGCAGGGCGGTGGCGCCGTCGGCGGCGAGAACCGGCTCGAACTCCTCTTCCTGCAGGCCTCGCCGCAGCACGTCCCGCAGGGCGTGATCGTCCTCAACAACCAGGATCTTGGGTCGCATGATCCTCCGTCGGCGCTCCGGCCGAGCTCGTACGTGCGATGAAGGAAGGGCTCGGGCAGCCACCGGTCCCTAGCCCCCGGACACACCGTCGGCCGGCCCGTCGGCGGCGCTGCGTGGCCGGGTGCAACGAAGAGATCATGCAGGACGAGCCCTTTCCGAGCGGCCCAGCGGGCGTGAGCATGCAGATGGCAGCGGATGACTACAGGAGAGTAGACGGTCTACGTAACTGTAGACGAACCTCGGTCGAGGAAGGTTCCCGAGTGACGGGTGCCACCCGAAGGTCATCCGAGGTCGCACGGTCGGCCGACTCCCGCGCGTCGGTCAGGGATGCCGACGAGCACGCGGCCACGCACACCGGAGTCGGCCCACTCGTGCCTCGGCGATGTCCTTCAGTGGACAGCGATCGGCGACTTCGCTGGTGAGGGCGCCGACGGCGGTCTCGCCCTGTACCTCGCCCAGACCCTCGGGTCGTCCCGACGCCACGCGAGGTTCCTCATCCGGACAGCAAGGTCATGCGAAAGGGGGACTCCAGCCCGGCCGTCCGTCAGGGGGCGCGGTGCGGTCCTGGAGCCATGGTCTGCTCAACTGCTTTGACCGCATGGCTCTCCGAGCCCCCTCGCGTGCCCCGCCCGATCAGGCGTGGAACGCCTCGAACTTCACTGCGGGACCACAGACGTTGAACGTGGCCGCCGAGCCGCTGCCGTTGACGACCTTCACCGTGCGGCCGACATCCTTGGGCAGAGCGATCTCCACCTTCGAAGCCTGGACCCCGCACACCTCGCGGGCCGACTGGCTGCCCTCGAAGTTCAGGTCGGCGTAGAGCACGTCGGCGGTCGCGGTGGCACCCGGCGCCAGGTCGACGGCGTCGGTTCCGGCCGCGGAGTTGTCGGTCTCGATCGGGTCGCTCTTGCCCTGGTCGTCCTTGGCGACGAGGCTGGTGGCGCCGACGATCGTGCAGGCTTTGCCCGACGTGTTGGTGATCTTCACCGTGGCGGCCGCGGGCTCGGACTCGGTCGCGTGCTTGGTGGCTGCCACGAAGGTCACGCTGGTCGTCTTCGCGGTGCAGGCGACGATCGTGCCGCCCTTGCCGCCCGACGTGCCCTTGCTTCCCGAGGTGCCGGAGCCGGTCGAGCCGCTCGACGTGCCCTTGCCTCCGGTGCTGGAGTTGGCGGTGTCGCCCTGGGACTTGCCCGGTGTGCTCTTGGCCGTGGCGGTGCCGGCATTGGACGGGCTGTCGGCGGCCTTGCTGTCGTCTCCTTGACATGCCGTGAGAGCCAACCCGGCGACAAGCATGGTGGCGGCGGCGACCGCGGTACGAACTCGCATGAAGATCCCTCCTGAATGACCGTTCAGTAATTGCATGCGAGGAGACGCGGGTGACACCGTGCTCCGTTCCGTGCCGGTTCATGACAAGGGTCACAGGCCTGGACGCGGGGAGAGCGGCAACCACCTGGCAGATCCTTCCGTCGGCCCCGCGCGGCCCGCGCCCACCACCGAGTGACACATGGTCAACTCCTTGCAGGTCAGATGCGGGTGACGTGCCGAAGTCCCCGGTGCCGCTTTGCGTATGACCAGGTCACCGCGGTCATGAGGGCCGGAACGGCGAACAGCGGGGCGTAGACGAGGCCCCAGACGGTCTGTGCCGCACCGCTCGACATGTACGTCTGGCTCTCGACCGCGAAAGCGACCACGAGTTGCCACAGCGCCACCAGGACCAGGACGGCCGAGGCGGTCCGGGCCAGCGTGGCGAGGGTCCGGGGCCGCAGCGGTCGCCACCGGTCGCTCACGAGGAGCAGCGGGAACAGGGCGGCCAGCTCGGTGAGTACGGAGAGGCCGATGACGTACGCGACACCCCAACCCGGGATGTCGAAGACGTCCCGCAGGACTTGGTCGCTGTAGCCGACGTAGATGCCGGATGCCATGGCGATGCGCCACAGGCCCGACGGGACGGCGCACAGGGCGATGGCGTGCGCGGCACGACGGGCCCAGACAGGTGCGGGGGCGGGGAGAGGGGTGGATTCTGTCGTCATGACACACATGCTGTGCGCGGACATGGCAGACCCGCTTCGTCCGCTGCGGCAGACCGTCTCCCCCGTGCGGCGGAGGGTGTACCCGCTTGGGGGAGGACCTGAGTGGACCTGAGTGGACCTGAGTACGGATTCGGTTGCGACGAACCCGGTGAACGTTCCCGGCCACATCACTGGGCGGTGTCAGCCCAGAACAGGGTTGCCCCGAAGATTCGCGTCCCCACATGGCCAGGGCCCCTCGTCCGGGGCGCCCAGCGGAGTGTGGAAGGTGAGCACTTCACTGCCCAAGGACACGACGACGCGACCTTCGCCCAACAGCAGTGCGCGGCCTATGACTTTCCGGTCGTCGTCCATCGCGAACAGCTCGTGCGCGGTCAGGTCCGCGTCCACGGCGAGGAGCTTGCCATCCCGCCAGAACACCGTGGTGCCCTCGCTGTCCATCGCGGGATACGACGTGTAGTAGCCCGTCAGCGAAGGTCCGTCCACCAGGGTGTTGCCCGGTGCGAGCCGCCGGAAGCGTGATCTCGACGGCAGGACGTTCTCCAGTTCGGGGCCACGGACGGTGCCCCGGTCGTCGACGAGCATCGCTCCATGGCTGGCCCATCGCGCTGTTTCGCCACCATCTCGGCCGTAGCGGCCCGTCGTGAATGCGCCATACCCCTGGGACCCGATCAAGAACTCGCCCGGACCCGCGATCGCCTTGTGTCCCGTCGGAGCGGGGGCGGTGGCCGAGACGATCCGGCCGCTGTCCAGGTCGAGGAAGAACACCCTTCCGACCCCACTCCTCGTGTCGTTGAAGCCGGCCCCGACCCGGTCGCCCGACACGAGCAGCGGCTCGCAGTGATCGACTCCGACTTCCTTCGGCACCCAGGGGCGATGCGGACGCATCGCCCACCCGGTGTCCCGACCCACCTCCACCCCACCCGGATGCGACACCGCACCGAGCAGGATCGGCGTCGACCACAGGCTCGTTCCGTCCCGCGTGTACCGGGCCACCCGAGGCTGCGGTACCGAGGCCTGCCGGCTTCGTGCCCTCCGAAGCAGGCGGGAGCCGTCGGCCCAGGCGACACAGAAGCCGTCATCGAGCAGGACGAACGCGCCGACCTCCTCATCGGGGCCGCAGTCCGGGCGGACGGTCGGACCAGTGGATCCATCCGGCAGGATGCCCTTCAGGAGCCAGCCGTCCTGATCCGGGTATGCGACCCGGAGCATGCCGTCCGCGGACAGACGCGCACTGTCCGTCAAATGAAGTGCTCCAGCTCGGGATTGGTGGTGGGCTAGTGTCCTGGTCCCTGCCGATCCTTCGAAGGAGAGTCATGTCCATTCCCGGGCTTCCCCAGCCCGCGCCTGGTGAAGCGCTGTTGGTCTGCACGTGCTACGAGGATGGCAAGGCTCTGTGGGGTGGATTGCTCAACGAGATAGGGGGTCGCCGCGAAGGCGACGTGCTCGTCCTCGCGGGCGGTCAGGTGCGGCTCCGCCTGACCGAGGATCGCAGATGGGATGACCTGCACGGCGGCAACGTACCGGCGTTTGTCCCGAGCGGTGGCCTCGTGCCGCCGGTCGTCGTCCTGGCGGACATCCCTGTGGTGTACGGCGGGGACGGGCCGTTACTGGTGGACCTGGCAGCGATACCCGGGCGCGGTGTCCGGGTTCCGTCGGCCCGGCTCGGCGAGATCCTGACCGCTCTGCTGGGCGGCGCGCTCGCGTTCGGCGACCTGGTGCGCGACATGGACAAGTACGGCATGTACCAAGGTGACGGTGGCCGGCCGGCCTTCCCCACGCCGACGACGCCGCCGCGCCGGTCCTTCTCGGCACTGCCCTCCACAGCCGCGGCCCTGCTGGTCCGAACGTCCTTCGACAACGAGGACGGCTGGCGCGCCCTGCTCGACGAGTTGGGCGGGGCCGACGAGGAGGGCTGGGTCGGCGCTGATCCGGACACGGATGAGATCGATGTGGAGAACTACCCGTTGGAGGCGCTGGTCGTCGACGACCGGGCCTTCGAGGACCTCCTGCCGGGCCAGGTCCCGGCGCTGACCCCGCCCGGGGAGCACACCACCCTGGTCGCGCTCGCCGACGCCAGGACCTTTGCCGAGCCCGGCCGACCGCTGACCGTCGTCGATCTGTACGACACCCCGGGGCAGACCGCTGTGTTGCCCTGCAGCATGGTCGGATCGATGGCCTGCAACCTGGAGATCGGCAACATGGACTTCCACGACTTCATCGCCGAGGAGGGCATGGAGCCGTGGTGGGAGAGATGATCGGGAGATCATGTGACCACTGGGCTGCGGCGATGGAACGGATGACCGACGTGCCCGAGGGTCTCGCCCAGCCTGCAGATCCGGCCCAGGCGAACGACTACGACAGTTTCGCAGAGGCGTACTCGGCGGGCACCGAGAACAACCTCGTGAACGCGTACTACGCGCGGCCCGCGATGGTGGCCCTCGCCGGAGACGTGGCCGGCCGTCGGATCCTGGACGCCGGCTGCGGCTCGGGCCCCCTGTCCGCTGCGCTGCGCGACCGCGGCGCCGTCGTCACCGGCATCGACGCCAGCGCCGGGATGCCGGCGTTGGCCAGGCGGCGGCTCGGGGACGACGCGGACCTGCACGTGGTCGACCTGAGCGACCCGCTGCCGTTCCCCGACGGTGCGTTCGACGACGTGGTGGCGTCGCTGGTGCTGCACTACCTGGAGGACTGGGGCCCGACGCTGGCCGAGTTGCGGCGAGTGCTCAGGCCCGGCGGCCGACTCATCGCGTCGGTGGACCACCCCTTCGTGGCCTACACGATCCAGGATCCTCGGCCCGACTACTTTGCGACCACCAGCTATACCTTCGACTGGACGTTCAACGGGCAGTCCTTCCCGATGAAGTTCTGGCGCAAGCCGTTGCACGCGATGACCGATGCGTTCACCACCGCCGGTTTCCGCATCGCCGTCATCAGCGAGCCGCAGCCCGACCCGGCCGCCCGTGAGCTGTTCCCCGACGACTTCCATGACCTTTCGACCAAAACAACCTTCCTGTTCTTCGTCGTCGAGGTACCGCTGTCGGCTGTGGACTCGGACGACTAGGCAGCCCTGATCCGCGCCCGGTACAGGACGTCCGGTACGGGCCGTCCGGCTAGGGCGTGGGTGAAGCCTCGGTGAGAGACATCCAGTGCTGGACCGTGTCCTGGTGGGAACCGGTCGCCGTGCCTGCGGCCACCGCCTCCGCGTCAGCGACGGAGCACGGCACCCCTGCGCGGGTCAGCAGGAGGAGCGGCCACTCGGGGCCCGGGCCGGTCCCGGCTCCGTCGAAGGCGGTCCAGTCCCAGGGCCCGTCGAACCGCCATGCCCGTCCTGCGGCGTCGGCGACCTCGTCGCCCAGTTGGAGAAACGCGTACGGCCGCATCAACAGATCGAAGGTGAACGGGATCCCGTCGCCCGGGTGGATGGTGTAGCCCGAGCCGTCGAGATGACTCTCGTCCGGAAACTCACGATACGACAGGCCGCGGCGCAGCACAGTCACGGTCAGCCGGGGGCGTGGCAGCCAGCCCGTCTCCAGCGGAGGGTCGTGGTGGTCGACAGCCGTCACGTGGACGACGGTCGGCGGCACTCCGATCCGGCAGACGTCTCCCGCCGCCAGGTGCTCGGGCGGCGGGTCGGTCCGAAACAGCTCCGCCTCCACCTCGGGCGCGACGCGCCCGCCCTTGTCCACGCCCAGGGCGACGATTCCGTTCCAGTGAATGAAATCGCTGTCGCTGTCGATACACCACCATGGCCACCTCACCGAGACGTGATCCCACGTCACGCCTCGCTCGACTGTGGCCGGCGTGAAGGGGCAGGCGACCGACAGCACGTCACCGGCCCGGAAGTCCCCCGCATACCTCATCGGGCCAGGCTAGAACGGGCACCGTCCGCGATCCACGCGGGCCCCGGGGGACACTTCGGGCCGCTCGACAGATCAGCGCGGCGTCGCGCGAGTACGCGTGCAGTCATCTGTCGCCGGGGATTGCTCTCAGGATGGTGCGCGTCCAGTCGGCAGGGGTCGGGGTGGTCAGGCAGGCGGCGAGGCGGTCGGTGTGGAGGCGGCGCTGCGCGGGGCTCATCGTGAGGGCCCGGTGGAGGGTGTCGACCAGGTTCTGCGGTGTGCCCGGGTCGGTGAGAAGGGCGGCCCTGCCCAGGTGTTCGGCGGCGCCGGCGCGTCGGGACAGCACGAGGACGCCGGTGCGTCCTGCCGCTGCCTGGCATACGACGTACTCCTGCGCCGTGAGGTTCATGCCGTCGGCCAGGGACGTCACCCAGAACACGTCCGCCGCAAGGTAGTTGTCCACGATGTGCGGGAAGGGCAGCGATCGGGGCACGTATTCAACTGGTTGCCAGGCAGGGGTACCCCAACGGGAGTTGAGACCGCTGATCGCCTTCTCCAGTTCGACCCGGGTCCTCTCGTAGGCCTGGATGCCCGGCTCGGGGGGTGGGCAGATCAGCCGGAAGCGTAGGTGGCCGTGAAGCGCCGGCACCTGATCGAGCAGAGCCGCCAGTGCGCGAATCTTGAGCACGGGTGCCTTCGCGTAGTCCAGTCGCTCGACGGAGAGGACCAGTTGCCCACCGCTTCGCGGAGGACACCGCGCTGAGCGTGCGCGGGCGTGGGCTTCCACAGCCTGGCGGTCGATCCCCAGCGGATGCACCCCGGTACGTGGCGGGCACGGGGCGTTCTCCAACAGCCGTTCGAAGTTGTCGGCACAGGTGGTGGTGTGGAAGCCGGCCCAGTCCAGATGCGCCAGCGAGGCCCGCAGTTGATCGGCCGTGGGCAGTCGCCCGAAGGTGTCCGGGTCGGGGAACGGGGTGTGGTGGAACATGCCGATGTTCACGTCGGGGCGGCGCGGTTTGAGCAGGCCGGGGACGAGCCACAGGTTGTAGTCGTGCAGCCAGACGGTCGCCCCGTGCGCGGCGTGGGCGTCGATGTGCTCGGTGAAGGCGGTGTTGACTTCCTCGAAGTCGGCCCAGTGGCGTGCATCGTGACGGATCAGCTGGGGTTCGGAGACCAGGGCCGGCCACAGCGTCTCCTTGCACGCGCCGTGGAAGTAGCCCGCCCAGGTTTCGTACCGCACGGGAAGCAGAGCCAGTGGGAGCGGGGTCGGCGGCGCCGGACATGCGCAGTGTGTGTAGCGGGTGTTCGGGCTGGGGGCCGGAGGGGTGTCCTGGTCGGTGACGAGGGCGGCCGCCCACACGGCGTCCTGGTCGCAGCAGCGGGGGTCCAGGGCGGAGGCGAGCGTGGGAAGGATGCCGTTGGGGCTGGCCGGGGGCTGCCATCTGCCGTCGCACCATTGCATGGGCGGGCGGTGGTAGCCGACCACCACCCGCGAGGGCCGGTCGATCCAGCCGAGGCGTTCCATGGCCGACAGGATGGCCGACGCACCGTTCAGTGCCGGGCGATGCACGCGCGCGTCGAGGGGCACGCGGGTGCCCAGCCCGGGTTCGGCGTTCCCCATGAGCACACCGTGCGCACCGAGGCCGAACAAGGAGAGGTCATTCAGAGAGTCGCCGGCAACTAGCAAAGCAGAGATGGGCCAGCCGAGCGTGCGGGCGAGTTCCCGCACGGCTGCTCCCTTGCTCGCGTTCGCCGGCAGGACATCGAAGTAGCGCCCTGCGGAGTACGTCCACGAACAGCCCAGCTCTGCCACCGCCGCCTTGAGGTCTGCGGTCAGGTGCTCAGGGGCCAGGTAGAAGGAGCATCGTCCCTCTTGGACGACTCCGTCCTGGTGGACCAGTCCGTCAAATCTCGCCAAGGCAGACAGCACCGGGTCCGCGCCGGGCCATCCGGCACGCAGCCGAGCCTCCAGAGCGTCGACATGGCTCAGCTCAGCGGCGTCGATGACGCTGGCCCCGACATCGGCGACGATCCATCGTGGCGACGGCACGAGCGGATCGCTCTCCAGTTTCGAGCGTACGGAGTGCAGTGAGCGGCCGGTCGCGAAGACCACGGTGATGCACGGGTGCAGGCCCAGGAGGTGACGCAGTCTTCGACGTGCGCGGTCATCACCTTGTAAAAGGGTTCCGTCGAGGTCGGTGACCAGCACACGGCCGGCGCTGGGTGACGGGTGCGGGCCGGCAGCGCGGTCGGTGCGGCGATGCGGGCTGTACGGGGTGCGCGGGATGTTGCCCATCACTTCTCCTTGACGGTGACACAGAGTGTGTGATCAACAACACATAGTGTTACTTTCTGACGGAAACCGCGCGCCGGTAGCGCCCCGCCGAGGGCCAGATGAGATGAGGTTTGCGCCTCGGGCACATCGAGGCGCCGCAACCCACCCGGCCGAACAGCCCCGGAGGTGCCATGGACGAGACTGATCCCGCAGTCACCGAGCTGGTGTCCTGCGCACGCAACGTGCGCGCGGAACTGGTCACCCATCTGCTGCACAGCGACGATCCGCGCGTGGCCCGGCTCGGACGTGCCATCCAGGAAATCCAGAGGACCAGCTCCGGCTCCCCGCCGATGAAGCCGTCCGACGCGGGTTGCGTCATCGACCCGATCACCCACGACCCGGCCTGGTGACGACCGCCCGATCGGGTGGAGGACCCGGCCCAAGAGACCAGATCGCTCCACGCCGGCCGGGACGACACCAACACCGCTCGGTCACGCGACCCGTCGGACACGCTTCAGTCGTCGACGGCGCCGGGGGCCAGGGCTGGGGCGGGGAAGGCGTGGCGGACTTCGCTGCCGGACCACCACACGCCGATGGCGAAGACCGCTGCAGCCTCCAGCAGCGCCGCTCGCTCCAGACCGCCGCACGGCAGCGGGGTGCAGCCCATCGACGAGATCAACTCCCTTGTCACAGAGTCGGCGGGCGGGGCGTCCGTGCAGAAGGGCACCGCCAGCGGAGCACCCTCGAAAGCCGGTTGCGGCAGGGTCCAGATGCTCTCGTGGCAGATACCGAACACCTTGGCGACATGGGCAGAGGGCGCGGCCGCGGCGATGCGCAAAGCGGCCGAGTCCGAACCTCCGGCAGTGGACAGGACCGGGCCGCCGTCGCTGGAGGGCTGCATCGGCACCGTGCAGTCGAGGACGGTCCGTCCGGCCAGGTCCGCTGCCAGTTCCCGGGCCAGCTGCGGTGCGGCGTCGGCCGGTACGGCGAGCAGTATCGCCTCGCCGTACCGCGCCGTCTCGGCAGGGCCGCCGTGCGCGGCGACCCCGATACGGGCGGCCGTGGCGGCGGCGGAAACGGCGTTGCGGCCGCCCACCATGACCTCGTGTCCGGCCTGTACCCACGCCCCGCCCAGTGCTGCTGCCATGGCGCCCGTGCCGAGAATGCCGATGCGCATCGTCCTGCTCCCGTTCGCGTCTTGGAATGTCATGGCCCGGACGCTAGGCGAGCCGATGCACACCGTCCGGTAGGCATCGGGCGGGGCAGGATGTCCGCATGGGACAGGTGGATGGGGACGGGGACGACCTGGGCGGGGAACCGTTCGCGGCGGACTGCCGGGCGCGCATCGCCGTCGAGGTACTGGCCAACCGCTGGGACAGCGTGGTCGTCTACGTCCTCGGCGAGGCGGGCGCGATGCGGCCGCGCGCGCTGCTGGCCCGGATCGGCGGGATCAGCCCCAAGGTGCTCAACGAGGCGCTGCGGCGGCTGGAGTACAACGGCCTGGTGCGGCGCCGTCGTTACGCAGAGGCCCCGCCCCGCGTCGACTACGCCCTGACCGATGCCGGCACCGCCCTGCTCACCCCGATCCGCGCCCTGGGCGCCTGGGCGGCGGCCTACGGAGACGACGTGCTGGCGGCACAGGACTGCTTCGAGCAGCGCCAACGCGTTACGGACGGTCCAGCGGACGACGACCGGTCGGACACGCTCTAGTAGGAGCCGCCGCGGAAGAGGATGCTGCCGTAGTGGCGCGGGCGGTCACCGCGTTCGTGGGCCGTGTCGGAGCGGTCGGCCGGGGCCGAGCGCCGGGCGAGGGCCCGGAGAGTCGACAGCCCGGCCAGCACCTGGTCACGGTGGTGAGCGGACTTCATCCAGGCGGGCAGCCGGGCGAACATCGACATGGTGGGGGAGGCGTGACGCTCGCGCAGCCTGGCACCCACATAGGCGGCCAGGGCGTCCACATGCTCCTCGTCGTAGGCCCACAGGATCCGTCCCGCACAGTGGGTCTGAAGCCAGAGCGGCCGCCGGAAGAAGGGGTCCTCGGTGCCGCCGACCACAGCGCCGACCAGGCCGTTACCCCGCTGCTCGGCAGTCCATTCCGCCACCGCGCCGCAGCCGGCGCAGCTCAGACGGCGGGGCAGGTAGAGCAGTTCACTGAAGTACTTCGGCGATGCGAGACCGGGCAGGGGCACGACGAGTGCGCGACCACCGCACCTCGGGCAGACCACGAGCACCCGGCTGGTGAACCGGACCAGCCACATGCCGTGATCGTGGTGGCGGACCTGTTCGGGACGCGCGGGCTGGGAGCTCATGCGGGACACCCTGCCAGACCCGACCGACCTTCCGTACGGCGCGTGACCGTTTCCCGACACCAGCCGGGCCACCGGGCACTAACCTGATCCTCGATCAGCGACCACCCTTGCCCGGCCGCGGACCGTCGCGGGGGAGTGGGCTGGGATCATCGGTCACCGGGGGGACGCATGGCCGAGCAGAAGCAGCGGGACCACGGCGAGGGAGACGTCGCGGGGCTTCGGGCCTGGGCCGCCGTCGCCGTTCGTCAGGCGCACGAGGTGTGGCCCCACGCGCGGAAGAGTCCGCAGCCGGCCGAGTTGCGGGTCGTGACCGAGCATCTGGCCACCGTCGAGAGGCTGTTACCGGCGGAGGACCCGGCCCGGGCGGCCGTTGTGCCCTGGCTCGGGCTGCTGATGAAGGCGCGGCTCAAGGGCCGGCCGCACGCCGATCCGCGGGAGCGGGCGGCCGCCCTGAGCCATCTCCGGTGGACCGACCGGGCCAGGCCGCTGAACGACCGGCTCGCCATGATGGCCCGGGGCAACCTGGCCCAGCTGCTCATCCCGCCGGGCATTCCCCCGGAGGTGCGCGACGGCTCGGGATCGCCCGCCCTGGCCGAATCCCTGCGGGAGCAGTTGACCGAGGCCCTGAACCTTCTGGCCCGCATCGTCGCCGGGGACCTGACGACGCGGGAGAGCATGGTGGCCGCCATGGAGAGCGTCGCGACAATGCTGTCCTTGCTCCCCGGCCCGCCCGAGGGGAGTTCGCCGTCTCCGCCCCAGGAGGGCGACGATGGCGAGGAAGCGCCCGGGCCGGCCGGTGCGTTGCCCAGAGGCGGGACTGTTGAGCAGGAGCAGGCCGACGCCGTCCAGGCGGTGGTGGAGTGGGCGCGCCGCGACGCGGTGCGTTTCGCACGCCTCCTGGAATGGCTGTGCGTCACCGTGAACAATCCCCGGGTCGCCATGACGGACGCAGGCCGGGAACTGGCGGATCTGGGCCTGGACCAGCCCGAGTTCGCTCCGCTGCGCGAGATGCTTGCCGCACTCAGATCGGACGGGCAGGATTCCGGCTCGCTCGTCGAACGCGTCCGCAGCGCCGCGCAGGCCGCCAGGGAGGTGTTGCTCGCCTTGCCCGCGAACGCACCCGAGCGGATCCGCGTCGCCAAGTTCCACGCGGCCCTGCTGGTGGCAGGAAACCTCCGGAAGCCCGAAACACTGGACTTCGGCGAGGTCGACGCGGCCGCGTTGCGGCCGGACCCCGACCCCGCGGCGCGTTCGGCGTGGCGGCGAGTGCTGAGCCTGGAACTGATCCTTTCCACCTCGATCGACAACCTGTGGGTGTCGAACGGCGAGATAGCGCGCGTGGAGCGGAGCGTGGCATGGCTCCAGGAGTGGATCGACGCCCTTCCGGCGGACGGGGCGAACGCCGCGGCCGCCCGGCGGTACCTGACCGTCCTCCTCACCCATCGCGTCGCCACCGCCGCCAGGCTCGGAGGCAGCCTCCAGGACGGCGTCGCCGCCCTGTCGATGGCCCAAGGGCTGTCAGCCACCGATGAACGCGACGAGGCCCAGGCGCTGTTCAGCCTCCTCGCCGGCTTCCAACTGGCCCGCCGCAGCCGGGACCAGGCAGCGCTGGCCCGTACGACAGAGGACCTGATCCGGACGCTGAGCGACCGGTACGCATCCCCCGCGCCCGACGCGGGCACACGCTTCGTCATCACCGGCACGCTGGGCCTCGCCCACGGCGAACGTGCCGCCCGCACCGGAGACCAGACCGACCTCCGCGCCGCCGCCCGGTACCTGCGGGAGGCGGTGGAGACCGATCCGGCCACGATCCCGCCGCTGTTCGCACCGTACTTCCCCACTACACGGGCCCAGCTGATGACCGATCTGGCCAGGGTCGACCCCCGCAGGGAGGTCGTCGACCGCGCCATCGCGGAGGTCCACCGGGTGATCGAGGATTCGCGGACGTCCCCCTGGGACGAAGCCCAGCTGCGGCTCGCCCTCGGCCAGGTCATGCTCCACGCGACGACCCACCGCAGTGACCTCAGCCTGCTCGACCCGTGCATCGCCGAGCTGAGTCGGGTCCGCCTCCTGGCCGCCGAAGGCCAAGGTATGCCGTTGAACGTCGAGGTTCTGACGGAGCTGTCCAGGGCTCACTGGATGAGCGCGGTGACCGGTGGCCCGCGCGCGAGTGAGGACCGGAAGGCGAGCCTGGACATCCGTCGCGAGGCACTGGAGCTGATGGCGGCCGATGTCCTCCTTCAACTCGGCGCCGAGCACGCCCTGTCGGTGGCCCGGGCGGCGACCGGCCACGTGCTGTGGCTGGCCCTGCGGTGCGCCGAGGACCGCCGCCCCGCCGAGGCCGTGGAGGCGCTGGAGCTGGGTCGGGCCCTCGTGCTCCAGACGGCCGCGGCCGCACACGGCGTGCCCCGGCTGCTGGTGGACCGGGGTCACTCCGACCTGGCCGAGCGGTGGCGGGCGCAGGCACCGCGGCATCCACTCCAGCCGGGTCCGCCCGACGATGATCGGGTTGAGGGGGACGCGGGCGAGGGGCGTCCGGGTGAGGGGGAGGCCGACGAGGGGCGTCCGGCTGAAGGGGAGCCGCGCCGGCCGAGGAGAGCGGCCGCGGTGGCGGCTCCGGCCCCCGGCGCTGAGCTGCCGAGCAGCCTGCGGCGCAAGGCGCTCGCCGCACTGGGGGCGGGAAACGGCACCGGCGCGCGGGAGTTGCTCGGCACTCCGGACGTCGCCGCACTGACCGCCGCGCTGGCCGCCTCGGGGGCCGATGCGCTGGTCTACCTGGTCCCCGGCGAGGGCTTCCGCCCCCACATCCCGGGGCATGCGCTGATCATGCGCCCCGGCGCCGCCGAGCCCGCGGTGCTCGACCTGCCGCTGCTGCTCTCCCCAGGCAGCCACCAGCTGGAGCGTTACCTCGCCGCCGCCGCCGACCGATCCCGCAAGGCGGCCGACCCGGACGCGTCGGGTGCGTCGCGGGAGGCCGCCGAGACGGAATGGCAGGCGGCGCTGAGCGAGCTGTGCGACTGGGCCTGGCCCGCTGCCGTAGGGCCGGTCCTCGACTCCCTGGAACCCCTCGGCCGGCCACCCCGGGTCGTGCTGATCCCCTGTGGCCCCCTCGGCGTCGTCCCCTGGCATGCGGCGCGCAAGCACATCCCGCTGGGGGGTCACCGGTACGCCTGCCAGGACGCGGTGTTCAGCTACGCCCCGTCCGGGGCGCAGTTCCTGCGGGCCACCGCCCGCGACCGGCTGCCCTCCACCGGGCGCCGGGTGCTGGTCACCGACCCGGGGCTCAGTCTGGTGTGGGCCGAGATCGAGACGGAGGCGCTGCGTTCGGCCTGCTACCCGGACGCCCGGCGCTACGGCGAGTTCGTGGCGGGCGAGGGCGTGCCGGATGCGCCGGGGAGCTGCGAGGACCTGCTGGCCGTACTGCCGGGCGGCGGTCAGCCGGCGGCGGTCGTGCATGTGTCCTGCCACGGCGTGGCAGGACCGAGTCCTACGCGATCAGCGCTGTCGCTGGCCGACGGCGAGCTGACCGTCGCCCGGATCCTGGACCACGCCGCGGCCGCGGCGCCCGGCCCGGACGGCCCGCTGGTCGTGCTCAGCGCCTGCGAGACCGACCTGAGCACGGGCGACCACGACGAGGCACTGACCCTCTCCACCGCTCTGGTCGCCCGGGGCGCGGCCGACGTGGTCGGCTCCCGCTGGGCCGTCAACGACAGCGCGACCGCCCTGATGATGGCCGCCTTCCACCACCTCCTCACCAGCCAGGACCTCGCTCCCGCCGACGCGCTGCGCGCCGCCCAGCTGTGGATGCTCGACCCGGACCGCCGCCCCCCGCCCGGCCTGGGCGACCCGCTGCACCGCGAGGCCGCCCGCGCGGACCTGCAGGAGATCCACCTGTGGGCCGCCTTCACCCACCAGGGCAACCCCGCGGCACGCTGAGCCCCGCCCGCGCTGCTGCTTCTCGTGAACCTTCACGGACCTCAAGATCCGTGCTCATCCACGAGGTCCCAAAAAAATCCGGACGGAGATGTCGAGAACCCGTGCTTTGCTCCGTCCCCGTGGTGAACGCGACCACAATGGGTCGCACGAGCACCGAGGAGAAACACGATGGCCAAGTACCTGCTGCTCAAGCACTACCGAGGCGCCCCGGCCGCGGTCAACGACGTGCCCATGGACCAGTGGACGCCGGACGAGATCACGGCGCACGTGCAGTACATGCAGGACTTCGCGGCCCGGCTCGAGAAGACCGGCGAGTTCGTCGACGGTCAGGCACTCGCCCCCGAGGGCGCATGGGTCCGGTACGACGGTGAGGGGCGCCCGCCGGTCACCGACGGCCCGTTCGCCGAGACCAAGGACCTCATCGCCGGCTGGATGGTGATCGACGTCGACAGCTACGAGCGCGCCGTCGCGCTGGCCGGGGAACTGTCGGCCGCCCCCGGGGCGGGCGGGAAGCCGATCCACGAGTGGCTCGAGGTGCGCCCGTTCCTGGCCGCGCCGCCCACCATCACGGAGTGACCTCGCCGATGAACGAGGCCCTGCTCAGGAGCCTCACGCCGAGCGTGCTCGGCATCCTCGTCCGCCGCGGAGCCGACTTCGCGGCGGCCGAGGACGCCGTACAGGACGCGCTGGTCGAGGCGCTCCGCGTCTGGCCGGACGACCCTCCGCGGGACCCGAAGGGCTGGCTGGTCACCGTTGCCTGGCGCAAGTTCCTCGACGCGACCCGGTCGGACGTGGCCCGCCGCCGGCGCGAGGACCTGGTCGACGAGGAGCCGGCGCCCGGGCCCGCGCCCGCGGTGGACGACACGCTTCAGCTCTACTTCCTGTGCGCACACCCTTCGCTGACTCCGGCGTCCGCGGTCGCGCTGACGCTGCGCGCCGTCGGCGGGCTCACCACCCGGCAGATCGCCCAGGCCTACCTGGTGCCCGAGGCGACCATGGCGCAGCGCATCAGCCGGGCCAAACGCACCGTCTCCGGCGTCCGCTTCGACCAGCCCGGCGACGTCGCCACCGTGCTGCGCGTCCTCTACCTGGTCTTCAACGAGGGCTACTCCGGCGACGTCGACCTCGCCGCCGAGGCCATCCGCCTCACCCGGCAGCTCGCGGCCGCGATCGACCACCCCGAGGTGGCCGGGCTGCTCGCCCTCATGCTGCTCCACCACGCCCGGCGCGCCGCCCGGACCGGGCCGGACGGCAGCCTGGTACCGCTGGCCGAGCAGGACCGCGGCCGGTGGGACACCAAGCTGATCGCCGAAGGCATCGAGATCCTGCAGGCCGCCCTCACCCGCGACCGGCTGGACGAGTACCAGGCCCAGGCCGCCATCGCCGCCCTCCACGCCGACGCACCCACCGCCGAGGAGACCGACTGGGTGCAGATCGTCGAGTGGTACGACGAACTCACCCGCCTGACCGACAGCCCGGTCGTCCGGCTCAACCGCGCAGTCGCCGTCGGCGAGGCCGACGGACCGCGCGCCGGGCTGGCCGCGCTCACCGCACTGGACGCTTCACTGCCCCGCTACACGGCGGTGGCGGCCCACCTCCACGAGCGCGACGGCGACCTGGCGACGGCGGCACGCCTGTACGCCGAGGCGGCCCAGAAGGCCCCCAACCTCGCCGAGCGCGACCACCTGACACGCCAGGCCGCCCGGCTCAACTCCCGCCGGTGACACAGCCAGGCCGCGCCCGGAATGCCCGCAGCACTCGGCGCGGCCTGCCCCCTGGCCAGACCGGTCGCGCCACAGTGAGCAGGCAGGTCGGAACCAGCTGCACGACGCGCTGCCGACCGGCAGCGCTCAATGTGCCGGTGACCTGCAAGGGTGCGAGTGGCGTGGCACGGGCACGCTGAGTAACCGGTTGGGGAGGGGAGCCCTGGCTGACTAGGCTCGCGTCATGAGTGGACCGGTGTTGGTGATTGAGTTGGCGGAGCCTGTCCCACCCGGATCAATCCAGCAGCTCCGGGAACTCCTTGTCCGCTCCTCATCTCACTTTGAAGAGAAACGGGTCGGCGAGTATGACCTGAATATTCACGCGGACAGCCTCGGCATAGCGGACACGGCGGGCGCCGACGGACGTCGGCCTGTCATGGTCTCTCTCATGGGACCCGGCATCGGCGACGAGGCCATCTTCGAGGCCGAGCACGCCGACGAAGTCGACCAGGAACCCCTCATCGGCTTCACCCCGACCCACGCCGTCGACGTCATAGCGTTCTGCAACAGGCCCGTTGACCACGTCGTCACAGCCCTGCTCACCGCTGCCGTCATGGACGTGATCGGCGGTGTCGCCAACGCCGAACTTCGTGAGGATCAAGTGCCGATTGTGGCCGGCCTTCCGGGCATCGTCGCGACGATGACAGATCCGTGGCCTGCTGCGTACGGCTCGGCAGAATTCCTCAGAGCGTGGGCTCGACAACCCGGTTTCCGGCTCCTGAAGTAGACGTAGGCCAGCCAGTTTCTAGGCCAGAAGTACACGCTTTGAGTGTCTCGACGGGCGATCTTCGGTGTGATTCCGCGGCTACGGAGGAGTCGCCGATGCTTGTCGAAGTCGTATCCGCGGTCGGCGAACAGCCACTTGGGCCGGTGGCGGGATCGTCCGCGTCGGCCGCGGATGCGGGGAATGGCATCGATTAGGGGGATCAGTTGGGTGACATCGTGTCGATTCCCGCCAGTCGGCGACACGGCGAGCGGAGCGCCGCACTGGTCGACGATCAGAATGAGTTGTCCATCTCCAGCGATCCGGCGGACCGGGGCTCGGTGAGCAGAGCGGCGTATAGACGCGGACGGATTCCGGCTTCGGTCCAGTCCCGGATGCGTCGCCGGGCCGTGACGCCTGAGCAACCCGCCACTTGAGGTGGCACGTCACGCCGGGCCACTCCGGTGGGCAGCACATGGAGGATGCCTGCCAGCGCGGTGCGATCGAGTATCCGGTGCCGTCCTGTGTGCCGGTGCCGCCGTTCGGAATGCCGGGGTAGCAAGGGAGCCACGCGTTCCCACAGGTCATCTGGCACAAGATCGCCGTTCATGGCCGGAAGCGTGTCAGAGGAACCCAGTTGAGGTGCGGCAATCAGCCCGGCACACTCGCCCGATGGCCCACGCCACACAGCCCGGCAGCTGGGACGGGCCTTGGTACCGCGTCCGCACAGAGCACCCCGGGTTCCTCGGCCAAGCCACCTCATTCTGAAACGATCAGTAACAGCACCCCCGAAGACACCGGCCATCCAGCCGCCACTCACGGTGCACGCCTCACGGAAAATGAGCCAGATCCGTATGGCCGCCACCCCGGTCGTGCAGGCGGCCAACGCGGCCGAGAGAGGCGATGGCACGGAGCAACGCGATGTCCGATCTGCAACAGGACTGCCGTGCAGGCCATGGCGGGCCCCGGTGACAACACGGTCAGAAGCCGGGGGCGGAGCCGGCGAAGAACCACAAGGCGGCCGTGTACCACAGCAGTGCGATGGCGGTGACCAAGGCGCCGCCGGCGGCCGGAAGTGCCCAGCCGGGCAGTCGGTGGCTGCGTACCACCAGCACCTTGGCGACGAACACGCCGTACAGGACGCAGCCCGCGATGGAGTGCACCGCCACTCGGCTGCTCGTGAACGCAACTCCGTAGGCGGTGATGCACTGGTAGGCGATGGGCAGCGATAGCAGAAAGGCAAGAAGGCCGATGAGCCGGTGTGTGGGCTGCACCTGGTGCGGCGCGGCGCCCGCTCCCGGTAGGCGCCGATACATCCACAGCCCTAGCAGCAGTTGGACGATCGCGAGTGCCATCAGAGCGCAGCCCAGGCGCGCCTTGAGATCGATGACGCCGACTCCGTGCTGCCCGAACAGGCCCTTGGTGTAGTCGGGTGTGTGCGTGCGGCCGAACACGCACACACCCACCGTGACCGCGACCGGCAGCAAAGCAGCCAAAATGACCGTCACCGTTCGTGGGCGCCGCTTCTGCGCGCCCGTGTGCCCGGTCATCAGTCCCCAATCAATCGGGTTCGACCTTGCTGCCGGATGCGCTTACGACCTGCCACTGTGGCCGCGAAGCAGTGGTGCGGATGCCCGGTGCAGGTGACTTGAGTGATGCCGTTGGAGCGCTTCGAGGTGCTGATCAGGCTGCTCCTGGCGACCGGGGTGGCCTTGGGCGTGCCGGAGGTGAGCGGCGGCGGCCAGGTACACGCGCATGCTCCGCCGCTGGCCGGTGTAGTCGGCTTGGCGGCCTCTGGGAGGGGGAGCATCCGCCGCTTGGCGTCATCCAGGATGGGGCGGAGCTTGCTGAAGTGCACCGTGGCCACGCCAGTGGCGGCGGCCGGGCTGCCGGGTGCGGCCGAGCCGATGCATACGTGGATGCCCCTGGCGCAGGCGCACGAGGTCATCCGGCTGGGACGGCCGCTTGCAGCAGCAAGCGGCACGACGGAAACCGCCGACACTATCGCCGCGGCCGTTCCTCTCATGAGCGCTCCATGGTGTCGGACAGCGCATCCGTGCAGCCGCGGGAAACGACCCCAGCGGATCTCTTCTCCCAGTTGGCCCCGGGTGCTCGGAGCCTGTCCACTCCAATTGGTCTGCCTGGGCAGTCGCTGCTCCATTGGTGAGGTCCCCGTTTGCCTGACGTTGGCTCGTCAGAGACAGGCCCCTTCCATCCCCGTTCAGGTCAGTACATGCGAAAACGCAGGCTCAACCACCGGATGCGGCACTGATTCAGTAGGCCGCGGTGGGCCATTCCCTCAGTAGCAACGGCAGCCGTGCTGCTTCGTCACCGTCGCCCGCCGAACTCCCAGTCGTGGACCTCTACGTCCGCGTACCGGTCCGCGGTCAAGACGGCCCGCGCCGTGTCCGGGTCCGGGGACCGGACCAGAGCCGCGGTACCCAGCCAAGTGGTGGCATCGTCCGACAGCAGTGGCCCGAACGCGATCAGCTCGTCCCGGTCGGGCGGCACGACGAGGTCGACGGTCTGCCCCGAGCCGAGACCGAGCACCAGGTACCGATTGGCACCGGTCCGGTCGCCGGGGTAATCCCACATGGTGCGCCCCAGCATGTTGCGCCACCGCCGCAGGAGCACGTCCCGGTACACGCCGGCCTGGTAGTTGGGCTCCTCGAAGGCGAACGCGCGGGCAGCGGCGGGATCGGGCAGGTCGACGATGTGCACGCTGCCGGAGGGCGTGTCGCCGTCGTCGGCGAAGGTGGGGCCGCGAGCGATCATCTCCGTCGCGTACCGGTCCATGTAGGACCAGTGCTCTTCCAGCAACTCGTCGCGCAACGCCACGGAACCGGCCCGGTCACGGTGGTAGCAGAAGAATTCCATGACCACAGACCCTTCCCCATCCCAGGGCAGCATCTCAACTGGCTTTGGCGACGGCCATCGCATCGGAGCCACGACCGACCGGCGCACGCAGCTGCCGATGGCGATGCCAGTGATCGACGGCAGCCCGGAGAATCTCAGAGCCGCGCTCGAAGGCACCCTCAAGCGTCTCGGCACCGACTACATTGACCTCGGGCTGTCCGTGGCGCCCCCGGAGATGATCCACCGTGCTCACGCCGTTCATCCGATCGCGGCACTGCAGTCAGATCGAGCGGTTGAAAACTCTTGACAACTGATCATGTGCCTGACAGCAGTGGCACTGCACCACTCCCACGAACGGCACCACACCTCGAAGGGGGCGATCAGCGCATGAGCAATCCTGAGAGCGCGGGATACGATTACGACGTCGTCATCAGCGGAGCCAGCCTCGCCGGCAGCGCCGCAGCGATCTTGCTCGCTCGACGCGGTGTCCGCGTCGCACTGCTGGAACGGCGCTCGGACCCGGAAGCGTACAAGGTGCTCTGCACCCACTCCCTCCAGGCCTGCGCCTACCCGGTGCTGGACGAACTCGGCCTCGTCCCCGCTCTCGAGCAGGCCGGAGCCGTCCGCAACGAGCCCCGCTGGTACACCCGCTGGGGATGGATCGAGCCGAGGGCCGCGCCGGAGGGCCCCGAGCTGCCGTACGCGTACAACATTCGGCGGAGCACCCTCGACCCGTTGATCAGGTCCCATGCGGCAAAGACCTCTGGCGTCGATCTGCTCCTCGGTCACCAAGTGACCGGGCTGATCCGGGAAGCCGGGCGCACCTTGGGAGTGCGTGCGTCGACACCACAGGGCGAGCGTGAGATCCGGGCCCGGCTGGTGGTCGGCGCCGATGGCAAGGACTCGGCCGTGGCGAAGTTCGCAGGGGTGCCTGCTCGGCTGCACGAGAACGCGCGGTTCGGCTATCTCGCGCACTTCCGCAATCTCCCGCTGGACGGAGGGAAGGGGCACGCCTGGTTCCTCGAACCCGATATGGCGTACGCGCTTCCGAACGACGACGGGGTGACGGTCATCGCGATGCTCCCGGACAAGAAGCGGCTGCCGGCCTTCCGGGAAGACCTGGAGGGCAGCTTCTTCGAATTCGTCCGCGCCCTGCCCGAGGCGCCGCCCATCGACTCCGCCGAACGCATCACGAAGATCACCGGCACGGTCAACTACCCGCTTCTCAGCCGCGAGCCCACCACGCCAGGCGTCGCGTTGATCGGCGACGCCGCCCTGACCGGCGATCCCCTGTGGGGAGTGGGGTGCGGGTGGGCTCTGCAGTCCGCGCAATGGTTGGCAGAGGCGGTCGCCTCGGCCGCAACCGGTCGGGGCGACCTGGACAGGTCCCTCGTGGTGTACGCACGCACACACCGGCGCCGGCTGCGCGGTCACCAGTACTTGGCCGCCGACTTTGCCAAGGGCCGTCCGTTCAATCCCCTGGAACGGCTGATGTTTTCCGCGGCAGCGCGCGATGAGTCGATGGCGCGGCACATGCATCTGTTCGGTTCCCGCCTGATCGGTCCGCTGCGCTTCTTGAACCCCGTGGCACTGGCGAAGGCTTCGGCCATCAACATCAAGCATCGCGGGGCGGCTGCGCCAACGGCGCACCTGTCCTACACGGAGTCATGATCGGCTCCCCTCCCACTCCACTCGCTCTCGGCAGCTTCCGCGCCCCATCCGATACGTGGCCACCCCGCGCTGCAGCGACGCGCCCTCGGCAAGGGCCCCAGGGCCCCCGAAACGGCCGCTTCAGCTCATCGGCGTCGCGCAGCGCCGCGCACAGGACCGTTCACGGCCTGCCCCTCGTCTCATGGGATAGTCGTGCGGTAGCTGGGGCTTGGTCCTGAGTGTCGCGAAGCCGCGGAGGCTGACTATGCATTCCTTGACCTTCGTCATCGGTACGGGGCGCAGCGGCTCGACCGCGCTGTCACGCATCCTCAACAGCCACCCTGACGTACTGAGCCTCAACGAGTTCATGGCCTCTGTGGGCGATGCCGCCTTCCCCGAAGGGAGGGTGAACGGTGAAGAGTTCTGGCAGTCGCTCTTCCAGCCCGCCCCGCACTTCGAGCGGATGATCCGTAGCGGGCTGCCGCTCCCGGAATTCCTCTACACACGCCGCCCCGGGAAGTACGCGACAGAGACCACCGGTATTCCTGCGATCTCCCTGATGGTGTTGCCTCATCTCACCGACGATCCGGACGGGCTCCTCGACGAGCTCAACGCAGCGGTGGTCCACTGGCCCGAGGGCACCGCCGCTGAGCACCATCGAGCTCTGTTCGGCCTGCTCTGCGAACGGTTCGGACGGACCGCCGTCGTGGAGCGCTCCGGTTACTCGACGGGCTGGGCAGCCGGACTACGGGCCACGTTCCCGGAGGCGAGGTTCGTGCACATGTTCAGAGACGGGCCGGACTGTGCCCTGTCCATGAGCCGTCATCCCGCATTCCGCACACTCTCCCTGCTCCGCGAGATCAAGACACGAGCAGGCGTCGAAAGTCTCGCAGACCTGAGAGACGAGCACGTGCGCTCGCTGCCCGCGGACCTGTCGCCCCTGCTCGGCGAGCGCTTCGACCCCGCCCTCGTACGCGACCGGGACATCTCCCTGCGGACGTTCGGCACCCTGTGGTCCGAACTCGTCACGGAGGGAACGGAGTTCCTCAGCCACCTTCCCGCCGACCAGCGCACCACACTTGCCTACGAGGACCTCCTCGACAACCCCGCCGCAGAGTTGACCCGCCTGGCCGAGTTCGTCGGCGTCGACCCCCTCCCGCAGTGGCTACTGACCGCATCCGCACTGCTCGACCACAGCCGACGCGGCTCCGCCCGCAAACTGCCGGCCGATGAACTCGGCGAACTCAGGGAGAGTTGCGCTCCGGGCATTCGCGTTCTGGCGGGGTGACCGATCCGGCGACAATCCGGGGCAGCGGCCGTTCCAGTCGACACCGTCGGTGGTGCACGGGTGAACCGTCAGCCGCTGCCGCGCCGCACCCCACCCCTGCTGCGCCTACCGCAGCCCACCATCCTGGACACGTTCAGCCCCGCTGCTGCCTGTTCGGCACCTGGCATGATCAACGGGTGATCAGTGAACCTGCGCAGCCCGGCTGCACGAAGTATGTCCTGTTCGATGTCGACGGCACGTTGATCGACGCGGTGAGCAACCAGCGCCGGGTCTGGGGAACCTGGGCGGAGCGGTACGGGCTGGATGCGGACGAGGTCTACCAGGTGGCCCTGCGGACACGGCCGTTGGAGACATTCGCTCAGGTCGCTGCGGACCAGGATCCGCACGAGTGCCTGGCCACACTGCACGAGCTGGAGGACGAGGACGTCCGGTCCGGCGTTTACACGGCCTTCGACGGTGCGTCGGAGCTGCTGCACGGCCTGCCACCGGGGTCCTGGGCCCTGGTGACCTCGAACTACGAGCACCGCGTGCGCGGCCGTTTCCTGCGGACGGGCTTGCCGATGCCGGGCCTGATCGTGGACGCGGCCGCTGTCGAGGAGGGCAAGCCCTCTCCCGTCCCGTATCTGCAGGCCGCAGCGCGGCTCGGCGCCGAGCCCGGAGACTGTCTGGTCATCGAGGACGCCCCGTCCGGAGTGCGGTCCGGGTTGGACGCCGGGATGACGGTGTGGGGCGTGAACGCCGCTGTCGCGGTCGAGGGTGTGCACCGTCACTTCGGCAGTCTGCGCGAGGCATTCCCGCACATCCTGGCCTTCGCGACCGGCCCTCACGGGAAGGCCGCAGCCTGAGGATGCGGCAGACCTTCGCCGATCACGACACAGGTGAGCCCACGGGGCCGCCGGTGGTCTCCCGCACCACAAGGCGTGGCACCAGGACCTTGGACTCGGTGTCCTCGCCTGCGAGGCGGCGCACCAGCAGTTTCTGTTCGGCTTGGGCCTCTCGTTCGGCTACCTCTTGCCCCTGTGGCTGTTCTGGGGCGCCTGGGAGCCTGCCGAACTACCTCATACCGACGCGGGCTTGCGGGCAAGGATCTGGATCCCGGTCGACTCGTGACCGTTCATGGTGGGCACCGTGATGGTCCGGGTGTCGATGGGTTGGAACCCGGCGAGCAAGGTGGAGAACCACTCGCGGGGATGGTGGCGGCAGACCGCACCGTCGCCGGTCTCGAACACGCCATAGCCGGCGGAGCGATCAGCATGGCGGCTGTAGCGGTTGCGGTTGCGTTCGTCGTCCTGCAGCAGAAGGTCGCTGACGTAGAGGATCCCGCCGGGCTTGAGGACGCGGTTCAACTCGGCGATCAACCGGTGTTGGGCTTCATCGCCGGGGACACAGGTCAGCACGGCGAAGAGCAGAACTGCGTCGAAGCCTGCGTCCGGGTAGGGCGAGGCCGGTGGTGCATCCAGGGTGGCAAAACGCAGGGTCGGGTGCAGGCGGCGTGCCCGATTGATCATTTCCGGTGAGGCGTCGACGCCCGTGAGGTTGCCGAAGCCGCCCTGTTCGAGCTCCTTCATGATGCGTCCGTAGCCACATCCGTAGTCGAGGATCGCGGCGTTTCTGCTGATCCCGTCGAGCCAGGGCAGATGCAGAGGGTGAGTGAACGTCTTCGTGGCCGCTGCGGCATCCCAGTAGGGAACCTGGGTGTCGAGGTCGGACATGACACATGCCTTCCTGCGTGTTCGGCCGAAGCAGATCATGCTGCCACGCCGGTGGGGCGCCCCATCGACGCGTTTGTCGTTCACCGTGGAGAAAAGCCGTTGGCCGGTGAGCACCGGGCCGGGATGATCCGCGTGTTCTGCGAAAGAGGGGTTGCATGGCGGAGTTTGCGTGTGGAGGGTGTGGCGCCACGCTGACTGCCCCGGTGTCGCAGGTCGCGCTTCCCGTCCACGCCTACCAGAAGTGGGGTAACGGGGAGCAGCTCCCCGTACTCATGGAAGCCGGCACCTACGCTGTCAACCCTGACCCCACCGGTCCGCCATGGCGCCCGTGGAGTGAGATCGGGCCGGATGAGGCCGAAGCCCGAGGCGTGTTCGCCCCGGTTGACGGCCTGTCCTTCGGAGCACCGGGAGCCGTCGTCGTCGCGCCGGGTGACATGCGCGGCACTGTTCTGATCCCTGAGCGATGCGTCGGCTACTGCTGTGGGCTGGACTGGGGCGACGGCCCGAATCTGGCGTGCGCGCAGTGCGGCCGGGCGGTGGCCACCCGCATCGATGAATGTTCCTGGTGGCAGGCCGTGTGGCTCGAACCGCAGGCCGTGCGCTGCATCGCAGCCGAGAGCCCCGATCGCCGGACGGCCGACTGGGAGGCGCTGCGGCAGGAGCGGCAGGGTACGCCGCCGATCGGACCCCTCGGAGAGTGGTGCCCTCGCTGGGAGGCGGCGGCCGGGGCAGCGCTGGCCCACCTGCTGGCGGCCTCGCAGGGCACACCCGTGGTCCTCCCGGACGGCCTCGTCACGGACATCTTCGGCCGCGTGCTCGACGCGCTGCTCCCGCCTGGGCCGCCGACGAGGACAGTGGCACTGGCCGGACCTGGCCTGCCTGCCCGTGTCCCCGGGCCGGACATCGCTCTGGTACCGCGACATCCGCAGACAGGGAAGGCCTGGCAGCCGTCCGGCACCGCAGAGATCGTGCCGGTCGATGCCGAGGTGTGGATGCATCTGGCCCACGATCACGAACAGTTGCTGGTTTCCGTGACAGGCAGGCTGCCCGACGGTGTTCTCCGTGACGATCCGCTGCCGTTGCATCCTCGGAGACGGTTTCGGCCTGACTCGACTGTGTTCCTCCATACCCTGGCACGGCTGTCAGCCGTGCATCAGCCGTGGCTCCGCGGGGTCTACGACCAGGTGAGGCAGCACCCGTACGCTCGACCGTTCTAAAGATTTTCCCGTAACCGCAGGTCCGCGACTCGCTCCCAGACCCCTGGCCGTCGTCACGAGGCCACCTCTAAGTTGACGCTGTGACAGAAGTGACGAAGGGACTGCAGGATGCCGAGCCGGAGTTCGACGGTTCGAGTCTGTGGCGTCAGCGGGATTTCATGCTGCTGTGGAGCGGCCAGACGGTCAGTGAGATGGGGTCGGCGGTCACCGAGGTCGCTTTGCCGCTGCTCGCGGTCGTCTCGCTCAAGGCGAGCACGTTCCAGGTCGGGCTGCTGACCGCCGCCACCACGGTAGCGTTCGCGCTGATCGCGCTGCCCGCGGGCGTGCTCGTGGACCGCGGCTCCAAACGTTCCATCATGATCGTCTGCAACATCCTCCGCCTGCTGATCATCGGATCGGTGCCGCTGGCGGCCGCCCTCGGCACCGTGACGATGGCGCAGCTCTACGTCGTCGCTGTCGCAGCCGGCGTGTGCACGGTGTTCTTCGACGTCTCGTACCAGAGTTATGTGCCGTCGCTGATCCGCGCCGATCTCCAGATGGACGCCAACGGCAAGCTGGGGACCACCCAGGCGTTCGCGGAGCTCGGCGGCCCCAGCCTGGGCGGGGGACTGGCCGCGGCGTTCGGCGCCGCGGGGGCGATGACCGCCGACGCGATCTCCTACGCGGTCTCGGTCTTCTCGATATCCGCGATCAGGACGCGAGAGGAGCCGCCGCCCGTGCGGCGCGAGGGCGAGACGTTGCGGAGCCAGATCGCCGAGGGACTGAGATTCGTCGTCGGGCACAAGATATTGCGGAGGGTCGTGGCGTGCACGGGCACCGCGAACCTGTTCTCCGGCACGACGTCGGCGCTGGCGATGGTCTTCCTCATCCGGGTGCTGCACGTGCCGCCCGCGCTGAGCGGGCTGATCATGGCGGGCTCGGCCATCGGCGGCATCGCCGGGGGAGTGTTCGCCGGTCGGCTCGCCAAGAAGATCGGCTCGGCGCGGATCATCTGGGTGTCGATGCTGGTGTTCAGCGCGCCGCAGGTCGTCGCGGCGGCTGCCTGGCGAGGCTGGGGAGTGCTGCTGTTCCCGCTGGGCTGGGGCATCTCGGGTTTCTCCGCGATGGTGTACAACGTCGCCCAGCTCAGCTACCGGCAATCGGTGACACCGCCGGAGCTGATGGGCCGGATGAACGCGGCCGTGCGCTGGGTCGTGTGGGGCACACTGCCGCTCGGCGGCATCCTCGGCGGGCTGCTCGGCACGCTGATGGGGGTGCGGCCCGCACTCTGGCTGGCCTTGATCGGTGCGTGGGCGGCCGGCTGGTTCGTGTTCTTCTCCCCGCTCCGCCACATGCGCGATGTTCCCGCGCCCAGCGTTGTGCGTTGATGGTGAGTGCCGCGGCCGGGGAGATTTCCGAAGTGCCTGTACTAAACGGTGGAACTGGGGCGGGCGCAGCACGGTGAACACTTCGACGAGTACGACCCGTTGCGCGGAGAGAGCGGAGAGCACCTGCACGATCAGACCAACGTCGACGAACCCACCGGTTACGAGACGGGTGCTCGGTTACGTGGGCGGTAGTTCGGTCTCCTCGTAGAAGCGGATCGTCCTCGCCGTCAGCCCGTCAGCCCGTCAGCCCGTCAGCCCGTCAGCCCGTCAGCCCGTCAGCCCGCCGGCGTCCGCCGAATCCCCGATGCGCGTACCGCCGAGGCTACGCCTGGACACTCCAGCGTGCTGGAATGTCTATCTTCGATCTTGGCCAGTGCTCCGGTGTTTACGCCGGGGGTGAAGGCAATCTCGGAACTGCTCTGACCCGCATGTGAGCATGGGTCGGCACTGTTCAGCTCCGCCCGCGGGGTGCTTCTGGTTCTCCGTGCCCCGCCGCAGCTCCCGGCGATGTTCGAGCCGGACCAGAAGTGTCCGCCCCACAGATATCGGTGTAGGTGCGCGCTGTGCTCCTTGAGCAGTGGCCGGGTGGAGACGCCCTTGAGGGAGTTGACCAGGTTGGAGAGCTGGATCTTCGGCGGGTGGTGCATAAACAGGTGTACGTGATCGTCCTCGCCGTAGAACTGCTTCAGGTCGGCCGCGAAGTTGGTGCATACCTCCCGCATGATCTCTTCGCAGCGCGTCAGCATCACGTCGGTCATGGCCTTGTGTCGGTACTTCGTGACAAAAACTAAGTGGACATGCAGGATGTGGACACCATGACGGCCGGTGCGCACATCGGGGTTCGGGTTCTGGCGTGGTGACGTGAACCACGTATGTATGGTGATCGTCATGCAGCTCAGGTACGGGTTCCGTCTGTACCCGAGTGCCGGTCAGGGTGCTGCGCTGGCAAGGGCGTTCGGGTGTGCGCGGGTGGTCTTCAACGACGCGTTGCGTGTTCGTGAGGACGCCCGCGCCGCCGGGTTGCCGTTCGTCACCTCCAGCGAGCTGTCCAAGCGGCTCACCGCGTCGAAGAAGACACCTGGTCGGGTGTGGCTGGCCGAGGTGTCGTCGGTGATCCTCCAGCAGTCCGTGCGCGACCTGGACACGGCGTACCGGAACTTCTTCGACTCCCTCAAGGGCAAGCGCCCCACGATGGGTCCGCCCCGCTTCAAGTCGAAGCGGGACACCCGGCAGGCGATCCGGTTCACCGCGAACGCCGGGTGGAAGATCACCCCCGGCGGGAAGCTGCGGCTGCCCAAGGTCGGCGACGTGAGCGTGAGGTGGTCGCGCACCCTGCCGTCCACCCCCACCACCGTGACGGTGATCAAGGACAGCGCCGGTCGGTACTTCGCCTCGTTCGTGGTGGAGACGGACCCAGAAGAGGCACTGCCCGCCACTACGCCCGAAGTCGGCATAGATCTCGGGCTGGGGCACTTCGCGGTCCTGTCCGACGGCACGAAGATCGACAGCCCTCGCTTCCTGCGCCGGGCTGAGAGGCAGCTCAAGAAGGCTCAGCGTTCCCTGTCCCGTAAGGAGAAGGGCAGCGCCAACAGGATCAAGGCTCGGCTCAAGGTTGCCCGCGCTCACGCACGGGTGGCCGATGCGCGTCGCGAGTTCCACCACCAGCTCTCCACCAAGCTGATCCGCGAAAACCAAGCCGTCGCGGTGGAAGACCTGGCAGTCAAGGCACTCGCCCGCACACGCCTGGCCAAGTCCGTGCACGATGCGGGATGGTCACAGTTCGTGGCCATGCTGGAATACAAGGCCGCCCGGTACGGGCGCGCCTTCGTGCGCATCGGACGGTTCGAGCCCACCTCCCAGGTCTGCTCGGCCTGTGGTGTCAAGGACGGTCCCAAGCCCCTGCATATCCGAGAATGGACGTGCCAGGCATGCGGGAGTGTCCTGGACAGAGACATCAATGCGGCGGTCAATGTCGCCAAGGCGGCCGGACTGGCCGTGTCAGCCTGTAGAGCGCAGGTAAGACGGGTACCCGTGCCCGCGCAGCGCGATGAAGCAGGAACCCACCCGAAACCGCACCCGACAACGGCGCGGCAGGCGGGAATCGCCCACCTTTAGGCGGGCGAGGATTTCAAAGTCGGTCCAGAAGGCCGTGAGCCGGGAGGACATCCATGCGGATCACCGTACTGACCGTGCCGGACTGCCCCCACGCGCCGGTGGTCGCCGAACGGCTCAGCCAGGCGCTCGACGGCCGCGACGCGGAGGTGGAACGGATCGAGGTCGAAGATTCTGAGCAGGCCACGCGTCTGGGGATGACCGGATCACCGACCGTGCTGATCGACGGGGTGGACCCCTTCGCCGTGCCGGGCGCTCCCGCGTCTCTGTCCTGCCGCCTCTACCGCGGGCCGGACGGTCGCATCGAAGGGGCTCCGAGCCTCGCTGACCTGCGCCGCGCACTCGGCGAGCGGCTGGCGTAGACGACTGCGACTGCCCGCCGATCGGCGCGGCCGGCCGCGCGGGCCGGGGACGTCTCACCCCGGCGACCGGCGACTGGCGACTGGCGACCGGCGACCGGCGAGATGCGACCAGTGCGCAGCGACCAGTGACCGTGACCCCCGAAGCGAACTCCTCCCTGTCCCCAGCGACGCCTTCTCAGCGACCTGCTCATGATGATCGAGCGACCTGCTCCTGGTGATCGACATGCTGTGCTCGCGGATCGGCTCCGTCCTCCCCGCCGACGGCGGCAAGACCCACGCCCGCCTCGCGCCCTGTGCCCGTGACGACCTGAACTCCTGAACCTATGGCCCCGCCTCGCGTGTGAGCGCCGCCCCACCGGCCATAGGCCTCTCGTGCGGCGGCGCTCAATGCGGTCGAACGGCTCTTGCCCAGGGGAGTCGAGGGAATGCGCTGGTCAGGGCCTTCTTGCAGCTGCGAAGATCGTTTCCCGGGAGGAGTTTGTTCGCTTCCAGCCGCCCGGGTGGGCCGCCGCGGACGTACCTGCGCTGCTGGATCGCGAGAGGAGCCATCGCTGGCCGTCCCGGGGAGTGACGGAGGCGATCCGGATGTCCCAGCAGCCACCTTGCCGGGTGAGGGAGACCGCGGACAGGGGTGGCACAGCGAGATGCCAGAAGGACCTCGCCGGTGCGGCCAGCGCATGGATGAGCGCGGCCCGGATCACGGCTGCTTCGGTGATGGCCACGGTGTGGCCGGTGTCGGGCGCCACGGTGCTCAGCCAGTCCGCTGTCCGGCGGCAGAGCCGGCGTACGGACTCGCCTTCGTGCGGCGCGGCATCCGGGTCCGTGAGCCAGGAGGTGAATCCGTCGGGCTCGGTCGCGGCGATGTCGTCGACGGTGCGACCGCACCACCTGCCGAGGTCGAGATCGCGCAACGCAGGCTCGGACACCGTGACCAGGCCGAGGGTGTCAGCGATCTGCGAGCAACGGGTCGAAGGCGCCCGGACGGCCAGCTCGTGCGGAGGGAGAGCTGCTCCCGCTGCGGTTGCCATGCGCAGGCTGCGCTCACTCAGGGGAGTGTCGCCGAGGAGTGGATCCCGGGTGGCGTCACCGCCGGGGGCGCACAGAAACGTCAGGCGGATCGTCATATGACCGACCTCCTTCTGGCCCGGTATGACTCCGGATGGTGTGAGACCAGGCGACGGTTGCTTGATCGGTTGGACCACACCCCGTCGGCAGAGCGAACAGGACAGCGGAGCGGCCCCGAGCCACCTCCATCACCCAGCCCCAAGGAGCACCCACCGGTGACTCGGGACCGACAGGGGCCTCCGACATGACCAGGGCCGCCGGACCGTGTGCCGGATCGACACCGTTCAGCCGCCCTGCCGAAGGCGAGCACGAGGCGGAGTGACCGGCCCGGCAGCGGATGACACTGCCGACGCCATGTCGAGCCTCATGTGCTCCAGCGTCGGCGAAAGCCGTCCGCCGCACCATCCGTCAGGTGTCCGGAAGCACCCCGCCGACCGGCCGGCGCGGCCCCGCCACCCGGCCGAAGACGGCATCGGTCACCCGTGGCACGTTACTCAACGTGGTCCGTCACATCCCCCCGCCAGGGATATTCCTGCCGGCCGGGGCGTTCACCCGTTCCGCTCGACGGGCAGTTCGAGGCAGAGCTCATAGCCCCCTTGGGCCGTGGGGCCGGACGTGACGGTGCCGCCGAGGAGCTCGGCTCGTTGGGCCAGGCCGACCAGGCCGTGGTGGGCGCTCGGCAGGGCGTACGCACGTCGGGTGGGGGCGGTGTTGGTGACGGTGGTGTGGAGGGCGCCGTCCTGGTGGCGGATGCGGACGGTTGCCGTCGCGCCGGGGGCGTGTTTGCGGACGTTGGTCAGCGCTTCCTGGACGGTGCGGTAGACGGCGCGCTGCACCGGGGGCGGCAGTTCCCGGGGCAGGTCGGTCACCAGCTTCGCTTCGATGCCACTGGCGTCGACCAGGCGCTGCAGGTCGGCGAGGGAGGGCTGAGGGGTGAGCTCCGTGGGACGGCTGCCGGAGGCCCTCAGGACACTGACCATGTGCCGCAGCTCGTCCAGGGTCTGCACGCTGAGACGGCGGATCGTGGCAGCGGCCTCTCTCGTTTCGGCGTCCTGGCTGCCCACCTGGAGCGCTCCGGCCTGTACGGCGATGAGGCTGACCTGGTGGGAGACCACGTCGTGCATCTCCCTGGCGAGCTGGGCGCGTTCCTTCGCCAGAACGCTCTGGGCGGTCAGCAGCCGTTCCTGCTCACGGGCCTCGGAGATGTCGGCGAGCCGCAGCGAGAGTTCGCGTCGGGCCTGGACGAGTTGGCCCAGGAAGACGGGAGCCGCAGCGGTGGCCAGCGTGTAGCTGAGGTGGAACAGGTTGTTCGTCTGGGACAGCTCCGCGGCGTCCAGGGACGACCACGGCCAGGGCAGGAAGTCGATGAACGCGTACGTCAGCGCACAGCCGGCCAGCAGGAGACGGTGGCGGCTGAGCGAGGACAGCGTGTACAGCGCGGCCATGGGGGCGACCACCGCGTCGGTGACCAGGGCGGTGGGGAGCGTGAGGACGAAGGTCGTCAAGGGCAGGCGGCGACGCATGGCGAGGGCGAGAGCGCCGAGCAGTGCGAAGGCAGTCGCCGGTGGATCCCCGACGCCGACGTTGACCCATGCGTCCGCCAGCGCGAACCCGACGAGGGCGATGTCGAGCAGCAGAACCGGCGGCCGTCCGGGGCTCACCGAGCGCCCTCGTCCCGCTCTGCGGTGAGCAGGCCCGCGCGCTCGGCGATCAGAGCCGCCTGGACGCGGCTGCTGACCTCCAGTTTGCCCAGCACGTTGGTGACATGGCCTTTCACAGTGCCGGTGCTCAGATGCAGCTTTTCGCCGATGTCTGTGTTGGCGAGCCCTTCGGCCATGAGGACGAGCACGGCACGCTCGCGCTCGGTCAGCCGGCCGGCGAGGCGGACGGCGGCGGGCTCGCGCATGCCGTGATCGAGATAGCCGTCCACGACCCGCCGGGTGACCTGGGACGACAGGACGGTCCCGCCCTCCGCCAGCGTGCGCACAAGGCGGGGAAGCTCCTCGGGGTCGGTGTCCTTGAGCAGGAATCCGGCGGCGCCCGAGCGCAGCGCCGTCGTCACGTACTCGTCGGCGTCGAACGTGGTGAGCATGGCGACCACCGGAGCCTGCGGCATGCGGCCCAGCTCGGCCAGAATGGTGAGCCCGTCCACGTCCGGCATCCGGATGTCCAGCAGAACGACGTCGGGCTGCAGCTCCCGCACCGTGCGCACGGCCTCGCCACCGGGTACCGCCGCGACGACCTCGATGTCGTTCGTGGTGTTGAGAATGTGCGTGAAACCCGTACGGATCAAGGCTTCGTCATCGACCACCAGTACCCGGATCACGTGCGCTCCGCTCGTCGCATGCCCCCGCTTGATGCGTACCCCCGGCAGGAGCCCAGGTCAGCGACCGACACGGAAGACCCGCCGGTTGGCGGCATGATCCCAGCCGGTCGGCCGGGGGCGCCCGGGCCGACCGGCCGGGGTGGTTTCGGTCGGGCAACGGGGTGCTTTCGGAAGGCTGCCGGGGTGGCTCGGGCGGCTCGGTGGGAATCCCTCAGGCATGGCGCCGAAAGCACTCTCGGCCGAGCCGGCGGGCGTGTCACCGCCGCTGGGGCTCGACCGGTTCCGTGTGCTCGCCGACCGGCCCTCGACGGGGCGGCTGATCGGTATCGACCTGGCTCGCGGACTCGCGGTCTTCGGCATGTACTCCGTCCACGTCGGGCCCGATGTGACGGTCGGCGGACCGGTGGGATTCCTGCTGGAGACAGCGCGTGGCCGCTCCTCCGCCCTCTTTGCGCTGCTCGCCGGCTTCTCGCTCGTCATCATCACCGGCCGCCCGCACCCCCGGACCGGGCGCGCAGGACGTCAGGCAGTGGCCAGGATCGTCATCCGCTCCGTCGTCCTGCTGGTGCTCGGCTACGCGCTGACCGCCCTGGACACCGACGTCGACGTGATCCTCAGTTTCTACGGGCTGCTCTTCCTGACCGTCCTCCCGCTGCACCGACTGCGGGCAGGGACGCTCGCCCTCCTCGCTGCCGCGAGTGCGCTGATCCTGCCCCAGGTCCTGTACGTGATCAGAACGTCCATCGCGGATGGGAACTGGGCGGACACCATCACCGCCCATGACCCGTTGGCCCAGGTCACCGGCACGGACGGCATCATCGAACTCTTGTTCACCGGTGCGTATCCGGTGCTCACCTGGATCCCTTTCCTGATCGCGGGCATGGCAGCAGCCCGGCTGGACCTCACTCGCCCGGGCGTCAGATCCCGGCTCGCACTCGTCGGCGGGGCACTGGCCCTGCTGGGTTACGGCGGTTCCTGGCTCGCCCTGCGCCTGGTCCCGGGTGCTCTGTCCGCCATTGCCTCCGCCACGGACGGCGGCTCGGCATCGTCCGCCTGGTGGTCCGACACCGTCGGCGAGCCCGAGGGGCACACCCCGCTCGCCTGGCTCCTGGTGGCCGTACCGCACAGTCAGACGACGTTCTCCATCGTCGGCAACACCGGAGTCGCCCTCGCCGTGGTCGCCGCGTGCCTGACCGTGGCCGAACGGATGCCGCGCCTCACACGCCTGGCCACACCCGTTGCCGCGGTCGGCATGACAGCGCTGACCATGTACGTCCTGCACATCGTCGCGCTGTGGTTCTTCAGCGACGTCTGGTACGTGCCGGCGGTCGACGCTGACACCCTGTCCGCCGTGCCCGTTCTGCTCGGCTTCATGGGAGCCGCGATGCTCCTGGCGGCCGTGTGGACCCGACTGTTTCGGCGTGGTCCCCTGGAACAGCTGCTCCATGGCGCCACGCGGTTGGCACAAACCGTCAAGTGAAGCGAATGGGGCCTGTGCTGCTTCACGCCTGCTGGGAATGGAGCGCGGAAGCGCGGCGGAGGGCGTCACGGCATGCCTGGATGGCGGGATGCTGGGTTCGGCCGCGGCGTACGACGGTGAAGACGCGGCGTGTGCGCCGGCCGCGTGGCAGGTGCCGGAGCGGGACGGTCGGGGGTCGGCCGCTCCAGACCAGATCGGGGAGGAAGGCGGCGGCGTGGTGTTGCTCGACGAGGCGGACGTGGAGCAGGAGGTCGGTGGTGTCGAACCGTACGTCGGGTTCGAAGCCGGCGTTGCGGCACAGGGACATGGCCCAGTGCCGCGCGGCCGTGCCTTCGGGTTCCATCACCCACGGGTGATCCGCGAGTGAGAGCAGCGCCGCCATCGGGTCGTCGGTCTCCGTGCCGTCGGCCGGCATCGGCAGTGCGAGGTGCAGGGTGTCGTCGAGCAGGTCTTCCTGCTGGAGTTCGGCCGGCCGCGGGTTGGGGTTGCCGGGGTACTCCTCGGCGACGATCAGGTCGAAGTCGCGGGCCTGCAGGGCGGGCAGGGCCTTTTCCGGTTCCATGTGGGTGACGTGGACCCGTAGGTGGGGGTGGAGTTCGCGCAGCAGGCCGAGGGCGGTCGGGACCAGGGTGAGTGCCGCGGTCTGGAACGAGGCGATGCGCAGGGTGCCGTTCAGATCGGTCAGGGACGCGGCGATGTCCGCCTCCGCCCGCTCCAGGCGCTGGAGGATCGCTTCGGTGTGGGCGACGAGGATCTCGGCCTGCTCGGTCAGTCGTACCCGCCGCCCGACCGGTTCCAGCAGCGGCACACCGACCTCGGCTTCCAGCTGCGAGAGCTGCTGGGAGACGGAAGAGGGAGCGTAGGAGAGTGCCTGGGCGACGGCTGCCAGGGTGCCGCGGTGCTTGAGTTCGCGCAGCAGGCGCAGCCGGTGCAGATCGAACATGAGCAGCCGCTCTCCTCGCCGTCGCGGGCCCGACGGCTGAACAGTCGGTTTCTCCGACGAGTATAGGTCGAAAACATTCGCTGGACCGATCGTAGGAGAGCATCGGACCCTGGTCGTGTGTTTGAGAACGATCCGCCCTCCCGTACGTTGCCGTGGTCCGTTCGGCCCGATGCCCGAGCCTGGCGGTGTGTACCCGCGCCCGCCGAGGTGCGCGGCTTCCACTTCTCGCTGCCCGACTACGCGCCCACCCCTTTGACCGAAATCCATGCGCTGGCGGCGGAGTTGAAAGTCGGCCGAGTCTTCGTCAAGGACGAGTCGTCCCGACTGGGGCTGCCCGCGTTCAAGGCGCTGGGCGCGTCCTGGGCGATCCACCGCGCCCTTGCCGAGCGGGCCGCGAGCGGCAGGGAACCGGACCCGGTCACCCTGGTGACCGCCACCGACGGCAATCACGGCCGCGCCGTGGCCCGCATGGCACACCGCCTCGGGCAGCACGCCCACGTCTTCGTACCGCAGGGTGTGCATCCGCAGGCCGTGGCGGCCATCGTCGCCGAGCAGGCGAAGGTCACCGAGGTCCCGGGGCCGTACGACGAGGCCGTACGCGTGGCGGCCGAGGAGGCTGCCGCGCCGGACGCGGTCCTGGTCCAGGACACCGCCTGGCCGGGCTATGAACAGATCCCCGGGTGGATCGTCGAGGGCTACTCCACCCTCTGCGCCGAGATGGACGAGCAGCTGGCCGCCGAAGGGGTCAGCGCGGGCCCCGACCTCGTCTCCATACCGGTGGGCGTGGGGTCCTTGGCCCAGGCCGTGGTCACGCACTACCGCAGCCGCCCGTCCGAGCGCGCTTCGGCGCTGCTGTCGGTGGAACCGGAGGCCGCGGCCTGTGTCCTGGAGAGCCTCACCCTCGGCACACCCGTCAGCGTGACGACAGGGGACACCACCATGGCCGGGCTGAACTGCGGCACTCCGTCCAGCATCGCCTGGCCCTACCTGTGCGGTGGGCTGGACGCCGCCGTCGCCGTCACCGATGCCGACAGCGCCCGCGCGGCCGGTGATCTCGCCGCTCTGGGCATCTCCTCGGGTCCCTGCGGGGCCGCGTCGCTCGCCGGTCTGCGTGCGGCGCTCACCGGCGTGGACGCCGAGGAACGCCGTACGGCACTGGGGCTCGGGCCGTCCGCAGTGGTCGTGCTGCTGAGCACCGAGGGCACCGCTGCCAACCCGCACTCCACCACCGGTCACTGAACCCGCAACACCCGAAAGACCCCTGCGCCGACCCACCACCGGTTCACCACCCCACCGCCGACCGCTTCGATCGGTTCGATCGGTTCGATCCGGAGGGGGCGGCAGCGTGCTGACCACCTCGAGGCCGCGCCCGGCGTCCTCGGCCTCGCGGTCGCCACCGTTTCCGGCTGACCCGTGCCTGCCCGCACACGCCGCCGTCCCGCCACCCCACCCCACTGAATCCGACATCCTCTGGGAGACAGGTCATGACGAATCCCGCCCCCCACAGCATCACCGTCGACGCAGACCGGCTGTGGCAGTCCCTGATGGACCTCGCCGGGATCGGCGCGTACGACGACGAACGCACCGGACTGCGCGGCGTCAACCGTCTCGCTCTCACCGATGCGGACGCGGCCGGCCGCCGCCAGGTCATCGCCTGGATGGAACAGGCCGGACTGGCCGTCCGTGTCGACCGGATGGGCAACATCTACGGCCGCCGCGAGGGCACCGACCCCACCGCGGCCCCGGTCCTGACGGGCTCGCACATCGACAGCGTCGCCACCGCCGGCGCTTTCGACGGCTGCCTCGGCGTCCTGGGCGGCATCGAAGTCGTCCGCACCCTGAACGAACGCGGCATCACCACCCGCCGCCCGATCGAGGTCGGCGTCTTCACCGAGGAGGAGGGTGTCCGCTTCGGCACCGACATGCTCGGCAGTGCGGTCGCCGCCGGCCGCCTCACCCTGGAGTACGCCCACGCCCTGACCGACCGCGACGGCCGCACCCTCGGTGGCGAACTCGCCCGCACCGGCTTCGACGGACGCACCGACGTACGCCTCGCCCCGCCGCACGCCTACGTCGAATGCCACATCGAACAGGGCCCCGTCCTCGCCCAGAACGATGTCGAGATCGGCGTCGTCACCGGCGTGCAGGGCATCTCCTGGCAGGAGATCACCGTCCACGGCCGCGCCGCCCACGCCGGCACCACCCCCACCCACCTGCGTGTCGACGCCGGTCTCGCCGCGGCCCAGATCATCGTGCATCTGCGGTCCCTGGTCGACTCCGGCTCCTACGGCGACCTGCGGGCCACCGTCGGCCACTTGGTCGTCCACCCCGACCTGACCAACATCGTCCCGGCCCGCGCCGAGCTGACCGTCGACCTGCGCAACCCCGACGACGCCCGGATGGCCCGCGCCGAGCAGGCTCTGGCCACCTTCCTGCGTGAGCTCGAGAACAGCCGGCCGGGCCTCTCGCTGACCACCCGGCGGATGGCCAGGACCGCCTACGTCCCCTTCGACGAAGGCGTGCAGAAGGTCATCGCGCAGGCCGCCGACGACCACGGCCTGGAGCACATCTCCCTGCTCTCCGGCGCCGGCCACGACGCCCAGGAGATCGCGGCGCTCTGCCCCACCGCCATGATCTTCGTACGCGGAGAGTACGACGGCATCAGCCACAACCCCCGTGAGTACTCCACCCCCGAGGCGTGCGCCCACGGCGTCGACGTCCTGGCGACCACCCTCCTGCGCCTGGCCGACCAGGACTGACCGCCTATGGCGGCCCACAGCAGCGATCGTTCGGCAACCACTGCCACCCCCGTGTGGTGCTCACCATCCCGCCCTGCCTCCCAGGGCGTCGGCACAACTCCGGAAGGCCTTCATGCTCCCCGAGACCCCCGTGACTCCAGCGGCTCACGAACTCCTCGACTCGGACCCGGGTCGCCTGCTGGCCCGGCTGGTCTCCATCGGCTCGGTCAACCCGGACCTCGTTCCCGGCGGGGCCGGTGAGACCGCGATCGCCGACTTCTGCAGCGAGTGGCTGGCCGCCCGTGGCTTCGAGGTCCACCGCCTGGAGAAGCGCCCGGGCCGCCCCTCGCTCGTCGCGGTCGCCCGCGGCAGCGGCGGCGGCCGCTCCCTCATGCTCAACGGCCACCTCGACACGGTCGGCCTGGCCGACTACGACGGCGACCCGCTCGACCCGCGGGTCCGCGAGGGCAGAATGCACGGTCGGGGCACCTTCGACATGAAGGGCGGCATCGCGGCCATGATGGTCGCCGCCGCCCGCGCCGCCGCCCACGGCTCCCTGCGCGGCGACGTGTTCCTCGCCTGTGTCGCCGACGAGGAACGCGGCAGCTCGGGCACCGAGGAGGTGCTGGAGTCCTTCTCGGCCGACGCGGCGATCGTCACCGAGCCGAGCCATCTCGAAGTCACCCTCGCCCACAAGGGCTTCGCCTGGTTCGAGGTGGAGATCGAAGGCCGCGCGGCCCACGGCTCGCGACCCGAGCTCGGCATCGACGCCATCGCCAAGGCCGGGCACTTCCTGGTGGCCCTGGAGGAACTGGGCCGGCGCCTCGCCGAGGGCCCGGCACACCCCCTCCTGGGTACCGGCACCGTGCACGCCTCCGTCATCCACGGCGGCGAGGAGCCCTCCACCTACCCGGCACACTGCCGTATCACCCTGGAGCGCCGCACCGTCCCCGGCGAGAGCGCCCAAACCGTCCAGGCGGAGCTGTCCGCCGTGCTCGACCGTCTGGCCGCCACGGTCCCCGACTTCCGCTACCGGCTGACCCGTGGCCTGCACCGCGAACCCTTCGAGGCCGACCCCGGCGCCCCGATCGTGCGCACCCTCACCCACCACGCCGAGCAAGTCCTGGGCCACCGCCCCGCGGTGCGTGCCGAGCCCTACTGGACCGACTGCGCTCTCCTGGACCGGGCGGGCATCCCCTGCCTGCTCTTCGGTGTCGACGGCGCGGGCGCCCACGCGGCCACCGAATACGTCGACCTGGCCTCGTTGGACCGCCTCACTGACATCCTCACCGCCACCATCGCCGACTTCTGCTCCTGAGGCTCTCGGCCGGACCTCGCAGGAGTTGTACCTCCCCGACGCCGACGCCGACGTCGACGCCGAGCAGGAGATCGAGAGCGCCGTAGGTCCTGGCGTCAAGCTCCTGGCACCGCGGGAATGACCTCCCACGTACGGCTGTTGTGGTCTGCCGACGGTAGATGATCAACGACGGGGGCAGATCATGGCGCACGACGACGGCAGGGTGCACGGGACCGTGGCGGCGGGGTTCGAGGCCGTACGGGAGGAGTTCGCCGCGGTGCTCGGCGAGATGCGTGACGCGCCCGAGGCGCAGCTCGTGGTTCACGTCGACGGCCACCGGGTGGCCGACCTGTGGGCCGGCCCCGGTACGACGGCGGACACGCTGACCGGTCTCTACTCCATCACCAAGGGTGCCGCCCACCTCGTGGTCGCGCTCCTGGTCCAGGAAGGCGTCCTCTACCTGGACCGCGAAGTGGCCGCCTACTGGCCGGAGTTCGGGGCGGAGGGCAAGGAACGGCTCACCTTGCGGGAGCTGCTCGCACACCGTTCCGGCGTCGTCGGCGTCGACGGCGGTTTCACGGCCGCCGAGTTGGCCGACGATCGGCTGATGGCCGCGCGACTCGCCGGTCAACGGCCGTTCTGGGAGCCCGGAACGGCGTACGGCTACCACGGTTTCGTGATCGGCGCCCTGACCGGCGAGGTGGTGCGGCGGGTGACCGGTCGCTCGATTCAGGAGATCTACGAGAAGCGGATCCGGGCGCCGTACGGGCTCGACTTCCACCTGGGCCTGCCGGAGGCGCTCGAATCGCGCCATGCCGAGGTGCTGCCGCTGCTGCCGACGCCGGAACAGGCCGAGCAACTCGCGGCCAACGCCGCGGCCCCCGGCAGCGTCAGGGGCATCGCGTTCAACCAGAACGCAACCCCGCCGACCGACCTGATGGCCTTCGCGAACAGTCGGGCCGTGCGGGCGCTCGGGCCCACCTCGTCCGGCGGGGTCGGCACCGCACGTGGTGTGGCGGGGATGTACGCCGCGGCGATCAGCGAGGTGGACGGCCGGGTGCCGCTGCTGAAGCCGGAGACCGTCACCGAGTTCGCCCGGGTCCGCTATCGCGGAACCGATCTGGTCACCGGGAACGAGGACGTCTTCGGTCTGGGCTTCGAGGAGCTGAGCAACCGCTATCGCGTCCTGGGCCCCGACGCGTTCGGCCACAGCGGGGCGACAGGCTCACTCGCTCTCGCCGACCCGGACAGCGGCGTGGCCTACGCGTACACGCGCCGCCGCTTCGGCATGCCCTCAGGGTTCGGTGCGGGCCTGGAGAACTATCGACTGGTCGAGGCTGCGATACGGGCGGCCGGCGGGCACTAGGTCCGCCGGCCGCCACATCGCCGCGCCCGCGCATCAGCCGAAGGCGCTACTCACTTGGTCCAGAACGGCGCGAGCGCTCCCTGTCGGAACGGCGCCGGGCTCACGCTGAGTTCACCGGCGAAGGGGCGGTCGAGGACGAAGACCAGGAGCAGACTGAACCCGATGAGAGCGGCGACGGAGGCGACGAAGAGGATCTGGATCCGCAGCTTGCGCATGCCGTACAAGAAGGTGAGCGGGATCAGGACGACGGCGCCGCCGAAGGCCAGGACCTGCAGCAGCGGGGGCAGTTGCTGCTGAGCCATGGTCAGCCGGGCCCGGCGCTGGGAGGCGACGTCGTTGACGTGGTCCACGGCCTGCTCGTAGAAGACCTCTTCGCGAGTGGCTTTCGGTTCGTACGTCTGGAGCACGTCGTACACGGACTGGAGCTTGCCGGCGGTGGCCGCGTAACTCGGGTGCCCCGCGCGCATCCGAGGCCACTGCTGCTCCACGACCGCGTGAACGTAGTCGCCGAGCGCGGCGTCGAGGCGGGTGCGGACCGGGGGCGGGAAGGCGGCGGCATCGCGGGCGATGAGCGAGACATCGGTGGCCTCGGTGGCGACGACGGTCTCTGTGCTCTCCAACTGCGTCCAGAGGGTGACGATGACGAAGGCCAGGATGATCCCGTAGATCGCGCCGAACATCCCCAGCGTCACCCCGACCATGTCGTTGTGCTCGCCCTTGGCCAGCGACGGGTGTCTGCGGCGGAGCAGCACGCTGCCGGCCACGGCCAGAACTACGGTCCCGCCGACGGTGATCACGGCCAGGGTGAAGGTGCTGAAATGATTGAGCAGCCAGAGCAACATGTGCGCGGAGTGTAGGGACATGAGGCTCCCCGTCGGCGCTCCTGTGCGCTCTGACCCACGGGCGCGAACAGGGCCCGAGAACCCCACCTCTGCGCTGTACGAAGCCCACGGTCCGTTTCGCGGTGCGTGTCCAACGTCCCTTGGAGTCCACACGATCGAGCGTAGGGGAGATCGTCCTGTCAACGCACCGGGTATCCAGACCCGGGCAACTGCACGCCGTGTTGTTCAGTGGACACTCTGAACAGCCCCGTCAGTCGTGTTCGACGGTGATCGTCACTTCCCCGCCCGGGGCGGCCAGGATCCATGCCTTGCCAGTGGTCCTGCGTAGCGTGACCGCATTGCCGTCGGTGGTGATGCGCCAAGGGCCCGGAGGCAGAGATATTTCTGTCAGCCGAGAGCCGTGGCGTGCCGCGGTGTAGGTCAGCCGGTAGGTCGCATCGGTGGAGCTGTACGAGGCGGAGCGGATCGTGCCTGCCACCGCCTCCGCGTACGGTTCGGCGGTCAGCTCCTTGTTGGTGCGGAAGGTGCCGGAGTCGTCGACGGCGCAGTACCCGCCGCCGTAGCACCAGACATAGCCCGCCCAGCCGGAGCTGTAGCGGCGGAGCGAGTCCATCGCGTCGTGGTAGAAGCGCTTCATGTTCGGCAGGGAGCTGTTGAGCGGACCCCATTCCCCGACCACGATCGGGACCTTGTACTGCTTGGGGTACTCGGTGACGGCCTGCTCGTAGGCCTCGATCCAGCCGGCGCCGGGATCGTAGTCGGCGCCCGCCTCCATGGCGGCGTTGTAGAAGTGCGGCGCGTACACCACCTTGGGATCGTCGATGCGTCCGAGGCCGGTCGGTATGCCCTCGCCCACGATCGGGGTGGGTTCCACGAAGACCCAGGAGTCCTTGTCGGCCGAACGCACCGAGTCTGCCAGGCGGTTGTACATGGGGGTGAGCTGATCGTGCTCGATCCGGCGGGCGGCCGTCGGCACGTCTTCGCCCTGACGCAGCTCGCCCATGGGTTCGTTGATGAGGTCGTAGCCGAGGAGCGCCGGGTGGTGCGCGAAGCGGTCCGCGAGGACCCGCCACGCCCGAGCCTGGGCGCGTTGGAGGTCCTGGTCCTGGTAGAGGTGGGTGAAGGCGCGCTGAACGGCGGGCTCGAAGTACTCGGCGAACCAGTCGTCCGGGTGGGCGGTGAAGGGAAGTCCATCGGTCCTGGTCGCCCACTCGGGGATGCCGCGGTGGCCGAAAGCGGGTCCGAAGACGTCCTGGTGGGCGTCGATCACGACCTTCATGTCATGTCGTCCGGCCCAGTCCAGGATGCGTCCGATCTTCCGCAGGTACGTTTCGCTGTAGTGGCCGCGCCGCGGTTCCAGGTCGTCCCAGAAGATCAGCAGTCGCGCGAAGGCGAAGCCCTTGGCCCGCATGTCGCGGAAGTGGTTTTCGGTGATGGCCGACAGGGCTCTGTCGCCCCGGTTCGTCTTGTCCTCGACGTTCCAGCCGCGCAGGCTGAGCACACGTCCGTGCCGGTCGGTGAGTGGAGGTATGCCGTCCGTGGTCTGCCGGGGGTGGGCGCTGGTGGGGGCGAGCAGTGCGGCGACAACTGCGCTCGCCGTCAGGGTCGTTCGCAGCACCACGGGAGACCTCCGGGCCGTCGGGTTCGAGGTGCCGCGCATCCCATCAGGAGGCGTGTGCTGTTTCAAGTGGTCGTACAAGCCGTTTCTTGCCTTCGTATGCCCATGCGGGACAGCGACTTGGTATGCGCGGACGAGCGATGGGCGCATGGCCCCCGGAAGGGGGCCGAAGGGCCCTCGTGCCCCGGTGGCAGCGGGTGCGACGGTGAAGTGGGTCCCATGCGTTGCAAGCCCCATGAAAGGCGGTGGGGACGATGAGACTTCCTCTGGTAACAGGCATCGACGGATCGGACGCGAGTCTGCTTGCCCTCGACTGGGCGGTGGACGAGGCGGCCCGCCATGGTGTTCCCCTCAGGCTGGTCTACGCCTCTCGCTGGGAGCGATACGAGGGTGCCGTGCCGTCCACAGGCCTGGAGCGCCCCTCCGAGCAGGTGCTCGCGGAGCACATCGTGGCTTCCGGAGCGGAGCGCGCCGGGCGGCGCAACCCCGATGTGAAGGTCACCACCGACGTCATCCCGGACGACGCCGCAGTCGCCCTCGTGCGCGCGGGCGATGGTGCGTCCGCGCTGGTGACGGGGTCGCGCGGTCGCGGTGAGCTCAGAGGACTGCTGCTTGGTTCGATCGGGTTGGCCGTGGCGGGCCGGGCCCGTTGCCCGGTGATCGTCGTCCGGGGCGACCAGGCGGGAATCGCCGGCACGCATGACCGGATTCTGCTGGGGCTGGGGGGCGCCGACACGGCCGCCGATGCCGTGCGGTTCGCCTTCCGTGAGGCCGAGGTGCGCGGTTGCGTCCTGGACGTGGTCCGGGCCTGGCGCAGCCCCTCCCACCTGAGCCGCCACGCCGGGGAAGTGGCGAACTCTCCTGAGGAGGAGGCATCCGCACTGCTGGACGGGCTGCTCGCGGAAGCGGTCGCCGAGCATCCGCAGGTACGTGTGCACCGTACGACGCTCGAGGGGGCGGCCGGCCACGTCCTCGTGAACCGGTCGGCGGCCGCCGACCTCGTGGTCGTCGGGTCCCGGTCCAGGACGGGCCATGTCGGGCTCCAGCTCGGCAGCGTCAGCCACGCACTTCTGCACCACGCCCAGTGCCCGGTCGCGGTCGTGCCGCGGAAGCCGTGACGGTGGCGAGGATCCCTGGGGGAGAGAGGCGAGCGGGGGTTGGCCGGGGCGAAAGCGGCCCCGGCGGCTGCTCACGCAGGCTCCCGGCGACCGGCCCGAACAGGTGGGCCAGCCGCGGGAAGACCCTGTCGACATCATCGTGTCCACCGGTGCCTCCCGGCCCGAGCCACCGCCCAGGTCGCGTACGGCGAGGTCGTGGGCGGTGACGATGCCGCGCAGCACTCCGCCCTCGACGACCGGACCTGCCTCGGCCGACCGGGCCTGCCTCGGCCGACCGGGCCTGCCTCGGCCGACCGGGCCTGCCTCAGGCGATGTCGAGCAGGTCGGCCACCGGTCGCCGTGGGCTCGCGGGGCCTTCGGGGCCGTAGCCGAGCCGGAGCACCATCTGCACGTGGGCCATGGCCGAGATGGGGTCGCGGACCACCCACCGGAGTTCCGGCCATTCCAGGGGCTGGGAGGTCATCGAGCCGACCAGCCCTTCCATGGTGGCCTGGAGCAGGACACGCTCCAGTGCCTGGCCCGCGAGCAGCCAGTCGGCGGGTCCGTCATGGGCCGTGCCCAGCAGAGCGATGTTCGGGTTCTTCTCGAAGGACGCCCAGCCACGCCCTGGCATCGGACGGCCGACGGCGAAGTCACGCACGGGGGCTGTGGTGCCGTGCTGACGGGGGCCGAACGCCTCCGCGGGGATGCCGTCGGGTGCCTCTACGGTGTCCGACGGCTCCGTACGCGTCCACTGCGCTGTTTCACCGCGGATGCCCGGGTCCAGGGCCTGCCGGCCTTCAGCGTCCTGCACCAGCTCCAGAATCGACCGCACGTGCCAGTCACCGGGGAACGCCAGCTGGGCGCCCTCGGCCTGAGCCGCGTCGCACAGCCGCTCCACCACGGCGGCCGGGATGTGCTCGTCGCGGAAGGGGAAACGGCTGGAATGACGGCGGGAGATCGCCGGGTACAGCCGGGCGAGCGTCTCGTCGGGTGACGCGGAGCCGCGCAGATCCACCTCGGCGAGCAACTCCGCATCGTCCGGGGCGGGGAGCAACCGTACGACCGGCGCCAGCCCCTTCGCCGCGCCGGCCACGCGCAGGTTGAGGAGCGCCGCGCCGCAGCCCAGGTGCAGGCCCCGCCTGTCCGGATCGGTGCGCGGCAGGGCTCGCTCCAGGTCGGCGTACACGCGCAGGACGGCGCTGTCCCGCAGAAAGCGGAACCTCCAGGGCTGCGCGTTGTGCAGCGAGGGTGCCGCCGCGGCCTCCGCAACGAGCTCGGAGACGACGTTCACATCCAAAGGTTGTGCAGTCACGGTGGCTTCCCTTCTCTGCAGGGGGCGCGGACCTCGGCCTCAGGCCGGCCTCGACGGAACGGCGATGACGGGGCAGCGGGCGTGGTGCAGCACTCCCTGGCTGACCGAGCCCAGCAGCATGCCGGTGAAACCTCCGTGACCCCGGGTCCCGACCACCAGGCCCAGTGCATGGGCGGAGGCGTCGCTGAGCACCTGCACGGGATGCCCGAGGACCAGTTCGTGCTGCAGCTCCACCTCCGGGTAGCGGTCGTGGCGGCCGGCCACGGTCTCGGAGAGCAACTGGCGGGCCTCCTGCTGCGGGGCGTACTCGTCGAAGATCCTCAGCGGCCCCGGCTGCCAGGCGTACAGGGCCCGCAGCTGGGCGCCGTGCAGAGCCGCCTCCTCGAAAGCCACGTCGACCGCGGCGGCCGAGTGTTCGCTGCCGTCGACGCCGACGACGTAGTATCCGGGCTCCTGCGGGGTGTGCTCCGGCTCTGGGACGACCACCACGGGGCAGCTCGCGTGGGCGATGACCGGAACGGCGATCGAAGCGGAGCCGAACACCTCCTGGGCCCGGCTCAGATGCCGCGAGCCCAGCACGACGGCCGTGGCGTCACGGCTCTGCTCACGCAGCACCCACACGGGGTCGCCCTCCGCGAGCAAGGCGTCCACCTCGACCTGAGGGTGTCGCGCCCCGACGAAGTTCGCGGCTTCTTCGAGCACCTGCTTTCCGGCCTCGTGCAGCGACTCGTTCCATCCCTCCCAGGACGGCGGAACCTCCCGCCCCCGGTAGCCCCTGGTCGGCACGCCCTCGGCATGGACCGGACGCAACGGCAGCCGACGGCGGGCGGCCTCGTCCGCCGCCCAGGCCAGCGCCCTCTGCCGGCTGAGATCGGGATCGACGCCCACCACGATCGGGCGGCGCTCACCGGGCCGTGCCATGACGGCCTCCAGCCTTCGGCTCGCCGCTCGCCGACGGCGCGTGCGCAGACGTGCTCGCAGGGTGCGGGGCAGGCGTCAGATGCCTGATGCAGGCGTCGGGCCCGGGGAAGTACAGGGTCACCCGGCCGTCCTCGGCCCAGCGCACGTCGTACGGCGGGCTGCCGTCCGGATGGCGGAGCGCCACGACCTCGCCGTCGCGGGCCACGACCCCGGCTGTGGTGCCGCGTACGACGATCTCGTCGCCCACGCGGGCGCGCATCGAGGAGCCGGTCGCCTCGGGGCCGGCAGTGGGCACGGCCCGGTCACTCGTCCTTGTCGGTGCGGGAGCGGACATCTCGCTCGCCTCCTCCCGGCGGTGGCGCGGAGCGGCGCCGCCGATCTCATGGAAGACCCGGGGCGGTCCGGGACACAGGGGCCATTGGTCCTCGCTTCGTCCCTGTCGGCCGTCCTGCCGGCGCGATCCGGCGGTCCCGTCCGATCGCCGCCGGGCGTGGTCCTCCCTTCGCGACCAGTCTTGTCGCGAACAGAAAGGAAGAAAGGGACCTATAGGGTTAAGGGTATGGGCTCTCCGGCCTCAGCGGCATGGGACCGGGAGCGCTGGACTGGAGGTGTCGGCAGCCGCGACCACAGCGAGGAGGTACCGCGATGGCCACCCTGACACGCAGGCAGAAGTTCCCGTTCCCGGAGATGCCGGACTGGTTCGAGACCATTCCCAGCAAGTGGACGATGCCCACGCTCCGCATCGAGGACTACACGGAGGACGACCGCTATGTCATGCGCGCCGAGCTTCCGGGCATCGCCCCCGAGGAGATCGACGTCGTCATCGGCGACGGGATCCTCACGGTCCAGGCCGAACGTACCGAACGGGACGTGGACAAGAACCACAGCGAGATCCGGTACGGCGCGATGAGCCGCAGTGTGACGCTCCCACCGGGCGCCGACGAGGACGACGTCACGGCCGACTACACCGACGGGATGCTCACCGTCAGCGTCGGCCTGGGCGCCGAGAAGGCGGAGGCCAAGCACGTCGAGATCAAGCACGGCAACTGACGACGGCCGGCGGCATGTGGCGGGCTCCGGCGTGGGCCCGTCACCGGTGTGCCCTTCTCGCGTCGGACTCACCGGGCGCCGTGGCCGGACGCTGTGGGAGAAGGCTCCAACGCGGGGTCCAGGAAAGCCGGTTCGCGCCGCAGTACCGGTATCCAGCGCTGGCGTAGGGCGCGCAGTTGGGCGGCTGTCCGGTGGCCTGCGCGTTCTGCCGCTGCGCGCACCGCGGCCCGGTAGGTCGTCTCGCCTTGCGCGAGCACGGTGTTGGGTGATGTCGCCTCCTCCTGGGGGAACGGGCGGGGGCCGTCCGGGCACGGCCGCGGGATGGCGTACGCCCCTCAGCGCGGCGCACTTGACGTCGAAGTGCGCTCGGTCGGCGAGCGGCGCCTAGTGCACACTCATCCCCCGGGTGAGTTCGAATTCCACGTCCACCACTCCCTCGACGGCGCGCACCAGACGCGCGGCCACAGGGACCAGAGAGGTGTCGCGGACCTGGCCCGTCAGTGTGGCGACCCCGTCGTGTACATCGACCTGAATGGCCGAGGACGTCAGCGGGAAGAGGTACGACACGATCTCGTGCCGGATTTCCTCGGCGATGTCGTGGTCGTCGCGCAGGAAGACCTTGAGCAGGTCGGCGCGGCTGACTATGCCCGCCAGCAGACCGGCCTCGTCGACCACGGGCAGCCGCTTGACCTTCTCGCGAGCCATGGTCCGCGCGGCCTCGGCCAGGGTCGCGTTCGCGCTGACGGTGATCGCGGGCGAGGACATCAGGTCCCCCGCGGTGACCGCACCGGCCTTCGCCATGTCGGCGGGCCTGCGCAGCAGGGCGTAGCCCTCCTCGGGGCTGTCCCGGAGTTCCTCCGTGGGCAGCAGGTCGGCCTCCGAGACCACGCCGACGACCCGGCCGTCGCCGCCGAGCACGGGCAGGGCGCTGACCCCCCGGTCCTGCATCATCCCCACGATCACTTTGAACGAGGCCCACCGGTCGACGGAGGCGACCGTGCGGGTCATGACATCGCTGACGATGTGCGGGGTGCCGTACATGGTGACCCCCTGAGGTTCTCGGCGGGTGGTCCTGCTGCTTCCAGGGTGTGCCGGTAAGGACGGGTGGGGAAGGGGTCCCTCGGCCCCCGGACGGGCCGTTGGGCCTCCCGTCGGTCCTGTGCGATACATCACCGGCAGCTGCATACGAGCCGGCGAACCGGCTCGGTCCGTGCGTCGGCCGCGGGCACCACGACCCGCCACCGTCGCTCCGGTGGGTCGGTCGGCCCCGCCGAGGGACCTCCGGCCCCTGACCTCGGCCCGGCCGTCTCACCACGCTGGAATCGAGCCCTCACCCGGGAGGTGGAGACCATGTCCCGAACCGTCACCGTAGGCCTCGACGGATCGCCCGAGAGCCGGGCCGCCGCCGAGTGGGCGGCACGTGAAGCGACGCTGCGCGGCGTGCCGTTGAAGATCGTTCACGTCTGGGCGGAGATGCCCGCGCATGTGGCTCAGGCGCCGTTGCTCGGACCTGAGAGCGACCAGCACTGGATCGAGCGGATCCCGCGCGAGGCCGCCGAGGGCATCCGGCTGGTCCACCCCGGTCTCGAGGTGAACAGCGAGCAGCTGACGGGGAACGTGGTCGAGATCCTGTGCGAGGCGGCGGGCTCCGCCGAACTGCTGGTGCTCGGCTCTCGGGGCTTCGGCGCGATCGGCGGGTTCGTGGTCGGCTCGGTGAGTCTGTCCGTCGTCGCACGCGCCGAACGGCCGGTTGTCCTGGTGCGGGCGGGGGAGCAGGCCGCGGACGAGCACAGGACGGACCAGGCGGGCGTGCCCGCCGTCGCAGCACCCTTCCGACCCGTGGTGCTCGCCCTCGACACCGACGATCCGGACGACACGCTGCTGGAGTTCGCCTTCGACGCCGCCGCGCGCCGGGAAGCGTCCCTGCGAGTCGTGCACGGCTGGCCCGAGCCGCCCACCTCCTTCTACCGCTTTCCCGGTGACGCCGAGCTCTACGACTCTCTCGAACGCCGGCAGGCCGCGGCCCTCACCGAGGTCCTGCGTCCCTGGCGGCAGAAGTTCCCGGGCGTCGAGGTGGTCGAGGCGAGCCGGTGCGGCAGCGCCGCGCAGATCCTCGTCAACGCCTCGCGCGACGCCTCATTGGCTGTCGTCGGCCGACGCATCCGCACCAGCCACCTCGGTGCGCACATCGGCCACGTCACCCATGCCGCCCTGCACCACGTCACCGCCCCCGTCGCCGTCGTGGCGCACGGCTGATCCGGCATATCGCGGAGGAGCACCCATGAAGGGACGAGAACCCATGAAGGCAGGAGGCCGGTGAACAGGATGGACCTTCCGATCGTCGTCGGCGTCGATGGTTCCGGGCCGAGCCTGCGGGCCGTGGACTGGGCGGCGGACGAAGCCGCCCTGCGCGGCGCGGCGCTCAGGCTGGTCTACGCATCGCTGTGGGAGCGCAATGAAGGGGCCTCTCTCGCGCACGACCTCGGCAAACCGTCGGGGGAGGTGCTGGCGGAAGACATCGTGGACACCGCCGAGCGGCGGGCCCACCACCGGCAGCCGGGTGTCAAGGTGACCACCGACGTGCTCGCCGAGGAGCCGGAGTACGTGCTTGTGCGGGAGAGCCGAACAGCCCTTGCGGTGGTCATGGGCTGCCGTGGCCGCAGCAGCATGACGGAAGCACTCCTGGGCTCCGTCGGCGTCATGGTCACGGGCCACGCACACTGCCCGGTGATCGTGTTGCGCGGCAGCCACGACAACCAGGCCCGCTCGGGGGCGCACGGCCGCATCGTCCTGGGCGTCGGTGAGAAACCGGCGGGCTCGGCGGCTGTGCGGTTCGCCGCAAAAGAGGCCCTGCTGCACCGCGTGCCGCTGGAGGCGGTACGGGCCTGGCGCCGGCCCGCGCACGCGACCCCGGGCCATCCGCTGATCGTCGGCGAACCGGCACACCGACAAGAGCAGGAGGCCGTGGAAGCGCTGGCAGAGGCGCTGCGCGAGGTGCCGGCCGGCCTGCAGGTACAACGCCGTACGGTCGAGGGCCACGCCCGCGACGCCCTGCTGGCCGCCTCCCGCGAGGCCGACCTGCTTGTTGTCGGTGCCCGGCGCCGCCACGGCCACTTCGGCCTCCAGCTCGGCCGCGTCGCCCACGGGGTGCTGCATCACGCCGCCTGCCCGGTGGCCGTAGTGCCAGAACGTGACTGACCACGGCATGCACCACTTCGTCCCTGGTGGGAGCGGCTCCGCTGCACTTTTCCTCGTGGCAGGACGACAGGGCGGGGCGCTGCCGCTGCTCGCCTTCGGCCGGGACGGGCACCGTTCGGTCGACGGCGAGGGCCGGACGGCCCATGCGCGTCCCTCGCGCGCTGCCCAAACTGAAGGTGCGGGGCAACCCCGGCGTCGCGCCGGAGCCCGGCCCGTGCCCTTGGCCATAGGCGCCGGAACCCGGGTCCCGCGGCAGACCGACGAGGGTGAGGAGCGTCATGAAAGGCTTCGTCTTCCACGGTCCCGGTCAGGCTTCCTGGCAGGACGTCCCCGACCCGGCCGTCAAGGAACCCACCGACGCGATCGTGAAGGTCGGTGTCGTGACCATCTGCGGGACGGACCTGCACATCCTCAAGGGTGATGTGCCCGAAGTGCGTCCCGGAACGGTGCTCGGGCACGAAGCCGTCGGTGAGATCGTCGAGGTCGGCAGCGACGTACGCACCGTCCGGCCCGGAGACCGGGTGCTGATGTCCTGCATCACCTCCTGCGGCCGGTGCCGTTTCTGCCGTGACGGCAGCTACGGCCAGTGCCGGGGCGGTGGGGGCTGGATCCTCGGCCATCTGATCGACGGCACCCAGGCCGAGTACGTCCGTGTGCCCTTCGCCGACCTGTCCGTCCATCCGCTGCCCGGCGCCCTGCGCAGCGAGGACGCCGTGCTGCTCGCTGACATCTTCCCGACCTCCTACGAGGTGGGCGTCCTCAACGGGCACGTACGCCCCGGCGACACCGTCGCCATCGTCGGAGCAGGGCCCATCGGGCTCGCCGCGATCGCCACGGCCCGGCTGTTCTCGCCCGAGCGGATCATCGCTGTGGACCTGACCCCGGCCCGGCTGGAGGCGGCCCACCGGCTCGGCGCGGACGCGGTGGCGGACGTCCACGAGGCTCCCGCCCAGCTGGTCGCCGACCTGACCGACGGGCTCGGCGCGGACGTGGTCATCGAGGCGGTCGGTGTCCCGGAGAGCTTCGAGCTGTGCACCCGCATGGTCCGCTCCGGCGGGCACGTGGCCAACGTGGGTGTGCACGGCAGGCCGGCCACGCTGCACCTCGAAGACCTGTGGATCAAGAACGTGACGATCACGACCGGGTTGGTGGACACCTACTCCACCCCCACGCTGCTGCGGATGGCCGCCGCCGGGCGCCTTCCCACCGGGCAGCTGGTCACCCACACCTTCCCGCTGGGGCAGATGGAGGAGGCGTACGAGGTCTTCTCCAGGGCCGGCGAGACCGGCGCGCTCAAGGTGGTGCTCGGCGGGGAGCAGCACGCAGAAGTAGCCGTGCCCGCGGCCTGACGAGAAGAGGGCGAGAGACCATGGCCGAACGGACGAAGGCGAGCGTGACGGCGGACGCCCCTGTGGAGGCTGTCACGGAGGCACCGCTGGGCGACCTGGGCCGCAGGCTCGCCGCCCGGCGGGTACAACTCGGCCTGACACGGCGACAGGTGGCGGCGCGGGCCGGGATGGCGGTCACCTACGTCGGGTACGTGGAGGAGCATCCTGGCGCCGTGCCCGGCACCAGTGCGCTGACGAAGCTGGCCGCGGCACTGGAGACCACCGTCTCCGAACTCACCGGCGGCGCGGTGGACCTGCCACCCGGAACCGGACGGGCCGGGCCCGCACCGGAGTTCACCCGGCTGCGTCCCGGCGAGTGCCGGACCCTGCTGGCGCTGCACGGGGTGGGGCGGCTCGCGGTACCCACGGCCTCCGGTCCGGTGATCGTGCCCGTCAACTACAGCGTCGTGGACGGTGCGATCGTCTTCCGGACCGCGCGCGGCGCCACGCCCTCCCTGGCCGACGGCTGTCAGGTGGCCTTCGAGGTCGACCGCATCGACGATGCGTTCAGCCAGGGCTGGAGCGTCCTGGTCCGCGGCCCCGCACGCGCGGTCACGGACCCGCAGGAGCAGCGTCGGCTCACGGAACGTGCCTACAGCACTCCCTGGGCCGGAGGTTCCCGCAGCCTGTGGGTGCGCATCGATCCGTTCTCCGTCACCGGGCGCCGGATCACCGTGTGAGGAGGTGTCGTGCTTCCGCACGGAGGTGGAATCAGCCGTGCTCCGGCGCCGCCTCGCTCCACGCGATGAGAAGGATGCCCGTGATCAGGTCGGGATGGATGCGTACCGCATGGTCCATGCCCGGCTCGGCTGCCCAGGGCTCCAACAGCGCCCGAATACGCGCCAGTTCGTGAGGGTCTGTCACCAGGCGGGCATAACCCGTGACCACCACACTCCAGCCGAGATGTGTGTCGGGGTCGATGGCGTCGGCCTCATAGGCGACGACGACGCCGTTGTCGTCAGCCGGTTGGGCCTGGGAGGTGAGGGCCGATCCCTCGTGGGTGCGGATGACGATGTCGCCGCCGTCGAGGACGTGGTTGACCGGACGAGCCGTGGGCAGGGCCTGCCGGGTGAAGACGATCCTGCCCATGGACACGCTGCCGAGCAGCCGCAGTGCCTCGGCGCGATCGAGGTCGATGCGCCGGTGCGCCGGGCGGTCATGACGGATCATGGCCGGCTTCTTCGCGGGTGTGTCGCACTCCTGCCCGCCGGTACCGGCGACCTGTCGGCTCCGGTGGAGTGGGACTGCAGGGCAGCCCGGCCCGCCTCCAGACGGGCCACCGGGACCCGGAACGGCGAGCAGGAGACGTAGTCCAGCCCGGCTGCGTGGAAGAAGTGGATGGACTCTGGGTCGCCGCCGTGTTCTCCGCAGACGCCGGCCTGCAGGTCCGGGCGGGCGGCACGGCCCTCCTCGACGGCGATCTGGACCAGCCGGCCCACACCCTCACGGTCGAGTGTCTCGAACGGCGAGGCGGTGAACACGCCTTTGTCGAGGTAGGCCGAGAAGAACGCGGCCTCCACATCGTCGCGGGAGAAGCCCCAGGTGGTCTGGGTGAGGTCGTTGGTGCCGAAGGAGAAGAACTCGGCCTCCTCGGCGATCCGGCCGGCCGTGAGCGCGGCCCGGGGCAGCTCGATCATGGTGCCGACGGGGCAGTGGACGGGGATGCCGGTCTCCTCGGTGACCTCGGCCAGTACCTGCCGCACGTCCTCGCGGGTGAGCCGGAGTTCCTCCACGGCGCCGACGAGCGGCACCATGATCTCCGCCTGCGGGGATCCGCCGGCGCGGGTGCGCTCGACCACCGCCTCGGCGATCGCCCGCACCTGCGTCGTCACCAGTCCCGGTACCACCAGGCCGAGTCGCACACCCCGCAGGCCGAGCATCGGGTTCTCCTCGTGCATCCGGTTCACCGCGTCGAGCAACTCCACGTCGTGCGCGTCCGGTTGTCTGCCAGCGGCCCTGGTTGCGGCGATGCGCACGGCGAGTTCGGTGCGGTCGGGCAGGAACTCGTGCAGCGGCGGATCCAGGAGCCGGATGGTGACCGGCAGGCCGTCCATCGCCTCCAGGATGACCACGAAGTCCTGCCGCTGGAGCGGGAGAAGAGCCGCCAGGGCCTGGTCGCGCTCGGCGTCCGTGCGGGCCAGGATCATCTGTTCGACCAACTTGCGCCGCTCACCGAGGAACATGTGCTCGGTGCGGCACAGACCGATGCCCTGCGCCCCGAACCGCAGGGCGCGGGCCGCGTCTTCGGGGGTGTCGGCGTTGGCCCGCACCTCCAACCGCCGCACCGAGTCCGCATGGTCCAGGGCGCGGGCCACGGCGGCCACTGTGCTGTCCTGCTGCTCGCCCGTCTCCAGATAGCGCATCGTCGCGGAGGCGACCAGCGGAACCGCACCCTCGTACACGTCACCCGTCGAGCCGTCGACCGAGATGACAGTGCCCTCCTCCACGACGGCGCCGGCCTGGGTGGTGAAGCGGCGTGCCTCGGTGGTGACGGTGATGTCCTGCGCACCACACACACAGACCTTGCCCATCCCACGGGCGACCACCGCCGCATGGCTGGTCTTGCCGCCCCGCCCGGTCAGCACCGCCTGCGCGGCGACCATGCCGGGCAGGTCGTCGGGGGTGGTCTCCTCACGGACGAGCACAACCTGTTCTCCGGCCGCGGCCCTGCGCACGGCCTCCGCGGAGTCGAACACGGCCGCCCCCACCGCGGCACCCGGCGAGGCCGGCACGCCATGGGCGAGCGGGTCACCGGTCGCGCCGGTGTCGAAGCGGGGGAACATCAGCTTGGCCAGCCCGTCGCCGCCGACCCGGACCAGGGCCTCGTCGGCGGTGATCAACCCCTCCTCGGCCAGCTCGGCGGCGATGGCGAAGGCGGCCTCAGCAGTGCGCTTGCCCACCCTGGTCTGCAACATCCACAGGGCGCCGCGCTCGATGGTGAACTCGATGTCGCACAGGTCCCGGTAGTGGCGCTCCAGGGTCTGGGCGTGATCACGCAGTTGCCGGTACGAGCGTGGGTCCAGCCGTTCCAGCGCGGCGAGCGGTACGGCGTCCCGCACGCCCGACACGACGTCCTCGCCCTGCGCGTTCGGCAGGTAGTCGCCGTACAGGCCGGGGCGACCGGTCGCCGGATCGCGGGTGAAGGCGACGCCGCTGCCGGAGTCCGGGCCGAGGTTGCCGAACACCATGCGCTGTACGGTGACCGCCGTGCCCAGGTCGTCCGGGATGTGCTCGCGCCGCCGGTACAGGCGGGCGCGCCCGCCGGTCCAGGACCGGAACACGGCGAGGATCGCCTGCTGCAGCTGCTGCGCGGGGGACTGTGGGAAGTCGCGGCCCGTCTCGTCCCGGATCAGGCGCTTGTACGCCTCCACCAGCCAGGCGAGGTCGCTCGCGTCGAGACGCAGGTCGTCGGGGGCCTCACGGGCCTCCTTCAGCAGGGTCATGGCCTCGTCGAAGAGGGCCGGGTCGACCCCCATCACCGTGCTGCCGTACATCTGGACGAGCCGACGGTAGGAGTCCCAGGCGAAGCGCTCGTTGCCGGACACCTCGGCCAGGCCGAGCACAGAGGCGTCGTTCAGGCCGATGTCGAGGACCGTCTCCATCATGCCGGGCATGGAGTAACGCGCCCCGGACCGGACGGACACCAGAAGCGGGTCGTCCGCCTGCCCGAGCAGCCGCCCGGTGGCCGTCTCCAGTGCCGAAAGGTGTCGGGAGACCTCCGCCGACATGCCCTCCGGCTCCTCGCCGGTGGCCAGGAAGGCGCGGCAGGCCTCCGTGGTGACGATGAACCCCGGCGGTACCGGCAGACCCAGCCGGGCCATCTCGGCCAGGTTCGCGCCCTTCCCGCCGAGCAGGCCGGCCAGGTCGCGGCCGCCGTCCTGGAAGTCGTAGACGTAGCGGACCATGACGCCTCTCCTCGGCTCTGCGGTCTCCTCCGTCTCCAGGGTCGGCCGGGACAGGGCAGCTGAGGGAGGTGCTCTCAGACCCCTGGGGTGGGCCGATCGGCCCCGTCACACGCAGGCCCGCTCGGCGTGGCCCCCAGGCCACGCGGGCCGCTACTCATCGGCCGCGGTGAGTCGGCAGTCCACGCCCACCACGCCCTCGATGCCCCGCACGAGACGGACGGCGAGAGGAATCCGGCCGGCGTCCTGCACTCGTCCGGTCAGCGTGGCGACGCCCTCGGTGACGGTGATGTGCACGGGCTCGACCGGAGCGGGGAAGAGGATGTCGACCACGTCGCGCCGAATGTCGTCGGCGAGGTCCTTGTCCGGGCGCAGGAACACCTTGAGCAGGTCGCCGCGGCTGACAACGCCTTCGAGCAGGCCCTCGGCGTTCACCACCGGAAGCCGCTTGACCTTGCGCAGGGCCATGATGCGGGCTGCCTCGGCGAGCGTGGCGTCGGCGTGGACGGTGACGGCCGGGGCGCTCATCAGCTCCTCGGCCCGGACCCCGCCGGCCTTGGCCATGTCGGACAGCCGACGCAGCTGGGTGAAGCGATCCGGATCGCTGTCCCGGAACTCCTCCTTGGGCAGCAGGTCGGCCTCGGACACGACCCCGATCACCCGGCCGTCGCCCTCCAGTACGGGAAGAGCACTGACCTTCCACTGATCCATGCGCTCGACGATCTCCTTGAACAGAGCCTCTCGGCCCACGGCGACGACGGCATGCGTCATCACGTCACTCACTCGATGCGGGCTGCTGTGCATGCTGTCCTCCTCGCGGGACCGGGTGGTCAGATCAGGCCACCGCTGCCGTAGGGGGCGTAGAGGTCGAGCAGCCGGACCCGGGAGGCGTGCAGCCGCTGGGCCACCACGCGCCCGATCCAGACCGCGATCGCCCGCCCGAACTCGGGATCGGCGGCGCACATTGTCCGGACCGCCTCGGCGTCGAACTCCCAGGCCCGCACCGGGCTCGTCGCCGCCGCGCCCAAGTGCCATACGTATGGCGGGAAGTGCCAGGACCAGCCGACCAGTTCGCCGTGCCCGAGCGACTCGATGACGGCAGGACGACGGCCGGGCACACGCAGGTCGAGGGCGACGGTCCCGGTACGGACGATCCAGAAGCGGTCGGCGTGCCGGCCCTCCTCGAACAGGTGGGTCCCGGCCTCGAAGGAGACCTCGCGGGCGAGGCGCATCAGCCGTTCGCTGTGCTCGGGCTCCAGAGCCGCGGTCATGGTGGTGGCGGAGGTCATCGCACCGGCTCCCTTCATGCTTTGTGCTTCCAGCGTGGGCGCGTCCGTGCCCGTCCGCCACGGGCCGCTCGGGTCCGACGAGGGCCCTTCGGCCCATGGGACCCGCTATCCGTCACCCCGCAGGCTGGAAGCACCCGCCGTGGAGGCAGGGCGGTGCCGTCCCGCCTGCGCGTCCGGACATTGCAGAGCCGCCCCTGCCCGCCCGGCACGGTCCTCGCGGAACGAGGACCGTGCCGTGGTCTGCCTGTTGCCTCGGCCTCGACGGTCCTCACGAAGGCGGGGCGGGCCCGGGACGAGCGGCTCGCGCAGGATCAGGAGCCGTCCCTGGCTCCTGTCGCCGTCTTCGAGTAGGCGTCGTGCCAGGCGGCCTTCGCGCCGGAGTCGCCGATCCGGTAGACGTCCACGACCGCCCCCGCTGCAACGGCGAGCGAGAGCACGCCCACAACGATGCGTACAGGGAGGGCGGACCAGCCCTTGCCGCCGCTCTGCCCCGGCTCCGCGGGAACGCGCCGCCCCGCCCACCAGACGACCGCCGCCAGCGCGAACAGGCCCAAGGCCCAGGGCAGCAGCCCGTCGCCCAGCTCGGTGTGCCGGCGTACCAGCGCGTCGTCGTCCACGTGCCGCTCGAGCCACTCGCCGGCGTGGGTGGTCAGCGGCACACTGACCAGAGCGATCAGAGCCAGCAGCGGCAGCAGCGGACCCAACCGCCGGGCGGCGCGCGGCCACAGCGCGGCCACGACCAGGGCCAGCGCGGTCAGGGGTATCAACACGACGACCACATGGACCAGCAGGACGTGGGTGGGCAGACCGTTGACCAGATTCATCTAAGCGCTCCTGAGGGATGGGGCCCGTCACGCTGGCACAGCAACCTCTCAGTTACCTCTCAGACAGGGAGCCAATGGATCTCACTGCGCCAGTGAGAAGTAGCTCTCCTCCTCCTGCGTGAAGTGCAGGCGGAGGACCGTGTGCAGTCCGTACAGGCAGGAGCGCAGGTCGTCGAGCTGGCCGGGGGACAGACCACCCTCGGCGCGGGCCAGCCGCAGGTGGGTGGCGATGCGGCGGGAGAGGCGTTCGATCTCGGTGTGCGCCCGGCTCATGGTGACCGTTGCCTCCGGGCCGCCCAGAGCGGGGGCGAGGGCGGGGTAGAGCTCGTGCTCCTCCGCGTACTCGTGGGGCAGCAGTCGTTCGGTGAGCAGTCGGTGTGCCTCCTCGACGGCCGCCAGAGACTGCGGCCCGGCACCGTCGGAGAGGTGATCGGCGGCACCGCGCACCGCTTCGAGCACGTCCTGGAGGTCGTCGTGTTCCGACGCGAAGCGGTGGATGAGCGCCTCGGCAGCGGGCGTCAGCGCCGGTCGCATGGCCTGGCCGACGCGCAGGGCCCGCAGGGCGTTCAGGATGACGGCGACGTCGATGGCCTCCTGGAGCAGGGCACCGGCGGCGGGCGGCAGCAGGCCGAACGCGGCCGCGGCCATCGCGGCCAGGGACATCGCCATCCCGCCCAGAGCACTCTGCACGGCGATCCGCCGCGCCCGTACGGCGATGAAGACGGCGTCGGCGAGCCGGTCGACACGATCGGTGGTCAGCACGATGTCGGCGGCCTCCGAGGAGGCGGTGGAGCCGCGGGCGCCCATCGCCACGCCGACGTCCGCGGCGGCCAGGGCGGGGGCGTCGTTCACGCCGTCGCCCACCATGACGGTGATCGCGCGTTCCCGCTCGGTCCGTACGACGGCGACCTTGCCGGCCGGGTCGAGCCCGGCACGGACGTCGTCCAGACCGAGGACGGCGCCCACCTCACGGGCCGGCTCCGCGCGGTCGCCCGTCAGCATCAGCAGCCGCTCGATGCCCGCTGCCCGCAAGTGGCGCAAGGTGCGCGGGGCGTCAGGGCGCAGGGGATCCCGCAGGAGCACCGCACCCGCCGGACACCCGTCGACGGTCAGCCAGGCCACGGCAGCACCGTCGAGAAGCGCCCGGTTGTCCACCGCCCTCGCCCAGGACGGCCGGGCGCCGGTCGCGTCGATGCGGCCGACGGACACCCGGTGCCCGTCCACGATGCCCGCGGCACCCCGGCCGGCCTCCTCGGCGACGTCGGACGGGACCGACAGGACCAGCTTCCGGTCGTGCGCGGTGTCGACGATCGCCTCGGCCAGGACATGGGGCGAGTACTGGTCCAGTGACGCGGCCAGCCTCAGCACCTCCGCCGACTGCCACCCCGGTGCGGCGACCACGTCGAGCACGTGCGGGCGGCCCCGGGTGAGGGTGCCGGTCTTGTCGAGCAGCAGGGTGCGGGCCCGGCCCAGGTTCTCCAGGGCGCCACCGTCACGCATGACGACGCCCAGGCGTGAGGCACGGGAGATCCCGGAGACGATGGCGACCGGCGCGGCCAGCAGCAGCGGACAGGGGGTGGCGACCACCAGCACCGCGACCGCTCGTACCGCCGAACCACTGAGCAGCCAGGCCAGCCCCGCCACCGCCAGGGTGAGCGGCAGGAACCAGGCCGCGTAGCGGTCGGCCAGCCGCACCAGGGGTGCGGACTCGGCTCCGGCCTGCCTGGCCAGTCGCACGATTGCGGCGTACGTGCTGTCCTGCTCGGTCGCCGTGGCTCGCACCTCGAAGGCGCCGCCGGCGTTGACCACCCCGCTGCGGACGGTGTCGCCCGCCGCCCGTTCGACGGTCAGGGACTCACCGGTGAGTACGGACTCGTCGAGGTTGGCCAGGGCACCCTCCACCCGCCCGTCCACCGGGACGACCTCGCCCGGACCCACGACGAGCAGGTCACCTACGGCGACTGCGGCCAGCGGAACCGTCGCGACTCCGTCGGCCGTACGGCGACGCGCCGAGCGGGGCGCACGCTCCAGCAGCGCATGCAGATCGTGCGAGGCCCGCCGCTGGGCTGCCGCCTCCAGCGTGCGGCCGGTCGCGAGCATCAACGCGATGAGCGCACCGGCCAGGTACTCGTGGACCGCAAGGGTGCCACCGAGAGCGAGAACCGCGATCAGGTCGACGCCCGCACGGCCGTGGCGGAGAGCGGCTACCACCCAGCCCACCGCCGGTATCACCGCGGACAGGGTGCCCAGGCCCCACAGGAGGTCGGCGAGAGCCTCGGCACCGGCGAGCCAGGCGGCGCCCCCTGCGGTCAGGGCCGCCGCTGTGACGACCAGGAGGGTCGGCTCCAGCCGTGGCGAGGCGACGGCCGCGGTCAGCGAGCGCAGCCGTTTGGCGAAGGCGGAGCGGTTCATGGCCACCTCTGTCCGTTCGGCGTCGTTGCCCGCGGTCCGGTCCCCGTCCATCGGACCCCGGCGGGCCGGGCCCGTGGCAGGGGACGAACGGCTCTTCCACCAGGGCCGTACGGGTGTTGTTCGCCCCCGTACGGCCCTGTCGTCGCCCGTTGCTCGATGAGGGCCCATCGGCCCCTCGCGTTGGCCTCACCGGCTCATGACGTGCTCCGCGGTCCGGGAGAGCGTGAGGAGCAGACACTTCGAGAGCCGCAGGCACCGGGCCCGTACTCCCGGCGCCTGCGAGGAGGTGAGTCACCGTGGTGCTGGCGGAAACCACCCGTGACGTTGCGCGGCCAGGTCGGCGCTGACCGGGAGGAGGCAGCCGTGGACGAGGGGCTTTCCGTGGGCGCCCTGATGGGCGACGTGCCGTACTCGATCAGCGAGGACGAGACCCTCCTGTTGGCCTGGGAGGTGGTGGAGCGGTCCGGGCAGCGGCACCTGCCGGTGGTTCGCCAGGACGGCTGCTGCGCCGGGGTGCTGGACCGTGCCGAGCTCGCCGTCGCGTGTGCGGAACCCGCGGCGACACTGTCCCGCAGGAAGGTGCGCGACCTCGTGCGCGGGCGCCGCACGGTCACGGTCCATCCGGAGGAATCGACGCGACACGCGGCAGCCGTGATGGTGGAGGAGGACATGGATGCGCTGCCCGTCACCGACCCGCACGGACGACTGACCGGCCTGCTCACGGCGAGGGACTACGTGGCCTCTGCCGCAGGTCTGCACAGCCGCGCCGGGCCGGTCGGCCAGGTCCCCGCACGGGTCACCCTGCCGGGGCTGCCACCTCGCCGCGAAGCGAGGGAGCACGGGATCGTGATTCCGTAGTGGGAGCGAGTGGCCCGGACCCTGGACTGCGCCAGGCCGTGGCACAGAGCGGTTGGGCTCACGTGTGAGCCGCGTATCCAGGAAGGAAGGCTGACGTCATGGTCTGGGCATCGTGGACCACCCCCGGGGTCTTCAGCGGCCGGGGCGGCGCATGTACCGACGAGGCGGGGGTCGTGAACGGCGACCTGACCGTCCACACCACCTGGGACGGCAACGAAGCCGACGTGACCGTCCAGTACACCGGCACCTCCGAATGGTTCACCCTGACGGGAAGCCCTGTGTCCTGCCATTCGGAGCAGGAGAGCCGGAATCTGCACCAGGCGGTGGTGGCGGCGGTCAGAGCCGGTGGCGGAGTCACCATCGAACAAGGGCGCGTCAGAGAGACCACCTGATTGCGACGGTCGTCCCTGGTGTGGATCGTGCTGCGTGACGTGCGGTGTCAGCCGGAGGCCGACGTGTTGTCGAGCACGGGTGCCGGGTCCGGGTCGTTGGCATTGAAGGTTCGGCGATAGGTGGCGGGTGAGACCCCGAAGGCCGTTCTCATGTGCGCGCGCAGGGAGTTGGCGGTGCCGAAGCCGGCCCGGTGCGCGACCAGGTCGATCGGCAGGTCGGTGGTTTCCAGCAGCTGTTTGGCGAGTTCCAGGCGCTGTGCGGTGAGCCATTGCACCGGGGTCATGCCGACCTCGTCGCGGAACCGGCGCGTGAAGGTGCGCAGGCTCATCCGGGCGTGCTCGGCGAGCTGGGTGAGGGTCAGCGGTTCGTCGAGGTGTTCGAGGGCCCAGGCACGTGCGGTGGTGGTGCTGGCGGTGGTGGGTTCGGGGACGGGGCGGTCGATGTACTGGGCCTGTCCGCCGTCTCGCCAGGGTGGCACTACGCACATGCGGGCCGCCCGGTTGGCGGCGGCAGCACCGTGGTCGCGGCGGATCATGTGCAGGCACAGGTCGACTCCGGCGGCGACTCCGGCGGAGGTGAGTACGTCGCCGTCGTCGACGAAGAGGACGTCCTCGTCGACTTTGACGTTGGGGTAGGCGCGGCGGAACTCGGGGGCCAGGTTCCAGTGGGTGGTGGCAGGCCGGCCGTCTAGCAGTCCGGCTGCTGCGAGCACGTAGGACCCGGTGCAGATGGACACGAGTCGGGTGCCGGGGCGGATGCCGGCGATGGCAGCGGTGACGTCGGGGGGCAGGGGGCCACCCCGACCCAGTTCGGGCATGGCGTGGGTGGGCGGGAGGATCACGGTGTCCGCGGCGGCCAGTGCCTCGGGTCCGGCGGTCGGCTGCACGGTGAAACCGGCGTCGCTGAGCACGGGGGCGCCGTCCGCGGTGCAGACGGTGACGTCGTAGAGCGGGCGGCCCTCGGCGTCCGCCACGCTGCCGAAGACGCGGGAGGGGATGCCGAGCTCGAAGGGCGGGACGCCGGGCAGGGCCAGGACGGCGATCCGGTGCCGCCGGGGAGTCTCCTTCGCCCGGCTCCGCTCGTCCTCCATGATCGGCCCCTGCACATCGCTCATGGCCAGATCCTGTCACACAGTGGCCAAACGGCCAACACCATGGCGGGCCGGGCTGCCGGATCGTGGACTGCGTCGCGCCGGGGACGTCCCGGCGACGAGCCGATCGAGACGAAAGAGCGAGGCGGACAGCATGCGTGCGGTGGTCGTGGAGCAGTGGGGCGGACCCGAGAACCTGGTCGAGCGCGAGGTCGAGCGCCCCGAGCCGGGACTGGGTGAGGTCCTGGTGCGGGTGCACGCGGCCGGGGTGAACCCGGTGGACTGGAAGACCCGTGCCAGCGGGGCCCTGATCGAGTGGGGTGCCGTGCCGGTGGTGGGCTGGGACGTGTCCGGCACGGTCGAGGCCGTCGGGCCCGGCGTGGGGGTGTTCCAGGTCGGTGACGAGGTTTTCGGGATGCCGCTGTTCCCGCGCCAGGCGGGCGGCTACGCCGAGTACGTGGTGGCGCCGGCCCGGCATCTCGCCCCCAAGCCGGCGGGCCTGTCGCACGTGGAGGCGGCGGCCCTGCCACTCGCCGCGCTCACTGCCTGGCAGGCCCTGGTGGACGCGGCCCACGTGCGTCCCGGCGAGCGGGTGCTGGTGCACGCCGCGGCCGGCGGGGTGGGCCACCTGGCGGTGCAGATCGCCAAGGCCAGCGGCGCGTACGTGATCGGCACGGCCAGCGCCGGCAAGCACGACCTGGTGCGACAGCTGGGCGCGGACGAGGTGGTCGACTACCGGTCGGTCCGGTTCGAGGACGTCGTGAGCGACGTCGACGTCGTGCTGGACGGGCTCGGCGGCGAGACGGCCGAGCGCTCCCTGAAGGTGCTCAGGTCCGGCGGCCGGCTGATCACCCTGCCCGGCCCGGACGACGTGCCCGCCGCCCAGGACGGGGTGCGGGCGGCATGGGTCCTGGTCGAGCCGGACCACCTGGGCCTGCGCGAGATCGCCGCTCTGGTGGAGCAGGGTGTGCTGAGGCCGGTGGTCGAGACGGTCCTGCCGCTGGAGGAGGCCGCCAAGGCCCACGAGATCGGCGAGCAGGGCCGCACGACCGGCAAGATCGTCCTGACGGTCGCCTGATCCGATCCGCAGCCGTCGGGCGGCCGCTTGGAGGACGTACAGGCGTGAGCAGATCAGGGGCAAGCCGGGCTGGCCCGGACCCGTCCCACGGGGGAGTGGGGGCGCGGGACACAAGCGACCGCGCTCCCACGACACTCCGCTTCCACATCCGCGACGCCGCCTCGCACGGCCATTTGTGACAACGGCTGTCTGGGCATTGCATCGGCCGCCCTCTACCCTCTGTGCCCGACCTCGGCCTCTTCCCCCAAGGAGGGCGTACGAAGATGAGACGTGGAACGGACGGCACGGGCTTACGGCGTTCGGCGGCCGGTCTGGTCGCGCTGATCCTCGCTGTCGCGGCGATGGTGACCGGCAGCGGCCCTGCTCAGGCGGCCCCGGCCGGCCGGGCCTCGGCCGCGACGGTGGACCTGTCGCGATGGATGGGCGACATGCACGGATATCTCGACGACCAGCCGCTCAACCGGATCGCGATGCCCGGCAGCCACGACTCCGGCAGCTGGAGCATCCCGGCCGACCCCGCCCTGTGCACCAGCGGCTGGTCCTACAACGTGGCCAAGCTCGATACGCGGCTGGCCGCCAGCATCTCGCGGTCCCAGAGCGACAGCCTCACCGACCAGCTCGACGAGGGCGCCCGCTACCTCGACCTGCGGCTGTGTTTCGAGGGCGGGCAGTGGAGGACCTTCCACGGCGCTCCGATGGGAGGACTGTTCTTCGACGATGCCTCGGGTGAGGCGGCCTCCCTCAAGCGCTGGATCGACGATCACCCTTCGGAAGTCGTCGTCATCAGCGTGTCGGCTGCCGCTCCGACCGGCACCGACGCCGCGGAGCCGGTGACCAGGCTGCGGGACCTGTTCGGCTCCCGTGCCGCCCTGCGGACCGAGCTGTCCCCGGCCTCCACCTACGGTGACTTCGTGAAGGCCAAGAAGAACGTCGTGCTCGTCGACTCCTCGGCGGCGGTCGACCAGCCCTGGGCCTGGCACCCGGACAACGTCTCCGACCGCGGCAGCTACCCGGCAGGCGACCCGTCCTGGTGGGAGATCCTCAAGGCCTTCTTCAGCGGAAGCCCGCCACAGCAGATCTACGACCAGACGCTGTCCCTCAACCAGGCGGCCCTCGCCCGCGACCCCGGGACGGACGCCGGACGGTTCTTCGTGCTGTCGAGCATCGTCCAGCCCGATCTGCAGATACCCCAGCTGTTCCTGATCCGGTTGCTCTCGCCGTTCTTTCCGGCGACCGTCCGGGACAACTACCTCATGTACCTCGCCAATGGTCTGAACCCCCAGCTGGTCACCAAGCTGAGGACTGATTGGCGTGCGCCCGAACTGGCCCGCAACATGAACATCGTGTCGATCGACGACCTGGGCCACCGGCCGCAGGGCGACCTCCAGCGTGCCGTCATCGACATCAACACGCTTCCTGGTCGGAGTACCGCCGTGCCCCCTGCATAATCCGGGCCCTCACCCGCAATCCGCCCGGACAGTCGCGGATCTGCGGGGATCCGGCTCTGAGCAGCGGTTACCTGGCCGGCACCGGTCCCAGCCGGCACCGGCTCGGGGCTCGTTCTCCGGCATCACCCGGAAGGCCGAAGGGCGGAGCCCGAGTGGCGGTACTGCGGCCGCTTTCGGACAGTAGGAACCATGAACCGTCACCGACGCCCACACCGTCGGGCCCCGTGGATCGCGGGCGGTGCCGCCGTGCTCATCCTCGGCGGCATCGGCGTCTGGGCGTTGGTGACGCCGGACCATGGGACACACCGGCCGCCGCCGTCGGCCCAGCCGACGCCGACAGGTACGCCGACGCCGACACACACGCCTACGCATACGCCCACGCCGACAGCGACGGCGACCCCCCGGCCCCAGCAGTCGGCGCCGTCGCCCAGCCGGCCCCAGCCGACGCTGGGAACAACGACAGCTGCCCCGCCGCCCCCACCGAAGCCGGAGGCGACACGGAGGCAGCCCTCGGCCCCCAGGCCGTCGGTGACGACGGCACCGAAGTCCACACCCGCGTCACCACCGTCATCGCCGCTGCCCCCGTCACCACCGCCATCATCTCCGTCACCCTCGTCACCGCCGTCCCCCTCATCGTCCTCATCACCTCCGTCACGGCTGAGATCGCCGTCGACACGGTGGTACACGAGTCAGGCGGCAACGGCTGCTGCTCAACGCATGGCCGCCGCCAAAGTGGTCGGTGACCCTGCCTGCTCACTGTCGGCCGTCGGCCAGCCAGATCCGGCATTGCTCCCAGGGGGCCTCGCAGCGGTGGGTACTGGGCAGGCCGGCAGCTACTGGTGCCTGATCTGGTAGCACCTTGCGGCTGCCTTGCAGCCTGTCGGGCGTCGGGTCAGGCCGGTAGCAGCGTGGCCTGGAGCGTGCCCATGGGACTCGGTTGGGGGGAGCCCGCCGACCGTCGCGACAGGAGCCACGAGGAGCGTCTGGTCGCCGCTGATGGGGGGACGATCGTGTCCGCCGGGCGTCGCGTGCCCTGACAGCCGCTCAGCTTCTTGCGCTGCCACCCGCTGCCGAACGGGTGACGATAAATCAGATAATCATCATCTGGATCCATTGCGACCCAACTCCCCTTCCTTTCATGGAATTTGATGTGCATTCGACGGGATGAGTGGGTGCACCTCGATCCCTCATTCGGCCCCCTGGGGGCATTTTTCCGATATGTGCGACAGGGCGGCCATGGAGATAGTGAGTGCGTTGAGTCCCGTGCCGACTGCCCCGGCCGACCCTTCTCAGACGGGAGAAGTTGCATGCGCAAGACCCGGTCCACCGCTGTCACCGCGGCCGCCGTGGCCCTGGCCGCGGGCGGCATCACCTACGCCTCGGCCTACTCCGGGCCGACAACCCAAACGCCGGCAGCCCACGGGCGGGCCGCCCACGCTCCGATTGCCCATGCTCCGGCCGCCCAGCAGCCGGATGCCCAGCAGCCGGATGCCTCCAGCGATTCTTTCCTCGGCACGGGCACGGGCACCGACACTGGTGCCGGCGGCGCTCCCAGCGCTGACACCGGTGCCAGCGGCGTTCCCGGCCCTGACACCGGTGCCGGCGGCTCTCCCGGCGCCGGCGGTGGCACCGGCACTGGCTCCGGCAACGTTGGCGGCACCGGCGTCATCGGTGGCAACGGCGTCATCGGTGGCAACGGCGTCATCGGTGGCAATGGCGTCATTGGCGGCAATGGCGTCATTGGTGGCAACGGCGTCGTCGGCGGCACCAGTGCAGGAAAGGGCAATGAGGGCGTCGTCGGCATCGGGGGGGTTGCCGGCAATGTGGGTAACCCCGGCCGTAAGAACGAGGGCAACAGGGGCCACGAGGAGGAGGAAGAAGGCCGGATCCAGATCAACGAGCGGACGTACAGCAGCCGCCCGGGCGACTGCATCACCGTGGTCCTCCTGAACGGCGCCACGTCCTTGAACATCCGCAATGACAGCCGTCATGCCGTCGACGTGTTCGACGGGCCCGTCTGCGACAACGGTGCTCCCCTCGCCACGGTAGGGCCCCATGACGACGCCTTCGGCGTGACACCCACCGGCAACTTGGCCAGCTTCTGGGTGATCGACGAGCGTCGGCATGGTCGCGACGATCGGGACAACTGGTGAGCGGGATCGCGATGCCTTCACGCCACTGCCGCCGGGCCTTGTGGCCGGCCCGACCCGGTTGCCGCACCGCGGGCGCGTCCTCGCGTCGGCGCAGCTAGGCCCGTACGGCTCTGTGGCACGGGTCCGGCCCGCGGCCAGTTGCTCGTGCCCAGAGCCCTGCCCGGCGGTTTGACTTCTCAGCCCAGGGTTCGCTGGTTCTCCAGACACTCAAATGTGTCTCAGGAAGCTTGCGGAGCGGTGTAGGGCCGCCTCGGCGGCCGTTGCTCGAAGGCGGTGCATCGTCTGCCGCACCTGCTCGTCCCGATCGGCGGCTCCGTCCCTCCGAGGACTCCGAGCCGTAGAACAGCCGGAGCAACTCCTCCATCGCCGCGTCGACGCCGGCGCGGTCACCGGTGGCGAGCAGGTCGAGCAACAGACCGCGGACGGTGGCAAGCCCCAGTCTGGCGCGGTGGCGGGCCGTGGCAGGGGTCCGCCCCTGCGGCCATCTCGGCGGCCGCGAGCGGCTCCAGCCAGTCCGTCACGAGGTCTTCGAGTACCTGGGCGCCGAGCATGGTGCCGGTGTCGGTTGGCATCGCAGGTGGCTGTCAGTCAGGACCCCGGCGGTGTTGACCAGCACGTAGTGGACCACTTGAGATGGACGGCGGTCTCGTGGAACCCCAGACCGCGATAGAAGCCGGCAGCTCTGCGGGTCGGCACGGTCACCTCGACGTCCTTTGCCTTCTGGGCCCTTGCCTGCGCGGCCCGGATCAGCGTGGAACCCGTACCGCGGCCACGCGCGGGCGCATCCACGGTGAGTTCGAGCAGTTCGAGGATCGTTCCGCCGGCGAACAGGGTGGGCATACGCAGTGCGAGCAGGTACCCGACCACGCTCGAGTCCTGCTCGGCGACGAGGAACTCGGCTCTGCCGTCGGCGGCGGCGTCGATGATCCGGGGGAACGTGACGGCGTCGAAAACCGCTCGGTCGGGCGCGTAGCTCGTCACGAAGCCGCTGAGCAGACGGTAGACGGCATCGGCGTCCGAGGGTGTGGCGTCGCGGATGGTCATGTCATGCCGGTTCGATCGCCGGGAGGTCGGCGATCGGCGCCGTCCTGGCTGCCGGAACGGCGGCCAGGAGCTCCGCTGCTTCGATCTCGATGCTGCTGTCGGGCCGGCCGCTGCCGCAGTGCACACGCCCCAGGCTGCTGACGGACTCGTCGAACACCACCACCGCAGCCCGGTCCGCCGACACCGGACACACCCCGCCCGGCTGCATCCCTGCCCGTGCCAGCCGCCCGGCGTCGGCGGGGGACAGGTCGGCTCGGCGGATCCCGGCTGCGCGGGCGAGGGCGCTGTACCGAAGCCGCGCATGTCCGGGCAGCGCGGCCAGCAGCAGGCGGTCCTCGGAGGTGACGAATGCCAACGTCTTGACGGTGCGCTCCAGTGGGACGCCCAACGCAGCGCACACCTCCACGGGGCTGACCACGTCGGGGTGCGCCCGCAGCCGGAAGGACACGCCGAGCGCTGCGAGGACCTCCGGCGGACCGATGGGGGCGGGAGCATTCACCGGGCCGAGATTACCGTGCAGGGACGAGAGTCGATCCCCCTTTGTGGAGCAGAAGTCGGCACCAAGTGACCGTGCCCGCCGTGCCCGCTGTGGCGCCCCGGATCCGACGAACATCTTCGAACTTCCTTGGAAGGAAGGCGACTTCGCATACTGATCGGCATGGCCACCTATGACACGATCGGCGCAACGTACACCCGGACACGACAGCCTGATCCGCGGATCGCTGCCCAGGTCCACGCCGCGCTCGGGAACGTGACCGACGTGATCAACGTCGGTGCGGGCACCGGCTCCTACGAACCTCCGCAGACGGCCCTCGCGGTCGAACCCAGCCAGGTGATGATCGCCCAGCGTGAGTCGGGATCCACGCCTGCCGTGCGGGCGGTCGCAGAACGCCTCCCGCTGCGTGACAACGCCGCCGACGCCGTGATGGCCCTGCTGACCGTCCACCACTGGTCCGACCTCGCAGCCGGAATCGGTGAACTGCGCAGGGTCGCCCGCCGCCGCATCGTCATCCTGACGTGGGACCAGCACATCTTCCGTGAACGGTTCTGGCTCGTCCGGGACTACCTCCCCGAGGCAGCCGCGTTCGACGACACCCGCGCCACCCCGACGGACCAGCTGGTCGACCTGCTCGGCGGGGCGCGCCAAGAGCCGGTCCGGATCCCCCACGACTGCACGGACGGTTTCGGTGCTGCCTACTGGCGCCGCCCCAGCGCCTACCTCGACCCGCAGGTGCGCGCGGGAATCTCCATGCTCGCCCAGACCGGCGAAGACACTCTCGCGCCCGGACTGACCCGCCTCGCGGAGGACCTGGTGACCGGCCGATGGCACCAACACCACGCCGAACTGCTCGCCCTCGACACCATCGACGTCGGGTACCGGCTACTCGTGGCCGACCGCTGACCCAAGTGCGTGGACCCAGAAACGACTGCCGAAGAGATCTCACTCTGTTGAGCGTGACAGGTGCGATTTGTGTCGGTCGCCGGTCGTGTTCCTAACCGGCTTCCGGTGCGTTGCCGGAGAGGTTGTACCCCGTGAAGTAGGTGACCGGGACGTATCCGATGCGCTGGTAGAGGGCGTTGCTGGTGGGGTTGGCCGGGTTCGTGAACAGGACGACGTCCGTAGCGCCTGCGGCCAGCGCGGCCCGGGTCACCTCGACCGTCACGGCGCCCGCGTAGCCGCGACCCCGGAGGTGGGCCGGGGTGTAGACGGGGTCCACCCGGATCATGCCCCCGACCATCGAAGTCGAGCCTGCCATGGAGACGGGCGTGCCGTCCGGGTTCTCCCAGAACGTGAAGTGCTTGTCGGCGAAGCGTGACTTGGCCCAGGAGTCGGTGTCCAGTGTGGCTTCTCCGACGTCGGCGGCGAACTCGTTGCACCAGTGGATGAGTTGCTGATGGCCCTGCGCGTCCAGGACCCGACCCCGGCCGTCGGGGCGCGGCTCCGGTGGGGTGAGCGTGCCGAGTCGGTAGAGACGTCCCCGCCAGTCGCGTACCGGCGCTGCGCCTGTATGCCGCTGCCATGCCTCGGCGAACGCGGTGGCGGTGTCGTGGTCCGCGGTGACGCCGGAGAAGGAGTGGCCGAGGTCGGCCAGATGGGCGGCGAGAGCGTCGGCCTGCTCGGGGGAGAGGGGGGTGAGGGTCAGGCGGTGGGTCGCAAGGCGGTAGAAGACGGCGCGGACCTCGCCCGAGTGCTCGAGGTGGCCGAAGACTGTGGCCTCGGCGCCGTATGCGTCCGCCCCACGCCTTCGCAGTCTCTCGATCACCGTCAGCGGCGTGTTGTGCAGGGCGGGGCGCGAGCGCAGGAAGTCTCCGGCTCGGGCGAGAAAGCCATCGATGTCTTCGGTGAGGTGCCAGTCATCCGGGCGCATGCTTCATGATCCCTGACGCACCCCGCTGGGGGAGGCGCTTTCCCAGACGTGAGCCGTCGCCACGACGTCGGCAGCGTAGATCGTGATCTTGCTGATCGTGCGGCTGCACCACGAGCTTGGGGGCTGAGGCTCTACCGGTTGTCTGGCATGTCCGAATGCTGTTCAGAGGCACCTTTTAAAGGTTCCGGCGGCTTCCCGGCCGCCCGCCCGGCGATCTTCAACAGACGAGGTCTCTTGAGGCCTGCCGGCTCGGCGAACAAATAATCGGTTGCCTGTTGACGATGCTGGTGGATGCAATGTCCGGCATGGTCACCCAGGTGCGCTCGCCACGGCGAGATGAGACGAACGCGTACCACCGGGCCTTGCCACTCTGCGATCCGGGAAAACCGCATCCGAATCGCCACACGGGAGACGCCCACGCATGAATACGCCACCCTCGCCACCTGGGGCGGAGCGGACTGACGGATCACCTGTCCGGATCGGCGCCCTCGTTCCGCTCACTCGGCCTGGCTGGGTCGAGGCGGGCCGACACCTGCTGGCCGGACTCGAACTGGCCGTTCGCGAAGTCAACGACGCCGGCGGGATCGTCGGAAGACCACTCGAACTGGTGGTCCGAGACACCGCGGCTGATCCGCAGAGGGCCACTGCGGCCGTAGACGAATTGGCTCACCTGGGCGTGGCTGCCTTGGCGGGGGAGTACCACAGCGTCGTCGCTCGGGCCGCTGCCGCCAGAGCCGACACCCTCCACCTGCCGTTCCTCTGCTCGTCGGCGGTTCTCGACGCGCTCACCGAACAGCCGACGGAATGGGTCGCGCGCCTCGCCCCGGCGCAGTCCCACGGCTGGCAGATCTACGCGGACTTCCTCCTCGGCGCGGGCCACAGCCGAATCGCCGTAGCAACCCAGCCGAGTGTCTACTGGGCATCCGGGGCCCGCATTCTGCGGAACTACCTCGCTCCACGCGGCGGCACCGTCGTCGAACTCGACACGCGCGAGCTCGACCCCAAAGCCATATGCGACGAACTCGTCGACCATCGCGCGACAGCCCTCCTTCTTCTGGTCGGCCACCCGGAGCCGGCCGTGCCCATCGTCAAGGCCGTCCGCCGCGACCAGCGCCTCGCCGAGATCATGATCGGCGCTCCGGCCGGGCAACCGGAGTTCGCCGAATGGGAGACGTTGCTGGGCGACGACGGCGCCGCGATCCCGTTCCTGCGCTACCTTCCCGAGCGCCTCAGCCCACTCGGCGCAAGAATCGAGAAGGCCCTCCGCGAGCGGCTGGCCGAAGCGCCCTCCTTCGTCGCCTTCGAGGGCTACGACACGGTCGCCGTCCTCGCCGATCTGCTGCGGTCTCACGGCGCGGACCGGGCACGCACTGCCGAATCCTGGCCGCGCGTTGCAGTCGAAGGCACCCGCGGGCAGATCCGGCTCTCCCGCACACCAGGCATCAGCGTGCGGCAATGGGCTTGGGCGCCAGTCCAAGTCGTCGACCGAGATCCGGCGAAACCCGATCGCTTTCGGATCCTTCACACCGGCTGAGAGAGCACGCAGGTCCGACTGAAAGCGCGTCCGTGAACTCGTCGGCCCGACGTGATTTGTGCACGCTCGGCCGAGGGCATCCCGCGCCGCGATGAGTTCCGGCCGGGGGACGAGTCTGTTCTGGTGACCGTCGTTAGGAAGGCGTACGACGTTGCCCGGCACGAGACACCACGGAGGACACCATGACGACCACGCCGAGTGACCCGACCACCGCGCTGCCCGGCCGGCCGCCCGTCGTCGACCTGGCCACCTGGAAGGCCGCCCGGGACGAGCTCCTGGTCCGCGAGAAGGCTTACACCCACGAGGGCGACGCCATCGCCGCGGCCCGCCGCCGACTGCCGATGGTGGAGTTCGACGGAACGGTCGAGGTCGTCGGACCCGACGGCCCGGTCCCGTTCCTGGACCTGTTCCGGGGTCGCGACGAGCTCGTGGTCTACAAGCACATGTGGTACGACGGCGCGCCGCACCAGGGGCAGTGCGAGGGCTGCACCACCACGGCCTGGCACCTGAAGGACGCCGTCTACCTCAACGCCCGCGGCGTCTCGTTCGCCATCCTTACCACCGGCCCGTGGGACGAGGTGGCCTCCTACGTCGAGTTCATGGGCTACACCCAGCCCTGGTACTCGGTGCGCGACGTGGAGGCGCCGGTCGGCGGCGACATGGGTTACATCACCAGCTTCCTGCGCGGCGGCGACCGCGTGTTCCTCACCTACTCCACGACGGGCCGCGGCAACGAGCGGGTCAACGGGTCCTTGGGCCTGCTCGACATGACGCCCTACGGCCGCGGCGAGGCGTGGGAGGACAACCCCGAGGGCTGGCCCGAAGGAGGCAGCCCGTGCTGGTCCTGGCGCTCGGATGCGGACGGGAACACCACCTGGGGCCCGACCAGCCGCCCCGTACCGCAGTGGACCCGCCCCGGCGCGACCCCCGTGGAGACCCTCGGCCGACACGGCCACCACCACTGACGCGCCTTCATGGGCCGACCTGCGGGCCGTTCTAACCTCCGGTCGGACCGCCTATGGTGCGGCGGGCGGCACCTGCTCGGCGCTCTCCTGCGGGTCCACCATGCGCATGACCTCGCCGGGCTCACGCGAGGTGTGTTCCCCGCTGGTGTAGAAACGCACCTCGTGACCGTCGGGGTCATGCAGCGGCCCAGGTCGAGCCGCAGCGCCAGGGCCGGTCCGCCGGCCGGATGGCTCAGCACGAGCTCGATCAACACACCTGCTCGACGAACTCGGCTGTCCGCTGGTAGCCGAGCGCCCGTACCACGCCTCGGACCGGGCGAGATCGCGTACCGGCAGCGGGTTGGCTCGGCACAAGCGCTAGGGGTGTTCGTAGAGCTGGAGGACGCCGCCGAGCGAGAAGCACAGAGCACCGACGAGGGTGCCCCAGTTGGCGATGTCGGCGTTGACCAGGCTTCCGGTGGCGGGGCGTGTGAAGGCGGCGACCGCTGAGACCATGAACAGGACGGACCCGAACTGGTTCACAGCGACGATCCACCAGCCGAGGCTGTGTGGGCGGACACAGAGCCGGCCGTGGCAGATCTCGACGAAGCCCAGGTGCCCGGAGACCAGGAAGAGCGCACAGCCGACCAGGTCGGGCGCCCAGATGAGCCGGTTGATCTGCTGGACGCTCAGACCACGCAGGAACGAGTCCAGCAGGGAGACGGCGAAGACGAGCGTGCCCGCGAAGAGGACGAACACGCTCAGCCAGTCCACCCGCATCGGCTCGTAACTCCACCACCGCCAGTGGTGGGTGACCAGCCGGCCTTCGCCGCCGGCGACGTGGCGGGGTGAGTTGATCACCTGAAGCAGTGAGACGTAGCCGCCGGTGTTGAAGAACAAGCCGCCCACGAAGTAGATCGAGGCGCACGTGGTGGCGTCGCCCGAGCCGAACTGGGCAACGGCGGCGCCGGCGGCGAAGAGAGCCCCGCCGACGACGAAGGCGAGCGCCGCGATGACATTGAGTCTGCGCAGTCGGCCGATGGCAACGGCATCCGCGCGGGTGGGCCGGCTGTCCGCCGCACCGGGCGGACGGACGGCGAGCATTCCACGCCGACGCGCGATCCGTGATTCCCACACCGCGGTGCCGCCACCGGGAGGGTGCCAAGTAAGCCTGGTAGTGAACGGTCCCGCGCCCTCGGCGCGCTGCTCCGGCTGCCGCACGGGCCGAGCCTAGACCTCGGACGGGACCGGAAGGCGCGGGAAACGCCGTCCCGCCCAGCCGTCGGAAAGCCGGCGCGGAGAGCGGGCACGGCGCCGCGTTGTATCGACCCCGGGGACTCCCGCATGCGTAGACGCTTGATCAGCCGTGGTCCCGGTATGGCCGCAGCAAGGTCGCAAGGAGAGGGACGAGGTCGTGTTCACGGACGGGTGGCGGGTGCCGGCCGATCTGGTGGTCCTCTGCACCGGCTACAAGATCAGCTTCTCGTTCTTCGACCGCGGCTACGTAGCCTCCAAGCGTCACACCATCCAGGTCGACTTCGACGACTACATGCGCGATCTGCGCGTGGAACGACGCCGTGGCGCCCGGCGCCCGGCGCCCGGCGGGCCGCACCGCCGTCGACCGTCCCCGTCGACAGCGCGCCCGCGCGCCGCGCCCGCGAAGACGCGGCCGGGACGGTGCCGGCATGAACGAGCACACCGAGCACACCGAGCACACCGAGCGGACCACCGCCCAGACCGCCCAGACCGCCAAGGCATCCGGAACGGCCGCGCCCAGCGCCTTCTCCGTGACCGAGCACGAGGTGCATTTCCCGGTCCAGGGCGACCGCTGCGCCGCGACCCTCTACCTGCCCGACCCCGTCGGCGATGCCAAGCCCCCGGTCGTCGTGATGGCGCACGGCCTCGGCGCGATCCGCGCCATGGGCCTGGCCGCCCATGCCGAACGCTTCAGTGCCGCCGGCTACGCCTGTCTGGTGTTCGACTACCGTCACTTCGGCACCAGCGAGGGGACGCCGCGCCACCTCCTCTCCCCGCGCAAGCAGCTCGCTGACTGGGCGGCCGCACTGTTCTGCGCCCGGAATCTGAGCCAGGTCGACGGCGACCGGCCGGTCGCCTGGGGCACCTCGTTCGGCGGCGGCCACGTGATCAGCACGGCCGCGCGGCGCCCGGCCGGCCTTGTCGCCGCGATCGCCCAATGCCCGTTCACCGACGGCATCGCCTCCGCTCTGGCGGTCCACCCCGTCAGCTCCGTGAAGGCCACCCTCGCCGGAGCCCGCGACATGGTCCGCGGCTGGCTCGGCCGGTCCCCGCACCTGATCGCCACCGCCGGGCCCGAGTACAGCACCGCGCTGGTGACCGCCCCCGATGCCGAGCCCGGCTACCTCGGGCTCGTCCTGCCCGGCCGCGACTTCCGCAACGAGGTCGCCGCACGCGCAGTGTTCGACATCCTGCGCTACCGCCCCGGACTCCGGACCGCGCGGATCACCGTGCCGACCCTCTTCGCGGTCTGCGAGACCGACTCCGTCGCCCCCGCCGAGCCGACCCTGCGCCACGCGGCGAGATCCGCTGCTACCCGACGGGCACTTCGCCATCTACCGCGGCGACGCCTTCGAACGAGTCGTCGCCGATCAACTCGACTTCCTGCGGCGCCATGTCCCCGTGGCCGGTGTCGGGGAAAGGACACGAACATGACCAGCCGAATCGTCCTCCTCGGCGCCAGCGGCTACACCGGTGGGCTCGTCCTCGACGCCATGCTGGGCCGCGGCCTCGAACCGGTCCTGGCCGGACGAAACCCCACCACCGTGTCCGCCCTCGCCGCGCAGCACGGCGGGCTCGACCACGCGGTCGCCGACGCCGACGACCCCGCGACCGTGCGCAAGCTACTGCGCCCCGGCGGCGTCCTCGTCACCACGGTCGGTCCCTTCGAACGCTACGGACATTCCCCGGCTCGGGCGGCCGTCGAGGCCGGCGCGCACTACATCGACTCCACCGGCGAAGTCGGCTTCGTCCGCGCACTGCGCGACCGCTGCCACGACCGTGCCCGCGAGACGGGGTCGGTGCTGCTGCCCGCGTTCGGCTACGACTACGTCCCCGGCATCCTCGCCGGAACCCTGGCAGCCCGGCAGGGCGGCGACGCCGTGCGCGCGCTCGACATCGGCTACTTCGCCACGGGACCGCTCCTGCACGGACTGAGCCAGGGCACGCGCGCCACCATGCGCGACGGCCTGACCCTGCCGTCCGCGCGATGGAACCAGCGCCGCCTCGTCGAAGAACGCACCGCGGCCCACGTCCACCCCTTCACCGTCCGCGGCCGCCGGAAGAACGCCTTCCTCGTCTCCGGCACCGACGTCCTTTTCCTTCCCGAGGGGTTCCCCCTGCTCGACGCCGTCACCGTCTACAACAGCTGGTTCCCGGCGCTCAGCCGCCCCACCACCGTCCTGTCCGCCCTCGCCGACACAGCGGCCCGGCACCGCGCCGGCCGCTAGATCGACACGCTGACCCGCCCCTGATCGGGCCGCCCGGCGGCCCGGACGCCGCGGAACGCGCGAGGACCCGCACCCACGTCGTCGCCACGGCCTCGGCCCCCGCGGGCGGCACACCGCTCGCCGAAGTCCGCCTCGAAGGACCCTGCATCTACACCCTCACCGGCGCACTCATGGCCTGGGCCGCCCACCGACTCGCCACGTACGGCGGCCTCACCCCCGGCGTCGTCTCACCCATCGACGCCTTCGACCTCGACACGCTGCACCAGGGCTGCGCCGAAATCGGACTCACCACCGTGTGACCCGTCAATGCGACCCCCTCGACCCGGACCACTCGAATCTGACCGTTCATGCGTAGCCGCACCTCCTACGACGTCTTGAGTCATCACCCCCGGAAAACGCACGTGCGTACGGGATCTCGGCCGTGCCAGGATGGCGTCGGGAAGCGAGGTCTCGTGGACGAGTTGAGGCGACTTAGCCTGGCACTGACCGCGTGGGCGGCCGGCGGAGCGGAGGCGGATGCGGCGGCCGCGGTGGCGCGGGAACTGGCCGGCGACGGTGTGCGGACGATCGTACTCGTCGAGGGGACCAGTGATCAGGTCGCGCTCGAAGCGCTGGCCACGCGCTACGGCCGCGACCTCGATGCAGAGGGCGTCGCGGTGGTTGCGCTCGGCGGCGCGACGAACATCGGACGATTCCTGGACGTGTGCGGTCCTCCGGGGCTCGGCCTCCCACTGGCCGGTCTCTACGACATAGGCGAGGAACGGCATTTCCGGCGCCATCTCGAGCGGGTCGGCCTCGGGTCCGATCTCCCGCACGGTGAACTGGAGGCACTGGGGTTCCATGTCTGCGTGGCCGACCTGGAAGACGAGCTGATCCGCGCTGCCGGGGCCGAGGGCGTGCAGCAAGTGATCGAGGCCCAGGGCGAGATGCGTCCCTTCCGCACCTTCCAGAGCCAGCCGGCACAGCGGGAACGACCCGTGGAACACCAACTGCGGCGCTTCATGGGCACGCACAGCGGCCGCAAGGCGCTCTACGCGCAGGCGCTGGTCACACACCTGCACATCGAGCGCGTTCCCCGGCCGCTGGAGCGCCTCCTCACGCACGTCTGAAGACCGCTTTGGTTTCGGGGCCGATACCCCCGTCGCAGACCTCCCGCTCGTGCTCCTCGGCCTCGGACGAGCGCGAACCGGACATCACGCGACTACGCCGCAGCCCTGGCTCCCGGACCGGCGATGACAGGAACCACGGCGGCGGTGTCAGTCCGCTGAAGTACCCTTCCAGCCACCGCACACCGACTGGGAGGACCAAGAGAATTGACTGGCCTGTCTGCTTTCCCGCTGCCCTTTCAAGCGTCCCGTTCCATAGCGTTCGCGACGCCCCGAACGCTGCGGGAACTTCAGATGATGCAGTGCAGCGCCCACATCAGGGCGAAGCCGGGGTGGTTCGACAAGATGAACGACGCCGACATCGTCGCCAGGTGGACGCAAGAAGCGGTCGTCCAGGGCCTCACCGAAGCGCAGGTTCGTTACGTGCTTGCCGAACTCGTGCATTACGCCGCGCTGCGGGACGGACGAACCGGCGTCGAGGTGTCCGCCGTCGACGGGGTGTGGCAGTCGGACACACTGGTCGACGACAAGCTCAGATCCCGGCTGCGCGAAGCGGTTCGCGTTCTGGAAGAGGTCCCCGAAGGAGAACAGGACTGGCATCCCGGATCCGACGGCCAGGTACTGGATCTCGTTCATCCCTCACTGTTCTGCCTGGTGAGAGAGGCGAGCGGCGCGTCCGAGCGGGCTTGGCAGAACCCGACGGACCGCTACTCGAGGTACGAATTCTCGGAGAAATTCCAGTGGCTGCCCACGGACGTAGATGTCAGTGACGACGGAGATGTCGCCTTCCGTTCGTACGTCAACAACGTCCACCCCGAGACTCATCGCGAACTGGCCTCCGTCCTACCGGACTTGTTCGCGCGTCTGCGCCCGCTGCTGGAGAACGTGCTCACCGATCTGCGCCATCCTCGACCCCTGCGGATCGAGGCCGATCCTTACGGGTGGTACGACTCGGAGCCGGAGTATCCGGACAAATCCTCCTACGGTGATGACGGGGCCCACGCAGAAGCCCTCCGTGCATGGGAAGAGGCCCAGGACGACTGGTGGGAAAACCGTCGCCCGGTCATCCCGGACGCCCCGGCCTTCACCCCGCCCGAGTTGCCCGATGAATCCGCCCGAGTCGACCTGTGCGGCCGCCGTCTCCAGGTCATCGTCAAGCTCGCCACCATTCGTCTCACCCCGGACAAGCCCGAGTACCCCGGCGGTTCCTGGCACGTCGAGGGAATGATGAACGAGCGGATCGTCTCGACCGGCATCTACTACTGGGACAGCGAGAACATCACCGAAAGCCGGCTGAGTTTCCGGGCGGCACTCGACGACCCGAACTACGAACAGAACGACGACAACGGTATGCGTGAGGCCTACGGCCTGGAGGACGAAGACGCACTGAACCAGATACTGGGATCGACATCGACCCCAGCGGGCCGCTGCCTGGCGTTCCCGAACATCCTGCAACACCGCGTCGGCTCATTCCGCCTCACGGACCCCACCCGCCCGGGATATCGCAAAATTCTCGCGTTCTTCCTGGTCGACCCGTCGGAAAGGATCGTCTCGACATCCGATGTGCCACCGCAACAACCATGGTCCGACACCTCGACCATGACGCTTGAACAGGCCAAGAACTACCGCGAACAACTCATGCAGGAACGCAAGTTCTTCGTCGACGAGCACAACGAGCAGCTCTACGAACGAGAATTCTCCCTCTGCGAGCACTGAACCTCGTTCATCCTGAATACATGCAGGTCATGAGGGTGTGGACGGCCTGGACGATGGTGCCGAGTGAGCAGGGCCAGCTACGCCTCTAACCTTCACCCGGGTCGTACGGCAGTGACGGTTGGTTCCAGACCGCGTCAAACCGGCTGACGATCTGGCGAAGTTCGCGAGCGCTTCGAGGGGACATGGCCTGCATCACGGTGTCGAGGAGAGCACGGGCCTCGAGGGGATTACCGCAGCAATACCAGTCCACGTTGTCCCCCTCGTAGTCCTGCCACAGTTGGCGCTCAGGGCGGTGGACGTAGTCCTTCCACAGCCGTACGGCCGCGCTGACGTCTCCTGGCTGCAGATAGTTGCGGGTGCGTTCGAGAAGGAAGATCTCGGACAGTGCACGCGAGGACACGCCGTCGATGTCCTGCCTTGCTTCGTGTGTCCGGTGGCGGGGAATGCCGGCCCGGATGCGTCCTGGCCGTCTACGCGGCATGGACCTTTCGGTGCGTCGTCATGCCGTACATCGTGCCACGATCTCGAACGGCGTCGAACGAATTAGCTCGCCTGGGGGCGCCGGACGTGCGGGCGGTTGACCGGACCCGCGCCTCACACGCGGGACAGCCGTTCGCGGCGGTCCATCAGGCACTCGCCGAAGCCGCGCAAGACGAGGACGCTGGGCATGTCGTGCCCCAGGTCGTCGAGGAGTTGGCACGACGGATCTCCGAAGCTCCCGCAGGCCTATGAGTGGCGGCGGCACTGCGTGCCCGACTGCGTGACAACGGCGACACACAGCCAAGCCCGTGGCCCAACTGGGCAGACAGTCCACGGCTATTGGCTCGCGATTGGCAGCACAGCAGGGCAGGATGCCGTGGTGGTCACTCCGTACGTCAACATCCATGGGAAGGCCGAGGACGGCCCGTACCCCTGTCCTTGCTGCGGCTTCCTGACCCTCGATGAGCGCGGCTGCTTCGAGATCTGTCCTGTGTGTTTCTGGGAGGATGACGGTCAGGACGACGGCGATGCTGACCGGGTTCGCGGCGGTCCCAACGGCCGGCTGAGCCTCACGGAAGCCCGAAGGAATTTCCGCGCTCTGGGGGCGAGCGACGAGCGACGCACCAAGTTCGTACGCGCTCCGCTGCCGAACGAACACCCCACGGTCTGACATCACCAGCCGACGTCAACGTCGCCGGACGGCGACGGATCCCAGCGACCTGGACGACCGGGCTCCGGACCATCCAGCGAGCACGAGCCGGAGCTGGCATCTACGCACCAGCTGGTGAGGGCACACACTGCACACTGGGGAACGGCCACGGTTTTCGTCGGGATGCCCTGTTGAGCTCAGCCTCCCGACGGGTGCTCTCATCCGAATAAGCCGTCTTCCCAACCGGTGCGACGTAACCGCTACGATCGGCCCATGACGTCACATCAGGCGGATGCCACGTAGATCCCTCCGCGCGAGCTGAGGGCAACCGTGCCCGAAAGGCAGAGCGACGGTGCGGTGAGCACGCTGCTCATCAGCGCGTGTCCTGGGCCGTCGGTGTGTGCTGCCGTGCACACGTACCTCTTCGTCGACGGCCTCGACCTGGTAGCGCGCAGCGATGGCAGGATGACGGGCCTCGGCCCGAGGCGGCTGCTCCGCCCAGGCGGGCCGCTCTATCCAACGGACATGCCGCGCATGGTGGATGTGGCGGCCGAGGAGCAGCCCGACCCAGGGCCGGGCAGGCTGACCATCAGGGTCCAACTTCGGGGCGAGACAGTCATCTGGTCCGACCTGATGTACCCGGGCCTCGACGGCAGGGCTATCGACGCGGTTCGCTTCCGCCTGGAGCAGTACCTGAGTGAGGTCGAGCGAGCATACGCCGCGTTGAAGGACCACCCCTGATCGTCGGCAGGCTGCCATCGGGCATGCCGCCAGCACCTCCCGATCACAGGCGCGTCGTCGGCACCTGCCCTGCGGCCGCTGAAGAAGCGGCGTCCAAGGAGCCATCTCAATTGGCCGGGTCAGCAGGCGTCCGACGCCGCCGCTTGATCATGGACCTCCGCGCGGCCAGACTGGCATCCATGGAATCAGCAGGCATGGCCACAGAAGCGCAGATCAGGAAGCGGCGATGAGTGCCGGCCTGCCCTTCTTCCGCTATCACCCAGATCCTCTCGCAAGTGGGTCCATCCGCGCGGTTGCCGAGACGTGCGCCTGCTGCAAGCGCAGCACGGGATGGATCTACACGGCGACCTTCTACACCTCCCACGAGGTCAACGGACGTTTCTGCCCATGGTGTATCGCAGACGGGAGCGCGGCTGAACGCTTCGCGGGTGAATTCGCCGACTCCTACGGGCTTGGCGGTGTCAGCGAGGATGTCTTGCATGAGGTCACCCGCCGCACTCCTGGCTTCCACGCCTGGCAGGATCCGCACTGGCTCGTCCACTGCCAGGACGCGGCCGCCTTTGTGGGTGAAGTCGGGTACTCCGAGTTGGCAGCGCATCCCGACGCCCTCGACCAACTGCGGGCCGACATGCGCTTCGACGGCTGGCACGACGAAAACCGGCTGGAGAACTTCCTGACCCACCTGGGCGAGGGCGCGACCGCCATGCTTTTCCGCTGCACCGTCTGCGGCGCCCACCTCGCCTACGTCGACGCATCCTGAAGATCGTCTGATGTGGCGAGTCCGCAGTAGCAGTTGATGGTGCAGGCGATGCTGGTGAAGGCCACAGCGCATTCGGCACCAGTCGCTCAACGACCCCCACCGCAGCAGGCCGTCTCACACCAATTGGGATGACCTGCAAGTCTCGCCAGCGCACGACGCCGCAGTTCGGGTGGCAGTATCAGGGGGTGTCCGTCATTACCAAGCTGCAGATCAAGCCCGGTCAGAGTGTTGTGGTACTGGGCAAGCCCAACGACGTCCACCTGGAGATCGAGGCCGCGGGTGACGCGGCCTCGGCCGATGCGGTGCTCGCCTTCGTGACCAACTCCGGTGATCTCCTCGGGGCGCATGTACAGGCGGCGCTTGCTGCCGCGCAGCGCGATGCCCTTGCCTGGGTGGCCTACCCGAAGGGCGGAAAGCTCGGAACAGATCTGAACCGCGACACCCTGGCCGCCGCGCTTTCCGAGCGGGGTGTGCGGCCCGTCCGGCAGATTGCCATCGACGACACTTGGTCGGCGCTCCGGTTCCGACCCGGCGACTGATATCCGGCAGCGCCTGACGCGACGGCCGTCCGCCCGCAGGGCCCAGCGCAGACGATGCCCAACCTGGTCGAGGTGGCTGCCCAGGTCGTGTAACGACTTCCCCGTGATTCAGACAGTGTGACTGAGCGCTGTAGTTGGCCCGTGACCGTACTAGGGCCCGTCCGATGGGTCCGCTTGGTGCGCCTTGTTCGGCTCCTTAATCTGTGGCGCTATGGAGAACACACTCACTCACGAGGGCAGCGCCTTCATCAATTTTCGGGACTACAAGTTCCAGGATCCGGGGTCGCATTGCTTCAGGTGGGTCGATATCAAGCGTCTCCGGTTCCCTGCGGAGTCCGTCGGCGACAGGGAACTGCTTGCGGCACTGATCGGGCATGAACAGTTCCGGGACGACTATGCCGGCGGTGGGGTGCTGCCGGAGGGAACCAGGCACGGCCCGTATTGGCTGAGGCTGGTGACTCCCGACGTCTACGAACCCGTCAGCCGGGAGAAGAGCGCGCACATCCTCTGGGAGTGGGCGAACGAGTTCGCAGGCGTGCCCGCCGAGCTGGAGGCGGATCTGCGGCAGGAGGTTTTCGACCGCTTGTCCGCAGCCGATCACATCTACTACCTGAGCGAGCTGGGGGACGATGCCTTCCATGACTGGGGCGGCGTGCACAACTGCTTCCACGAATTCGTGCTCATCGACCGTTCCGCTGGGCAGATCACGGTCCTCGTCGCCGCCGACGACTGAGCGAATCGTCCGAGTTGCCGCGGAAGGGCGTCTGAGCCGTCGCCACGGCTCTGGACCCTTCGGGTGCATTGATGCACCGCTCGACTTCGTTTCTGCGGGCGTGCCGGGCACGGTCGAATCCCGGTGGTACGACCGCCTCGGCTCCCGCGCGGTCGGCGGTTGGCCCGCCGCTCCCGTCACTTGGGCGGCGCGCGGGTTTCGTGGCGAAGCCGACGGCGTCGGGGGATCCCGGCCTCCTTGCGGCGGGCCGCGGCCTGCCAGAGGGCAGGACCTATGCTGTGACCTGCGGCCACTGCCGGATCCTCCGTCTTCAACCACCCATGATCACCGATGGCGGCACCCGTTCCCGGACCAGCCTCGACCAGCAAGATCAGGATCTGGGCCCGAGCACGAACTCTGGAGTTGAAGCGGCCGATGGACATGTCCTCCCGAGAGATCCGCATGCCCCTCAATGAGGTCGTCGCAGTCCTCCAGGACTTGAACGAGTTCGTGGTCTCCCTCGATCGACTCGGATCCCGCCAGGCATCCGGAACCGCCGACGAGTACACCGTCGGCAAATTCATCGTCGACTGGGATGTCGCTCGGCGACTGGCGAGCGCCCGACGCGTCATCAGCGTCGCACTGGATGCGCAACTGAGCGAGGAAGACAACGCCGAGATCGACGCCCTGTGCGACCAGGGCCGCTTCTACGGCACGGACAACGGCATGAGCCCCACCATTGAGTCCAGCTGAGTCAGCAAGCGCATCGCACCGGAGGAGGCACCGGGGCGTTGACAGTCCAGTCCCAGAGGGGAATCTGAACGGTCGCGATCTGCAGCAATCGTCGGGCGGACCAGACTGATCCGTCCAACGTCGCGTATGCCTTCGTGCTCGATGTGTGAGGAGCGGTATGCATGGCAGGTATGCGCGGTCGGCCGCCGGCAGCATCGAGCCCCCTCCCTTTGTTGACACACGCTCTCACCCTGGAGGCGGGGCGAGCCCGGCAGCTCCTCACCGCAGGCGAGTGGCGCCTGTCCTCGGCGGACGCCGAGGCGATGGTGGCTGTCCTTGCCCGCCTCACCGCCCCGCTCCCGGCCCGGCGCGGTACAGCGGCGCAAACCCGGGCGACAGACCGGGACAGGCGGCTTCAACGCATACTGCGGACTACCGTCCACCACCTCGACGCCGGTGCCGTCAGCCCACCTGCCACCGCGCTCCTGGCAGCCGTCGCCCGCGCCCTACTGCCCTGGCACGCTGCTCCGAACCCACCCCTCGCGGCCGCGGCTCCGAGGTATGTAACCGTGCCGGGGACAACGGAAGGCGCGGCGCCTCCGACCGAAGCGGGTGAAGCCCTGCTCCTCGACCTGACCACACTGTTCACTGCCCTTGCCGCTACGCGCGTGCCCGGCGCTGTCCCGCTCACACCGCTGGTCGAGCCCTGGCAGGCCCGATACGTGGGCAGATTCCGTCGCCACACCAGACCCGCGACGGGCGTATGGACAGCCGAAACCATCGAGTGCCCCGAGTGCGGAGGCCAGGACAGCCCGTGGACCGTGACCTGCGATTGGCTTCGGGCCACCTTGCGCTGCCCCTGCGGGGTGGTGAGTCGCGAGCATGGCCTCTCCCTCTCCGGGATCTGGCTCGTGCTGCCGGAGCCCGACTGAGCATTCAGGCCAGGGCATTACGCGGCTGCCCCTTGCTCCGGACAACCACGGCGTCCGGCCGTTGTTGAGACACTCGGCCATCTGACCCGACGAGCGACACCCCGAGCACCGCCTTGGCCGGACGGGCCAACCAGAGCGCCCAGCCACAGACGGGTGGTGAAGCGGGGGATGGTGTGGTGCCGGCCCGCCCGATCGCGGTCCTGGCAAGATAGCGGCATGGAACGTGTGCTTGGAATCGGTGGTTACTTCCTGCGGGCCGTCGACCCGGCGGCCCTGAGCCGGTGGTATCGCGATTGCCTGGGCCTGGACGCCGATGACAACGGCCTGTGGCGTCAGGAAGCCGGGCCGACGGTGTTCGCGACGTTCGACTCCGAGACCGACTACTTCGGGACCCGCGCCCAGCAGACCATGCTCAACTTCCGGGTCCGCGACCTGGACGCGATGCTCGCGCAACTGCGCGCCAAGGGAGCGGACGTGGCCGAAGGAACGCAGGACATGGACGGTGTCGGTCGATTCGGCTGGGTCACCGATCCTGAGGGCAATCGGATCGAGCTGTGGCAGCCCGCCTGACCGCGTCTTCAGACGGTGGGTCAGCTCGTACGGGCCGATGCGGCGTGGCCGACTGTTGAGCACCTCTTGGGTGTCATGGACCAGCTCGATGTCCACGGATTCATGTGCGCACCGCCGGCAGTCACCCGCAGGACGAAGAAGCCCTGGACGTCGGCAGGAGACAAGCTTGCCATCGCCTACCAGGCCGCACCACACCTCGCCGCGATCCTCATATGGCCCCGACACTGATCGTCAAAAGCTAGGACAGTGGCCGACCGCCAAGACCCGTCCGGCTGACGCCACGAGGCGAGAACGTCATCGGACCTATCCAGCCCCGGCATATGAGAGCGATCTGTGACGGCAGGGGTGACACAGGATCGAGGGCCCTTCCACGGGACCAGTTCTCAAACAGTCCCTCGGTCGTCTCGACCGCGGACACCACCATGGTCACCTGCAGCTCCCCGTCACTCCAGGTGTTCCACAGAGCCCAGCCCTCAGGCCTGGGCTCGACGCCGATTCGCGCACATGCCTCCTCGTACCCTTCCTCCACGCCGGCCGGCATGGACCCAGGCTTCAGCACTGAGGCTCCCACGAGTCGCACCAGAGGCCGGTCCTCCTCGATGCAGCCGTCGCCATCGAAGTGGTAGTGACACAGAACCCGAGCAAGTGCATTCACGCTGCGCTGGAGCTCTGTCGCGCCTTCCGGGTCTTCCTGGTACGAAAGCCATCCTTCGCTCGATGCTGCCAGCTTGACGCGGTAGGCGAGGCGCTCGATCTCCCGCAGGTAATCCAGATCGCTGAGTTTTGGTGAGGTCATGGCCCGAAGTTTCACACCAGGCCAGTCGGCACCAACACCGGTTATCGGTCCCGGCGACAGCACCCTGCGCAGCGCAGTCTGTGAGAATGGACGGTGACGTCCATCGCGACGCACGTGAACAGTCGCGCGACAGCCATCCCGGCCACCTCGATGCCGTCCGCGTCTGTCACGGCACGTCACGGCCACGCCGCCGACGGGGCCGCTTCCCGGCATGCCTGGGAAAAAAGATTACGGGTCGCTGTCGATCTGGCCACGTCCCGTTCGACGTCATGGTGTGGGGCGCCTCGCCACACGATGACGCGACAGGACCTGACGAGGAAAGACGTGGATCCATTGCTGAGAGTCATGAACTTCAACGTCTCGAGTGACGGAATCGGTGCCGGTGAGCACCAGACTCTTGAGCGGCCGTTCGGCCTCGACCATCCCGAGAGGTTGTTCGCCTGGGCCGGCGCCACGGCGAGCTGGCCCATGCGCACCGATGCCGGGGGAAGCCGGGGTCTCGACGACTACTTCACGCGAGACTTCGCACGCAACATCGGCGCCGAGATCATGGGCCGCAACAAGTTCGGGCCCCAGCGCGGGCCCTGGCAGGACCATGAGTGGCGCGGCTGGTGGGGCGACGAGCCCCCGTTCCGCACGCCGGTGTTCGTCATGACTCACCACAAGCGTCCTTCGTTCACGCTCTCCGACACCACGTTCCACTTCGTCGACGGTGACCCGGCCACGGTCCTCGAACGGGCGCGGGAGGCGGCACAGGGCAAGGATGTTCGACTCGGCGGCGGGGTTTCCACCATCCGGCAGTACCTTGAAGCCGACCTCGTCGACACCATGCATGTGGCGGTCTCACCGGTGACCCTCGGGTCCGGACTACGACTCTGGGAATCACCTGATGAGCTGCTCGACCGGTTCCACCTGGAGGTCGTGCCCAGCTCGAGCGGCGTGACGCACCACCTGTTCTGGCGAAGGTGACGGGAGGGCCGACTAGGGAGGACGAGCTTCGTGTCGGCCTTGATGAGCACCTGCATGTTTGCCGAGTAGCGGTGGTTCTTCGAGGAGGCGGCGACCGACCGGTCTCGCGTGGGCACGAGCGTTCCGTCCACGATGAGCACGTCGTTACGGCCCGGACTGCGTTTGGCGGGCGCGAGGGTCAGCAGCGGGTCGTGCCGTTTGATGATCCTGCCGACCGCTGCCGTGGAGATCCCGAACAGCGGGGCGAGCTGTGGCATGGACAGGTTGGTGCGGCAGCAGATCACCATCAGCAGCACCCGGTCTTCCAGGGGCAGCGACCACGGGCGGCCTGGCCGTCCGGGATCCAGGGCCTTGCCCCCAGCGTGGTGGACGGCCTTGACCAACCGCTGAAACTGTCCTGGTCGAAGCCCGGTGAACACTTCGATGAACTCACGACGCTGAGTAGAGATCACCTGCACGAACGGACCAACGCATGGCGACGACCACGGTCACAACAAGGACTCGGGGTATGTCGGGGCGCGGCCCCGTGGTGGTGGGGCGACCGGACCGTCCGGCCCAGGCCGCCCCACCCTGACCGCGGGCTACTCCCCTTCGAGGGGACGGACGAATTCCAGCGTCCAGGTACTGTTGAACTCCTGATTCGGCGGCACGAGTTCGATCTGCGCCCCGCGGTGCTGCGCAACCCAGGTGAGGCCCTTCTCCGACACGATCTTGACCCCACCGATGACCGCCTCGAACGTGAACTTCGCCCATTCCTCGCGCGGAACGTTGTTCACGTACAGCCTGTCGTCACCGATGACCAGGCCCGTCTGCTCCGCAGCGGCGAGGCGGATCACGTACGGCGCGCCGGGGATGGGCTCGACGGGCTCGACGGCCCACTCCTGCTCGAACGGGACGGGGGACGGGCGATCGACGATGGTGGGCGCACCGTATTTGACGGCGTGCTCCGTGGCCGTCACCAGCAGGCCAGGTCCGATGAGGTGGGCGTGGATCTTGTAGATGCCAGGCTGTACCGGGATGGGAGGCATGTACGCGGCTTCCTTTCTCTCAGTCTGCCGCCGGCGGGTTGCCGCAGGTCACGCGTCTCACCACCACAGGCGGGATCGGCGGACAAAAGGGGCAGATAGCGCCAACCGTAGTGCGGTGTGGATCATTCGGCCACATATGCGAATGGGTATACGGGTGACATCCCACTTCCGGCGTAAGGGCGCCCACGGCGTGAGGCTCCCCACCACCGGCGGACCGCGGACTGCTGACCCCGGACCGTCGTAAGGCTGGACAGGAACGGCTGGCGCGGTGGAAGGAGGAACACAACGCATCCCACCGCCGCGTGCGGGCACGCGTCGAGCACGTCGTTGCCCGCATGAAGAACTGGAGGATCCTCCGCGACTGCCGCCTCAAGGGCGACGGCGTCCACTGGGTCACCAGCAGCGTCGCCCACATGCACAACCTCGCCCTCGCCGGCTGATCTGATCCCGGAGCACAGCAACACCCGTACCGAAGCAGCACAGTTACGGAGCTACGAGAAGACCTTTAGGGCCTGTCTATTAGATTTCGGTCCAGAGGAAGACTGCTGCGATATACAGAGAGGCTTACTGATCGTTTCAGAATGAAACGGTTGGTCAGAAGTTCGGCTCTTGGGGCTCGCATAGGCTGGCCGGTCTCATCCGACGCACCGCGACGAGGATCAGTCCATGCACAACAGCACCAGGATCCGCCTGATAGAGCCCACCGATGCCGCCCCGATCGCCGCGCATAGGGTGCGGGACTTCGAGGCTTTCCGGCAGTGGGAACCGGCCCAGCCGGCCGACTTCTTCACCCCGGAGGGCCAGGCGGATCGGATCGACAGCCTGTTGGCTGGATACCGGGCCGGCACGGTCTGGCCGGGTGTGGTGCTCGCCGACGACGAGGTGATCGGGCAGGTCACCGTCGGAGGCATCCTGCCGCAGCCGCACCTGCGCCGCGGATCCGTCGGATACTGGATCGCCAGCCTTGCCCAGAATCAAGGGCACGCCTGGCGCGCCGTCGACCTCGTACTCCGGGTGATGACAGACGAACTCGGGCTGCACCGCGCCGAGGCGTCCACCAATCTCGAGAATCTGCCGTCGCAGCGCGTGCTGCGGCGCAACGGGTTCAGCCCGTACGGCGTCGCGCACTCCTCGATCTTTCTCGACGGGAGCTGGCGGGACGCGCTGCTGTGGGAGCGGATCCTGGGCGACTGACTGATCGTTTGGCTCAACCGCCGATACGAGTGAAAGGCTGAGCACTTCCTCGCCTTCGTCTGCATCGCAGCAGGCCTGATCTGCACCGGCGTCTGATCAATGCAGCAGCGTCTCGTGCATGACGCGCCTACTAGGCCGAGGCCAGGAAGAGTGCGGAGCTGGTCGGGCAGGTCGGGGAGGAGATCGGTCCGCAGGAAGGCGGCCCGCGCATCGCGCAGACCGTGCGGTGCGTGGGCGACATCGGCCGGCGATCACCCGTAGAGCGAGCGGGCTCCCGGGCTGTGGCCCTTGAAGCGCTGGCCCGCGGCGATCTCCTCGCCGACCACCGACCAGACGGTCTCGTCGTCCTGGAAAGGGAGCGGGTCAATGCTGCTCGTCTCCTGACGGATACGCTCGACCTCGCGCTCCAGGCGCTCGAAGTCGGCTTCCTCGTCACCGGCGTCGCCGCTGAAGTTGAACTCATCGAGCAGACGCTGGAACCGGAGGGTGACCTGGACGAGGGAGGAGACGTCCGTGTGGAGTTCCTGCACGGTCTCCTCGTCGGCGTCGAAGGCGTGCACCTTGCCCGTGCCGGGGGCGAGGGCGAGGTGGGCGTTGAGCAGCCAGCCGATGACGGGCCATTCGCCCGCGTACTGCGAGGCGTCCTCGAAGTCCTCGGCGTCGACGACGTCCTGGACGAGAGGCAGCCGACCGGAGTCCTCGTCGGGCTCACGCAAATGGAGCGTCCCGGTGGGGACGCCGACGGTCTGCAGGAGGCAGGCGCCCTTGCTGTCCGCGGTGGAGGGCGGGAAGGCGGTGGCGGGCACGGTCGCGATCCGGTTCTCGCCGAAGATGTCGGCGAGTTCGCTGCGGGTGATGTCGAAGAGCACTGCTGGAACTCCGAACTCCACGGCGGCGCGGGCGCCGTGGGACTCTCAGCGGATGGAAGCGGTAACAACAACAGCGTTGCGGATCGAGGCGCTTTCGGCGGCTCCGATTCTGCCCCGCCCGCTCACCCGTCCTCTTACGGAACGAGCTTGTTGTCCGCGGGCGAAGAGTTCCACATCTCCGACCGGCGAGCAGCGGCACCCCCTGAACGAACCAGTCGGTCCTGTGTGGTGTGCCGTCATCAGAAACGGCGTATAGCCTCGGCCCTTATGAGTTGGCTGCCTGACGACTTCGTCCACCCCGTGTACGTTCCCGTGCCCAACACCGCGCTTCACCTGCGGCCGATCCGGGAGGCGGACACCGCGCTCGACTACCCCGCCGTGATGGGCTCCCGTGAGCGCTTGTGGGAGATCTTCGGCCCGGCCTGGGCTTGGCCCAAGGAGACGATGACGTATGAAGAGGATCGCGTCGACTTGCTGCGGCACGAGAAGGAGATAGCCGCGCACCAGTCGTTCAACTACGCGCTGCTGGACGAGGAGGAGACGGCGATTCTCGGCTGCGTCTACATCGATCCGCCCGAGCGCGCCGGCTCCGACGGAGAGGTCTCCTGGTGGGTGGTGGACGACCTCGTCGGCGGTGAGGTGGAGCGCGCGCTCGACGCGCTGGTGCCGCAGTGGATCGCTGCCGACTGGACTTTTCAGCAGCCCCGTTACCTGGGCCGCGACATTTCCTGGCAGGACTGGCTCGCGCTGCCGCGCGTCTCGTGACACGTTCGCGGCGGTGCCTGGATTGTGCCGTTGAAGATCGCCTAATCGTTGTGTGGATGTGCTCTTGGCCTTGGGCTCCACCATCGCCATCGTCAGCGCTCACCAGCACGCCGCCGGGGCCGCGGAAATGGGGCGACGGGCGTGATGCCGTCCTCCTTACGAGTCCGGGGTGGGTGGGGTGTTGGTGGGGCAGAGGGCCATTACCTGGGTGGTAATCGCGTGGCCCGGGTGGGGCGCGGCATGGTGGGGTCATCGGGTTTCGGGCCGGCGCACTCCGGCCCGAGACCCGGTCCAACTGATTTGAGTGGCATGCCACTTCACTGGAACGGGAGTCCTGTCATGTCGATCTACGTTGCTGCTGTCACCCGTTACTTCGAGGCGTGGAACGCCGCCGATGCCGGCGCGCTCGCCAAGGCGGTTTCCGTGGCGTGGTCCGAGGACGGCACCTACACCGACCCGCTGGCCGACGTGCGCGGCCACGAGGAGATCGCCGCGGTCATCCGGGGCGCGCACGAGCAGTTCCCCGGGTTTGAGTTCAGGCTGGCCGGTGATGTGGACGGCAACCATCACATCGCCCGCTTCGGCTGGGAGCTGGTGTCCACCGCCGACGGCTCGGCGCCGGTCGCCGGTTCCGACGTGGTCACCCTGGACGAGGACGGCCGGATCACCTCCGTCCTCGGCTTCCTCGACCGGATCCCTCAGGCATGAGACTTTCGCCCGGGGACGGTCCCTGAGGATCCGCAAGTGGATCCTCAGGATGCATCCCCAGGTGGGGCAGGCACCCTGGAAGCTCCCGGGGTGCCTGCCCCACCTGAATCCTGGGGACGGTGAGGTGCCCTTCGCCGGTTCTGGCCACGGGGAGCGGCTCTGGCTCAACTCCTGTGGTCCGTGCACACCGAGTGACTGCTACCCGGCCCTGGCCGCCCGAGCATTCCTCATCTCGTGATCTGCGCTGTCGGGTGGGACAGTGATCGTGCACAATCGCTTGGTGGCCCGGGTCAGGGCGACGTACAGGTCGCGCTCGCCCCCAGGGCGGGCAGCCGTGATCTCGTCAGGGTCGACGACGAAGGCGGCGTCGAACTCCAAGCCGCGCGCCTGAGAGGCCGGGACCAGTCGGGCATGCTGCTCGATCCCCGCAGCCGTGAGCTGCTCCGTCCTGCCATCGGCGCAGATCACCCCGATCAACTCGCCCGGATACGCGGTGCCCTGCTCGCGCAGCTCCCGCACCAGGGCGGTGACGAGCGAGTCCGGTGCCGCGGCGAGGGTTCGAGGCGCCTCGCCACGCCGGATCGACCGGATCGCTGGCCGGCCTGGGGCGATCCGAGCGAGCAAGTCCTCTGTGGCGGCGAGGATCTCCTGCGTGGTGCGGTAGCTGACGGTCAGGGTTCGCAGGTCGAAGCGCCGTCCGAGGTCCGGGCCGAGTGCCTCCTTCCAGTCCCGGGCCACGGTCGCCGGGCCTGCCTGGGCGAAATCTCCGACCAGCGTCATCGACCTGCCTGGGCAACGACGCACGATCATCCGCCACTGCATGACGGTGAGTTCTTGTGCCTCGTCGACGACGACGTGCCCGAAGGCCTGCTCAGCCGGGCCGTCAACCAGGCTCGCCGCCTCGTCGAGAAGCGGCACATCAGCGTCCGTCCAGGGCGCACCGGGCGTTCGCCACAGCAGGGCCCGCTGGTCGTCGGTGAACTGCCGCAGGTACGCCCCCAGCGCGTCAGCATCCGTCAGCAGGGCGTGGACCACGTCGCCGGGCGTGAGCCGCGGCCACAGGTCCTCTACGGCCTGATCGAGCACGGAATCGTCCAGTAGGTCCGCGCGCACGGCGTCGGCGTCGAACTCGTCGGCACCTGTGGCGGGCGTGTCGTCAACACCGAGGCGGCGCAGGTCGGCTGCCGCAGCCCGGTCCAGGTCGAGGCCGGTCAGTTGCGCGACTTCAGCGTCGATACGTTCAAGCGCCTCGGCGCCACTGCGGACGAGTTCACGGATGAGCGCGTCGACCAGCAGCTCCTTGAACAGCTGACGCGCCCGGTTGTGCGCGAGACCACTGGTCTGTGCGGACTCCCGCGCTTGTGCGACCTCCCTGTCCTGCAGGCGAATCCACTCCTGCCCGACCCGGACGTCGAAGTCGCCGCCCGGGGCCTGCCGCGAGCGGACCACGGCGGCCAGCCCGTCTGCCAGTGCGGCACTCCCCTTCAGGCGTGCCACGTCGAAGGGGTCAGCAGTGCCCGGCACGACGCCGGCCAGTTCCTCGCACGTCGCCAAGACGACGTTGCTCTCCCCGAGCGAGGGCAGGACCTGGCAGATGTAGTCGAGGAACCGCGCGTTCGGCCCCAGCACGAGCACGCCGCGCTCTGACGCCTTCGGAAACGCGTACAGCACATACGCGGCGCGGTGCAGCGCCACAACTGTCTTTCCGGTGCCCGGACCACCCTGCACCACCGTTACCCCGCGGTTGGGCGACCGGACGATCGCGTCCTGCTCGGCCTGGAGCGTGGCAACCGCCGTACCCATCCGCCCGGTGCGCCTTTCCTGGAGCGCCGCCGTCAACGGGCCGTCGCCGACCACGTCCTGTCCGGTGGGTGCGGAGCCGTCAAGCAGCTCATCGCTCACCCCCACCACCGTGCGTTCCGCCAGGCGCAGATGGCGGCGCCGCCGTAGCCCCATGGCATGAACTGGTGTCGCCTCATAGAAAGGCCGCGCGGCCTCGGCTCGCCAATCCACCAGCAGCGGCAGCTCGTCCAAGTCCCTTTGCAGACCCAGCCGCCCGATCCGCAGGACAGTCCCGTCCGCCAGGTCGATCCGGCCGAAGACCAACCCGTCCTCGGCCCCCTCCAGCCGACGAACCTCCCCCGCCAGCCTTCCGGCCGTCACCTCCCGCTCGTACGTCTCGCCCGCACCACCGGGCGGCGAGGCGAGTACGCGCGCCAGCTGCGCCCGCGCACCGGCCAGTCGCTCGTCCAACAGCTCGCCTATGACGGACACCTGAACTCGCTCAAGCTCCACCTCGCGTGCGGCACCGTCGTTGATCTGCGACAAGAAAAGGCCCTCCGTGTCCAGCCCGGCACTATTTCGAGGCGCCACTATGCAGACGGATTCCGGAAAAGTAAATCTTGACCAAACCAGGTGGAATGTGTCCTCTGATGCGGCACCACGCCCGCCTGCGGTTCCGGTTTCGAATTCCGCTTGCTTGCGCCGCCCCGCTGCCTGGGGCGGGAGGAAACCCCTACCTCGCTGCCTGCTGCCCTGCCCACCGGCACGAGAGAGCCCGCCCTTGCACTGCCCGCAGCGAATAGTTCCCCGCCGAATTCAATGGCCGGACCGAAGCCGGCCACGGTCAGGTCCTGCTCACGTAGCGGGGTGAAGTTCACCTCCGACGGTTCGGGCGGTGGAGGAGTCCACCAGCTTCCGTGCTCTGGCTGATGGAGCTGTTGTTTCCGTCCATCGCCGCGGTTGGTCTCGCCCTGGCAGGCCGGGCCGTTGCTCGCCTGGCTTCCGTTCACCTGACTCGCACAGCAACCCGGGGTCGAGGTCGTCTGCCGGGACCGCGCGCCGTTCGCCGCCGAGGGCACCGCGGCAGGAGCCCCGCAGGCGGTCCAGGTCGCCGACCTGTGCCATCTCCGGCACAACCTGAGCGAGGCCGCCCAGCGGAGCGTCGCCTAGAACCGCGGCCGCTTGCGCATCCTTCGAGTGACCGCCATGGATTCAGGGGCCCGCCAACCTGACGGTCGGCGGGCCCCAGGCGTCGGCCAGTTCTCTCACAACGGCTGCACCAGGCCAGCCCGCCACTCCGGCGACGGATCGGAGCCCAACTCACTCCAATACTCCCGGCCAGCTATGACCTTTCCATCCCGCACTGTCCAGAACGACGCCACCCGATGCACGCCCATCGTTTCGTGCGGAACCTCCACCTCGGAGACCACCTGGTCGCCCTCGGCGACGACCCGCAGCACCCGGATTGACCACCCCTCCGGATACTCGGCGTTGACGCGGACGTAGTGCGTCGGCCCTACGATCCGTTCGCCGCTGACCGGCCACTCCACCACCAGGTCCTCGGCCAGCAACTCACGCAACCCGGCCCAGTCCCGGGCCTGCATGCGCTCCCACAGTGCACGAACGACTTTCGAAGGATCCATGGCCGCATCCTGACAGCCCCCACTGACAAGCACTCATCGAACGCCCAAGCCAGGATCCACTCTTCGCTCCCCACCTTCCCCATATGGGTGCAACGAACTGGGGTGACGTCACACCTGGCCGCTTTCAAGGCTCCGGCCGCAGTTCCGTGACGGCCATGGCATCCGCCCTGCAGTCGGCGTCACTCGACCCTGGCGTCGTACAAGTCGGCACCATCAGGAATCCAGGGGAACGTGATCCAGGGGTACAAGGTGGAGGACGCCTTCTCCAGATCGAAGGCGAACACGGCGTCGACGAATGTGCGAGGTGGCAGGTAGCCGTGGTCAACCACGTAGTGTCCGACCAGCTGCGGAGCGGCGAAGGCGATGCCGGGCGGGCCAGGGACGCGGATCTCGCTGGTGCCCGCGCCGGCGCAGCGGTCCCCTGGCCGGGGAGTGAACCACAGGCCGGAGGCGTCTAGTCCGGGACAGAAGTCGCAGTCGTGCAGGCCCAGCGTCCCGTTCACTTCCTGAGCTGCCAAGATTCCCAGCAGCTCGCCGGTAAAGCCGTCGGGGGCCGGCCCTTGCTTCCAGGGCCGACCGGCTTCCAGCCAGCCCACGTTGAGCCGCTCGTAGGCGGGCTGGAAGCTGACAAAGCGCACGCCAGTGGTGCAGTCGGTGAACGTGTCTCCGTCATCGGAGTATTTGTAGGCGCTGAGCTCTTCGTAGAACACCAGCACATCCCACCATCAGGAGGGCCGACGCCTCCTACAGGGAGCCGTCTCCACTTGCCGTCCTTTCAAGGATTCCCATCAGAGTTCGGGGGCTGGTTTCTCTCGCGGCGACTGTGCGCGGGGATGCGGCGGCGTCGCGGGGTTTGGTCTTCGGGCCGGGCCGGGCCGGGCGCGGGCCGTGGGCGGCACCGAGGGTGGGAGTGTTGTCAGTCGACGAGGACGCCTGGGTTGAGGATGCGATGGGGGTCCAGGGCGCCCTTGGCGGCGCGCAGCGCGAGAGCGAAGGGCTCTGGGCGTTGGCGGTCGTAGGCGGGGCGGTGGTCGCGGCCGGTGGCGTGGTGGTGGGTGATGGTTGCGTGGTGGCGGTTGAGGACGTCGTTTGCGGCGGCTTTGATGTCGTCCCAGATTTCGAGTTCGTTGCCGGGTCGGCCGGCGACGGCGACGGTGAAGTAGGGGGCGGCGCCGTCGGGGTAGACGTGGGTGAGGCGGCAGTTGATGGTGGCGGGGTGTCCGGTGGCTTTGAGGGCGGCGGCGCTGACCTGGGTGCGGACGGCGTCGATGAGGGTGGGGATCTTGTCCCAGGTGGCTGCGGTTTCGAAGGTTTCGATGACGGCGCCCATGCGGGCCAGACCGTCGCGTAGGTAGGGCATGCGCAGGAACGCGGAGCGCCAGGCGATCACGGCCGTGTCGGCTGGGGCGTCCCGGTCCGTGGTCGGTGTCCCGGCGCGGCCGCCGTGAGCGCGGGCCAGGTCGAGGGCGTCGCTGAGGCGGCCGTCGACGCGGGTGGTGGCGGATTCGAAGCCGAGGATCAGGACGGAGGAGCCGTCGTGGGAGGCGCCGGAGAGCAGTGCTTCACCGGGGTCGAGGAGGCGGCAGTTGGCGGGGGCGAGGTCGGACTGGGCGATGGCACGCACCGCGTCGAGTGCCTGGCGGAAGTCGGTGAAGGCCACGGACGTCGAGGCTTTGTGCCGCGGGCGTTCCTGTAGGCGCATCCAGGCCTCGGTGATGACACCGAGGGCGCCCTCGGACCCGAGGAAGAGGCGGTCGGGGGAGGGGCCTGCGCCGGATGCGGGCAAGCGCCAGGACGTGCCGGCGCCGGCGGGTGTGACCACGTGCAGGGACTGGACGAAGTCGTCGATGTGGGTGTGGCCGGTTGCGTAGTGGCCGCCGGCGCGGGTGGCGAGCCAGCCGCCGAGGGTGGAGAACTCGAAGCTCTGCGGGAAGTGGCGCAGGGTGAGGCCGTGGGGCCGTAGCTGCTCTTCGAGCACGGGGCCGAGTGCGCCGGCCTGGATGCGGGCTGAGCGGCTGGTGGTGTCGATCTCCAGGACGCGGTCCATGGAGGTGAGGTCGAGTGAGAGGACGGCGCGGTGGGCGTCGCCGCGGTACTCCACGCCGCCGACGACCGAGGAGCCGCCGCCGAAGGGGATGACGGCCACGCCGTGCTCGCCGGCCCAGTCGAGCAGGTCGGCGACCTCCTGATCACCGGTCGGTCGGGCGACCAGGTCGGGGATCCTGCCGGGGCGGCCGCGCAGCGCGCGGATGACGTCGCGGTAGGCCTTGCCCATGGCATGGGCGGCGCGCGCCTGGGGATCGGCGGTGACCAGGTGCGCCAGTGCGGGCGGGGGTGTCGCGGCGGGTCGGGCGATGGGGAGGTCGGTGACCTGGGGTATCGGCAGCGGGCGGGCGAGGGTGCCCGGCAGCAGGGCGCCCATGGCAATGCATTCGGCGTCGTCGGGGTGGGCGTCGGCATAGCCCCAGCCCCACCAGGAGCGGGTGCGGGAGGTGCCGGGGCGGGACGGGGTGGCGGGCATGAGTGTGCTCCCAGCGGGGTCCAGGTAATTTACCCAACGGAAAATTACCCTAGGGTAATATCAGGTCCCATGACAACGCTCCCTTCCAGGGCCGGCACCAAGGGCGTGCCCAGGGCCGCGCGCGAACGACAGGTCCTGGCAGCGGCCACCGAGGAGTTCGGCCGCCACGGCTACGACGCCACCACCGTGGCCGCCGTCGCCGCCCGCGTGGGCGTCACCAAGCCGCTGTTGCATCACTACTTCGGCAGCAAGCAGGACCTCTACCTCGCCTGCCTGGACCCGGTGGGCGACCGACTCCTGGACGCCATCCGCGCCGCGATGGCCGAACACGCCTCCGACGCGCCGCCCACCTCCCTGCGCGTGCTGCACTCCTTGTTCACCGCGCTGGACGGGCAGCGCGAGGCGTGGTTCGTCCTCTACGACGCCACGCTGCCGCCCGACAGTGACGCCGCCCGACGCGCGGCGCACTACCGCAGCGCCATCGACGACCTCGCCGCGACCGGCACCGCCGACCTCCTGCAAGCGGCCGGATCCAGCGACCCGCTCGACGCCGACGCCCTCAAATACGCCTGGCGCGGCCTGTGTACCGCCCTGGTCCGCTGGTGGGTCAACCACCCCGACCAGTCACCCGAAGCCATGACGCAACGCTGCGCACGGCTCTTCGCGGCCGGCCGCACCATCCTCGCCGCCGGCGACGAAAACACCTGAGCCGGACTGACACCCGCACCCCCCGCTGTCCAACCCGTGAACATCCACCCGCAAGGAGCCGTCCGAAGTCCCGCTCAGGTACTGACGCTTGTCGTGAACCAAGCCGGGCACCGCCAGAACAACCCCACCCTCCTCGGCACGCTTACCGGCCGCCGGGATGGGCGATGCGCAGCACCGCTTCCGGCTCACTTTCCCGGGTGGAAGTCGTACCAACGGATCCCGGCTGGTGCCTGACGGGGGTGTCGGCCGGGATCCGTTGCTTCAGCGGGAGGTGAGGCAGTGCGGTTGGTTGACGAGGGTGGACCGGGGCAGGGGGCGGCTGCAGATGCGCCGTTGCGGTTGCGGCGTCCGCCTCCGGCTGCGTCCGTGGTTCGACGGCGGTGTTCTTGTGGGCTGGTTCAAGAGGGTGCTGCACGGCTCAAGTAGGACAAGATCTGGCCTCAATGCTTCCTAGATTCTTCACTGTTGAGGCATCCGCTCGCATGGAGGTAGTTCTCATGTCGGTAAAGCCGGTTCCCGCGGGCTATCACACCGTGACGCCGTGGATCATCTCTCGCGACACAGTGCGGCTCATCGACTTCATGAAGAGGGCCTTTGGTGCCGAGGAACTCGCATGCCTGGCCGGTGAGGACGGCAGTATCGAGCATGCGGAGGTGCGGATCGGCGACTCGGTGGTGATGCTGTTCGACGCGCGCCCGGAGTGGCCGCCGACCCCTGGCTTTCTGCGCCTCTACGTGGAGGATGCCGACGCCGTGCACCGGCAGGCCATCGAGGCCGGCGGTACCTCGGTCACCGAGGTCACCCACCTGTTCTTCGGCGACCGGGTCGGCCGCGTGCGCGATCCGCTGGGCAACCTGTACTGGATCCAGACACGCGTGGAGGACGTCAGCCCGCGGGAGATGGAACGCCGCCTCGGTGACCCGGAGTTCACCAAGGCGATGAACGACGTGCAGGGCGCCGACTTCTTTCCGGACCGGACTGCGACCGCGACCGAGCGGTGACGGGCGGCGGTGCGCCCTCGGCATCGCCCGCGCCGCGCGGATCCGGCCGGTCTGACGGCGGACGGTCTCGCGCTCGCCGTCGGTAAGCTTCCTGTCCGCGCAGATGAGGGTCCATCCGGCTCAAGGCTGCCACGAAGGTGTGGCAGGAGGCGGCCAGGTCGGGGTACTGGATGGTGTGCTGGATCGTACGGACGGCTGTGATGCGTTCGCGGATCCGGTCGCACGTCTCGTCGCCCAGATTGTTGAAATTCAGAGTCCGGGAGCCGACTCCGGCCCGGGCGGCCGGATACTACGCCCGCACCCGTAGAGAGGCACCCTCACCGCCGCCATTCGCAGGAAAGGGACGATCCGGCTTGGTGGGGTCGCCCGGACGGAGAGACGCTTCTTTCGGGGCGTTTTCCTGACAGGCGATTGCCTCCGACGGCCGCAAGGGAGTGCACACCATGGGTTCCTCGCTCAAGTCCTTCAACATCGACGATCACTTCGTCCGGCACGCGAACTTCTTGGGCGAGCTGTCAGCCGTCGCGAGCGACCTGGACCGCGACGACGCCACCTTCGACATGGTGAACGGCCTGGCGGACCACAGCCTCGTGTCCTTCCGGTCTGTCAATTTCCCCCTCCACTTCCTGCGGCACCAGGACTTCCGCGTCAAACTCCACGAAGGCCCGAACTCCCCGCTCGTTCCCCCCGGGTCGGCACCTCCGCCCGAGTCCCCGGACCTGCAGCAGATGCGGAAGGATGCCACGTTCGCCATGGTCCCGGGACTCGCGAACCCGAAGGCGGTGTCGTTCCGGTCCTTCAACTTCCCCAACCGGTTCCTGCGGCACAGGGACTTCCACCTCTTCGTCGAAGAGGTCGACAGCGACCTGGCCCGGAAGGACGCAACGTTCACGGTGATCCCCGGCCTTTCCCCGGAACCGCCGGGACCGCATTAGCCGGAGCCTGTCTTCCGGATCATGAAATGTGATCGCTGCAGTCCTTGGTGTTCCGCTACGGTCCGGGCATGTTCGTTGTCACAGTGACCTACACGGCACCGCTGGATGAAGTGGACTCTTGGAGGCCGGCCCACGGCGACTGGCTGAACCAGCTCATATCCCGGAAATTGCTTCTGGTTGCCGGGCGCCAGGTGCCTCTGGTCGGTGGTGTCTACCTCGTCCCCCGGATGCCCGCCGAAGAGCTTGACCGCCTTCTCGCCACCGATCCGTACGTCCTCAACGGCGTCGCCACGCACAGCGTTGTGGAGTTCACCCCGCTGCTGGTCGCGGCCGGTTTGGAAGACCTCAAGACCCAGGAGTGAGCAAATCCTCCGGGCTACGAGCGGAGCCAGATGAGGAGTGCGGCTACGGTCACGCTGCCGAGGTAGACGTATCCGCGCTTGTCGTAACGGGTGGCGACGGCTCTGAACTGCTTCAACTTCCCGATGGCCCGCTCCACCGTGTTGCGCTCCTTGTACCGGGCCTTGTCGAGGCCCGGGGGCCGTCCCCCGCGTGAACCCCGGCGCAAGCGTGCGCCTTGTGGTCCTTCTTCTCCGGGACCACATGCCGGATGCCCCGATTGCGGAGGTAGCCGCGGACCTTACGGTTGCTGTATGCCTTGTCGGCACTCACGCTGTCCGGCGTGCGACGAGGACGGCCGGGTCCCCGGCGGGGAACGCGGATCTTGTCCATGACAGGCTCGAACTGGGTGCAGTCCGCCAGCTGGCCTGGCGTGACGAGCAAAGCCAGTGGGCGGCAGCGGCCCTCCGCGGCAATGCGGATTTTGCAGGTCAGCCCGCCGCGGGAACGGCCTAGTGCTTCGCCTGCCGCACCGCCTCCTCCAGCAGGTCGCGCAGGCGCACCACCGCCGCCAGATGCTGAACCGATCTTCGCGGAGCCCTTTTGAAGAGTCCGGCAGCAACGGCGGTGGATCCTTGCGCGCGCCCGCTGCGTGCTGATGAGCACGGGCGACCGTGGAATCGACGTTGATGTTCCAGTCGATGTCGCCCTCGGCGTCGGCGGCGGCCTGGACGTGCCGCAGGAGCGTCTCCCAGGTTCCGTCAGCCCACCACAGCGCGTGCCGTTTGTGGACGGTCTTCCACGGGCCGAAGCGTTCGGGCAGCTCGCACCACTGTACGCCCGTGCTCAGCCGGTGAATGATCCCGTTGATCACCTGCCGGTGATCCCGCCACCGGCCCCACCGGTTGGTGCTGACCGGCAGCAGAGGCTCCAGCACAGCCCACTCACCGTCCGTCAGATCCCCCCGACTCATCATGGCCAGAGCAACGAGCTAACTGATCGAAGGGGCACGCCCTAGCAGGTTCTGGGCGGGGGGGCGACGTGCTCGGTGACCGTCGGCCGTTTCAGCTGGTCGGCGGCGACTGGGGCAGCGACCTCGTTGTCGCGGGTCAGGCCGGCCACGGCCCGCACCTACTCGTCCACCGCGACAGGACGCTCGCCCCACCGGCCGCTGCAACGGCTCCGTGACGGTGAACAGGTCCTCCCTGTCGCGCCGCATCGACGGCCCACCGGACGCATCGGCTCGATCTCCAGCGCCCCATCACCCGAGGAGAACTTCACGCGATCGACCTGTGCAATCAGCGGCAGATCAGCTGCCCCAGGTCATCGGTGGCCGGCTGCGACCCCGAGCGCAGGCCGGCTTCGCCGACCGGGTCAAGGAGAGTGGCCAACTGTGGACGATGACCGCTGTGTGGGCCGGGCCGGGCCGTGCGGTTGGCGGGTGAGGGGTCGCTGCGCGACCGAGCGAGGGCGCTCGCCTGAGCCGGTGGCGTCGGTTCCGCGTACTCTCGACATATGCGGTGATCAACACAGAAAAGGACCCTCATGGACCTCCAGCTCAAAGACAAGGTCGCTGTCGTCACCGGGGCGAGCAAGGGCATCGGCCTCGCCATCGCCGATGCGTTCGCCCGTGAAGGCGCGCACGTCGTCGCCGGCAGCCGGAGCGTCACTCCTGAGCTCACAGCACTCCATGAGAACTACGGCGTCACCGCAGTTCCGGTCGACCTGTCCACCGCAGACGGACCAGACACCCTCGTCAGGCTCGCGGCGGACCAGTACGGCCGGGTCGACATCCTGGTCAACAATCTGGGTACCGCGACGTCCCGTCCGAGCTTCCTGGACATCGACGACGCCGAGTGGCAACGGATCTTCAATGTGACCCTGTTCAGCGCGGTCCGAGCCAGTCGCGCGGCCCTTCCTCACCTGCTGGACGCGGGCGAGGGGTCCATCATCAACATCAGCTCCATCAACGCGCGCCTGCCATTCCCCATGGTCGTGGACTACTCCGCGGCCAAAGCCGGGCTGACCAGCCTGACCAAGTCACTGTCCGAGGAGTTCGCACCGCGGGGCATCCGGGTCAACGCGATCGCCCCAGGGCCGGTCCGCACGCCCTTCTGGACCGCTCCGGGCGGCTTCGCCGACGCGACGGCGGCTCAGGCCGGCACCACCGCACAGGAAGCCATCGATGTACTCGTGCCGCAGAGCATGGGCATCTCCACCGGACGGGTCACCGAACCTCACGAAGTCGCCGATCTGGCTCTCTTCCTCGCCTCGCCACTTGCCGGCAACATCACCGGCGCCGAGTTCACCATCGACGGTGGCCAAGTCAAGACGGTGTGATCGCTCGCGCCACTACGTCCACTGGTCGCGGTCGGCGTCGCCCATCTCCTTGAGGAACCGGGACCCGGCCGGAGCAGGTGGCTGGCGAACCGGGCCCACGCCTCCCGGGCAGCTCGGCGGCCAGAGGACGGCCTGCTCAAGGGGCCGGCGGGCTGTCATCCCAGGTAGGCGGGAGCGACAGCGGAAGTCATCAGTCGGCGGGCCGTGCCGGTGCCGTCGGCGGGGACGGTCCACAGGTCTGAGCCGTAGTCGCCGGGAAGGGCGTAGACGAGGGTGGAGTTGTCGGCCCACAGAGCCTGGTCGTCGATGTTGCGCTGTTCGGCGGTCGCGGTCTCCTTCATCGTGTGCAGGTCGAGGACGTACAGCCGCCAGGGCGCGTCGGGAGAGGCACCCTTGACGCGTTTCTTGTAGGCGATCCGGGTGCCGTCGGGGGAGAGGGAGGGGCATTCGACGTTACGGTGCAGGGTGGTGAGGGTGCGTGCGGCGACATCGCCGCGGACCAGATAGGTCCGGCCGCCGGTCGCCAGTGTTGCGTAGAAGCGGGTGTCGTCGGCGAAGGTGACACCCCAGACGTTGGTGTCGGCGGAGCGGTAGGGACGGCCGTCCTTGGTGATGCGGAAGGTCTCCAGGTTGTCGTCCATCGCCCAGGTCCGGGTGTCGACGATGGCGGTGCGGGTGGAGAAGTTGGTGCCGGCATAGGAGTCGCCGCTGACGAAGACCGTCCAGGCCACCAGGCGGCCGGAGGGTGAGACCCTGGCCCGGGTGGGGATGCCCGCTGCCGGGAAGTGGTGCAGCTCGTGCAGGTGCGAGTCGAGTACGACCGCCCGGTAGGTGTCCTGCAGTGCGCCGTGCACGGCCTGCAGGCAGATGCCGGTACCGGCAGCCGCGTGGAAACGCAGACACTTGACGCCCGATGCGGTGCGCGGGCCCTGGGGATCGTCGGCGGGCACGGTGGAGATCTCGTCGCGGTGCGGACCCCAGGCCAGGTTGCGAACCAGCAGCCGACGTCCGGCCGCCGGCCGGAGCGAGACGGTTCCGGGCCGCACGGTCGGACCGTTCGCCTGCTGCTGGTCACGCATGCCCGACCGGTGGGCGGCGTAGAGCACCGCCCCGGTGCCGATGCTCCCGAGCACCAGGACGGCGGCCAGCAGGATCACCAGTCGGGTGCTTCTGGTCATGTGGACACCTCATCGGCGGGACGAAGGACGAACGAGGCCACGAGGGCGCTGACGGCCAGTGCGGCGGCGGTGCCGGCGAGTGCGGTTTGCCCGCCCCACAGGCTCCAGACCGCGCCGAAGGCGAGGGAGCAGGTGAATCGGGCCAGCGCCTGGCCGGTGCCGACCAGCGCCTGCCCGGCACCTTGGTGCTGTGCCGGCACGGCGTCGGCAGTGGCGGCCGCGAGGACTCCGTCGGTGGCGGCGTAGAAGGTGCCGTGCAGCACGAGGACGGCGACCACGGCCGGTACGCCGTGCCAAGGGGAGAGCACCAGGCCGTAGCCGAGCAGCAGGATGCCGTGGCCGCCCAGGAAGAGCCGGCGGCGGCTGATGCGGTCGGCGAGTGAGCCGAGCGGGACGGCGAGGAGCAGGAAGACGGCGGCGGTGCCCAGCGGCAGCAGCGGGAACAGATGGGCGGGCAGGTCCCCTTCGCGCTGGAGCAGCAGATAGAGGAAGGAGTCGCTGACGGTGGTCAGGCCGAGGAGGGTCGCGCACACGGTGAGCCGGCGCAGCTCTGGGCGGCGCAGCAGTCCGAGCGCATCGCGCAGCACCGGCCGCGCCGATTCGGGCAGTTGTACGACATGGGCGGGGGCGATGCGACGGGGCACGAAGAGCACCAGCACCAGGACCCCCAATGCGGCGACGCAGCCACTGACCGCGAAGACCGCATCGTAGCCGTCGACGGTGGCCCGCAGCACGGCGAACGCGACGAGCGGGCCGAGCAGCGCACCGGTGGTGTCCATGGCACGGTGCACCCCGAACGCCCGTCCCCGGTGCTCGGGTTCGGTGGCCAGCGAGATCATCGCGTCCCGGGGGGCGGTGCGCAGCCCTTTGCCGGTGCGGTCGGTTGCGAGTACGGCGCTGATCACGGGGAGCGTGTGGGCCATCAGCAGCAGCGGCTTGCACACAGCCGACAGGCCGTAGCCGAGGCCCGCCACCACCTTGTGCCGACGGCCTCCCCGGTCGGCGAGGTGCCCGCCGGCCAGCCGGACCAGGGCCCCGACACCGTTGTTGATGCCGTCCAGCAGCCCGAACCCGAGCGGCGACAGGCCGAGGCCCACGACCACGTAGAGCGGCAGGACCGCGGTGACCATCTCCGAGGAGACGTCCGTGATCAGGCTGACCGCACCCAGGGCCAGCACGGTGCCGGGCACGGCGGCCGGCCGCCGCCCCGGACGGGTGTCCGAGGCGACGGCGGGCTTGGTGCTGCGGGAGTCCGCGAGATACACGGGCGTCAGTTCCAGATGCCGGTGATGTCGGCAGCCGAACCGGCGTTGCCCGCGTGCGTGGTCAGACCGGCCAGGTCCTCCACGGTACGCAGTACGTTGTAGTGGTTGTAGGTAGTGGAGCTGGAGCTGCCGGGGGCGACGTGCTGCCCGTACAGGACCGTGGGGATGCGGTTGCCGGACAGCTTGTTGTCCTCGTCGAAGGTGACGGCGAGGATGCTGTTGTGGGTCTGGGCCCAGGTGGCGTAGGCGCCCAGGTGGTTCTGGATCCAGGTGTCGCCCGTCGAGACCGAACAGTCGTGCATGTCACTGCACAGGTTCGGGACGACGAAGGAGACCTTGGGCAGAGTCGTGTAGTCGGTCGGGAACTGCGCCATGGTCATCGCGGTGTTCGTCGGCACGTTGGAGAAGCCGAACCACGGGTTGTGCTTCTGCGCGTAGTTGCCGCTGCTGCAGACCGTCGAACCCTGGCTGGGCAGCGACTCGTTGTAGCTCTTCCAGGTCTGACCCGCGGCGATCAGCTCGGAGGCGAGGTTGGGTGCGGAGATGGAACCGACGGTGACGCAACTGTCATCGGTGCGGCCCTGGTTGGAGCCCGAGAAGAGCATGTAGTAGTTCGGCTCACTGGGGTGGGTGAGGCCGTAGGACTGGGTGAGGTTCGCGCCACCCGCCTTGAGGGTGTTGTTGATGTACGGGGCGCTGGAGCTGCCGATCACCTGCGAGTAGGCGTGGTTCTCCATCACCACGACCACCACGTGGTCGGGGGTCGGGAGAGCGGCGGCCTGAGCGGTGGAGGCTGTGGCGGTCCACAGGCCGATCGACGTGGCGGTGAGGGCGACAGCCCCGGCCAGTGCGGTAAGGGGACGTCGGTTGCGCTTGGGCGCCTTGACGACGGTCATGACTGTCCTCCGGACAGAAGTGACGGACGTTCGGGGGGAGCGGCGCCGTAACCCTAGAAGCACCGGACTGGCACTGGGTGAAGGGCAGACGAACGGTGGGCCTCGTTGGGCGAAGGTCACGCAACGCACAGGTCACGCACAGAAAAAGCCGCAAGTCACAGGAACGGTGCCCCTCGTTGGAGACGGTCAACCCACCCGCACCTCGCTGCGCCCCCGTCCCCTACGCGCCCTGGAGCGCAGTGAGTTGCCCTCATGCGAACGGATCGATATCGGATCGCGTGAGGCTGTCACCCGCTGGCACGCTGCCCTCATGAATCACGCGGAAGTACTGCTCATCGGAGGACGAGCTGGTGTTGGCAAGACCACGGTGGGGTGGGAGGTTTCGGCGCTTCTGCGCGCCGCAGCGGTCTCTCACGCGATCATCGAGGGTGACTTCATGGGGCAGGTGCATCCGGCACCAGAGGGAGATCCGCACCGCGCGGAGATCACCGAGAGCAACCTGACTGCCGTGTGGGCGAACTTCGCGCGGCGCGGCTACCGGCGCCTGATCTATACGAACACCGTGAGTGTGCTGCCTGAGGCGACGGGCATGTTTGAGCGTGCCATGGGAGCCGGGGTGGGGATCACACGCGTCCTGCTCACCGCCTCCGACGCCACCGCTCGCGAGCGGTTGGTGGGCCGGGAACTCGGTTCGGAACTGGAGCAGGAGCTGGAAGGCAGTGCCCGCAAGGCACGGCTCCTGGACCAGAGAGCCCCGGCGGAAACGGTACGGGTGGTGACGGACGGACGGCCTGTCGTGGACATCGCGCGGGAGGTGGTGGCTGCCACCGGGTGGGCTGGGCCTCACGCCGCTCGCAGAGCGTGATGGAGTAGGCGGGCTGGCCCGGGCATCGGTACGGCCACGAGAACTGCTGGACGCTTGCCGAGTATGCCGGGGACGCGGCCCCGGACGGCCTGCAACACCTGTCGGCTCGAGCAAGGTGGGAAGCCGACGCGGTCCGCGACGACATCCGCGATCCGGAGCCTCCCCGGCTGCTGCACCGTCCGTCCCCGCAAAGTGGCATAGCTCATAGGGCAGTTCGCGAAAATCTTGCCCCCTCGGGCAGGGTTGCCACGGCCGAGAGGTGAGACTGACGGCACCAGGTCGCGGGGACCCAGTCGTACTGCGCCTCAAGGGGCCGTCGTCCAGGCGGATGATGTCGCTGTCAGCGAGCCGCCTCGCGTCGGTTGATCGTCGCCGCCCGGGCCGCGAAGCCGTCCCCTCGGAGGGGCGGCACCGCCAACAGTGACGGCAACGGCTGACGACCGGGAGCCCTGATGGGATGACGCTTGTGTCCATCGCGGCGTGCGTGGGAGAGGACGTCCTCGCCCACGCACTGCACCGCGATTACTGCCCTGTACCCGGCGCCGGTGGCTACGCGCCCTCGATGGCTGTGGGTGTTGTCAGGTCGATGTGTGCTGTGGGCGCGTTGTCAGCTGGTGAGTTGGTACAGGTGGAAGTCCATGTTGGCGCCGTGGGGGAGGGCGGGCTCGGGGGTGATGGTTCGCAGGTGGCGGGCGCCCGTGAAGGAGCGGTTGAGAGAGTCGTGGGCGATGTGGTCGTTGGTCTTGATCGCGATGACGCAGGGATGACCGGCGCGGGAGCGGCGGATGTCGTCGAGGATCGCGGGGACGGGGGGTGAGGTACGGGTGAGGTCGAGGCCGGCGGGGGTGAAGGCGGGGCCCCAGGGCGGTTCGACGAAGTAGGTGTCTCGTTCGCTCTGGGCGGGGAGTTTGCCGAGCAGGTCGCGGTAGTCGAGGTGGTGCAGGTCGATCGCCGATTCCACCTGTTCGAGGTTGTGGCGTGTCGCCTCGTAGACGTCCGGGTCGAGTTCGGCGGCCTGTACACGGGTGCCGAGGCGGGCGGCCAAGTGGTGGGAGAAGTTGCCCGAGCCGCAGAACAGGTCCACGACTTGCAGTTGTTCGCCGTCATCGGGCAGTAGGGCGTGCTGATCGAGGAGGGCGTCGGCTACGGCGGCAGCGTAGTCGTCGATGCAGCACTCGATGGCGGTGCGCCCGAGCAGGCGGATGTCGGCGCTCGCCATGCGCGGAGCGGGGATGCCGTAGAGGGAGAAGGCCTCGGGGCGGCGGTAGATGAGCCGTCCGGCTTCGCAGAGCTGCTCACCGGTCAGAATCGTGGTGCGCAGGTCGCCGAGGAGACGGTCGCGGAAGGCGAAGTAGTGGGCGTGGCCGACGTCGGTGGGGCCGGTCACGGATGGGAGCTCCAGGGGAAACGGGCATGGGTCAGCACAGGTTGACGACTGTCCGTGCTTGATCGACTTCGCAGTGTAGTGTCCCGTCCGGCTTGATGATCACCACGTCCGGAAAGAGGAGCACCGCATGATGACCGTGGAGTCCGCCGTCCCGGCCCCAGTCACCACTCTCGCTTCCGCAGAGACCGCCGCCCGCCCGTTCGACGCGCTCGGCAAGACGTACGAGGACACGTACGCGCACCTGCCCGAGCAACTGGCCGCGATCGACTGGTTGCTCGCCCGACTGCCGCGAAACTCACGAGTGCTGGACATCGGCTCCGGCACCGGCCGGCCCACGGCGGAGCGGATCGCCGCGGCCGGCCACCGTGTGACCGGCTGTGACGTGTCCCAGACCATGGTCGACCTGGCCCGCTCTCAAGTGCCCGGAGCCCACTTCGAATTGGCCGACGTACGGACCCTGCCTGAGGCGCCGGGGAGCTGGGACGCAATCACCGCGTTCTTCCCGCTCCTCCAGATGCCCCGCACCGACCTGGACGCCACGCTCGCAGGAATCGCCCAATGGCTGGTGCCGGGCGGCCTGTTCGTCTTCGCGACCGTGCCCTTCGACGCCGAGGACGAGGAACTGCAGTGGATGGGCCACACCATCCGCTGTACCAGCTACCCGGCCGAGACCTACCGCGACCTGCTGGAAGCCGCAGGCCTGACCATCGTGCACGAGCAACTCAGCGTGTTCTGCCCCGACTTCCCGGGCATGGGCGAGGAAGAGCACCTGTTCATCTACGCGATCAAGCCCGGCGGCCCGGCGGCGCCCACGCACGCCCTCGCCGGCCCCTACCCGCTGCCCGAGGCGTACCGGGGCCCGCACGAGCTGAGCGAGACGGGCTGGCTGGGAATGGAGGCGCGGTTCGAGCGCCAGGACGTGGCCCTGGTTGCCGACACGCTCGCCGACAACCACGAGGTGCTCGACGTGGGCGGCGGGACGGGCGCCGTGGTCCGGGAGATTGCCGCGCGGCTCGGCCGGGTCACCACCGTCGAACCACACGCTGCCCGCGAAGCAGCCATGCGCCCCCTCGAAGACCGGGGCGTGCGGGTCCTGCCCGGCCGGGCCGAGCAACTACCCTTCCCCGACCGCGGATTCGACGCGGCCGTCGCGACCTGGGTGCTGCACTACTGCGACGACCTGGACAAGGCAGCCGCGGAACTGGCGCGCATGGTGGACCGCACGCATCCGCAGGCGAAGGTGGTGCTCGTACAAGGCGCCCCGGACAACGAACTCATCGCCCTGTGGAACACCACCTGCGCCGACCTGCTCGGCGAGCCCCGGGACCACCAGGGCTACCTGCTCAGCCGGGCCGCCCACATCCTCGCCGAACACGGTTTCACGGACATCTCCTTCACCCGGGCCCGAGTCGACGTCGTCTTCCCCGAGCCCGGCCCCGAAGCCAAGGCCGAAGCCGCCGCCCAGGTACTCGCAGAGTTCTGGAACACCGGCCACCCCCGCCTCGCCGACCTGCGCACCGCCCTTCTCCCGGCGCTGCGGGCCCACTTCGCCAACGGCACCGACCGGTTCAACGACGACGCCGTCATGCTGGTGGCCCGCCCCCGACCCGCCGGCGCCCCCCCGACCCCGTCGGCCGACTCCGCCACTGCCTCCTCGGCCGCCTGACCGCCGAACCGGACAACCCTCGAAGCCATGGCACTGACCCATTCCACCGCCCGCACCGGACACGGCGCGGGACGGTGCCCCCGGCAGGACTTCCCGCACTGCCCGACCACCGTCCCCGGCGCCATCCTCACTCACTCCGCCGGTGCGCCGGACACCCTCTATGCACACCTGCGCGAACACCACCCCGTCTTCCACGACCCGGAGTTCGACCTGTGGGTCCTCTCGCGCCACCACGACCTCGACACCGTGCTCCGCGACGCCACCGGCACCTACTCCACCGCCCTCACCTACACACCCATCCACCCACTCGACAGCCGGGCGGAAGCCGTACTGGCCGCCACGGGCGTCGTCCCTGTGCTGTCGTCCACCGACCCGCCCCAGCACACCCGCTTCCGGCGTGCCATGACGGCCACGTTCCCCACCACGGACCGCGCCGTCCGGGCCCGGGAGACCGACCGCGCCATGGCCGAGGAGACCACCCGAGCAACAGCCGCGTTCGCCGCCACCCCGAGCCGTACCGGCGACCTGCTCACCGGCTACGCCCAACCGGCCGTCATGGCAGCCTTCGGCAGGCTCACCGGCGTACCACGCGAGGGACACCGCACCATCGTCGACCAGGCCGCCGCCCTCACCGACCTCGTCTGGGGCCGTCCTGCTCCCGGCAGCCAACTCCAGGCCGCCCACGCACTGGCCGACCTGTGGACCCACTGCACCGACCTCGTCGCACGACGCCGGCACCCGTCCGGCGACAGCGACCTCATCGACGCGTGGATCGCCCACACCGGCCCCGAGGGCGAACGGATGACCGCCGCCGAGGTGGCTTCCACCCTCATGGAACAACTCATCGTCGTCGGCGAACTCCTCCCGCGCGCCGTCGTGGGAACCGTCGCGCGACTCTGCGCCGCCGGGTCCTGGCCGCCGCCCCACCACCGGCACGACGGCACCGCCCACGACGACGCGGTGCACGAGGCGGTCGAGACGACATTCCGCCACCACTCACCGCTGGTGGGATGGCTCCGCAGTACGACCCGTCATGTCGAACTGTCCGGTACTTCCGTACCGGCAGGCGCACGACTGCTGCTCCTGCTCGCCTCCGCACACCGCGACCCCGACAAGCCCCCCAACGCCGCCTCCCTCTCCTTCGGTGCGGGCATCCACTACTGCCCTGGCGCCGCCTACACCCGCCGACTCGTCCACCACGCCGTCACCGCACTCTCCACCACCTGCCCCGCCCTCACCCCCACCGACCCGACCACCCCTACCGGGGGGATCGCCAATACCGGCGTCCACGGCCCCACCCACCTCACCGTCGCCTGGTGAACAACCACCAGTGTGAAGGCGGCGGGGCGCCGTCCGCGCGGCACCTGGAGCCGTCTGGGCGCACCAAGGGCAGGGGTCCGTAAGCTGATGACGGCCGGTCAGCCGAACTGAACTGTTCATTCCCGACTGCTGCCCTGACAGGGGGAAGGGCGGCGGCCAGGTCGGAGATATCCTCAGTCCTGGTTGATATCAGGGCGTGGTTATTTCCACACCGAGCGAACTGAGCACATGGTCGAGGAGGTCGTCAGAGGCGAACTCCGAGACCCAGATGGCGAATCGTCGGGCGCACTCGGCCAAGTTCTCCCCGTCATCCGAGTTGTCGAGCAGTGTGAGCCCGAAGTTCTGCTGCAGCCATATGAGATACCTCTGGCGTGCGGAGGCGAGGCGAGCGCGGTCTTCGGGGTCGTCCGACTCAAGGGCGAGTGACTGGAAGAGTTCGCGCAGGTTGCCGGCTTCGACCCAGAGATCGCCCTCGTCACCGAAAAAGATGACGGGAAGGGTGGCTAGGTCAGTACGGTCGTCACAGCGCCACAAGGCGTAGTACGAGCCAGAGTGCGTTGCGTAGGCGAAGGGGATCAGCCGGTCCAGGTACGCGTCGGGTGCATCGCCGCAGAACCAGTCCAAGTCCTTGTTGTACTTCATCAGCTCAAATCCCGGCGCGAAGAACTGCCCTCCTAGGCTGTCCTCGAACTCCTTGAGCAGGTTCAGTTCAGGGATAGGCGAGTAGGCGTCACTCAAGAGAGCTCCTTCGACAGGGCGATGGCCAAGTACTGCGGACACTATCTACAGGGTCTGACACCGCACCGCGCGTTCAGGGGACCGACAGCACGATCTCCAGAACGCATCGCTCTGCGTGACGGCACCTTCTATCAACTCCGCCTCCATGTGTTGACCAAACCGATAGGGGCAAGCACCCACCGGCAGTCGACAAGGCGTGCAGCGCAGTGGTGAGGCCTGGACAGGTAGATCTTCTTCTGTGACGCGAGTGCACCTGACAGACGCGGAGTGGGAGTTCACCGGACCGTTTCTGCCGATCGACGAGTACGGTCCGTATCCCGAGCGGCTACGGCAGCAGCTCGAGGGTGTGATCTGGCGGTTCAAGACGGGTGAGCAGTGGCGGGAGATGCCGCAGGAGTTCGGTGCCTGATCGACCGTTCATAGCCCTTCCGGCAGTGGCGTGACTCCGGCGTCTTCGAGGCCCTGCTGGAGATCCTGATCGTGGAAGCGGCGAGGCGGGGTGAGGCGGACCTGTCCCTGGTCAGCATCGACTCAGCCATCGCGCGTGCTCACCACGACGCGGCCGGGACGCACCTGGACGAGGAGGTCCTCGGCGCACTGGAGAGACCTGCCGCCGAGGCGGAGAAGGCCAGGTCACACGGTGCAGCCTCGAAGAGCGACAAGAGAGCGTTCGTCTTTCACGGCACGGTCACCGTCGCCGCGATCCGACTGTGGATCCGTCAGTGAGAACGAGGAAGGAGAACAAGCTCAGCGGGTGAGCACGACCCAAACCGCGGTGCCGAGGAAGAGCACACCTCCGGCAAACAGGCCGACGTGAGACCGGCGGTGCTTCCGGGCGAATACCCTTGCGCTCTCGGGCTGTTCAGGTAGATAGACGACCGGCACGTGGGTTCGGAGGGCCAGCCCCATCCGCGTCCCCGTCGCCACGGGCAGGAACCTGACGGGTCGGCCCTGCCGGTCGGTGAACTCAATGACGGGCGTCAAATAATCGTCCGACGGCGCCTGCTCCTGGTCCACCACCGCCCCCTCGGCGTGCACGCCAAACCGGCGCAGCCGCGCTTGCAGCCGCACCTCCCGCACACCGCCCCACAGACACAGCAGTCCGGCCAACACGCACAGCCCGAAACCGATCACTTCACCCGTCATCCGTCCCTTGCTCTCCCTCGCACAGCACCACCCGGCACGGGCTCCACACCAGGATGACGCGGCATCCGGCTCGATGGTTCACGAAGGTGCGGCTCATGGCGGACGGGACGCCAGGGTGGTTGTGGGCAAGGCTGCGTGAATTGAACAAGCGCGCTGAAGCCGATGCTGTCCCATTTCCACATGGGACACGAAACCCATACAGCCGATTCCAAGCCCGTGCGTCTTCACGCCGACAAGGCCTACGACATCCCTCACCTGCGGCGATGGCTATGGGGCAAGCGCATCGGCGTCCGCATCGCTCGCAAGGGCATCGACTCCAGCGAGCGGCTCGGCCGCCGCAGGTGGGTCATCGAACGGACCATGTCCTGGTTGACCGGCTACCGCCGCCTCAACCACCGCTACGAGCGCAAACCCGGCAACTACCTGGCCTTTCTCGGACTGGCAGCCGCACTCTGCTGCTACAAACGGCTCCTCGGGCTGACCATGTAGGACGCGGTCTTAGTTGGAGCCCTAAGGGCGTGCTGTTCTCGGATCACTCACCGAATTGAGAGACGGAAGGGCTTCACGGTTCCGCTGTCGCTACTGAACTTGAACTCTCGATGTCGGTCGGGGGCCTGCTGCCGTGACGGCTGATCTATACGCCGGTGCTTTCCAACCGGGAGGCTACGATCGCGACGAAGCGCTGCAGGACGGCGAACGGCAGTGATTGCGCCTCGTTGAAGGAGACCATAGGTGGCTTCTCCTCCTCTGGGGCATAGACAACCACCGTCACGGCTGTCGGCCCCGGAGCCGGTGAAGCAGGCGCAGATGGGGCTCCGCTCGGAAGCATCCGGGCCTCGCTGAGCTCGAAATAGCTGATCCGGCCATCACCCGCGCCAGTCTCAGTGGACAGAGCGCAGTACAGATCACCGTCGTAGTCCCAGGTCACCAAAGACATGGCGGTGATGCTGCCATACCTGCTGCCGTCAGCGGCCGGCATCAGCATCACCGCGTGGTCAACGGGCCGGATCGAAGCGCAGCCCCGTGCCGGCAAGGCATCCGTCGACCACGTCAGGGCGGTACTGGATCTGCCAAGGATCGAAGTTGGACCCGAACACGATCATCGGCGGTATCTCTGCTGCTGCCGCTGTGGGCTCGCTCGCGTATCGGATTCGCGATGCCCGTGGCACGAAGCGTGTAGGCGATGCTCTCGACCGCGTGAACCTGCGGCAGGACTCCCACCGCGTCAGCAGTCACCGCCCCGGGCGAAGCGGTTGAGTCGACGGTCGATGATGAGTGAGTGAGCGCAGGCTGGCCGCCGCTGAAGGTGGGTGGCCCAGCCTGTCGTAGCCGGGCGCCGGCCCGAGCCGGCGTAGCGCACGAAGGCGCCTCACTGTTCGCTCGGCGGTGTCAATGGACGCGATGCTGAGCGCGGACTCCAGCGTGTCGGTGTGATGATCGGCGACGAGTGCTCGTCCCCGCTGTGGACCAGGTCGAGGCGGTGGCGAACGGACACCTGTCATTAGCGTTGGTTCAGGGCCCAAGTCAGTTCCCGGTTGGCAGCTCGGGCGGCGGCGAGCTCATCGGTCCGCTCCTGCAAGTGTCCACGTGTGTCCGCGAGTTCTCGTTCGAGCATGGTGAGGCTGCGCTGGAGCTGGTCGGTGTCGGCAGGTACCCCCAGACCGGACTCGGCCGAGGCGGCCTCCCCGCGAGTCCGGGAAAGACGTTTCTCCAGCTGGCGGACTCGTGCGGCGTGACACCTATTGCGTTCGAGGGCGTTGGCCAGGTCCACCCGGAGCGATGCCGGCTGGCCGCCGCGATCTGGTCCTCCTCCGGTGGCGGCGAGGTGGCGCCGAGGACGCGTTCGAGAAGGTCCCGGTGCCGGTAGAGAAACGTGGGGTCCGCTGTCGCCGCGCGGGCCAGGCCGGAAACCGTCATGTCCCCGCCGCGTCGCAGCATGGCGCTCTACGACCAGTTCATCGAGCGGTTCCGGCGGGAGCGGACTGCGGTCACCGGCATGCCCGAGACCTACCAGCGGCACTCCCTGCGCTTCCCTGCCAAGTTCAGCGTGTTGGGCAAGGGCGCTGCGGCAGGCCCCCTCCGGCAGGTTGTATAACCAGATCATGATCTATCACGTTGTTTCACTGGATGACTGGACGGCGCAGCCTGACCAGCCATACACACCCGCTTCCCTCGCCCAGGACGGTTTCGTCCATTGCGCCCCCGACGAGGCGACCACGCTGGCCGTCGTCAACGCCTTCTATCGGGATGCGTCGAGGCCGTTGCTGGCTCTGCTCCTCGACGAGGGCCGGCTCACCGCGAAGTGTGTTTTCGAGGCCGCGGTTCCCACCCCGCCGCCCGGGACTGCCGACGGTGTCCTGTTCCCGCATGTGTTCGGTCCGCTCAACCGTGACGCCGTAGAGCGTGTCTTGGAAATCCAGTGGGACGCGGACGGCCAGGCGACGGGACTGCGGGACGTGAGCTGACGTGTGGGACATCAGCTGACGAGCGTCATGGTCGGGGCTTGTCTCCGGGTCCGCCGGCACTGCTGTCAACGACTCCATCCTCATCAGAGCAGAGGAGGTGGGCCGCGGCCCTCGTGGACGAGGTCGAGAACGGCGAGGCCACTCGCGTGTGGATCGCCGTGGCGTGGAGGGCGGCGGCCACCTTCGGCAGCCGATCGTCGGCAGAGGCGGTGGACATCGTCGAGCGGACGGCCGGGCCGAGCGCGCCGCCGATCTGCTTGGCTGTGTTGAGCAGGGCGGAAGGCGATGCCTGTCTCGTGGTGCTGGACGGCGTGGACTGCGCCGAGAGTCCTCGAAAGCCATCGGGACGAAGGGCATGCCCGGGCCGATGGCGGTGTCGAACATCGCGGGCATGAGGTGGTTGGTGAAGAGCGAGTTGGGGGTGGGTGGTGAACCAGAACGTGCCCGCGGTGGCCACCAGCAGGCCGGGATCGGTGACGAGACGAAGCGCGGCGTGGCTGACCAGCTTGGAGCTGAAGCCCTCCCTTGGGGTTCGGGCGTGGTCGAAGGTTGCCTCACGCGGGTGGGTTCGCTCGGTCAGTGAATGGCCCTGCGGTCCAGGTCGGCCAGCAGCCTTTCCACGTCGGTCATGAGCGAGCCGTAGACGTGCCACGCCCCCGGCTTGGTGAGACTGCCCTGGCCGATCATGGCGGTCATCGTGTGGTGTCAGGTGAGCGTGCCGTTGATCGCGCTGCGCAGCCGCTCCCGGGGAGATGCGTTCGGTGGGCCCGTCACCGGGCGGGGTTCGACGAATCCCTGGACGGCTGCCGCAGCCAGTTGCAAGGCTTCGGCGTACCGGTCGAGGAACTGTTGCCCCAGGTGGTGATCGGTGTGGTTGTCGTGGGCGCTGTCGGCCAGGGTGCGCGCGATTCCACGAACCTGGATCGACACGCCGCGCAAGACTCTGAAGGCATCGGCGGCCGTGTACGTCATGTCCTTGCATCGCGTGTGTGCGGCGCACCGCGTGTTCCAGCGCAGACTCTCGTCAGCCTGCTGCACCTGTTCCTCTGCATGTGTGAGGCGCTTGTCCAGGTTGCGGGCCTGGTGCAGCCAGGCGTGGGCCTTCGAGGTGAGCTGTCGCCGAGCGAGGCCGGCACCCATCTCGTGCATCAGTGTTCCCAAGGCGTGGGCGAGGTCGCGTACCGCGGAATCGGATTCGTTCAGGTACAGCGGAGGCAGGACCAGGGCGTTCACCGCAATACCCACGGCCGCGCCAGTGAGCGTTTGGAGTACGGGGGACAAGAGATGGCCCATGGGATCGGTTGCGGTGGCGGTCAGTGCGATCACTGCTGTCGAGGCGATCTGGAGACGGTCGTCGGTGGTGCGGCGGGGACCGGCCAGGACCGCGACGACCGCAATGACTGCGACGGCGCCCACGGTCGGTCCGAGGAGCCGGGCAGTCGCGAGGGCGAGGACCAGGCCGGTGACCCTTGCCACTACGCTTTGCGCTGCCTTCCTCACGGATCGGTACACGGTGGAGGCATTGACCATGAGTACGGCTGTGGCAACCGCCAGGTAGGGCTGGCTCTCGGGGGCCCAGGGGGCCACGGCCGCCCAGGTCAGTAGGGCTGCAATGGCGGTCTTGACGCCGTGCACCGCATGATCGGCTCGCTTGCTGCGGATCCGGCGGGTGAGGGTACGCATCAGTTCCGTGATCGTCACCGCCGTGCGCTCCAACGGGATAGTTGAATCTTACACGATATTAATAGTGGCACTTTTTGCCCTTTTTGGCCCCGTGGTGTCGAACGCGGTCGCCTGCGGCACCCCTGGACATGTCGTCGTTGCCGCCCTCGGCAGGGTTCCCCGACTGGGCTCGCCTCTGTCAGGGGTGGGGGGTGGAGTTCCGGGTGTGCGCTACGCCGCGGCGGGGCCTGCCGCGAGCGATCACGGACTGGGCCGGACCTGCATGCGCGAGGCGTGGCGCTGCCCGGTCTGACCCCTTCCTCGTGATGCAGGTGATTTGTTTCACTATGGTAGTTTATTGTTCAACTATGCGGGTTGTGCGTAGCTTCCATAGCGCAGTAGCAGCGGCGGCATCCACCGTTCGCAACACCCAAGCCAATGAGCTGCGCAAGGAGGAAAGAACATGAAGAGGATCATGTGGCGTATTTCGAGTGCGGGCATTTCCGCTGTATTCGTAGGAGGCGCGCTCTTGGCCGCTGGCGGCTCCGCAACTGCGGCCACATCCAAGGTGGATGAGCGCACCAAGGTGGTCGTTAGTGACGGCCAAAACCGCCCCGGACACGGAAGCCGGAACGACGGCTACGGGTACGCTGGTGAGCAGCGGAAGGCGCACGACCTCACCGACTCTTGGGTCGCGGGCCAGTTGGCGATGCTCAGCCCCTGGATCAGCGACCAGTTGGCGTTGTTCGTGCCCTCCGACAACGTCGTTCGGTGAGACTTCACGAACGACTGGACTGCGGCTCCATGCGTACTCGATTCTCCTGGACGAGGACTCCTGCTGCTGACTGTGGGCGGCATGCTTCCCGCTGTGTGCGACAGGCCGGCGCGGTGACTGGGAATGTCGGCGCGCGTGTCAAGCTCCTTAGTGGTCGGCGCCGTAAATCCTTCGGGGGTTGACTCCGGAACCTGTGTCGTGCGTGGTGCTGGGGCAGGTGTTGGCGTCGGCGGGGTAGGCCGTTGTGTGACACGCCAGAAACCTGCGGCGGGGTCAGTCTCCAGCACCGTGGCCAGGGCAGGTGATCTGATAGTGCTGCCGTGGGAACGGGGTTTGTGACGGATCTTGTGAGCCACCGCCGCATTTCAGAGGGGCACCCGCGCTGTTCTGCCAGCGGTGAACCCCGGCCCGCCCGGGCTCGACGATCACTACCGTCCAGTTTCATGACGACGTTTACCACGCGCACGGTCCGGTACCCGGCCGACGGCCTGACGATGATCGGGCACCTCGCGCTCCCGGCCGGTAGCGACCGCCGGCCCGCAGTGTTGCTCGGACCAGAGGGCCTGGGGCTCAGCGACGTCGAGCGCCGCCGGGCCGATGCGCTCGCCGAGCTGGGATACGTAGCGCTGGCCTTCGACCTCCACGGCGGGCGCTATTTAGGCGACCCCGAGGAGATGCTGGTCCGTTGCATGCCGCTGCTCGCTGACCCCGACCGGATGCGGGGCATCGGCCACGCGGCGCTCGACGTGTTGCGCGCCGAACCGCGGAGCGACCCAGACCGGATCGCCGCCGTCGGCTACGGCACCGGTGGCGCCATCGGGCTGGAACTCGGGCGCGACGGCGTCAACCTGCGCGTCATCGCGACAGTTAACGCGCTGACCACAGGCCGACCGGGCGAGGCGGCACGCATTCGCTGTCCGGTGTGGGCCGGGGTCGGTTCGGAAGACCCGATCATGCCGCCCACGCAACGGGACGCGTTCACCGCCGAGATGCAGGCCGCGGGCGTCGACTGGCGCCTCGTGGTCTACGGCGGCGCCCTGCATGCCTTCCACCATCCGCCGGTCGACCACCCGGTGGTCCCCGGCGTCGGCTACCACCCTCGGCAGGCGCAGCGAGCCTGGCGCGATGTCGTCGACCTTCTCGCCGAGTGCCTGCCCGTAACGGAGTGATCTGGTCAGTCCAAGCTTGGGCGCCCGCTGACCACCGCGATGCCTGGGCTCCACTGCCGCACTGGCGGGGCAGGCTGCGGCTTGCCAGTGATCCACTTCGGCCGATCGGTTCGCCCACCATGCCCCTCCGCACTGCCTGTCCGATAGACCTCGGTGCCGCCGAACGCGCGCGGCTGAAGATGATGGCCTACGGTCACAAGACCGAACACCGGCTGCGGGTGCGTGCACAGGTGGTGCTGCACGCCGCGCGCGGACGCTCCAACGCGCGCATCGCCCGTCAGACGGGGCTGCACCGGGACACCGTGCGCCGCTGGCGGAACCGCTTCGCCGAGCAGGGGATTGTCGGGCTGTCCGACCGCCCCCGCGCCGGCCGCCCGCCCGTCTCCACCGCACTGCGGCGCGCCGAGGCCAAGGCGCTAGCCTGCCAGCTGCCGACGGAGACCGGTCTGCCGGTGTCCCGCTGGAGCTGCCCGGAGCTGGCCGCCGAACTGACCGCCCGAGGTATCACCGGCCCCATCTCGCCCTCCACCGTGCGACGTTGGCTGACCGAGGACGCTCTCAAGCCCTGGCAGCACCAGTCCTGGATCTTCATTACCGACCCCGACTTCCGCGCCAAGGCCGCCCGGGTGCTCGACCCGTATGCCCGTACCTGGAACGGCGAGCCGCTCGGCGAGGACGAGTACGTCATCAGCGCGGACGAGAAGACCTCCATTCAGGCCCGCTGCCGATGCCACCCCGGCCTGCCGCCGGGAAAAGCCCGCGCGTTGCGCGTCAACCACACCTACCGCCGCGGCGGGAGCCCTCGCCTATCTCGCCGCCTACGACGTCCACCACGCCCGCGTGCTCGGCCGCACCGAAGAACGAACCGGCATCGTCCCGTCATGAACCTGGTCACCCAGGTCATGAGCACCGAGCCCTACGACAGCGCGAAACGGGTGTACTGGATCGTCGACAACGGTTCCTCCCACCGCGGGCAGAAGGCCGGCCGGCTCATCACGGCGTTCCCGAACGCCGTGATGAGCCACACCCCCGTACACGCCTCCTGGTTGAACCAGGTGGAGATCTACTTCTCCGTCGTCCAGCGCAAGGTCGTCTCGCCCAACGACTTCACTGACCTCACCGAGGTTGGGGACAGGCTCCGAGCCTTCGAAGACCGCTACAACACCGCGGCACAGCCGTTCCAGTGGAGGTTCACCACCTCCGACCTGGACGATCTGCTGGCCAGGCTCGACCGGCACAACGCCGATCACCACGAAGAATCCTCCGTCGCGCTGGCAGCATGATCACCCCGAAGGATTTACGGCGCCGACCACTTAGTACTGCAACGGTGCTTGTTCTGATTGCTGGCTAGTTTTCAGGGGCTGTGGCCGCGTCGTTTGTAGTGGCTGATGCGGGCTTGGTGTTGGCGT
>NZ_JBIWPG010000011.1:362082-387970 GCF_044768135.1 Streptomyces sp. NPDC101165 | reverse complement strand
TCCTCCGGATACGGAGACTTCCGTCCCACCAGGACACCCTTCCTCGGATCTGCAAGATCCATTGTCAGTGTGTCCACACCGCCGGGGTCACCTCATCACCTCGCGCTTTCGCGAGTGGCCCTGTCCGGGTCTTGATCAAATAAGTGGAGAGTGCTGCTGACCTGCAACGATGGGACTTGTCGAGGGTCCTGTCAGCTGCAAGGAAAGAAGCACTCTCCAGGTGAAGAAGCGTAGCGGGTCGTATCCCCGTGTTCGTGTCGAGGGCGGCGACCACGGGGCGGTCTCGCAGGCCGGGTCGGTACTGCTGGTCGAGACGGTCCGCAAGTCCGGCCTGGAAACCGCGATATCGGCGGCACTGGCGCCTTGGCGCAAGCCGCGGGCCGTGCACGATCCTGCTGGACGTGGCCCTGGCCGTCGCACTCGGCGGAGACTGCCTGGCCGATGTCGGCCTGCTGCGGGCCGAGCCGGCTGTGTTCGGCCCGGTAGCCTCCGATCCCACCGTCTCCCGTCTCGTCGATGCGCTCGCTGCGTCCGGACCGAGAGCTCTTGCGGCGATCCAGGGCGCGCGTTCCCAAGTGCGCGAGCGAGTCTGGGACCTGGCTGGTGGGAGCAGTCCGGCCGCCGACGGCCAGGTGATCGTGGACATCGACGGCGTGCTGGTGCTGGCCCACTCCGAGAAGCAGGATGCCACCGCGACCTGGAAGAAAACCTTCGGCCATCACCCGCTCGTCGCGTTCGTCGACCACGGCCAGGCCGGTTCCGGAGAGCCGGTGGGCGCCCTGCTGCGGCCTGGCAACGCGGGCTCCAACACCGCCGCCGACCACATCGAAACCGCCCAGCTCGCCCTGGCCCAGCTGCCCAAAGTCCTGCGGCGGGGACGCCAGGCACTGATCCGGACCGACTCCGGCGGCGGCACCCACTCCTTCCTCGACTGGCTCTCCTCGCGCGGACGATGGCTGTCGTATTCCGTCGGAATGACCATCACCGACGCCATCCACCAGGCCGTGCTGAAGATCCCGAAGAAGGCGTGGACGCCGGCCTATGACGCGGGCGGCACCGAGCGGCCCGGCGCCTGGGTCGCGGAGATCACCGACATGCCCGACCTGAGTACCTGGCCGAAGGGGATGCGGCTGATCGTCAGAAAGGAACGCCCGCATCCCGGCGCCCAGTTGCGCTTCACCGACCTCGACGGACTGCCCTGCGTTCCGCGCAATTCGGAGCTCATAGAGCCAGGGCATGCCAACTGGCCTGCAGTTTCGCCTCTTCGGGCGCTGCAGGCCGTTTCTCTAGGGGCTGATGTTTTCGCAGGTCAGGACAGCTTCTGGGTCGGACCGCCAGGGGGCCCGCAGGAGACGCCTGGTGGATCAAGCCGGGTGCCACGATAGAGGGGCGGAGCCCTGCTCGGCGCAGGAGTCGCCGATTTACCCTGGGACATCCTGTTTTGCTCGGTCGCGATTCGCCGCATTGCTGGAACCTCGGCACACATCGACACCGCTCTGACCTGGGCGTTTCTCTATGCCTAGAGAAACGCCCCACCATGCCCCTCGGGGGCATCTCCGCAGGTCAGGGGACCTATCGTTGCTCTAGGCGCGTCGAATTGCGCGGAACGCAGGACTGCGGCTGACCTGCTTTGCGACCAACGCCAAGGGCGGCCAGCTCGCCGACCTCGAACTGCGCCACCGCGGACGGGCCCGCTGACCAGCCACTTCGACTGTCCCGACAGCCCGCACCACCACACCACCGCACCACCGCACCGGCGAAGTGGCGAAGTGGAACCCGGCGCACACCCGACGCGAGAGCCGGGCCCTCAGCCTGCCCCAACCCCGCAAAGACCTCATCACACAGACACAGAGTCCCCGTCAGCAAGCTGACGGGGACTCATGAACGATCGAGGCTAGCCTGTGAGCCGACAAGCGACAAGCGGACCAGACCCGTGGGTTAGCCCGGACACGGCGGCGGAAGGATGCTGGCATGCCCAAGCCGATGAGTTTCACCGCATGGTTGAAGACTCACGCCGATCAGCGCAATGCAATTGGAGATCTCGCGCGGGACGTCTCCACTGACCCCGACTGGCCCTCACACATGGGACGGCAGGGCCAGCTTGACTACCTTGAAGAGTGCGGTGCCATCGATGCGGCTATCGAGACGTTCGAACGTGCCTGGACTCAGTACGAGGCGTACCGGGCGGCCCAGAGCGATGCCTGAGCGGTCGGGAATCCTGATGGCGCCCCTGGCTGGAGCCTAGCCTCGGGCTTCCATGAAGCGGACACAACGAAACGGGCCCCCGACTCCGCCGGCGGCAACCAAAGCAAGCGCCTCGGCCTGAGCTTCCTCGAACTGCGGCAGTACCGAGGTGTACGTGGCGGCGGTCGGTGAGTAGGAGGAGTGCCCAGCAGAGTCTGAATGGCCTTCATGTGCAGGCAGGCGGCCAGCGACAGGGCGGCGCAGTGCCGCAGGTCGTGCAGCCGCACGGCAGCAGGCGGACGGGGGATGGCGCCAGCGGGGTTCGAGCGGCTCCACAGAGCGATCTTCAGAAAACGAAGGCGAGCTGAAGGGGCGCGCAGCCTCCGGTGAGCCGGCTCTGCGGTCCGGTGCGTGGTCGATTCGGTATGTCCTCGTAGTCCCGCAGGTGTGCCGCGACCGTTTCGTCGGCCAGATCCTGGCCCCGCGGGGTGAGGCGTCCTGTGCGGCGCTACACCGCCGCCCCGAAAGGAAGTCGCCATGTCCTACCCAGAGCCCCGCTATTTGGGCGAAAGGGGCCAGGTCAGCGCACTGTTCCTACCTGCATCCCCGCAACCCGACACCGGTTCCAGCGGCTTCGGGATCAGCTACGTGGCCAACCAGGAGAACACCAACGGCGAGTTCGGCCTGCACAAGATCGACATGGGGCCGAAGGCCATGGGAGCCACGGAACACTTTCACCGTACGATCTCCGAGTCCTTCTACGTCCTGTCCGGCGAGGTCCGGCTCTACAACGGCGAACGCTGGGTCACAGGAGGCGAGGGAGACTTCCTCCCCGTGCCGGCCGGCGGGCTCCACGCCTTCCAGAACGACAGTGACGACCCGGTGTCGCTGCTGCTGCTCTTCACACCGGGAGCTCCCAGGGAGGAGTACTTCGAGAAGGTGGCGGAGTACTCACAGCGCAGCCGCGAAGAGTTGGAGGCCTTCCAGGTCAGGCACGACCAGTACAACACCGACATGCTCGACGACTAGGCAGGACGGCGCCTCGCCCTGGGCAGCGTGGTCTATGCCTACGAGGGTCACCTCAGCGCCCGTCAGGTCGAGCAGTTCGCCTGCCTTGCGACAGCGCTCCACCGCCGCCTTGATCTCCGCCGTGCCGTCGAACCCGGCGGAGCGCAGGTCGGCGCAGCCGGTGTTCGTCAGCCCGTCGGTCGCCACGACGATCCGGCGGCGGCCACTCTTCGAGCCGAGTTGGTCGTCGGCCGCGGCGAGCGCACCGAGCACATCGGTTCGACCGGTGCTCGGCGCTTCGGCGGCCAACTGCCGCAGCCGTTGCCTCAGACAGTCGCGCCGGCCATCGCGCCGGTCCTTCTTCAGCGTGTCATTGCCCTTCACGGCGTGACGAACGGACGGTCCACCGCCCAACTGACGGTGGCCCTGGTGCCGTCGAAGCCGGCGGCGGACAGGATGCCGCCCTCCAACGCCGAGGGCGCGAGTTCCCGAGCGGCCGGCACAGTGGTCGCCCAGTCCGGCACCCGGTCCCCCGGCGGGGTGGTCCGGTCCGGCCGGGCGGACGGGCTGCGGTCCACGAGCACGATGGTCCGCTCCTGGGTGTCCTTCGCGCCGTCGGGGCTACGGTCCAGCCAGGCGCAGGGCCGCGCTTCGGGCGTGTCGAACGCACCGCAACCGCTTCCCGCCAGGACTGCGGTCAGCGCCAACGCCGCGGCGAGGAGCCGGCTGGGGCGTGCTGGGGTCAAGAGACTCACTGGGGTCTCCAATACAGGGAAATGCGTATTTGTGACTGTTCTCCAGTGAAAACAGGGGAGTTACTGGAAGTCCTCGACCATTCGGTGCCAGGAGGTCCTCCGTGCCCAGTTCCAATCCGTCCGCCGGAAACGCCACCGCGGGAGAGGAGAAAGGCGCCGATCTCCGATCGGGGCTGACCGTTTACACGTCACGCCACGCGTCGGCCCAGTTCGCCCGCACCACTTTGATCTGTTTCTGATCCGGGCGAATCAGCTGTTCCAGAGAAGCAGTTGTCAGGGGACCAGGGCAGAGTGCGCGGAGGGAACACTTGATGCGCTGGGCGCGCGCCAGGGGCGCACACCAGACCGATGAGCGCCCATGCAGCAGCCTCGGCCACTACGCGGATGGCGGCCGACAGGGAGGGGGCGTGAGCGACATCAGCGTGCCGGACGAATGCCAGACAGTACGTTGAATCCAGCGGAACAGGGCCCGCAGCACAGTGTCCAGGAGGTGCTTCATGACGGCCGAGAGGGTGGCCCCGGCGTGGATGCATGAGCAGATCACGGCGGAGGAGTACGAGTCCTGGTCCGAGGAGCAGTGCGCCGGTATCGAGATCGTGGACGGGATGGTCGTCGTGAGGCCGAGTGCGTCCAAGCGGCACAACCGGTTGGCCCGCATTCTGGCGAACGCCCTGGATGCCGCCGCGGGCCCGTAGTGGAATGCCGACACGGACTTCGACGTCCGGCTTCAGGACGTCCCGCTCACCAATCGCCGCCCGGACGTCGTCGTGTACCGCGCGGACACGATCGACATCACCCCCACCCGCCCTGAGCACGTGCTGCTGGTCGCGGAGGTGGTGTCGCCGGGCTCGAAGACCACCGACCGGATCGTGAAGGTCGACCAGTACGCCAAGGCAGGCATCGGCTTCTACTGGCGGATCGAGCAGGCCGCGACAGGCATTCCTCTCGTGTACACATACGTTCTCGACCCCGCAACGAGGACCTACCGGGACGGAGATGTGTTCACCGGCGTCCTCAAGGTAGCGGCCCCCCCTCCCGGTGAAGATCGACCTCGGCCGGGTCTGACCCACGCGCTGCTCAGCAGTCGGCAGCGCGTGAGCGATGCGTGAGCGGACGGCCCGGTACAGGGCGGCATGAGCCGGATCAAGTGGCTCGCTATACGGTTCTGACCAGGGGAAACAGCACGGCGTGGCAGCGCCAGGCACCACCCGGCAAGGATTCGATCCCACTCCTAAAGCGGGTGTCGCAGGTTCGAATCCTGCCGGGGGCACCATGCCTGACCAGGCACGAAGCATCAGAAAGGCCCTTCGGAGGCGAGTTCCGAGGGGCCTTTTGGCCTTGCATGGGAACGAATAGGTACGCGCCGTCAGGCAAAATCCTCCCTGGGCGCTGGGCGTCTCGGCCCGTTTTCCGGCGCTGGCTGCAGCCCTGCGTCGGACTCGTGGGCGATGGCGCGTCGGTGCTATGCGGTGTCGGGGTTGACCAGGACGATCTTGCCGATGTGGTGGGCGTCCAGGATCCGGTGCGCTTCGGCAGCCTCGGTCATGGGCAGGGTGCGGTCGATGACCGGCTGTACGGTTCCGTTCTCGATCAGTGGCCACACGTGGTCCTGGACCTCGGCCACGATGGCCGCCTTCTGCCCGGTCGGGCGGGAGCGCAGGGTGGTCCCGTGTACGGACGCGCGCTTGAAGAGGAGTTCGGCGAGGTTGAGTTCGCCCTCCAGGCCGTTCTGCAGACCGATGATGACCAGTCGCCCGTCGGGGGCCAGGGAGTGGACGTTGCGCTGGAGGTAGTGGCCGCCGACGACGTCGAGGATCACGTCGTACGGGCCGTGCTCGGCGAAGTCCTCGGTGCGGTAGTTGACCGCGAGGTCTGCGCCGAGGTCTCGTACCCTGGCGGCCTGCTCGTTGCCGCCAACAGTGGTGACGACGCGGGCGCCGCGGGCCTTGGCGAGCTGGATGGCCATCGTGCCAATGCCGCCGGCCCCGCCGTGCATGAGGAAGGTTTCACCCGCCTTCAGCGCACCGGTCATGAAGACGTTCGACCACACCGTGGCGGCGGCCTCCGGCAGCGCCGCTGCTTCGACAAGGCTGACGCCCTTGGGCACGGTGAGCAGCTGCCCGGCAGGGACGGCGACCTTCTGCGCATACCCTCCTCCGGCAAGCAACGCGCATACTTCGTCGCCCGGTTGCCACTGGGTCACGCCCTCGCCGATGGCGCTGATCCGGCCCGAGACCTCCAGTCCCGGGTAGGGCGACGCTCCCGGCGGGACCGGGTACCAGCCCATCCGCTGTGCGACATCCGCTCGGTTGACCGCGCCGGCCACCACGTCGACGATGACCTCGCCCGCGGCCGGGGACGGGGCCTCGACGTCGATCCACTCCAGGACCTCCGGCCCACCGGGTTCCTTGATCGAAATTGCCTTCATGTCTCTCCTCTTCGCGCACCTGATGGGTGGCGGTGCGTACGCCTGCCAGGCGTCGTTCACATGCTGGTGCGATGCCGGAGAACGTGCTGCGCATCGCGCGGCGAAGGCGGGACGCCTTCCGGGAGCACGGGTGGGTCTTGATCGCCGGCTGGATATGCGTGCGTGGACTGGGACTTCAGCCATCGGTTGCCTGAGGCGGGGCGGCTCCACTACGTCATGTCAGCTTCTTCAGGATTTCAGTCGCGGCCGGTGCGGCGGAGGCGGGGTTCTGGCCGGTGACCAGGTTGCGGTCTACGACCACGTTCGGAGCCCACGGCTCGCCCTCCTGGTAGTCCGCGCCGATCTCGACGAGGCGGTCCTGGAGCAGCCACTTCGCGCCTGCTGCCAGGCCCCCCTGGGTTTCCTCGGCGTTGCTGAAGCCGGTGAGGCGGTAGCCGGTGAAAACGTTGCCGCTGTCGGTCAGGGTCGCGGCCAGCAGCGCGGCCGGGGCGTGGCAGACCACGCCGAGCGGCTTGCCCGAGGCGAGTGTGTCGATGAGGAGCCTGCCGGAGACGGCATCGACGGCCAGGTCCTCCATCGGGCCGTGGCCACCGGGGTAGAAGACAGCGGCGTAGTCCGCGAGATCGACGTCCGCCAGCCTGACGGGGTGCTGGAGCTCGCCGATCGAGGCAACGGCGTCCGCCATCTTCCTCGCGCCCTCCTCGCCGCCGTTGAACTGCGGCGCCAGACTGGCCTGGTCCAGGGGCGGCACGACGCCGCCCGGCGTGGCGACCACGATCTCGTGGCCGGCGGCCGTGAACGCCTCGTACGGGGCGACGGCCTCCTCGGCCCAGAAGCCGGTCGGGTGCTTGGTGCCGTCCGCCAGCGTCCAGTAGCTGGCGCCGGTCATCACAAAGAGGATTTTCGACATGGTGCGGTCTCCTGGTGCAAGGTTTATCGGGCGCCGAAGGGGGGGCGCCCAGATCTCCGGACCGACTATTCGGTCTCAGCCAAGGCGGCGAGAATCAGGCCGCTGACGGCTTTGGTGGACACCGGGTTCTGGCCCGTGATCAGGCGGCCGTCGCGCACGGCGTGTCGTGTCATCGGGACGGTGGAGCGCACATACTTGGCGCCCTTCGCGCGCAATTCGTCCTCCAGCAGGAACGGCACCCTGCCCTTCACACCGGCCAGCCGTTCCTCGACCGTTGCGAAGCCTGTGACGGTGCGGTTCCGTACGAGCGGGTTCCCGTCCGTGTCGCGGAGGTTGATGAGCGCGCAGGCGCCGTGGCAGACCGAGGAGACGATGCCGCCGCCGGCGTAGATGGCCTCGGCCGTTCCCCGCAGGTCGGCGCTGTCGGGGAAGTCCCACATCGTGCCGTGCCCACCTGTGAAGAAGATCGTGGAGTAGTCGTCCGGATCTGCGTCGCCGACGGAAGCCGTGGCTTTCAGGGCGGTCATGAAGGCCGGGTCGTCGAGATAACCGCGAACCGTCCGGTCGACGAACAACCGGCCGAGGCTTCGAGGGTCGAGCGGCACCTCGCCGCCCGCCGGGCTCACCACATCCACGGTGTGACCGGCCTCCACCGCCTTGTCATAGAAATGGACCAGTTCAGCCAGCCAAAGGCCGGTCCGGTGCTCGCTCGCCCCGTAGGTGGCCTGATTGGTCACCACCGCCAGAATCTTCTTCCGTCGCACTTTTCCCACGGCTCCTTTGTCGGCCAACTGCACATTCGGGGCCGGGTATGGCCGAATAACACCGACGGCGATGATCTATACAACCCACTGCCCTTTGGTCTCGAAACTAAAGGTGCTGAAGTATCCGCGCCAATGAAGAGACCGATACCGGGTATCGAGGACCCGATGCCTCGTCCCGAAGACGGGCGGTATGTGACCGCCGCGCGTACCTCGTAGGCTCGGAGCCGTGAGCGATCACAACACTCATGGATCCGGTCCGCTGGACCTGAATCTGCTGCGCACCTTCCTCGCGGTGCACCGCCTGGGCTCCTTCACCGCCGCGGCACGTCAGCTGAGCCTGTCGCAGTCCACCGTCACCACGCAGATCCGGGCGCTGGAGAACCGCCTGGGCCACGAGCTGTTCCAACGCCGGGCGCAAGGCGTCACCCCGCTGCCCCACGCGGACGAACTCGCCACCCGGCTGTCGGCCCCCCTCGACCAGTTGGCCGTCATCACCGGCGAGGAGCCGAGTAGCACCGTCGCACCGGTGCATCTGGCGGGCCCCGCGGAGTTCATGAGCGTGGCCGGCCTCACGGTGCTGGCCCCGCTGGTCGCGCAAGGCGTCCGGCTGCGGGTGGCCATCGGACTGACCGAACCGCTGCTCGAAGAACTGCGGGCCGGCCGCCACGACCTCGTCGTCGCCACGCGACGGCCCCGCGGCCGGACGCTGCACGCCGAACTCCTCGCGGACGAGGAATTCGTCCTGGTCGCCGCCCCTGTATGGGCCGAACGACTCAAGGGGCAGAGCTTGCCCACCGCCCTCGAGAGCCTCCCCCTGATCGCCTATGCCGAGGATCTGCCCATCGTCCGCCGCTACTGGCGCCACGTCTTCGACCGCCGCCTGCACGCCCAGGCCGCGATCACCGTTCCCGACCTGCGCAGCGTCCTCACCGCCGTCACCGTCGGCGCCGGCTGGAGCGTCCTGCCCAGCTACCTGTGCCGCACCGAACTCGCTTCCGACGCCCTCCGGCTACTGCATCAGCCGGAGGACCCGCCGATCAACACCGCCTACCTCGTCCAACGCCCGGGCAGCTCTACCAACCCGCACGTGACACTCGTCCGCGAGCACCTACTGGCCGTTGCGAAGAGGACCTGGTGAACCGGCCAAAGCGGCGCCGAGACCCAACTCGACGCAATCAGCGACGCAGATCCACCCAGGATGGCGAAGGCGAGGAAGACTCCCGCCGGGCTGGGCATTCAACACGACAGCGGAGCTGGGGCCCTCTGGCGGCCGCCTGGGCACATCCAGGGCGCATGAACCCGGTAACGGCATTGCCTCATAAGCGGTACGTCTCCCGGAAGCCGCCCAGCCCGGACCCCCTGTACGCGACGGGCCCGTGGAGCTCCGCAGAGTGGTCCCCGTGCGGGCGCGTGCCCAAAGCGTGCCCGTAAGACCGGCACAACCATGGTGAACAACCGTGCGAAGCCGACCCTCGAAGCCGCGCTGGAGGCGACGTATCCCCAGGTCAGAGCCGCGCGCCCGCCCAAGCGCCGTCGCTTCCCAAGCTGAGAGCGCGGGTGGCTCGGGCCGCCCCTGTGCTCCGCGGCCCTGGCAACGTGGTTGCACAGATGACCGAGGGCCCCGACACCCTCCTCATTGCGGGGCTTTGGCGCCCGCAAAGGGTCTGCGGTGCTCACCGTTTCAGCAACCGCGGCTGGCCTCAGCCGACTCCCCCCTTCCCAGGGGCCCCGAAGGCCCCTCATGGGAACGTCATGGGAACGGAAGGCCGAGTAAGGACGGGGAAAGATCTGACGAGGACGGAAGACCGCGCCCCGCTGACCAGCAGAAACGGTGAATCTAAGGAAAGACCAGCACAGACAGGGCAGGCAATAGGGCCTCTCCTAAAGCGGGTGTCGCAGGTTCGAATCCTGCCGGGGGCACAAGGGAAAAGGCCCCGGACCGATCATGGTCCGGGGCCTTTGACATCCAGGTTTGACATCAACGGGGGCGGTCACCGGCGACTGGGACGCCCCCTGAGCATCGTGGCAAACGGTCGGCAGGGCGGTGGAATCACCTACTTGCCGGCGCGCGCCACGAGCAGCGGCTGGAAGAAGCCCGTCTCGTGCGGCATCAGCCACTCGGGGTCCACAAACCCTGCGTCGGTCACGAGGCCGACGAGCCGGTCCCGGCCGAGCGCCCAGTAGACGGTCCGACGGACCTTGACGCGCCAATCTCCGCCGGTCGGCAGCAGTTGGAAGTGCTCCACGTCGTAGTGTTCGCCGTCCTCGTGCCAGTGCCAGAGCTGGAACGTGACGGTCCGTTCTCCCCCGTCAATCGGCTGGTGGACCTGTGGAGGCGCTGAAGCGGGTCGGTCACACAGCAGGTCGTCGTAGGGGCGCGTGCTGAGCAGCAGCAGGCCGGCGGGAAGCAGCACGCGGCGCATCTCCGCCAGGGCGGCGTGGACGTCCTGCTCCGTCAGCAGGTGGGGCAGGGCGTTGTCGGCGCAGACGACGGTGTCGAACCGGCCGTCGGGAAACGGCAGGCGTCGCATGTCTGCGGCAGCCGTGCGCAGCGTCACGTTGCGGTGGGCGGCCTCACGGGCAGCGCGGGCGGCGGCACGAACGCTGAGGTCCGTACCGGTGACGCGGTGCCCGCGCAGCGCCAGACCGATGGCCTGCGTGCCGATGCCACAGGAGCAGTCGAGCACTGACGCGTTGCCCTGGCCTATCAGGCCGTCCAGGGCATCTCCCTGCCGACGAATGCCTGCGTCCCAGTCTGCGTAGATCAGGTGGTAGTCATCAGCCAGCTCGTCATAGAAATGTGCCACCGAGGTCTCGGACATGACCCGAGGCTACGGTGCGTAAGCCCCAGCGCAAGGGCCCCGGACCGATCACGGTCCGAGGCCCTGGACGCGGCTAACGCCGGTGGTCACTGGCGACGGGGACGTTTCCTGAGCAGCCGGTCCATGTGGCTCATGGCCTCACGCTGGGTGTCCTGCACAACGTGCGTGTAGACATCCATGGTGATGCTGATCTGGGAGTGGCCCAGGATCTCCATCACGACGCGGGGCGGGACTCCGGCCGCCGTGAGAAGGGTGGCCGTGCCGTGGCGGGCGTCGTGCAGCCGGATCACGCGGAGGCCGGCGGACTCGGCGACGCGGGTGAAGGAGCGATAGAGGTTGCGCGGCTCGACGGGGCGGCCGGTGCGGGTGGCGAAGACGTAGTCCGAGTCCTGCCACCTCTCCCCTGCCTTGGCGCGAGTGGCCGCCTGCCGCATGCGGCGCCAGCGCAGGACGCCACGACGACGCTGAACCTGGTGGCGGACGTACAGGACGCGGTTGTCGAGATCGGCGTCCGACCAGCGAAGGCCGACGATCTCTCCACGGCGCAGGCCCATGGCGATGGCGAGGACGAAAGCCGCGTAGAGCGGGTCCTTCCGGGAAGCAGCGAGGAAGTCGAGCGTCTCGTCCAGGGTCCAGGGGTGCAGTTCGGGTGTATCCGTGCGGGGCGGCTCAACGAGCTTGGCCACGTTGCGCGTGATCAGTTCTTCGCGGCATGCGGAGGACAGCGCGGAGCGAAGAACTCGGTGCGATTCCTTGGCCGTTGCCGAGGTGGTGTCCTGCTCCAGGCGGACGAGGAACCGGCGGACGTCGGCGGCGCCGAGGGATTCGAGCCGCTTGGCACCGATGAGGGGCACCAGGTAGAGCCGGACGTGCGCCTCGTACTTGTCGAAGGTATGGGCCTGGCTGTACCAGGGCCGCATAGCAACACGGCACGCACTGCTGCGATCCGAGCCCTGCACGGTCACCGTCACGGCCCAGGACAGCATCCGCATCACGTGGACCATCCGACCAGTGGGCTCTGGCGGTCAGCCTCCCGACAGAGCAGATGCCTCCGGCGGGGGCGCTCAGGCTCCGGGATGGAGGGGGCCAGTTCTGCGGCTGCCGGTCGGATGTGAAATGCGATGGGGGTTGTCATCGACCCAGGTAGAGCCGAGCAGACACATACGTGTGGGTCGACGGCAGACGGGAGGACAGCGGGGCAGGCTTTGGCTGGGGTGCGTGCTCCTCGCGTGCCCGATCCGTCGGGAAGCTGGGGGGAACCATGGAGAGTCACAGCAAGGCTCCGACCCAGGTCAGCGAAAGGTGCAGGCGCACGGACCGTAATCGCGAAGCGCGCCCCTTCTCCATTGACACCAGGATTTGAACACGTTCAAGATGATGTCGGCCGCTCCCTTGAGGCGTCGCTACCGGGCATGTGCGAGACACGAGAGGCAGGGCCGTATGGCTGGCAACCAGCATCAGCGCATACGACGTGCATTCATGGGCGCTGCGTTGGGATGTGCGGTGACATTCCTGTTGGCCTCCTGTTCCGACTACTCAGTCGAGGTCAACACCGTTGATCAGCTGACGGGCGTGTGGTCGGACTGGACCGGGGCGACAGTTGAGTTCAAGGACGACGGCACGTTCACGGCCAAGGGCTTGGACAAGGTCTCGGACGTCGTCGACTCTGGGTGCTCCGGGTTCACCGAACGGCAACATGGAACCTGGTCTCCCACATATGGCACGGTCACCTTCGACGGCGTGGACTGCGAGGACATGAAATTGGCCTTCTACGGCTCCCCGGATTCCTTCGTCGCCTGCTTCACTCGGGACGTGACTTCTGGGGGGTGCACGAACGAATTCAGCCGGAAGGAAGGCTGATCCGAGTGGTCCTGGCCGCGCACCGACTACGTGATCGCCACGTCTCGGAAGAAGCGCAAGATTCGCAAGAAGCGCTAGCTCCAGCTGACATCCACGGGTGACATCAACAGCGCCGGACGCGGGCACCCATGCACGGCCTGGCGCGTCCGCCCCAATCATGCGCTGACGCCACCGGGCCGGGCTTGGACCGAACTCCTAAAGCGGTTGTCGCAGGTTCGAATCCTGCCGGGGGCACAAAGGAAAAGGCCCCGGACCGATCATGGTCCGGGGCCTTTGACATGCAGTTTCGACATCAACACGGGTGGTCACTGACGCCCGGGACACCTCTTCCTGAGCAGGCGGTCCATGTGGCTCATGGCTTCCATGGTGATGCTCACGTGGCCGGTTGCTCGACCCACCGCTGCAGGCGGGCGCAGGCCACCAGCGCGCTGCCGTCTTCGGTGAAGTAGAACAGGAAGGTCCACTTCTGATCGGCAGAATCGACCAGCCCTGCGCCGAAGTCGGCGTGCAAAGACCCCGGCATGCTGCTCGGCGGGGTGCGTCGTATCCCAGGTGTGGTAGGTGGCGCCGCTGCGGAGGGCGGCCAGAGCAACCTGGTAGCGGCAGGAATGGCCGTCACCGGCCGATCCGGCCAGAGCTACGGATCGGTCGGCCTGGCACAGCGCTCCCCGACACCCTTTCCTGAGCCTCCGGTTAGCCCACGGCTTCTCTCCCCAGGGGGTGGCTCAACCGCTGGGGTTTGTCCCCCTTTTGACACCCCTTACCGTCGGAGAGACGCTTGCGGGAAGGGGCTGAAGGGGGACGAGCCATGTAGGAGCCTTCCCATGAACGGTCGACGCGTACGCCTGGCGGTGCTGGTCCCCCTGGTGGTGTCGTCGTTGACAGCGGGGGCGGTGGAGCTTGCCGCCTCGCCGGCCGCGGCGGCGTCGCCCACCTGCGGTGTCTCGCGGGCCGACGGCCGGACGAACCTCAAGGTCATCGGCGAGGACTTCGAGCCGAGCAAGGCCGTTTTCATCGAGTCCGCGCACGGGGCCCAGGGCACCGTGCGGACGGACGCCGACGGAAACTTCTCCGCGACGATCACTCATGCCCGCGGCACCATCACTGCCCAGCAGGTCGGCGGCCCCGAGGTCAGGTGCGGCACGGCCGAGCAAGGGGGACGCCAGAGCGCCCAGGAGCAGTACGCGGCAGGCTACAAGGCGGGTTACGCGGCCATGAAGAGCGACTGCGACGTGCAGCGGCTGCAGGGCGTCACGGTCAACGAGAACTTCCGGGAAGGGTTCAGGGACGGCGCGGCCGCGGCGGAGAAGAAGTTCTGCGGGGGCTAGAGCGCGTCGGGGATTTGACCACCCGTGAACCGGCGGCCAGGCGGCATCACACTGCCGGCCCCTCCAGCGCTGCCCGCCTGGCCCGGGCCCGGCGCCGTACGAGTGCGACGGTCTCCCACGACACGGTGGCAAGCGCCACCAGTGACAGCAGCAGGTAGAAGACGAAGAGCTTGTGCAGGTCGTCGAGGAAGTACCAGATCGATGCCGTGGCAGTGAACCAGAAGGCGACCAGTGAGCCGGCGCCGCGCTCCTTGCTGCGTACCGCGCTCACGAAGCAGCAGGCGGCGGCCAGTGCCAGCAGGGCACCGATGGCGACGTACGAGTGGCCCCACCCGATGTAGGCGCGCCGCAGCTCGGAGTTGACCGCCACGGCCTCGGCCACCGGTCCCCAGCCCACCGCACACGAGAGGCGTTTGGACCATGGCAGCGTCACCAGGCCCACCACGCCGGCCGCGATGGCGACCCGGCCGAAGTGAGCGGTGTCCACCAGGTGGCCACGTGCGCACAGCAACGACAACAGGCATCCGAGCAGAGCCAGAGCGCTGTCGGCGAAAGGACGCGGTGAGATACGGAACTTGTCCCGGAGAGCGGTTCGGTCCCCGGGCCGTGTCGCCGGGGGCTGGGGCGCGGTGGCCTCGGCCGTCGGCATGGAGCTCTGTGCCAGGGCATCGGCGAGGGCTGCCCGCATCTGCCCGGCATCGGCGAACCGCTCCTCCGGGTCCTTGCCGAGGGCGCGCAGGATCACCGCCTCCACCGCCGGTGGTATCTGCGATCGGTGCCGGGAGACCGGCTCGGGTGCGGCGAACAGGTGCTGATGCATGACGGCGAAAGGCGATGCGCCACGGAACGGGGGCTGCCCGGTCAGCAGTTCGTGCAGCAGACAGCCCATCGCGTACAGATCGGCCCGGTGGTCGATCTCCGCCCCGTTGATCTGCTCGGGGGAAAGGTAGGCGGGAGTGCCGATCGCCGCACCGCTGCCGGTGATGCGGGTGGCGGTCTCGGTGAACGCCTTGGCGATGCCGAAGTCGAGGACCTTCACGGTGTCGGGTCCGGTGAGCATGATGTTCGAGGGCTTGATGTCCCTGTGCACGATCCCGCACTCGTGGCTGTGCCGCAGCGCGTCCAGCACCGCGCATGCCACGTTGACGGCCTCGACGACAGGCAGTGGGCCGCCTTGCAGGACCTCGGCGAGGGTGGTGCCCTGCACGTACTCCATGACCAGGTAGGGCCGTGGGCCGTCCGGGTGCGGCTCCTCGCCGACGTCGTGGATGGTGGCCACCGCTGGATGGTTCAGCGCGGCAGCCGCGTGCGCCTCACGCTGGAAACGGGCTCGCGACTGCGGATCATGGGCCAGCACCGAGGAGAGCAGTTTCACCGCGACCGTACGGCGCAGCCGCCGATCCACGCCGCGATGGACCGTTCCCATGCCACCTTGACCGAGCCTGTCGACCAGTTCGTACCGGCCGCCGAGGACCGTTTCCCGCCCCACTCACGCCTCCCCGTGAAATCAGAACCCCGGCGCAGCTTACGGCGCGACCTCGACGAGCCGATCGCCACCGCTGCAGCCCGGCGGGTCGTAGTGCGGTCGCCTTCCTCGCCCTCGGCCTACGGCACGAGTACAAGCTTTCCCTTCGCCGCCGAGCGCTCGAGCATCTCGTGCGCTCGACGCGCCTCGGACAGCGGCAGACGTTCGGCCACGACCGGGTGGATCTTGTGCTCACGGAGCAGTTCGAGCAGCGCGCGGAAATCCGCCCGGAACCGCTCCGGGTCACGGGGACCTCCGCCCACGGGAAGCGCGGGGTGACCTCCAGCCACGGGAAGCAGTTGGCGGTGACGACCGTGCAGTTTCTGGATCCGGTAGGCGAGCGCCTGCCGGTGGGGCGAGAACAGGCTCCACAGCCAGACGGCCCCGGTGGCCGTGTACCACTCCACCCACGCTCGCCGGTTCTTGTGCCCATGCTCGAGCGTGGCGTAGTGGCCGTATACGACAAGTCGTCCGCCGGGCCTGAGCGCGCGGAAGGAGCGCAGCGACACCGCGCCGCCGAGCCCGTCGAGCACGACGTCGACGCCTTTCCCGGGGAACGCGCGCACCCGCTCCAGGAAGTCCTCGTTGCGGTAGTCGATCGCCACCGCGCCGAGCCGTTCGACCGCGGCGCGGTCGCGGGCGGATGCGGTTCCGCAGAGGTGGAGCCCGGCGGCCGCTCCGAGTTCGAGGACCGCGGTGCCCACCCTGCCGGCAGCTCCGTGTACGAGCACCGTCTCGCCGCTCCTCGCCCTCGCCACGCGGTGCAGTAGCTGGTAGGCGGTCATGTAGGTGAAGACGAGGTTCAGAACCTCCGCCGGGTCGAGGTTCCCGGGCACCTCGACCGCCTCCGCCTCCGGCACGCACACGCGCTCCGCGTCCGCGCCCCACACCGTCAGCGCACCGATGCGGTCCCCCACCCGCAGCTGCGAACAGCCCGGGCCGAGCTCCTCGACGACACCGACGAGCTCATAACCGGGCGTGAACGGCGGCTTCGGTACGCCGAGATACGTGCCGGCACGCAACTGGGCATCGGTGAACGACACGCCTGCGGCCAGCACCCTGACACATACCTCACCGGGTCCCGGTCGGGGATCGTCGTCCTCCACCACCCGCAGAACCTCGGGGCCACCGAAATGATCAACGACGACGCGCTGCACGTTTTCAGCCTAGGTCGGCCACACCGCCCTCGCATCCGATCGATCTTGCGGCTTTTCCCCCGGTGCGGACCAGGGCTCAGGGCGCCCTTCGCCCGTCCGCTGACATGCGATCAAATGGCAGTCGCGAGCAGAGGCATACCTCGTGCGGGAGCACGCGGCCGACTGCTTCGGCGGATCGCGGACCGCCGGTTACAGGCAGCAAACCGGGACGGGCGTCGTCCGCTGCGGGCGCCGATCGGGACACGTCCCCCCGGGCACCGCCGCAGGGCGCCGGAGCGGGCCGGTGGCCGGTGGGCGGGCTCCGTCCCCGACACCCGGCGGCGCGTGAGTTCAGCCGCTCCAGCCGCTCCCCGCGGCCGCCCTCAGTGTTCCGTCTCCGCGTCTGCCGGGTCGGCGGCGGCCCGTGCGAGGTTGTGTTCCAGGCGTTCCAACGTGTGCAGGGCCGCGGTCCGTTCCTCGGGAGAGAGGTCCGCGGTCACGAGGTCCTCCAGCTGGCTCCAGGTCTGCTCGACCTCTTGGCGCAGGGCCTGGCTGGCCGCCGTGGGTTCGATGAGGGACGCGCGCTTGTCGGTGGGCGAGGGCCGGCGGCGCACGAAGCCGGCCTGTTCGAGGCGCTTGATGGTGCGGGTCATGGTGGCGGCGTCGGAGTCCATCAGGCGCACCAGGTCGGCCTGGCGCTGGGGGCCGAGTTCCCACAGGTGCATCATCACCAGCTCCTGACCCGGATGCAGGCCGATGCGGCGCAGCAGCTGTCCCGCGAACATGCGGTGCAGACGGGCCAGACGGAAGATCGCGTGGCTGACCGGTCCGCCGCCGGCCGCGGCCGGCACCGGGACGGTGGCCTCCGGCTTGGACTGCGCCATCTTCTCTTCCCCTTCCCTCTTCTTCTCTTCCTCACTTACTTGCCCGAGCAGCTAATTCTACCTCCGAGTAGGCAGTTCGGCTGCCCGTTCGGGCTTGGATAGCAGGCACAGGCAGGCAGTAGCGCGTGATGCAGGTCACACCAACCCTCGGGAATGGACTCAATGGATTTACCTGTTCGGACAGGTAAATCGAGCATCACTTACCTGAGGAAGAGGCCATGACCACTGCTTTCGAACCGATCGTCCTGGGCGGCAAGCGCCTGGCGAACCGCGTCGTGATGGCGCCGATGACCCGCAGCCGCGCCTACGGGCCCGGCGCCGAGCCGACCGAGCTGATGGCGACGTACTACGCGCAGCGCGCCGGCGCCGGGCTGATCGTCACGGAGGGCATCCAGCCCTCGCCGGTCGGCCAGGGCTACCCCGACACGCCCGGCCTGCACACGGCCGGGCAGGTGCGGGCCTGGCGGACGGTCACCGACGCCGTGCACCGCGAGGGCGGCGTGATCTTCGCGCAGCTGATGCACACCGGTCGGATCGGCCATCCGGAGCTCCTGCCCGACGGCCTGGTGCCGGTGGGGCCGTCGGCGGTGGCCGCCAAGGGGCAGGTCTACACCCACGAGGGGCCGAAGGACTTCGTGACGCCGAAGGAGCTGAGCGAGGCGGAGATCCGGCAGACCGTCGACGACTTCGCCGACGCGGCCCGGGGCGCCGTCGAGGCCGGGTTCGACGGCGTGGAGATCCACGGCGCCAACGGCTACCTGATCCACCAGTTCCTCGCGCCCCACAGCAACCGGCGCACCGACGCCTGGGGCGGCGGCACCGAGGGACGGATCCGCTTCGCCGTCGAGGTCGTCACGGCCGTGGCCGAGGCGATCGGCGGCCACCGGGTCGGTCTGCGGATCTCGCCCGGAAACCCGTTCAACGACATGTCCGAGGACAACCCGGGCGAGGTCTACCCCGCCCTGCTCGACCGGCTCGCCGGCCTGGAACTCGCCTACCTGCACCTGATGGAGGGGCCGGACCGCGACCTGACCACGGCGCTGCGCAGGACCTGGCCCGGTACCTTCGTCCTCAACCCGTTCACGCACCCCGACGTCACCGGCCCCGACGCACTGAAGCTGCTGGAGGACGGGATCGCGGACATGGTGGCCTACGGGGCGCTGTTCCTGGCCAATCCGGACCTGCCCCGGCGCCTGGCCGCCGGCGGTCCGTTCAACACCCCGGACCCGGCCACCTTCTACGGCGGCGACCACCGCGGTTACACCGACTACCCCGCCCTCGGCTGACCGGTCCCCCTGCCGGCCGGGGCTCGTCCAGGCGGCCCCGGCCGGGTCCTCAGATCCTGCGGCCCCGGTACAACCGCCCCCGGACATCGGTGAACCGCAGGTCCAGGCCGATGCCGTCGCGCTCGGCGTGGAAGTGGAGGTGGGGTTCGGTGGAGTTGCCGCTGTTGCCGACCTCGCCGAGGAGGTCGCCCGGTTCGACCGTGTCGCCCGGGCGCACCGCCACCGAACCCGGGCGCAGGTGCGCCAGTTTGACGATCTCGCGGCCCGTGTCGATGAAGACGTGGTTGCCGTAGAGGGGTTGGTAGCGGATCTCGCCCGGGCGCTGGTCGGCGATCGTCGTGGCCGCCGAGATCACGCGGCCGCGGCAGGGGGAGCGGACGGGGCGGCCGTACGCGGCGTAGTCGGTCAGCTCGCGGCCGGGGCGGGTGCGGCTGCCGTGCGGGCCCAGGGAGACCAGGTCCAGGGCGGCGCGCTGTTCCGGTACTCGGGCGTGGTGGTTGAGGGGGCGGCCGCCGCCCTGGATGACGTACCAGGTGCCCTCCAGGGGGAAGAGGAGGGGCTGGGAGACGGGGGTGCGCCAGTGGTGGAGGCGGGCTCTGGTCACCAGGAACACGGCGCCGGCGAGGAGGGCCAGGGACGCGGCGAGGGACAGGGTGAGGTGACCGCTCGGGAGGGTGGGGAGGCGGTAGGCCGAGGCGAGGGCGGTAAGGGCGGCCGCCTCGACCGTACGGCGGTGGAGGCGCGGCTGCTGGGCGGGGGCGCCGCAGCCCTCGACGAAGACGAAGAAGGCCGCGAGGGTGGCCAGGCCGTCGTACCAGGAGGTGCGGTCGGCGGCCGTCCAGAGCGTGAAGACGTTCCAGAGGGTGATCAGGAGGACCAGCGTCAGCCAGGTCGGGGGCAGGGGGAGCGGGCCGCGGCGGGACGGGGGCTCGTAGCGAGCCCCTTCCAGGAGCAGGCCGGTGATCTTCTCGCCGTCGGGGGTCTGGTGGGCCCAGGCGCGGACGCTGCCCTGCGGGCCGGTGACGATCAGGCCGTCGGGGCTGTCCTTGACGGTGACGGGGGTTCCGGTGCGGGCGAGCGTGGTCTCGACGATCTCCTCCATGCGGGACGCGCCGACCGCTTCCGCGACGCCCGGCGCGAGCCGGACCCTCCCGGCCGGGTCCGCCGTGAGGAAGCGGACCAGGATGTCGGCCTCCGGCGGCGGAGCAGGGGACGAGGGCGCGGCCTCGGACGTGGGATCGTGCATGTGGGCCCCCGGTCGCAGGTCTGGCAGCGATGGGCCGCGCGGTACGTCGCGCGGCCGACTGGAAGACGATCAGTGGCGGCGCGGGGTTCGCCGCCCGGCCCGACGATCCCGCAGCGGTTTCTTTACGGATCCCTGACACCCCGCACGCATCCATCGACACCCGCCGTGATGTCATCCCCGTTGTCCGGAACCGGACGGAAGTCGCGTCGGAGAATGGAGTGCCATGGAAGGCACCGTCGTCGCAGTGGTCGTCGTGGCCGCGTTCGTACTGCTCGTCCTGAAGAGCGGCATGCGGGTGGTCAACCAGGTGGAGCGCGGAGTGGTGTTCCGCTGGGGCAAGGCGCTGCCTGCCCACCGGCAGCCGGGCATCACGTTCCTCATCCCGTTCGCCGACCGGATGCGCAAGGTGAACGTGCAGATCGTGACCATGCCGGTGCCCACCCAGGAGGGCATCACCAAGGACAACGTGTCGGTGAAGGTCGACGCCGTCGTCTACTTCCGGGTGACCGACCCGGTGCGGGCGGCCATCGAGGTGCAGGACTACCACTTCGCCGTCGGGCAGGTCGCCCAGTCCTCCCTGCGCTCCATCATCGGCAAGAGCGACCTGGACGATCTGCTGAGCGACCGGGAGCGGCTGCACGAGGGGCTCGCCCTGATGATCGACAGCCCGGCCGCCGGGTGGGGCATCCACATCGACCGCGTCGAGATCAAGGACGTACAGCTGCCCGAGTCGCTGAAGCGGTCCATGTCCCGGCAGGCCGAGGCGGAGCGGGAGCGGCGGGCCCGGGTCATCACCGCGGACGGCGAGTTCCAGGCGGCCCAGCAGCTCGCCAACGCGTCGAGGATCATGTCCGACACGCCCGAGGCCATGCAGCTCCGGCTGCTCCAGACGGTCGTCGAGGTCGCCGCCGAGAAGAACTCCACGCTCGTGATGCCGTTCCCCGTGGAGCTGCTGCGGTACTTCGACCGGGCCGCACAGCACATCGGTGCCGACCTGAACGCGAAGAGTGTCCCGGCGCAGCAGGCGCAGGAGAGCCTTGCGGCACAGCAGCCGGAGCAGAGCACCGACCAGCCGTAGCACGGGTGTCCTCGCCTCCCCCTCGACACCTGGCCAGGGGGAGGCGACCGGTCGGAGTTAGCATCCGCTCATGACGACCAACGACCACAACAGCTCCGTACTGGACACCGAGATCGGGGCCCTCAAGGGCGGCTCCGCGAACCTGCCGCAGTACGCCGGCAAGAGCGTCCTCATCGTGAACGTGGCCTCCAAGTGCGGCCTGACCCCGCAGTACACGGGTCTTGAGCGGCTGCAGGAGCGGTACGCCGAGCAGGGCTTCACCGTGCTCGGGGTGCCCTGCAACCAGTTCCTCGGGCAGGAGCCCGGCACCGCCGAGGAGATCGCCGAGTTCTGCTCCGCGACGTACGGCGTGAGCTTCCCGCTGACCGAGAAGGTCGAGGTGAACGGGGAGGGCCGGCACGCGCTGTACGAGCGTCTGGTGGGCTTCGCCGACACCGAGGGGCACAGCGGGGACATCCGCTGGAACTTCGAGAAGTTCCTCATCGGCCACGACGGGCAGGTCGTCGCGCGCTTCTCGCCGCAGACCGAGCCGGAGGCCGCGGAGGTCGTTGCGGCCATCGAGGGCCAGCTGGGCTAGCTGGTTGACCTTGCCCCAGGGGCAGGGCTGAGCGTCCTTGTCACCGGGCGGGAAGGACCGCCCGGTGACGGAGGATGGCATCGTGAACGAGGAGCTGCTGACCATCGGCGCGTTCGCCGCGCGGGCCCGGCTCTCGGCCAAGGCGCTGCGGCTGTACGACCACCTTGGGCTGCTCGCTCCGGCGCAGGTCGACGAGGCCAGCGGTTACCGCTACTACCGCGCCGACCAGGTGGAGCCTGCCCGTCTGGTGGCCCTGCTGCGGCAGCTGGACATGCCCCTCGCCCGGATCGCCGAGGTGGTCGGGGCGCAGGGCACCGCGGCCGCGGACCTGCTGGCCGCCTACTGGGCGGACGTGGAGACCCGGGTGGCCGGGCAGCGCACCCTCGCCGAGTACCTCCGTGGACGACTGTCGGGGAGGAGTTCCGAGATGTACGACAAGTTCGTGGTCGAGACGGTGGACGTGCCCGCGCGGGTGGTGATCACCGAGACGCGGCACACGCTCGCGGACGAGCTGCCGGCCTGGATCAGCGCATCGCTGGACCGGCTGCTGCAGGCCGCGCGGGAGTGCGGGGGCGTGGCGGGTGAGCCGTTCGTCGTCTACCACTCCGAGGTGTCGATGGAGAGCGACGGGCCCGCCGAGTCGTGCGTGCCGGTGGCGGACGAGGCGGCGGCCCGGGCGTGGGTGGAGGCGCACGGCCGGGCCGGGGCGACCCGGGTACGGGTGGAGCCGGCGGCCCGGCTGGCCTACACCCGGATCGCCAAGGCCCAGGTGGCCCATCCGCAGATCCTCGCCGCCTTCGGGGCGGTGGAGCAGTGGCTGGCCGGGGAGGGCCTGGAGATGGCCGGCCCCTGCCGCGAGGTGTACTTCGCGGACTGGGACGCGGCCGGGCCCGGGGATCCGGTGTGCGATGTGGCGTTTCCGGTGAAGTAGCCCTGGACCGGGCCTGGCCGAGCCCCCTCGGCAAGGACGGCGACTCGTCGAGAGGGCTCTGCGGGGTGAAGCGTGTGCAGTTGTCGTCGGACGTGTCTGCGAGAGAACGTCAGGGAGGGCTCCCTACGCCTGGACCGAGGCCACGAAGGCGTTCCACGCGTCGGCGGGGAAGGCCAGGATCGGGCCCTCGGTGACCTTGGAGTCCCGTACGGCGAGCTCCGCGGTGGTGGGCGACTTGACCTCGACGCAGGCGCCGTTGCCCGCGGAATAGGAGGACTTCATCCACGTCTCCGAAGCGCCCTGAATCAGTGCCATGTCCACTCCTGTTGCGAGTTGCTGGTGGTGCGGTTCACGCCAACCTTGTCGTCTGATTGGCGTGATCGACGCTACCGGGCAACCGCCCCCGCTGGAGTAGCCGTTCACTCAAGGGGATGGCATATTCCAAGTGGGCCTTCCACTGAATCGTAACGGCGGTGTACGATCCGGCACTTCCTGTGGAGCAGGGCTCAATCCGCGTAGGTTTTCGCCACGTCGGAGATGTATTGCCGGGATTGCTCCACATTGAGGGACTGTGCCCGCAGATGCTCGTACATCACGGCGTACTTCTGCACGTCCTGCGCCTTCTCCAGGTACAGGTCGCTGGTCACGCCCTCCAGGTAGACCACGCTGGAGTCGGCCGCGTCCGTGAACTCCAGGATCGCGTACTGCCCGTTGAGCCCCGGGTGCGCGCCCACCTCGAAGGGCAGCACCTGCACGGTGACGTGCGGCAGCTGGGACATCTCGATCAGGTGCTCCAGCTGCTCACGCATCACCAGCTTGCTGCCCACGACGCGGCGCAGCGCCGCCTCGTCCAGCACCACCCACAGCCGAAGGGCGGCGCCCTCGGCGGTGATACGTTCCTGTCGGCGCATGCGCACCTGCACGCGCTTCTCGATCTCCGCCGTCGACGTCTCCGGCAACGCGCCCTGCACCAGGGCCTCCGCGTAGGCGCGGGTCTGCAACAGACCGGTCACCAGCTGGGGTTCGTACACCCGCAATGACTCGGCGTCGGTCTCCAGGCCGATGTACACGCTGTACGGGATGTCCCCGAACGTGTGCCACCAGCCCTGCTGCCGCGAGTCCCGGGCCATCTCCATCAGGGAGTCGACGATCCGCTGGTCCTCGACCTCGTACACCCCGCACAGATCGCGCACGTCGCGCTGACTGATGCTTCTTCGGCCGTTCTCCAGCCGACTGATCTTCGACTGCGACACGAGCAGCCGCTCCGCCACCTCTTCGGCCGTCATGCCCTTGAGCTCACGGAGCCTGCGCAGCTCCTGGCCCAGCCGGCGTCGTCTGACGGTGGGATTGACATTGGACGCCACGGGACGCGCACCTCCGGCTGCCTGCCTGTACCTAACACTTTGCGTATCTGCTGTTGAGCAGATTGCCACCAAGGTGCTTTCTACCGCTGGGAAACAGTGGATATGCGGCGCGTACGCGTCAGTTGGGGCACGGATTTGCGGGTCCGGACGCGATCGAGCGGGGCGGTGAGATCACGGAGATCTCACCGCCCCGCTCGAACCAGCGGCTCCCGTACCGGGTCTTGAGGACTTACGGTGCGGCTCAGTGGGCCACGGCGCGTGCCATGGACCCGCGGCTCGGCTGCATCGGAACCCCGCGTGCGGGTTCCGCCGCGGTCCTGGCTCCGTGCCCCGGCTGCCTGCCGGCCGTGGCCGGCCCGCGCCGCGGCTGGGCCGCAGCGCCGTTCTGTACGTCCATCACGGCATGCGCGACCAGCCCGCCCATGGGGTCGTGCCGGATCAGGTCCCGCAACCGGGAACGTGAGGAGCGGCCCTCGTTCCCCGGGTACAGGTGCTTGCCGAGTCCGACGGCGTGGGCCAGGGCGGCGAGCGCCGCGGTCCGCGGGTCCGGCGGTACGCCGGTGCGGATCGCGGAATCCAGCCGGGCACGGATCTCCCGGCTGATCTCGGTGTCCGTCGCCTGGTAGCGAGTCGTCGGCAGTACTCCGCACATCTGCCCCGGTACGGCGGCAACCATGCCGCACCGTTCGAGATGCGAGAGGTAGATCTGACGCAGCCCCAGCCGGGGCCCGCCGATCCAATGGACGGCACGCACGGGAGCGCCACGCCTTCGCAGCAACTCCAACGCACAGTCCAAAGTCGGATCTCCAGTCGGCCGTGGTACCACCACGGCGATACGATCCCCGTCTGGGGCTATCCGTCCGGCCAGCGCCAGCTCCACTAGCTGTGCTCCGGCCAGACCGAGGTCGAGCGACTGCGGCTGTGCAGTGGTACCCGTGGCCGGGTCCAGTGCCAGCAGCAGAAGCTCCTCCGGAATTGTTCTGCGGCTCCTGCCCATCCATGCCTCCCCGCGTGGATGAAAGACAGGGTGACCCCTCTCACATTGGTCTGTCGAGGGTGCGTGACCGGTTCGTGAGGGAACCGGTAGGTATGTCGTTCTCGTCTACCACAGGGGCCAAGCCCTCACACAGGACACTGGTACATGGTTCGGACAGGGCGCGCGAGTGGGCGTGCGGCGCACTAGGAGGCATCGGTGGCGGGCGAGTCCCCCGACAGGTCGAAGCAGCACGAGTCGTCGGCGGAACCGACGTCGGGGAGCGGGGGTACGGTTCCCGAACCCCGCGATCCGCGCCTCGCGGTCTCCCGCGAAAAGGATTCCTCCGGTGCGACGGCGGACACGGCGACGAAGGTCCTCTCGATCCGCGACGTGAAGGTCGCCGCGGGCTCCGAGGACGACGACTCCGACCTCCGCGAGGCCGTGTCGGCGTGGGTCCGCTCGGCCGAAGAGCCCGAGCAGGACACCGAGTCCACCGACCCCGAGTCGAAGCCGGACGCGAAGGCTGACACGAAGTCGGCCTCGACGGAGGACGCGAAGACCACCCCTCAGGACAAGGCCGAGCCCGAGAACACGAAGCCCGACCCCGAGGACGAGCACACCAAGGCCGCCCCCGAGGGCGAACCGAAGGCGGACGCCGAGCCCGAGGACGAGCCGAAGCCCGCCGCCGAGCCCGAGGACTCACCGAAGGCTGACGCCGAGCCCGAGGACGAGCCCAAGCCCGCCGCCGAGCCCGAGGACTCACCGAAGGCCGACGCCGAGCCCGAGGACGCACCGAAGCCCGCTGCGGCGGCCGAGGACGACGACC
>NZ_JBIWPG010000011.1:164046-361984 GCF_044768135.1 Streptomyces sp. NPDC101165 | reverse complement strand
CCCGCAGGCCGCCGACGGCGAGAACGCCCCACAGGGGCCACCCGCAGCCGACGACGAAAGCCGCACGGGTGGTGCGGGTGGGAACAAGACCGCCGAAGGCGAAGCCGAGGCGAAGGCCGACGCCGATCCCGAAGACGCACCGAAGCCTGCCGCCGAGCCCGAGGACGCACCGAAGGCCGACGCCGAGCCCGAAGACGCACCGAAGGCCGCCGGCGAGGAGCCGCAGGCCGAGGACGACGACCCGCAGGCCGCCGACGGCGAGAACGCCCCACAGGGGCCACCCGCAGCCGACGACGAAAGCCGCACGGGTGGTGCGGGTGGGAACAAGACCGCCGACCGCAAGCCCGCCGAGGCGAAGCCCGCCGAGCGGAAGCCCGAGGCGAAGGGTGTCGATCAGCCGACCACCCTCATCAAGGCCGTCAAGCCCAAGAAGCCCCAGGTCGACCAGCCCACCACCATGCTCAAGCTGGGCGGCAGCAAGTTCGTCCCGCTGAAGAACGACACCTCCGCCCCCACCACCGCCCTCCCCCAGGTCGGCCCCGAGCGCACCACCCAGCAGCCCCTCCCGCCCAGGCCCCCGCTGGACCTGCTGGCCGAGCTGACCAATACGCCTCCGCCCCCGGAGACCCCGGTCCGCACGCTGCTCCGCCGGGTCAAGATCTGGACCCCCCTGGCCCTCCTCCTGGCGATCGTCTTTGCGGTCGTACAGGCCTTCCGCCCGCTCCCGCCGCCCACCCTCGCCCTCACCGCGAAGGACACCTACACCTTCGACGGCGGCAAGGCCGACATCCCGTGGCCGTCCACCGGCCAGGCCGCGCTCGAGGTCCAGGGCATCGGCACGTTCGGCTCCTCCGGCACCCAGAAGCCCGTACCGATCGCGAGCGTCGCGAAGGTCATGACGGCGTACCTGATCCTGCGCGAGCACCCGCTCAAGAGCGGCGAGGACGGCCCGAAGATAAAGATCGACAAGGCCGCCGAGGAGCAGTCGGAGGCCGGCCAGGAGTCCACCGTCCCGGTCACCGCCGGTGACAGCATCTCCGAGCGCGAGGCCCTGGAGGCGATCCTCCTGCCCTCCGCCAACAACGTGGCCCGGCTGCTCGCCCGCTGGGACTCGGGCTCGGAGAAGGCGTTCGTGACGAAGATGAACGCGGCCGCCAAGAAGCTGGGCATGACCAACACCACGTACACCGACCCCTCGGGCCTGACGGACTCGACGGTCAGCACGGCCGTGGACCAGGTCAAGCTGGCCAAGAAGGCGATGGAGCAGCCCGCGTTCCGCGAGGTCGCCGCGATGATGTCCTACGTCGACTACAAGGGCGTCAAGCACAACAACTACAACCGGCTGGTCGGCTACAACAACGTCGTCGGCATCAAGACCGGCACCACGACCTCCGCCCTCGGCAACCTCGTCTTCGCGGCGAAGCAGCAGGTCGGCGGCGAGACCCGCACCATCATCGGCGCCGCGATGCGCCAGCCCGCCGGTGGCTCCGACAACACCATCATCAGCGGCGTCCTGAACGCCGGCGACAAGCTGATCCGGGCCGCGCAGGGCGCGCTGAAGTCGGCGACGATCCTGAAGAAGGGCGATGTCGTCGGGTACGTCGACGACGGCCTCGGCGGCCGTACGCCGATCGTGGCGACGAAGGACGTCACGGCGGCCGGCTGGGCCGGTCTGAAGGTGAAGCTGTCCTTCACCTCGGACGTCGTACCGCACACCGCGAAGGCCGGCACCAAGGTCGGCGCACTCACCGTGGGTGACGGTTCGGCCGGAGCTGTGACGGTCCCGGTGGCCCTGCAGAAGGACCTGACCGAACCCGGCTTCACGGACAAGCTGACCCGCCTCGGCTGAGCCGTAGCCCCGCTTCACCACTCCCCCACCCCGCCGACGGAGCCCCGCGGCGGGGTGCGTGCTAGCGTCACGAAACGGGGCAGCTCGCCGGTCCACGGGACGGGGCCGCGAACTGGACGAGAAGCGGCCGGTAACACCGAGGGACACGGCCGAGAACAGAAGACGGGACACGGGGAGTGCCTTCAGGTGGCCACAACCGAGCCGACACGCGCGGACGACGCCGACCCGGACCCGGGATCCGGCCCTCGAATACGCCTGTCCACGGCTGACACGGACGGTCGCACCGACACGGACGGTCATCACGGGGACCGCGCCGACAGCCACACGGACAGCCACACGGACGAGCGGACAGACAGCCGGACGGACGACCAACCGTACGGCCCCACGACCGCACGTCAGGGCCGGCTCGCCCGTCTCCTCGCCGCCGCCGAGCCCCTGCGGCAGCGGCTCCTGGTGCATCCCGTGCTGTCGGTCACGGCTCTCGCCGGCCTCCTGCACATCGTCTGGTTCTTCACGTTCGCGAACAGCGGTGGCGACCTCGCGGCCCAGGACGCCTGGGCGGAGTTCGTCGGCCGGCACCCGGACTCGGCGTACAACCTCGCCTGGTACGGGGGCATGCACCCGGTGTCGTACAGCGTGGTGTCGCCGTACCTGATGTCGATCCTCGGCGTCCGTACGACGATGATGATCGCCGGGACGGTCTCGGCGGGCCTGCTGACACTCGTGCTGATCCGCAGCCGGTCGGTGAAGAACCCGCTGTGGGCCGCGATGGCCGGGGTCTTCGCGCTGATCTGCAACGCGGTGTCCGGGCGGGTGACCTTCGGGCTCGGCACGATGTTCGCGCTCGGCGCGGTCGCGGCCGTCTTCTGCTGGCCCTACCGGTGGCGGTACAAACGCTGGGCGAAGGCCCTGGTCGCCGCCCCGCTGGCGGCACTCGCCACGATGGCCTCGCCGGTCGCGGGGCTGTTCGTGGGCCTGGTCGCGGCCGCACTGTTCCTGCAGAAGCGACGGCCCGGCGCGTGGGCGCTGGGGCTCGCGCCCACCGCGGTGGTCGCCGTCTCGGCGTGGCTGTTCCCGTTCTCGGGCACCCAGCCGATGATCTTCGGCTCGGTGATCATGCCTCTGGCGTACGGCCTGCTGTGCCTGTTCCTCGTCCCCAAGGAGTGGATCACGGTACGGCTGACGGCCGCCGTCTACAGCCTCGGCGTCGTCCTGGTCTGGCTGATCAACTCGCAGATCGGCTCGAACATCTCGCGGCTGCCGATGCTGTTCGCGGGCGCGGCGCTGATCGCCGCCCTGCCGTACACGGTGCCGCGCTCGCGCAAGTGGTACGTGACCGTGGTGGCGTTCCTGGGCTTCGTCGGCTGGATCGGCTTCAAGACGGTCGACGACATCATCCACACGACCCCGGCCGCGTCCTGGGCCCGGGAGCTGGCGCCGCTGGTCAACCAGCTCCAGAACGTCGGTGCGGAGAAGGGCAGGGTCGAGGTGGTCCCGGCGCGCTCGCACCGCGAGGCCTCCGCGCTCGCGCCCTACGTCAACCTGGCCCGCGGCTGGAACCGGCAGGCCGACATGGAGCGCAACCCGCTCTTCTACGACGACACGCTCAACTCGGCGAACTACCACGAGTGGCTCCAGCGGTGGGCCGTGCACTTCGTCGTGCTGCCCAAGGACAACCCGGACGGGGACGGCGGCGAGCGCGAGCGGCAGCTGCTGCAGCGCGGGATGCCGTACCTGAAGCAGATCTGGGGCGACGCCAACTGGCAGTTGTTCCGGGTGACCGATCCGACGCCGCTCGCCGAGCCGAACGCGGTGGTGGACCGGGCCGAGCAGGGTGAGATGACGCTGCAGGTGCGCAAGCCGGGGCGGATCCTGATCAAGATCCCGTACTCGCCCTGGCTGAGCGTCGTCGATGGTCAGGGCAAGAGTCTGAAGCCGCCGCAGAAGGCCTCCGACGGCTTGACGTACGACAACGTCAACGGGTGCCTGATGGAGTCGCCGGAGGACTCCAAGGGGGACAAGTGGACGATGCTGCTCGCGCCGAAGGCCGGGACGTATCACTTGGCTGCGCCGTATCAGCTGCCGAGGGGTACTCCGTGCCCCGACGAACTGAAATGAGCTCTCCCGCCGGCCCGCCCGTCCCGGTCAGCCGCGAAGCTCTGTCACGTACTTGTCCGTGCCCGGGATCGTGGGGATGAACGGCGCGACCAGTTCGACCCGGCCCAGGCCCGCTTCCGTCACCTGCTCGTCCAGCCCCGTGAAGTGCTCCTCCCAGCACTCCCGCGGATCCTTCTCCAGGAACCAGAGAAGGGTCAGGCGGGTGTCCACGCCCTCCACCTGCTTGACGTAGGTCATGCGGTCGCCGGGCAGGGGCGTGGGCCGGAACAGCGTCACCATCGCGGACGGGGAACCCGCCAGGCGGCGGGGCAGATGGCGGGCGGTCAGCCACTCGACGAGCCGCGCCCGCTGCTCCGCCGACTCCGCGTCGATCACCTCGACCACCAGCCCCGCGTACGGATGGTCGAGGGCGTGGAAGTCCCTGGGGCCCGCCGCGCCGTCCCGGTAGACCGTCGTCTCGTGGTCCTGGAAGGCCGTGAAGACGTGGGTGCGGTCGTGGTAGACGCGGGCGTCGCGGTTGAGGCGCTTGTTGATGGCGACGGTCCACTTCATGTGGTCGTCGTAGCGGCCGTCGGTGATCCAGTACGTGGAGATGTAGCAGCCGGCGGTGACGGGCTGGGCGACGGCCGACTTCTCCGGGTAGCGCAGGAGTTGCAGGTCGCGGGTGGCGACCCAGCGGCGGCCGGTGTACATCCAGGGCATGGCCATGGCGCCGGCGTAGTAGTGGTCGTCCTCGTACCAGCGGTTGTAGGCGTACTCGTGGCCCGGGTGCGGCTCGACCATGGTGATCAGGGCGTGGCCGGGGTGGACGCCGTAGGGGCCCACGGCGGCCAGTTCGGCGTACGTCTCGCTACGGGTGTCGGTCTCCTCGGACATGAACGCTGCTCCCCTTCCGTCCTCCTCCACTCGCCCATACTCTGACGCTCCGTCAGATGATGCGCCAGAGCCAGGACAGCTGGAGGTCCGCCATGTCACTGCTCGCAGGCAAGACCGTCGTCGTCTCGGGGGTCGGGGCCGGGCTCGGCCATCAGGTCGCGGCGGCCGTCGTACGGGACGGCGGGAACGCGGTGCTGGGGGCGCGCACCGAGGCGAACCTCGCCAAGAGCGCGGCCGAGATCGATCCGGCCGGCGGGCGCACGGCGTACCGGGCGACCGACATCACCGACGAGGGGCAGTGCGAGGCACTGGCTGCACTGGCGCGGGAACGCTTCGGGGCCGTCCACGCGGTGGTGCACGTGGCCGCCTGGGACTCCTACTTCGGCGGGGTCGAGGACGCGGACTTCGCGACCTGGCAGTCGGTCATCGACGTGAACCTGCTGGGGACGCTGCGGATGACGCGGGCGTGCCTGCCGGCCCTGAGGGCGGCGGGCGGCGGATCCGTCGTCTTCATCGGGACACAGTCGGCGGTCGCCGCGCCCTCGCAGGTGAAGCAGGCCGCGTACGCCGCCTCGAAGGGGGCGCTGACCAGCGCGATGTACTCACTGGCGCGGGAGCTGGGGCCGGACCGGATCCGGGTCAACACCGTGCTGCCGGGCTGGATGTGGGGGCCGCCGGTGCAGGCGTACGTCCAGTTCACCGCGCACACGGAAGGGGTGCCGGAGGCGGAGGTGCTCGGGCGGTTGGCGGAGCGGATGGCGCTGCCGGAGCTGGCGACGGACGGGGACGTGGCGGACGCGGCGGCGTTCCTGGCCTCGGACCGGGCGAGGTCCATCACGGGGCAGTCGTTGCTGGTCAATGCGGGGGAGCTGATGCGATAGCTGTTCATATAGCTGAACGACAGTCACCTCACCGAACATCTTTACCTTGACTTGACCTTACGGTTGCTTGTCGTGTTCACGTGACCGCACCCACGATCGAGCACATGAACAGTCTCGACTGGGCCGTGCTGATCGGCTACTTCGGAGTGATGGTCGCGATCGGAGTCTGGTCGCACAAGCGCGTGGACAACGTCAGCGACTTCTTCACGGCCGGCGGCAAGATGCCCTGGTGGCTGTCCGGCATCTCGCACCACATGTCGGGCTACAGCGCGGTGATGTTCACGGGGTACGCGGGGATCGCCTACACCTACGGCGTCACCTCCTTCATCACCTGGTCCTTCCCGATCGCGCTCGGCATCGCCATCGGCTCCAAGCTGTTCGCGCCGCGCATCAACCGGCTGCGGTCCCGGCTCCATGTGGCCTCCCCTCTGGAGTACCTGAAGAACCGCTACAACCTGCCCACGCAGCAGGCGCTCGCCTGGTCGGGCATGCTGCTGAAGATCGTGGACGTGGGCGCCAAGTGGGCGGCGATCGCGACCCTGTTGTCGGTGTTCACAGGGGTGTCGCTGAACCAGGGCATCCTCATCACCGGCGCGATCACCGCCGTCTACTGCACGATCGGCGGCCTGTGGGCGGACGCGCTGACCGAACTCGGCCAGTTCGTCATCCAGTTGCTGGCCGGTATATCGATGTTCGTCGCGGTCGTGCTGAAGCTGAACGACAAGAACATCGGCTTCTTCGGCGCCTGGGACGAGCCCGCGCTGCACGGCCACGGCAAGCCGCTGGTCGGCCCGTACGGCACGGTCTTCCTGCTCGCGTTCCTGTTCATCAAGCTCTTCGAGTACAACGGCGGCATGCTCAACCAGGCCCAGCGCTACATGGCGACGGGCAGCGCGTACGAGGCCGAGCGCTCGGCACGCCTGTCCTCGATCCTGTGGCTGGTCTGGCCGGTCGTCCTCTTCTTCCCCATGTGGATGTCCCCGCTGCTCGTCCACGCGCAGAAGCCGGACGGCTCGGACTCCTACGCCCTGATGACCGAACAGCTCCTGCCGCACGGGCTGTTGGGTCTCGTCATCGTCGGCTTCTTCTCGCACACGATGGCCATGTGCTCCTCGGACGCGAACGCGATCGCCGCGGTGTTCACGCGGGACGTGGCGCCGGTGGTGTCGGCGAAGGCGCGGTCGTGGAACGGGCGTTCGGGCCTGATCGCGGCCCGGGTGACGACCGTCGTCTTCCTCGGCCTGTCCATGGCGGTCGCCACGCAGGTCAACTCCCCCGCCTTCAAGGACATCATCACGGTCGTCATCAAGTGGGTCGCCGGTCTCATGGGCCCGATCGCGATCCCGATGATGCTGGGTCTGCTCCGCACGTTCCGCCGCTCCGGCCCGACGGCGGCGCTCACCAGCTGGGCGGCGGGCCTGCTGGCCTTCTGGCTGGTCAACTACCCCATCAACTGGAACGTCGACGGCGGAGTCCCGCTCCAGTACCAGGTCTCGATCCCGCTGGCGGTCTCCCTGATCCTGTACATCCTCATCGGCTGCCTGAAGCCCGAGGACACCCCCGAACGCCTGGCGATCATCGAGACGCTCAACACGGACGGGGACGGCACGACGGCCGTACCGGTGCCGGCCGGGGCGGGCGACGACATCGTGGGGGCGCCCAACCACCCCCTGTAGTCTGCCGGTTGATCATCAACTTGGCATGAACGGGGAAGACATGAGTATGGACGCGGTGCGGGCGGCCTCCCAGATGGTGGGCCGCCGTACCACTCTGCGTTATCTCGCCATCGGGGTCGGAGCCTCGCTGCTCGCCGCGTGCAAGGGCAACGACAAGGCGGCGGACGACAACAAGGGCGGCGACAACTCGTCGGGGGTGTCCGGGGTGACGGGCAGGGCGTTCGCGTCCTTCGTACACGGCTCCTGGAAGGTCACCTCGCAATCGCCGGGCGCGAGCGGCGAGACGCACACGTACTCCGCGATCGTCGACGACGGCGTCTTCACCCTGGACTTCGGTGGCGGGAAAACGGCGAAGGGCACATGGTCGCTCCAGGGCGGGCGGCTGGCACTGCGGGCGCCCGAGCGGCTGGGCGACGACAGCGGCGAACTCCACGACGCCGCCGCCGAGAACGTTCCGGCGACGGTCGGCGACACCGTGTCCGTGGGCCTGCCCTGGCAGCCGCCGGGCGAGTCGGGCACCGGTTCCGGCCAGCGCCTCGAAGTGGATTACAACAAGAAGGCAGGCGTACGCATCCGTCACTTCGATGCGAGTGGCAGCATGACCATCCACCAATGCATCCGCGCCTGAGGTCAGGCTCGCGGATACCGCGCCAGCCACCCCGGTGACGACCCCGCAGGGCCGTGCAGTGCAGGGCCCTGGGTCATCTCCATCGCGAAATCGTCGGCGAGTTCCAGGATCGTCGGGCGGCCCTCCAGCTCGGTCAGCCAGGCCGGCGGGAGGGCCGTCTCGCCGTGGAGGGCGCCGAGGAGGCCGCCGGTGAGGGTGCCCGCCGCGGCGGAGGGGCCGCTCTGGTTCACCGCGAGGCAGAGGCCGTGGCGTACGTCCTCCCCCACCAGCGCGCAGTACACGGCCGCGGCCAGCAGACCGTCCGCGGTGCCGTCGCCGGCCAGTTCCTCCACCCGGGACGGACCGGGCAGCCCCTGCCGTACCGCGCCGAGCGCGTGCTGGAGGGCGTCGGAGACGGGCTGGTGGCCGGGGCGGGCGGCGAGCAGGGCGAGGGCCCGCTGCACGGCGCCGTCCAGGCTCTCCCCACGGGCGAGCGCGTGCACGATGACGGCGTACGCGCCCGCCGAGAGGTAGGCGATGGGATGGCCGTGGGTCTGGGCGGCGCACTCCACGGCCAGCTGGATGACCAGTTGGGGTTCCCAGCCGACGAGGAGGCCGAAGGGGGCGGAGCGGGCCACTGCCTCCGGGCCCAGTTCGCCGGGGTTCTTCGGGGTCTCCAGCGTGCCCATGGTCTCGTCGCCGAACCCGACGAGCAGGGCCCGGGTCGGGTCCCGGCGGGCGTACAGCCACTCCTCGCGGGCCAGCCAGCCGTCGTCCTTGCGGCGCTCGTCGGGCCCCCAGTCCCGCTGGGTGGCCGCCCACCGCAGATACGCCCGGTGCAGATCGGTCGGCGGATGCCAGGCGCCGGTGTCGCGGCGGACCTGGGCGCGGATCAGCCCGTCCACCGTGAAGAGGGTGAGCTGGGTGTGGTGGGTGACGGTACCGCGCCGCCCGTGCCCGAAGGCCAGGTCGAGCAGTCCTTCCCCGCCGTAAACGGAACGGATCTCGTCCAGGGCGAGCGCGTCGGCAGGCCCGCCGAGCGCGTCGCCGACGGCCACACCGAGCAGGGTGCCACGCACCCGGCTGCGGAAGTCCTGCTGTTCCACGCGGCCCCAGACGGCAACCGACGTCATACTCACTCAGACCTCCTCACGGCACCGTCCGTACGTACGACGCTCAGCACTGTAATCGACCAGGGACGGTCGGTTCACGGGGGCAAATCGTGCCCGCCCGGTCATTCCCGCACAGCCATGAGCGCTTCGACCCCGTCCAGAATCCGGTCGAGGCCGAAGTCGAGCGGGTCGACACCGGCCGGGTCGAAGGCGCCCTCGGCGATCGCCTTGGTGAGGGCCGGGAAGCGGTCCGCGTGCCGGGCGAGGAGTTCGCCGGTGAGCCGGTCCCACTCCCGGTCCTGCTCCTCGTCGTGGTCGGACACCTGCTGGGCGAGGTTGCGCACGAGTCCGACGAGGAGCAGGAACACCTGGTGCCGCTGGGCGGCGCCGAGGCCGGTCGGTTCGAGGGCGGCGAGCGCCGCGTCCAGCCAGCCCAGCTGCCGCGGCCCCATGATCTGGCGGCGCATCGCGGTGGCGGAGAGCAGCCAGGGGTGGGCGGAGTAGACCCGCGCACACTGCCGCACCCACTCGCGCACCCCGGCCCGCCAGTCACCGCCCGGCACACCCGACAGATCCGGGCCCTCGGCCAGCACCGCCTCCACCATCAGCTCGACGAGTTCGGTCTTCCCGGGTACGTACCGGTACAGCGCCATCGCCGAGACGCCGAACCCGCCGGCGACCTTGCTCATCGAGACGGCGTCCAGCCCTTCCCCGTCGGCCAGTTCGACGGCGGCCGCGGCGATCCGCTGCGGGGACAGCTTCGGCTTGGGCCCACGGGTGGGCTGCTCCTGCTCGCCCCACAGCAGCGCGAGGCTCGCCCGCGGATCACGCGGCTTGTCCTGCTCCTTGTTCCGGGCGGCCATGCGGTCCCTCCCCTTCGGTCCGGACGAAGCCCGTTGACTCCACCCACCAACTGTATATACCGTAAACACAACTGCTGACGGCATAAACAGTTTAGGGGGAACACTCATGCTGCTCACCTACCGGGCACTCAAGCGCAGGTCGCTCGCGAAGAAGCTGCGCATCACCGCGCCGAACGGCATCGACGAGGGGACGTACGTCCGCATCGGCGGCATCGACCAGTGGATCTCCATCCGCGGCGAGGACCTGTCGAACCCCGTGGTCCTGGAGATCCACGGCGGCCCCGGCGCCTCCAACCTGATCTTCGTCCCACGCACCCGCGCCTGGGAGCGGCACTTCACGATCGTGCGCTGGGACATGCGGGGCGCGGGCCGGACGTTCGCGGCGGGCGGCCCGGCCGGCCAGGGCGAGATGACGCTCGACCGCCTCTACGCCGACGCCCTGGAGGTGACGGAACACGTCCGCGCCCGCCTGGGCGTCGCCAAGCTCCTCCTGGTCGCCAACAGCTTCGGCACGGTCACCGGTCTGCGGCTGGCCCGCAACCACCCCGAGCTGTACTCGGCGTACGTCGGCACCGACCAGAACATCATCGCATGCGGCCGCGACACCTCGTCGTCCCACGAGGCGCTGCTGGCCCGGCTGGAGGAGGCGGGCAAGAAGAAGGAGCGGGCGAAGGTGGCGGCGATGGGCCCGGACCGCACGGCCTGGTCCGCACACGAGTGGTCGGAGCACGCGAAGATCGTCGTCACTACCGACCCACTGACCTACGACACGATGAAGACGGTGGTGATCCGCTCGCTCTGGTTCTCCCCGTTCCACACCCTGCGCGGGCTGCGCTCGTATCTGAAGGGCATGACCTTCTCCGAGCAGCTGGGCCCGCAGGCGATGACGGTCGACGAGCGGGCCGAGGGCACGTCCTTCCGCCTCCCCTTCTTCCTCTTCCAGGGTGACAGCGACGTCCTGACCCCACCGGAGCCGGCCCGCCGCTTCCACGAGGAGGTCACGGCCCCCGTGAAGGACTTCGCCCTCATCAAGGAGGCGAGCCACTTCGCGTCCTTCCGGCACCCGGACCAGTTCCTGGACCTGATGCTGCGCAAGGTGCGGCCCGTGGTGACGGGGGACGCGGAGGTGCGCTGAAGCACCGTGCCGCAGGCGCGGCGACACCTACAAGGGCAAGCGGCCGCACAAGCTCACCAAGATCCAGACGTACACCCTGCTCCGCGCGAGCGACGGCGCTTGGCGCATCGCGGCCTTCCACAACACCAAGCGCAAGCCGCTGATGGAGTCGATCTCCTACAGGTTCGCGCCGGGACTCGTCCCGGCGGCGGAGCGGTGAGCCGCGCACAGCCCGGCCTCCGCCTCGGCCGCCTCACGGATCGCGAGGATCTCCGCAATGGCTGCTGTCGGGTCCTGCTCCCCCGCATCCACGATCCGCTCCAGCCCCCTCAACCGGGCGGCACGTTCGGGGTGCCGTTCGATGGCCACGAACACGGCCCACGAGTGGACGAAGGCACGCAGCGGCGCAAGGCTCTGGGTCTGCAGGGCGTTGGCCGAGGCCTCGAAGAGGTGCTGTGTCAGCGCCGGAACCCGACTCGGAGCGATGCGCGCGACCGCCGCCCGCAACGCGTCCGGCGTCAGCTCGGGCATTTGAGCCGTCAGGCCTTGGGGAGGAAGCCGTGGTCTTTCAGCTCCTGCAGGGCGGCGGCGATCTCGAACTCGCTGTCCCGGAGCTGCGAGGCCAGCGCCTGGACGCTGGTCGGGGCCCCTTCGGGCAGCATCCGGAGGTGAATCCCGACGCCGATCGCCATGAGGGACAACTCCGGGTGCTGGGCGAGGTCGTCGTGCCCCGCGAAGATGCGTGCCTTGGGCGTGGGCCGGTACCTGTAGTCCGTCGGCCGGTACTGGTAGGTCATCGGATTCCTCTCCTGAGGGAGCGCGGCAGGTCAGGCCGCTTGCTCGGACGGCGCCCGGCAGTCGCGGCAGCGCCCTGGCTGCGGGGCCCGGAAGGCCCGGTCGCAGCCGTCGCAGGTCTGGAGCGGGTCCGGGCGAGGTGGCGTGACGCTCGGGGGCGGAGCATCGGGCAGGTGCGGGGGCAGCTGGGTGGTGAGGCGGTGGGCCAGGAAGGCCGCCGGGTGCTTGATCGGGTCCTGAGGGAGACCTGTCGTGAGGGTGCGTACGACGACTGTGGGGGGCACGCCTCTGTCCAGCCACTCGGTGACGGAGGGGCCCAGACGGCATACGTCCCGTTCGGTGAGGAGCAGACGGGAATCGTGCGCGCGAAGTCCGGCGAGCAGTTCGGCGGCCTTGCGGCGCGGCGCCGGAGCCTTCGGCGGGGCAGGGACGGCAGCCGGCTCTTCAGGGGCCCGGGCGGCTTCCACCACCGCGAGACGCGGCCTGTTGTACCAGATCGTGCGGGTCACGACCTGGCCCGATGAAAGACGCTCCTTGGGGCGTGAGTAGAACCCGTACTTCTCCAACTCGCGCAGGGCGGAGGCGATCCTGATCTCCCCCTCGGGCAACTGCTCCGCCAACGCCTTGATGCCGACCGGGGCGCCCTCGGGCAGCGATTGAATGTAGCCCCCGATGCCCTTGGCCGTGGAGGACAACTCCGGGTGCTGGAGCAGTTCATTGCTGATGACGGTGAAGTTGCCGTCGAGGCGTTCCTTCACATGGGTGACGCCGGAGTGGGAACGCCGGGTCTTGGCGTGCGCGGGCGCGCTAGGCTGCTTGTCAGTCATCGGGAAGGGTTTGCTTCCTAGGTGATCAGGCCCTCGCACTGGGATTGCCGTCCCGGCGAGGGCCGATGCATGTGTGGACTTGTTGTCGCTGACGCTGCACCACAACTGCCTCGCCGCGCCAGTTGCGTTGGGCATATTCACTCCGGAGGGTGATCGACGGGGGCGGTGGGGGCGGGTTCGGTTCTTTCCCCAGTTCTTTAGGTCTTTTGGCATCGGGTGCCGCCGGGTCATGGCCCGTCGCGTCCCGGTGTGAGTTCGGCCCAGACCGTCTTGGCGTTGGCCGGGGCTTCGTCCACGCCCCAACGGTGGGCGCAGGCCGCAACGATCAGCAATCCCCGGCCGGTCTCCGACTCACCGTCCGCCGGATCCGGGCCGGCCGGGATCCGGTCACCCCGGGCGTCGGTCACCTCGATACGGAGCGTGCCGTCGTCGTACAGCTTCAGCCCGAGCCGGAAGTCCCGTCCCCCGACCCGCCCGTGCAGTACGGCGTTGGCGGCCAGCTCCGCCACCACCTGTGCCGCCTCCTCGAACGGCACGCCCCACTCGTCCAGTTGACGCTCGGTGAGGAGACGGGCGAGACGGGCACCCCTGCGGGTGGCGGACAGCTGGACCGTGAGGTGGGTTTTCTGATTCACGTCACCCAGCGTGGCCATCCCTCCCTACTCTGAACAGCGACGACCACGGTACGCAGGGTGACTGTCCGGGTGGTTCGCGTAGTCGTACGGCCCGTACGCCGGAGGGGTGCAAGTGGAGGACGAGGAGGCCGAGGCCGTACTCAAGACGGTCGGCCGGCAGATCAAGATGTGGCGCGAGTCCGCGGGGATGCGGCAGGCCGAGCTGGGCGATGCCATCGGGTACGGCGAGGAGATGGTGTCGTCGGTGGAGCGGGGGCGCCGGATTCCCAAGCCGGACTTCCTGGACAAGGCCGATGAAGTGCTGGGCGCGGGCGGGAAGTTGTCCGTGATGAAGGAGGACGTGGAGAGGGCGCGGTATCCCAAGAATGTCCGGGATCTGACCAAGCTGGAGGACGAGGCCATCGAGATGGGGGCTTACGTCAGCTCTCACATCCACGGCTTGTTGCAGACGGCTGAGTACGCCCAGGCGGTGTACACGCTACGGCGTCCGTCCTACACGGAGGACGAGATCGAGCGGCTCGTCGCAGCGCGCATGGCACGGAAGTCCGTCTTCGCCAGGGTGCCCCGCCCGCTGATCACCTTCGTTCAGGAGGAGGTGACCCTGCGAAGGCCCGTCGGGGGCAAAGAGGTTCTGCGCCGACAGCTGGAACACCTGCTGGATGTCGGCAAGTTGCCGCATGTGGAGATCCAGGTGATGCCCACGGACCCGCAGGATCACGCCGGGCTGAGCGGACCCATCCGACTTCTCAAGCTCCGGAACGGCAAGACGCTGGGACACTTGGAAGTCCAGTTGCACAGCAGAGCGATCAGCGACCCCCGGGAAGTACAGATCCTCGATATGCGCTATGGAATGATCCGAGCACAGGCTCTCCCGCCCCGGGAGTCGATGGCATTCATCGAAAAAGTGCTGGGAGACGAAGCATGACCACCTCCACGCTGACGTGGTTCAAGAGCAGCTACAGCAGCGCCGACGGTCCCGACTGCGTAGAAGCAGCCATAACCCCCGCCACCATCCACATCCGCGACTCCAAGAACAAGGAAGGCGCCCAACTCGCCTTCAAGGACTCCACCTGGACGGAGTTCCTGGACTTCGCCGCTCACTCCGCGTAGCGCGCCCGCATCGCGTCCCGGGCCGTGACCACCCTGGACAGTCGTGGCGCCAGCCTCGTCCGGTCCATGCCGGGGCTGTGCAGCAGGGTGGTGAGTCCGTCGGCCAGGGTCGCCAGGTCGGGCCACTCGTGCGGTACGGCGAGCGCGCGGTGCAGCCGGTTGTCCAGTTCGGGCCAGGCCTGGAGCCCCGCGCTGATCAGCACCTCGACGACGTCGTGCGGGGTGTTGGGGTAGGCGCCCGGGTGCCGGGCCAGCTGCGCGCAGCTTGTCCACAAAGGGCGGGCGGCGGCCACGCCCTGTTGCCCGCTCACCGCCAGGGCCGTGGACAGGGCCGCGCCCAACCGCAGGTTCGGAAGCATCTGGGGCAGCTGCTGACGGGCCCAGTCGGAGTCGCCGCCCAGCGTGAGGTACCGCTCCAGGTCCGAGCGGGCCCTTTCCAGCCGGCCCACGCTCATGTCGGTCCGGATCCTGTTCGCCAGGGCCCATGCGCCCTCGGGATCCAGTTCCACCGCGCGGTACGCATCGGCCAGCGCCTTGTCGTACGCGCCCATGCGACGGTGCACCTGGGAGCGATGCACCAGTGCCCAGGGATAGTCCGGTGCGAGGCTCAGCGCACGGTCCAGATCGGCCAGCGCCTCCTCGTCGCGGCCCTGCTTGCCGTGCAGGGCGCCTCGGCTGGCATACACCGAGGCGTAGGAGTCGTCGAGGTCGATGGCCCGCCGGTAGTCGGCGAGAGCCTCCCGCACACGGCCGACGGCGCCGAGCGCGTCGCCCCGCTCGCACAGCACCCAGGGTGCCACCGGGCTGAGGGTCACCGCCCGGTCGAGGTCGGCGAGCTGCTGCTCGCGTTCACCACGTGATCGCCGAAGCCGAGCCCGGCGGACGAGGCCCCAGACGAAGTCCGGGTCGATCTCCAGCGCCCGGTCCAGGTCCCGCAGGGCGGCGTCGTAGTGTGCGCACATCCGGTGGTAGTCGCCACGGGTCGCGAGGTGCCGGGCGTTGTCGGGGTCCAGAGCGAGTACGTGGTCCAGGTCCGCGACAGCCCCTTCGAAGTCCCGGAGTTCGGCGCGGAGGAAGGCACGGCCGCGGTGGGCGAAGATCAGCTCGGGGTCGAGGGCAACGGCCAGGTCGTACTCGGACACCGCACGCTCGTGCTCGTCGGCCACCCGGAAGAGGTTGCCTCGGACGGCGTGCGCGATGGCCCGGGACGTGGAGTCGAGGGCGGCGCGGTCGAGCAGCAGGCCCAGCGCGGGGGCGGCGGTCGGGGCCTCAAGGGCCTGCAGCAGTTCCCGGCCCCAGCCCGTCACCGTCTCGGCGTGGGTGTCCGCTCCGGCCTCCACCAGCATCCGTGCCCAGCGGCGGGCCTCCTCCTCTCCCCGGCCGCAGGCCCGCACCACGCCTCCGAGCACGAACGGCAGCGCGGCCCGCTCCCCAGCACACAGCCGGTGATACGCCTCCGCCAGCCGGAGTTCCCGCCACTCCTCGTCCGCCCAGGGATCGTCCAGGCCTCCCTCACGCTCCGCCCGCCACGCCCCGAAGGTCTCCGCCAGCCGCCCGTGCCGTTCTGCCCACCGGCGCGGTGAGCGTCGGCGCTGCATGCGGAGCATCGGGGCCCGCACGACATCGTGGTACTGCACCCCCTCCCCCCGTTCGCTGACGAACGGCATCCCCCGCAGCCAGTCGTACAGGCCCTCGGCCTCCTCCTCGGCGCAGTCCATCACCGCCCGGAACACGTCCACGTCCAGCCGCCGGGGCAGCGCGCAGGCCAGGGCCGCCGCCCGCCGGACCGGGTCCGGCTCCCACCTCAGAAACCGTTCCACCGCCGTGGCGCTCGGGTCCCCCACGTCGTCCGGGTCGGCCGGGCGGGCCTCGGCGAGGGTGGAGACGAGGACGGGCAGCCCGCCGGTGAGGCGGAGCACCTCGGCGACGACCCGCTCGTCCTCGACACCCCGGTTGGTCAGCAGGTCCCTCGACTCCGCCTCGGTGAACGGTTCGAGCGGTACGTCCGTCATGAAGTCCGCGAAGCCGCCCCAGCGGGCGGTGTCGAAGGGGTGCTGGCCGGCGGTGACGACGATGACGTCGGCGGGGAGGGCGCCGTAGCGGTCGGTGGTCATCAGCTCGTACAGCCAGCTGTCCAGGTACGGGCCGGTGCGCTCGTAGGTGTCGAAGAACAGCACCAGCCAGGGGACCGACGAGGTGAGGTCCGACAGCTCGTCCAGCAGCCGGGGTGTCAGGACCCGCTCCGGCGCCAGGACCAGCTGCACATCCTCCTGGTTACGGAACCGCGCGCTCAGTCTCGCCTTCAACCGCGCAGCGCCCTCGCTGAGTTGGCCCGCGTCCACGGCTCCCACGAACGCGCCGGCTCCGGGAACCAGTGCCCCGAGGCCCGCCATGCCGAGCCGTACCGCCGTCGTGGCGAACGGGGACGGGCCCTCGGGGGCGGGCTCCAGGGCGGCGACCTCGGCCTCCGCCTCGTGACGGCGCTCCCGGTAAGCGGCGAGCGACTCCTCCAGCTTCTTCAACCGACGACCCTGCTGGGCAAGTTGGCCGCAGATCACCCCCATCGCCTCCGGCACACTCCCCGCGCCCTCGTCGACGTACGCCGTCAGCGCCCCGCGCTCCCGCGCGATCTGAGTCAACTCCCGGACCAGGAAGGTCTTTCCGACGCCCGCGTTGCCGTGGATGTGGAAGCGGAAGCGGTGGCGTTCGTCCTCGGGTGGAAGATCCAAGTTCTGCCGAAAGGAGGCCCGTTCACCACCTCGGCCGACGAACCCCGCCCGCCTGCGCCGCGCGATCAGCTCCTGCATCGACGGCCGTGTCTGCGACATCCGCACACCCTCCCCGTGGCCCCCCTCGATTCTGGCTCAATGCGCGTGGGAGCAGGGGCCGTTCGTCAGGGAGAATCCAGCCATGACCACCACCCCCACACGCCACACCGGCCTCAGGCTCGCCGCCGGTGTGCTCACCGGCATACTCGCCCTCTACATCGCCCTGGTCGCCCTCGGGAACATCACCGACTTCGGAACGAACCAGCAGTTCGTACGGCATGTTCTCGCGATGGACACGACCTTCAAGGACGACGACCTGATGTGGCGGGCGATCACCAGCACCGCACTTCAGGACACCGCGTACGTCGCGATCATCGTGTGGGAGACCGTCGCCGCGCTCGTCCTGATCTGGGGGACCTGGCTGTGGACGCGGCAGGATCACGACCGGGCCCGGCGCTGGTCCACCTACGGGCTGCTGATGCTGGTGCTGCTCTTCGGTGCCGGGTTCATCGCGATCGGTGGTGAGTGGTTCTCGATGTGGCAGTCGAAGACCTGGAACGGGCTTGACGCCGCCACCCGGGTGTTCCTGCTCAGTGGGGTCGCGTTGATCGTCAACCAGCTGCCGGGGGGTGGGCAGCGGGACGCTAGCTGACGACCGCCACCTTGGCGCCCTGCTCGCCGAAGGTCCACAGCGCGGCTCCGTCCTCCGTGTGGAGGCGGATGCCGCCCAGCTTCTGGCCGTGCGCCGGTGGCGGCGAGGCGCCGTCGAGGGCGTTGGAGAAGGCTATGTTCACGCCCGACACCTTGGTGAAGTACAGGACGTGCTCGATCTGGACCCCGTCCGAGCCCTTGAGGGACTGGATGCGCAGGGTGACCGAGTAGCGGCCGGGCTGCGGACTCACCGTGCCCGGCCACACCGTGAACGTGCGGGTCGGCTTGCCGGTCGCGTCGACCAGCCAGACCCGCTTCTCACCGAGCGAGTAGACGATCCGGCGGCCCGTGCCGGAGGCGTCCGGCAGCGTGGGCTCGGCCGGCGTCTTCGGTTTCGCGGGCGCGTGGGCGCCCGTCGACGCCGACGCCGACGCGCTGGGCTTGGCCGTCGCGGCCGTGGGTTGCGGCCCGCGTTCCGCCTGCACGGCCAGGAAGACGACGGCCGCGGTCGCCCCCGCCGTCAGACCGGAGACCCAGGCCCACGAGGGCAGTCGGGCAGCCACGGGTACGCATCTCCTCCGCTACGGGTCCCCCTTCTCAGCGCAGGGGTCGGATCATCGTACTCAGTCCAGGACGGGGAGCAGATCCGGCAGGTGCCCGTCGGAGGCCTCGGCCACGCTCCGGCGCTCCTGCGGGACCGGCCCGTAGAGCGTGGTGCGGGGCTTCGCCGGGCGGCCGGCCGCCTCGGCCACGGCCACCAGTTCCCCGATCGACTTGTACGAGCCGTACGACGAGCCCGCCATGCGGGAGATCGTCTCCTCCATCAGCGTGCCGCCCAGGTCGTTCGCTCCGGAGCGGAGCATCTCCGCCGCACCCTCCGTGCCCAGTTTGACCCAGCTTGTCTGGATGTTGGGGATGTAGGGGTGGAGAAGGAGCCTGGCCATCGCGGTCACCGCTCGGTTGTCCCGCACGGTCGGGCCGGGGCGCGCGATGCCCGCCAGGTACACCGGGGCGTTCGTGTGGATGAAGGGGAGCGTCACGAACTCCGTGAAGCCGCCCGTCCGCTGCTGGATCCCGGCCAGCGTGCGCAGGTGGCCCAGCCAGTGCCGGGGCTGGTCCACGTGGCCGTACATCATCGTCGAGGAGGAGCGGATGCCCAGCTCGTGGGCCGTCGTGATCACCTCGATCCACGTGGCCGCCGGCAGCTTGCCCTTGGTCAGCACCCAGCGGACCTCGTCGTCCAGGATCTCCGCCGCCGTACCGGGGACGGAGTCGAGACCGGCCTCCTTGGCGGCGGACAGCCACTCGCGGATCGACATGCCGGTGCGGGTCGCGCCGTTCACCACCTCCATCGGGGAGAAGGCGTGCACATGCATGCCGGGGACCCGCTCCTTCACCGCCTTCGCGATGTCGAAGTACGCCGTGCCGGGCAGGTCGGGGTGGATACCGCCCTGCATGCACACCTCGACCGCGCCCACGTCCCAGGCCTGCTGGGCCCGGTCCGCCACCTGCTCCAGCGACAGCGTGTAGGCGTCCGCGTCGGTCCTGCGCTGCGCGAAGGCACAGAAGCGGCAGCCCGTGTAACAGACGTTGGTGAAGTTGATGTTGCGGGTGACGATGTAGGTCACGTCGTCGCCCACCGCCGACCTGCGCACGTCGTCCGCCACCCGGCACAGCGCGTCCAGCGCCGGGCCGTCCGCGTGGAACAGGGCCAGGGCCTCGGCGTCGGTCAGGCGGGTCGGGTCGTCGGCGGCCGTGCGCAGCGCCTGGCGTACGTCCGTGTCGATGCGCTCCGGCGCCATGCCGGGGGCCGCCGCCTCACGCAGCGCCCCCCAGTCGCCGTACACCTCGTCGAAGTCGTCGCGCCGGTCGGCCGTCCGGCCCTCGGTGTCGATCGTGCGGTGCAGCTCGGTGCGGCCGCTGGGCACGAAGGCCTCCTCCGGCTCCTGCCACGGGCGCCCCTCGACCACCGCGGCCGGCAGCGCGAGGCCGGTCTCCGGGTCGGCGAGCGCGTCCACGTGCGGGCGCAGGCGCGGGTCCAGCCAGGGCTCGCCGCGGCGGACGAACTCGGGGTACACGCACAGGCGCTCGCGCAGCTCGAAGCCGGCGGCGCGGGAATGCTCGGTGAGTTCCTCGATCAACGGCCAGGGGCGTTCCGGGTTGACGTGGTCGATGGTGAGCGGGGACACCCCGCCCCAGTCGTCGATACCGGCGCCGATCAGCCGCTCGTACTCGGCGTCCACGAGGTTGGGCGGGGCCTGGAGGCAGCCGCTCGGGCCCATGATGTGCCGGGCCACGGCCACCGTGGCGACCAGGTCGTCCAGTTCGGCGTCCGGCATGCCGCGCATCGCCGTGTCCGGCTTGGCGCGGAAGTTCTGGATGATCAGCTCCTGGATGCCGTGGTAGGCCCGCGAGACCTTCCGCAGCGCGAACAGGGACTCCGCGCGCTCCTCGTACGTCTCGCCGATACCGATCAGCAGGCCGGAGGTGAAGGGCACCGAGGAGCGGCCCGCGTCCTCCAGCACCCGCAGCCGTACGGCCGGTTCCTTGTCCGGGGAGCCGTAGTGCGGGCCACCGGGCTCGGACCACAGCCGGGTGGCCGTCGTCTCCAGCATCATGCCCATGGAGGGGGCCACGGGCTTCAGCCGCTGGAAGTCCGTCCACGTCATCACGCCCGGGTTGAGATGGGGCAGCAGGCCCGTCTCCTCCAGGATCCGGACGGAGATGGCGCGGACGTAGGCGATGGTGTCGTCGTAGCCGTGCGCGTCCAGCCACTCGCGCGCTTCCGGCCAGCGGTCCTCCGGCTTGTCGCCGAGGGTGATCAGAGCTTCCTTGCAGCCGAGGGCGGCACCCTTGCGGGCGACGTCGAGCACCTCGTCGGGGGACATGAACATCCCGTGGCCCGCCCGGCGCAACTTGCCCGGGACGGTGACGAAGGTGCAGTAGTGACACTTGTCCCGGCACAGCCGGGTCAGGGGGATGAAGACGCTCTTCGAGTAGGTGATGACACCGGGCCGGCCCGCCGCCTGAAGCCCCGCGTCACGCACCCGGGCGGCGGACGCGGCGAGGTCGGTCAGAGCCTCGCCGCGGGCCTGGAGGAGCACCGCCGCCTCGGAGACGTCGAGGGCGACGCCGTCCCGGGCACGTTTGAGGGCGCGACGCATGGAGTTCTCGGTCGGGCCGGTCCCGGAGGTCGCGGAAGTCGTCATTGCTTGAGCATACGTTCGGGCTGATCACGCCAGTGAGGTCTCATCGCGGCTCCAGGAAGCTCGCGTACTCGTCGAGCACCCGCAGCACCTCCGCCTCACCCGCCGGGGGCAGTTGGACGACGGTTTCCTCGATGCCCAGCTCCGCGTAGTGGGCGAGCTTGCCCGGGGTGGGGTGGACGGCGTACGGGACCACCTGGAGGGCGGCCGGGTCTCGGCCGGCGTCCGCCCAGACGGACTGCAGCACGGGCAGCGACTCGCTGAGCCCGCGGCCGCCGATCGGCATCCAGCCGTCGGCGTACTCGGCGATGTGCGCGAACAGCTTGGGCCCCGCCGCCCCACCGACGAGCGTGCGGGGGCCGACGACCGGCCCGCGCGGCTTCTGCGCCGGCTTGGGGAACGCGAAGCTCGGCCGCACGCTGCCGAACTCGCCCTCGTACCCCACCGGTTCCTCGGACCACAGCGCCCGCATCAGGCCCATCCGGTCCCGGACCAGTTCGCGGCGGCCGCGCCACTCGACACCGTGGTCGGCGGCCTCCTCGACGTTCCAGCCGAAGCCGAGGCCGAGGGTGAAGCGGCCGCCGGAGAGGTGGTCGAGGGTGGCGATCTGCTTGGCCAGGCCGATCGGGTCGTGCTGGGCGACCAGGGTGATCCCCGTGCCCAGCGCCAGCCGCTCGGTGACGGCCGCGGCTTGGCCCAGGGCGACGAAGGGGTCCAGGGTGCGACCGTACTCGCGGGGGAGGTCGCCGCCGGCGGGGTAGGGGGTGGTCCGCTCTACGGGGATGTGGGTGTGCTCGGGGAGGTACAGGCCGGAGAAGCCGCGCTGCTCGAGTTCTTGGGCGAGACGGGTGGGGGTGACTGTCTCGTCGGTGAGGAAGATTGTCACGGCGATGCGCATGGGGCATCTGTACCGGGTGCTGTCCCATATGTCCATACCAACTGGTCGGGACTTTGGGCGCCTGTTGTGGGGGCCGGCTGGTCTTCGTCGGCGGGTGCGGGTGCCATGTGGCTGGTCGCGCCCACGCGGCGGAGTCGCAAATTGATACTGCCCTCGCCCCTTGGGTGGGATTACGTTGGGCGTGTGACGACGTTGCGCGGCACTATCGCTCCCGGTTCGCCGGATTACGTCTACCTTCCCTTCGAAGTGCCCCCTGGGATGCGGGAGTTGCGCGTCTCCTACACCTACGACAAGCCCGCCGTCCCACCTGGCACCCCCGGCAACGCGCTCGACATCGGGCTCTTCGACGTGCGTGGTACCGAGCTGGGCGGGCGGGGGTTTCGGGGGTGGTCGGGCGGGGCTCGTACGGAGTTCTTCGTGCGGGCGGACGACGCGACGCCCGGGTATCTCCCCGGGGCACTGCACCCCGGGACCTGGTACGTCGTGCTCGGGCCGTACACGGTGGCGCCGCAGGGGCTGTCGTACGAGGTGGCGGTCACCCTCACGGAAGGGGAGCCCGGTGAGACGCCCCGGCCGGTCCACCCGCCGTCCCGTGCCCGGGGCCGGGGGCGGGCCTGGTACCGCGGTGACTGTCACCTCCACTCCTGGCACTCCGACGGGCGCCGCACCCCGGCCGAGATCGGGGCGCTGGCGCGGGCTGCCGGGCTGGACTTCATCAACAGCTCCGAGCACAACACGACCTCCTCCCATGCCCATTGGGCCGATGTGGCGGGCGACGACCTGCTGGTCATGCTGGGCGAGGAGGTCACCACGCGGAACGGGCACGTGCTGGCCCTCGGGACCGAGCCGGGCACCTTCGTGGACTGGCGGTACCGCGCCCGGGACGGGCACTTCGGGCACTTCGCGCGGCGTGTCCGGGAGGCGGGCGGGCTGGTCGTGCCGGCCCATCCGCATGCCACGTGCGTCGGGTGCGGCTGGAGGTTCGGGTTCGCGGAGGCGGACGCGGTCGAGGTGTGGAACGGGCCGTACACGCCCGACGACGAGGTGACCCTGGCCGCCTGGGACGCCCGGCTCGTCGCATGCGTACGGGAGGGGCGGGAGTGGCTGCCGGCCATGGGCAACAGTGACGCCCACCGTGATCCGGACGCGGTCGGCATGCCTCAGACGGTCGTCCTCGCCGAGGACCTGACGCGTGCGGCGATCCAGCAGGGCCTGCGCGCGGGCCGTTCGTACGTGGCCGAGTCGCAGCATCTGGCGCTCGCCTTCACCGCTGTGGGTGACGGCCGGGAGGCGGGCATCGGCGAGCGGCTGGACGTGCCGGACGACACTCCGGTGACCGTCCGCCTGGAGGTCTCCGGCGCCCCGCGCTGCTCCGTCCGCCTCGTCACCGACCAGGGCACGCTGTTCACCAGTGAGCCGCTGCCGGTGTCCGGGGAGGGCGTGGTCGAGTGGCGTACGACACCGGCCCACGCGGCCTACGTCCGGGCTGAGTTGCGCCACGAGACGGCCCTCGGTCCGCTGCCGGGGGCGATGGCCGCCTTCACCAACCCCGTCTTTCTCGGAGCTACTTGATCTGAGCGGCGGCCCACTCGGCCCACTCCCGGCGCATCGCGTTGAAGCGCAGGCCGTACTCCAGGGCGATGCGGCCGTAGACCGAGAGGTTGTCGTCGTCCCAGTCGATGGCCTCGTCGAGCTGCCTCAGCTGCTCGTGCTCGCGCGCGGACATCTCGACCAGCTCGGTCAGATAGGTGCGGGCCTGCTCGGGGCTCAGCACGCCCAGGAAGAAGACGCGCAGGAGCAGATCGCTGCGGGTGTTGCGCTGGGGCCTGGTCTCGGTCAGCCAGTGGCGCAGTTCGGCCAGGCCCTCGTCGGCCAGGGTGTACTCCTTGCGGCCGCGCGGCCCCTCGGCGGCCACCGTGATCAGTCCGGAGCCCGCCAGCTTGGTCAGCTCGGTGTAGATCTGGCTCTGCGTGGCCGGCCAGACGTTGGCCAGCGACGTCTCGAACCGCTTCAGCAGGTCGTACCCGCTGGCGGGGCGCTCCGAGAGCAGGCCGAGCAGTGCGTGTTTGAGGCTCATGACCCCCAGCTTACCTTCCACTCTTGACATGTCACGTGCCGACCTTCTACTTTTGACATGTCAGACCAGGAAGCAAGACCGCACCAGACCAAGACCACATCGAAAAAACGGGGAAACCAATGTCGTACCTGCGCACGTTCCTGCCGTGGATCGTCTTCGCCGTCTTTCCCTCCGGGGACTGGCAGTGGGGCGCACTGGCCGCACTGCTGGTCGCCGTCGCGATCATCGCCAAGGAGAAGCAGTCCGGCACCGGATTTGACGCACTCATCATCGAATCCGGCTCTGCGATCTTCTTCGCCGTCCTCGCGGCCATCGCCTTCGCCGACCCGCACTCGGGCGTGCACGACTACTCCGCGTCGCTCTCCTCCGGCACCCTCGCCCTCATCGCCGGTGTCTCGCTGGCCATCGGGCGGCCGTTCACCCTGGGCATCGCCAAGCGCACCACCCCGCCCGAGGTCTGGGGTCTGAAGCCGTTCATCCGCACCAACGTCGTCATCACCGCCGTCTGGACCGCCGCCTTCGTGGCCACCGCCGCCGCCCTCGCCCTGGTGGCCCACGCCGGTCACGCCCACTCCACCGCCGCCACGGTGATCCAGATCGCCGGGTTCGCCGTCCCCATGGTCTTCACCGTCCGCTACATCGGCCACGTCCAGGCCAAGGCCGGGCAGGTGGCCCGGTGAACCCGAAGCACCTCAGCGGCAACTACGCCCCAGTCACCGAGGAACTCACCGCGCACGACCTGCCGGTGACCGGCACCCTCCCGCCCGAGCTGGCCGGCTGGTACCTGCGCAACGGCCCGAACCCGGCCGACGCCGCCTCCGGGCACTGGTTCTTCGGCGACGGCATGGTGCACGGCGTCCGCCTCGACGGCGGGCGGGCCGTCTCCTACCGCAACCGGTGGGTGCGCACGACCCGGTTCACCGACGGGGCGCGGATGTACGACGACCAGGGCCGCCGGGACCTCACCTCCGGCCCGGCCAACACCCATGTGGTCCGGCACGCCGGCCGCACCCTCGCCCTGGTCGAGTCGGCCCTGCCGTACGAGCTGACCTGCGACCTCGACACCAAGGGCCCCTACGACTTCGGCGGCCGGCTGGGGACCGCGATGACGGCCCACCCGAAGACCTGCCCGGTCACCGGCGAACTGCACTTCTTCGGCTACGGCATGGTGGAGTCCACCCACCTCACCTACCACCGGGCCGACGCCACGGGCGAGTTGGTGATCAGCAGGACCGTCGAGGTGCCGGGCCCGACGATGCTGCACGACTTCGCGCTCACCGCCGAGCACGTCGTCTTCATGGATCTGCCCGTCGTCTTCGACCTCGAACTCGCCCTGACCGGCGGGACGATGCCCTACAGGTGGGACGACGGGTACGGCGCCCGGCTCGGCGTCCTGCGCCGCGACGACCCGTACGGCGAGGTCCGCTGGTTCGCCGTGGACCCCTGCTACGTCTTCCACTCGCTCAACGCCCACGACGCGCCGGACAGCACCATCGTCCTGCACGTCATGCGCTACCCGGAGATGTACCGCCGCACCGCCGACGGCAGCACCGCGTCGCAGCGGGCGGTGCTGTGGAAGTGGACCATCGACCCGGTCCGCGGGACGGTGCGCGAGGAGCAGGTCGACGACCGTCCGGGCGAGTTCCCGCGCGTCGACGACCGCCTCACCGGCCTCGACTCCCCCCACGGGCACGTGACCTGCGGCACCTCACTGGTCCGCTACGACCTGACGACCGGCTCCGTCACCACGCACGACTTCGGCCCCGGCCGCACTCCCGGCGAGGCGGCGTTCGCCCCGGCCGACGACAGGCCCGGCGGCCCCGGCTGGCTCATGACGTACGTCCACGACGCCACCACCGACCGCAGCGACCTGGTCGTCCTGGATGCCGGCGACCTCGCCGCGCCCCCGGTCGCGACGGTCCACCTGCCGGCCCGGGTGCCGTTCGGCTTCCACGGCAACTGGCTGGCCGACCGGACCTAGGGGGTACCGGGAGCGCCGGGGGTGTCCTTGCTCCGGGCGCGGGCGTCCCGGCGCAGGCCCAGGATCTCGGCGACCGTGTCCAGCCAGCGGGCGGTGTGGGCCTCGCCCTCCGGGGTGTCGGCCAGCTGCGCGGCGGTCTCCAGCCAGTCGCGCAGCAGCTCGGACGCCTCCTGGGAGGGCAGCGGCTCGGGCAGCTCGGCGGCGTAGCGCAGCCCGCCTGCACGGACGATCTTCGCGACGTACGAGACCGAGCGCGGCACCACGCCGAGCCGGTCGAGGGTGACGGCGGCCGCGACGGCGCCGTCACCGAACAGGGCGGTGCGGAAGGCGTCCTGGGTGAGGCCGTAGCGGAGCAGGACGGGCACGTCGGTGGTGGCGAGGACCTCGTCGTCGGTGCGGGGTGCGGAGGGCATGAGGAACGCTTCCGGTTCTCGGGTGGGGTGGGTCAGCGGACCGTGATCGTGTAGACGAAGAACGCCGGTCTGTCGTCCGGTGTGCTCGTCGCGGTCGGGTACGGGCTCGTCGATGCCTTGCCGGAGGCGGTCGCGCTCGGGATCGGAGCCGCCGACTGGGTGCCGCTGTGACAGCTGCCCATGGGGCAGTGCAGGAGTTTCACGGTGGCCTTGCCGGGCTTGCCTGCCGTGAAGTCGAAGAACTGGGTGCCGTCCCCGCCACCGGTGTTGTCGCTGCCCTCCTCCTCTTCCCGCTTGCCCCGGTACTTCACCACGTTCGCGTCAGGCCGGGGCTCGGCCAGGTACCAGTTCTGCCCGAGCGCGGGATTCGCCGGCACCTTCAGGGTGAACTCGTCCCCCGCGTCCACCGTGATGGCACGCTTCTCGGTGCCGTACTCATCGGCTCCCCCCGAAGAACCGCAGCCGGCCAGGAGGAGGACTCCGGCCGCGGCGGCGGCCAGCGGGGTCAGTATGGTGCGCATGTTCACGGTTGCTCAGTTCTGCTGGATGTAGACGGTGTCGACATTGCCCTTGTGCGCGGCCGAGTAGCGGTCGTCCGCGGCCGCGCTGAGGTCACCGCTGATGAAGTCCTCTTCACTGACCCAGGTGGTGACGCCCCACGGGTTGTAGATCTGGAGCCTGCCCCCCTCCTGGCCGATGATCATCATGCTGTGGCCGTGCCGGTCGCCGTGCTCGTCGTACCGCTCGATGTTGATGGGCACGGGCTTGCCCTCGGCGACGGACTTCTCGATGTCGGGCAGCACGTTGCGCCGGTCGTCCTCGCCGCCCATGCCCTGGGCCTCGTAGTGGTCGCCGGTGTGCGGGCTCAGCTCCTTGTTGGAGATCTCCACCTGCCCGTCCTTGTCCATGCCGTCCGGATGCTCGTCCCACCACCAGCCCGCGTTGTCGCCGTCGCCCTCCTCGTGCAGGCGGAGCTGTTCGTCGGTCAGGCGCTTGCGGAAGTGGTCCGGGTCGTCGTCCGTGCCGTCGGGGCCACCGGTCAGCGACAGGGCGTACACGGGGTCCACGATGGCACGCGCGGTGACGGTGGAGGAGGGCACGCAGGTCTCGCCGTCCTGGTCCCACAGCTTGCCCTTGAAGTCCTGGTTCTCCTGGCCCGTGGCCGACGAATCGACGTTCGTCGACACCGGCGCCAGGTGCTCCCGCAGCCACACCTCGTCCTTGCCGTGGATCTTGCCCCCGAACGTGGCGATCTCGTCGACGGAGTTGCCCGCGGCGAGGGCCTTCATCAGGTACGCCTTCTCCTGCGGCGTCGAGGCGTCGGCCAGGAGCTTCTCCATCCGTGCGCGGTCGGCCGGTGAGAGCTTCTCCATGGCGCGCCCGGACCGTTCGAGGTCGTTCGCCGTGAGGATCTCGTTCAGCTCGCGATCGCCACCCACGTTGCTGGTGTCGGCCAGCATCAGCCGGTCGACCGCGGACAGCTCGTCGGTCTTCATCTTGCCGGCGCGGGCCTCGGCGGCCCACTTGTTCAGATCGCGGGCGGCATGGCGCGCGGCGTCGTCGGCGGTGACGGCGGCCTGGTGGAGCAACTGGACGCCGGAGGAGGCCACGGAGCGGGCCTTCAGCCGCGTCGACTCCTCGTCGTCGTCCTCGTACCAGTCGTCGAAGAAGCCGTCCTTGCCGCCCAGCATGCCGCGCGCCTCGCGCAGCTTGGCGCGGCCGTCACCGTCGTCCTTCTGCGCGACCTTGAGCCAGTCGGCCAGGTTCAGCAGGGCGTTGCCGCCGCCCCGGAGCGCCTCGGACATCTGCACGGCGGCCCGCGAGGCGGCGGAGATCGCGTCGGAGGCGAGGACGCTGGTGTCGCCGACCCACACGTCCGGCAGGCCCTTGCGGGCCACCTTGTCGACCCGCTCGGAGACGCCGAGGGCGTTGTCGGCCTGGCCCCGGTACTGCTTGCCCAGTGTCTCCAGCGTGGCCGGGTCGCCCACCGGGGCGGACACGGCGAGCGCGGAGTCGATCGCGTCGATCAGGTCGTTCTTGCTGCCGGCCGAGGCGATGTCGTCGCTCAGCCCGGCCAGCCGCTTGCGGCGGTCGGTGGTGGATTCCGTCATCGGGCGGTCCTCAGTACTTCGAGAGAGCCGAGGGACGCTCGGCGTACGCGGGCATCGTGCTGACGGGGCCGTCGCCGACACGGACATGGGCGGCCTGTGTCGAGACGAGGCGGTCGCTGCCGCCGTAGGCGCCCTTGGACGCACGGATCTTGTCCGCGAGTTCGTGCAGCGCGTCCGTGAGCGTCTTGGCCTCCGCCTCCCAGGCCGCGGCGTACGCGTCGAACGCCGGCCCGGAATCGGAACCCCCCAGCGTGTCCTGCGCGTAGCAGGCCATGGGGTCGATCGCCTTGGCGATCTTCCCGGTGTCGGTGCTCGCGCCGTCCAGTTCGCCGGCCTGGCCGGTCATGCCGGCCTTGACCTGGTAGCCGTCCGAAGACGCGCCCATCACTGCCCCCCGTTGCCATCGATCGCGATCGCGAGGGAGGCTAACACGGGCCATTCACAAGCCTGTCCACGCACCACACACCCTCCACACCACTGCCCCAGCACCCGCGCGAGGCATGCGTCCGGATACCGTTCCCGGAGGAGAAGCAGGAGAGCAGGAGAGATGTCACGCAAGGCCGCCGACCTCAAGCACCGGATCGTCACCCGCTTCCAGCGCCACGTGGCCAACCCGCTCAACCGGCGCATCCCGACCCAGACGATTCTGGAGACCACCGGCCGCGCCTCCGGCCTGCCCCGGCCCACGCCGGTGGGCGGACGCCGGGTCGGCGACTCCTTCTGGATCGTCTCGGAGTTCGGGTTCAAGTCGCAGTACGTGCGCAACATCCAGGCCGACCCGAAGGTCCGCGTCCGTATCCGCGGCCGCTGGCACCACGGCACCGCCCACCTCCTGCCGGAGGACGACGCCGTGGCCCGCCTGCGCGCCCTGCCCCGCTTCAACAGCGCTGCCGTACGGGCGTTCGGCACCGACCTGCTGACGGTGCGGGTGGATCTCACGGACTGAGCGTGCTCACCCCGGCCACACGATCGCCTGCACCTCGCTGTAGGCGTGCAGGGCGTAGGAGCCCACGTCCCGGCCGACCCCGCTCTTCCTGAAGCCGCCGAAGGGCGCCTCCATGTTGCGGCCAACGGTGTTGATGCCGACGCCGCCGGCCCGCAGCTGCCGGGCCACGCGGAAGGCGCGGGCCACGTCGCCCGACCAGACGTAGTCGATCAGGCCGTAGTCGGAGTCGTTGGCGAGGGCCACGCCCTCGTCCTCGTCGTCGAAGGGGACGACCGACACGACCGGCCCGAAGATCTCCTCCCGCGCCACCCGCATGTCGTTCGCGCAGTCGGCCAGCAGAGCCGGGGCGACATAGAAACCCCGCTCCAGCGAGGGGCGTTCACCGCCGACGACCACCGTTGCGCCCTCCTTGCGGCCCAGTTCGACGTACGACTCCACCCGCGCCCGGTGCTCGGCGGAGATCAGCGGCCCCACGACCGTGTCGACCTCCCTCGGGTCACCGATCTTCAACCGGCGTGCGTAGGCGGCGAGTTGCTCCACCAGCCGCTCGTACACGCCCCGCTGGGCCAGCACCCGGGTCGGCGCCGTACAGATCTGCCCGCTGTAGAAGGAGAACGTCGTCCCGATCCCGGCCACCGCCGACGTCAGGTCGGCATCGTCGAGGACGAGGGCCGCCCCCTTCCCGCCCAGCTCCATCAGCTGGCGTTTCATGTCCCGCCCGCACACCTCCGCGATGCGCTGCCCGACGGCCGTGGAGCCGGTGAAGCTCACCATGTCGACGTCGGACGACGCGACCGCGGCCGCACCCACGTCCGTGGCCCGCCCGGAGACCACGTTCACCACACCCGCCGGTGCGCCCGCCTCCGCAAGCGCCTCGGCCATCCGGTAGACGGACAGCGGGTCCTGCGGGGCCGGCTTCACGACCACCGTGTTGCCCATGGCCAGGGCCGGGGCGACCTTGCCTGCCGGGTTGGCCCACGGGTTGTTGTACGAGGTGATGCAGGTGACCACGCCGACGGGCTGCCGTACCGCCAGCGCACCCATCACCCCCGCCCTCCCCATCGGCCCGGCCTCGTTGATCTGCGGGGCGATCGCCCACTCGGCCGGCTCCACGGTGGCGTACCGGCGGAAGCGGGCGGCGGCCACCCCGACCTGCATCGCCCGGGCCGTCCCGGTCGTCGCCCCGGTCTCGGCCCGCGCCAGCTCGGCGTACGGGCCGAGCCGGCCGCGGATGATCTCCGCGGCCCGTCCGAGCACCGCGGCCCGCTCCGCCGGGCCGGTCCGCGACCAGGCCCCGAACGCCTCCCGGGCCGCGGCACAGGCCGCCCGCACCTGCTCCACCGACGCCTCCGGCGCCTGCCCGACGGTCTCCTCGGTGGCCGGATCGATCACCGGGTAGTACCCGGCGTCCGGCTCCACCCACTGTCCGCCGACGAACAGCCGCTGCCCCTCGCTCACCTGGTGCTCACCGTCCCGGTGTCCCGCCCGGACCGCAGCACCCGGCCCGGTACGGCGCCGCTCACCACGTCGTCCCGGATCGCCTCGACCCCGTTGACCCACACGGCCCGTATCCCGAGCGCCCGGGAGTCCAGCCGCGGGCTGTCACCCGGCAGATCGCGCACCAGGGTGGCCTGCCCGGCGTCGATCCGCTCCGGGTCGAACAGCACCAGGTCCGCATGCCAGCCCTCCCGCACCCGGCCCCGCTCCCGCAGCCCGAAGAGCCGCGCCGGGTCGTCGGTCAGCATCTTCACCGCCTGCTCCAGACCGACCAGCTTCCGGCCCCGCAGACAGTCACCGAGGAACCGGGTGGTGTACGGCGCCCCGCACATCCGGTCCAGGTGCGCACCCGCGTCCGAGCCGCCGAGCAGCACGTCCTCGTGCTGCCAGGTCTCGGCGCGCAGGGCCCAGGAGGCGGGGTCGTTGTCGGTGGGCATCGGCCACAGGACCGTACGGAGCTCGTCGTTGGCGCAGACCTCCACCAGGCAGGAGAAGGGGTCCTGCCCGCGCTCGGCGGCGATGTCCCGCACCACCCGCCCGGTCAGCCCGCGGTTGGCCTCGCTGTACGTGTCCCCGATGACATACCGCCCGAAGTTCGCCAGCCGCCGGAAGACACCCGCCTCCTTCGACTCGGCCCGCCGCAGCATCTCCTTCCTGACCTCGGGGTCCCGCAGCCTGGCGATCCGCTCCGACACCGGCAGACCGAGGACCGGCCCCCACCCCGGGATGAGGTTCAGGGCGCAGAACGTACCCAGGGACATGTTCATCGGGGTCAGGATCGGCATGGTGAGCGCCACGACCCGCCCACCGGCCTTCCGTGCCCGCTCACTGGCGCTGAGCTGGCGGGGCACCCGCTCCGGAACGGCGGCGTCGATGGTCAGGACGTTCCAGTTCAGGGGCCGTCCCGCCACCGCGCTCATCTCGACGAACAGATCGATCTCTTCATCGCTGAACTGGTCCAGACAGCCGGCGACGATCGCCTCGATCTGCGTGCCCTCGTGCTCCCCGACGGCCCGGGCCAGCGCCAGCAGCTCCGCCGGCCGCGCGTGCCGGGAGGCCACGGGCTGCCCGTCACCGTCGGAGTGCGTACTGGACTGGGTGGTGGACAGCCCCCAGGCCCCGGCGTCCATGGCCTCGTGGAACAGCCGCAGCATCTGCTCCAGCTGCTCCTCGCTCGGCTGCCCGCCGACCGCGTCGGGCCCCATCACATACCGCCGGAGCGCGCAATGCCCCACCATGAACCCGGCGTTGACCGCGATCCGCCCCTCCAGGGCGTCCAGATACTCCCCGAAGCCGCTCCAGCTCCACGGCGCCCCGTCCTCCAGCGCCACCAGGGACATCCCCTCCACCTTGGACATCATCCGCCGGGTGTAGTCGGCGTCCTCGGGCCGGTCGGGATGCAACGGCGCGAGCGTGAACCCGCAGTTCCCCGCGGCCACGGTCGTCACTCCGTGGTTGAGCGAGGGCGTGGCGTACGGATCCCAGAAGAGCTGGGCGTCGTAGTGGGTGTGGGGGTCCACGAAGCCGGGGGCGAGGACGAGACCGTGCGCGTCCTCGGTGGTGCGGGCGTCTTCGGTGACCTTGCCGACGACGGCTATGCGACCGCCGCGTATACCGACATCCGCGGTGAAGGCGGGGGCACCCGTGCCGTCGACAACGGTCACTGCCCTGATCAGGTGGTCCAACATGCCGGGAGCCCCCCTTTACACGGCCTGACGGAACCGCGACGTCCGATGCACCGGATCCGTGTCGATCTTCGGAATCACATGCTCACCGATGAGCCGGATCGTCTGCAGCGTCTCCTCCTTCGGTACTCCCACCGGCAACCCGAAGCTCAGCTGATCCGCCCCCGCCTGCTCCCACCGCTTGCACTGCCGCAGCACCTCGTCGGGATCCCCGCAGATCAGCAGCTCCTCCTCGATGAGCAGCTCCACGAACTCCGGTGTGTACTGGGGCAGCGTCTCCGGCCACACCGGGAAGCCCTCGGGCCGCGGGAACGTGTCGTGGTACCGGAACACCAGCGAGGGCAGATAGTGCAGCCCGCCGTTCACCGCGATCTCGATCGCCTCGGCGTGCGTGGGCGCACAGATCGCCGTGGTCGTCACCATCACGTTGTCGTTGACGAAGTCCCCGACGGGCTCCGCGTTCACGACCGCCGTCTTGTACTGCTCCAGCACCCACTCCATGTCGGAGACCTTCTGGATGCTGAAGCCCAGCACGCCGAGCCCCTTCCTCGCGGCCATGGCGTACGAGGGCGGCGACCCGGCCGCGTACCACATCGCCGGATGCGACTTCCCGTACGGCTTCGGGAGCACCTTCCGCGGGGGCAGCTGCCAGTGCTTGCCCTGGAAGCCCACGTACTCGTCCTGGAGCCACATCTTCGGGAACTCGGCGATGGTCTCCTCCCAGATCTCCTTCGTGTAGTTCATGTCGGTGATGCCGGGCAGGAAGCCGAGGATCTCGTGGCTGCCCGCGCCCCGCCCGCTGCCGAACTCGAAGCGGCCCTCGCTGAGGTGGTCCAGCATGGCGACCTTCTCGGCCACCTTCACCGGATGGTTGACCTGGGCGAGCGGGTTGAAGATGCCGGAGCCCAGATGGATGCGCTCGGTCGCGTGGGCGAGGTAGCCGAGGAAGACGTCGTTGGCGGAGAGGTGCGAGTACTCCTCCAGGAAGTGGTGCTCTGAGGCCCAGGCGTACTTGAAGCCGGACTTGTCCGCCTGGATGACGTACTCGGTCTCCTCCATCAGTGCCTTGTGCTCGGCCAGCGGGTCGGTCTCGGCGCGCTTGCCCACATATCCCTGTACAAAGAGCCCGAATTCCACGGCGGTTCACCTTCCCCGGTTCAGGTTCTTACGAGTGCTACGAACTTTCTGACGTTGCGTCAGATTCGTCAATAGGTGACGGGCCGTCAGATCACGCTGACCCCGGCCAGCCAGCCCCCGTCGATCACGAACGGCTGCCCGGTGATGTAGGACGAGTCGTCCGAGGTGAGGAAGAGGGCCAGCCGGGCCACCTCCTCCGGCCGGCCGACCCGGCCGAGCGGCACGAGCTTGCGGTACAGCTCGTCCAGGGCCCGGCTCATCTCCTCCGGGTCCGCGTCCGGGTCCAGCCGGGCCGGGTTCGACATCGCGGTGTCGATGGCACCCGGACAGATGGCGTTGACCCGGATCCGCCGGCCCGCCAGCTCCAGCGCGGCCACCCGGGTCAGCCCGAGCACCGCGTGCTTGGTGGTCGCGTACGTCCCCACGGCCGCCATCCCGGTGAGCGCGGTGTAGGACGCGGTGTTGACGATGGTCCCGCCGTCCGCCATCTCCGGCGCGACCGTCTTCATGCCCAGGAAGCAGCCGACCTGGTTGACCTGCACGACCTGCATGAACTCGTCCAGCGGGGTGTCCACCAGCGCGTTGAAGCGCAGGATGCCCGCGTTGTTGACCAGCCCGTCGATGCGCCCGTACGCCTGCTTGACGGCGCCGACGGCCTCCCGCCAGCCCTCCTCCGTGCCCACGTCGAGATGGACGTAGAGGGCCCCTATCTCCTTGGCCAGGGCCTCTCCCTGGTCGTCCAGCACATCGGCGACGACCACCCGCGCGCCCTCCGCCCGGAAGAGCCGCGCCTCCTGTTCGCCCTGTCCGCGCGCCGCCCCGGTGATGATGACGACCCGCCCGTCCAGCTTGCCCATGTCCGCTCCTCAGTCCAGCCGGGGCGCGACCTCCGCCCCGAACACGCCGATCTGGTCGATGAGTTCGCTGCGGCTCCGGCTGCGGAACCGCACCTGGATCTGGTGCACGCCCAGCGCGCGGTACGCCCGCAGCGACTCGGCGATCTCCTCCGGCGCCCCGACGAGGGTGCGCCGCCCGACGTGCCAGTCGGCCCGGCCGATGTACAGCGGCTCGGTGATCGCGCCGATGGTGCAGGGCGCCTCGACTCCGTGCTCCTCGCGCAGCCGCCGCAGCCGCTCGATCTGCGCGGGCAGCCGGTCGCGGGGATCCCCCTGCGGCAGCCAGCCGTCACCCTTCAGCGCCGCCCGGCGGACGGCCGCGGTCGAGGAGCCCCCGATCCAGATCGGGACGCGCTCCTGCGCGGGCCGGGGCCGCTGGCCCAGGTCGGCGAAGTCGTACAGCTTGCCGTGGTGTTCGGGGAACTCCTCGGGCCCGAGGGCCGTCCGCAACGCGTCGATCGCCTCGTCCAGCACGGCTCCGCGCCGCTCGAAGTCCACCTGGAGGACCTCGAACTCCTCGCGCACGTGCCCGGCGCCCACACCGAGGATCAGCCGCCCGCCGGAGAGATGGTCGAGGGTCGCGTACTGCTTGGCGCTGAGCAGAGGGTGTCGCAGGCCCACGACGGCCACATGGCTGAGCAGCCGGACGCGCTCGGTCACGACGGCCAGATGGGCGAGGGTGGCGACCGGGTCGTACCAGACCGTGCTCATCGCCGGGGCCAGCCGGCGCGGGATGGCCACGTGGTCGCAGCAGGCGAGGTAGTCGAACCCGGCCCGGTCCACGGCCCGCGCGATCTCGACCAGGTCGGCGGGCCCGCCGGCGGCCTCCCAGCCCTCCGTGTAGAGGGTGCTCTGGGACTGGACGGGCAACTGGATGCCGTAGGCGAGACTCACGCGGACCCCTCCCACAGCCCCTCCGCCGTCAACCCCAGCAACTCGATGGCGTTCCCCCGGACGATCCGCTCGACCACGTCCGCCGGCAGATGCCCCATCTGGGCCTCGCCGACCTCGCGGGACTTGGGCCAGGTCGAGTCGGAGTGGGGGTAGTCGGTCTCGTACAGGACGTTGCCGACACCTATGGAGTCGAGGTTGCGCAGCCCGAAGGCGTCGTCGAAGAAGCAGCCGTAGACGTGGTCGGCGAAGGACTCGGACGGGGGCAGGTGGACCTTGTCGGCGACGCCGCCCCAGCCGCGGTTCTCCTCCCACACCACGTCGGCGCGCTCCAGGATGTACGGGATCCAGCCGATCTGGCCCTCCGCGTACATCACCTTCAGGTTCGGGAAGCGCTCGAACTTGCCGCTCATCAGCCAGTCCACCATCGAGAAACAGCAGTTGGCGAAGGTGATGGTGGAGCCGACGGCGGGCGGCGCGTCCTCGGAGGTGGAGGGCATCCGGCTGCTGGAGCCGATGTGCATCGAGACGACCGTGCCGGTCTCGTCGCAGGCCGCGAGGAACGGGTCCCAGTCGTCGCCGTGGATCGACGGCAGGCCCAGGTAGGGGGGTATCTCGGAGAAGGCGACGGCCCGGACGCCGCGGGCGGCGTTGCGCCGGACCTCCTCGGCGGCGAGGCGGGCGTCCCAGAGGGGGACGAGCGTGAGCGGGATCAGCCGCCCGTGCGCCTCGGGCCCGCACCACTCCTCCACCATCCAGTCGTTGTAGGCGCGGACGCAGAGCAGGGCGAGCTCGCGGTCCCGGGCCTCGGTGAAGGTCTGGCCGCAGAAGCGCGGGAAGGTCGGGAAGCACAGGGCGGACTGGACGTGGTTGACGTCCATGTCGGCGAGGCGCTGCGTGACGTCGTACGACCCGGGTCGCATCTGCTCGTAGGTGATCACTTCGAGCTTGATCTCGTCCCGGTCGTACCCGACGGCGGTGTCCAGCCGGGTCAGGGGCCGGTGCAGGTCCTCGTAGACCCACCAGTCGCCGACGGGGCCGTCGTCGCCCGGCTCACCCATGACGGGCTTGAACCGCCCGCCCAGGAAGGTCATTTCCTTCAGGGGCGCCCGGACCGTCCGTGGCCCGGTGTCCAGGTACTTCTTCGGGAGCCGGTCCTGCCAGACGTGCGGAGGCTCCACGGTGTGGTCGTCGACGGAGATGATCCGCGGAAAGTCACTCGGGATGTGCTGAGCGTCCTGGGTGTCCATGGCGCTCACGGTAGCGCCGATCTGACGGTCCGTCAGCTAGTGAGTCCGGCCTACTGTGTGCGAAGACCCTGTGAGGACCTTGTGTACTGAGGTGTACCGGTCTGCGATCGGCGTCTCCCCCGGCTGACGGAACCGCCAAGAACAAGGCAAACTGACGGGGTTGTTCGTGATGCCTAGGGGGGCGAACGCATGGACGGTCGGCCGCGAGTGCCTGAGCAGCGACGTCCCGGCTCCGCGGCCATCGCGGAGCCGGTGGCGTTGCGCTTCAGCGTGCTCGGTCCGGTGCGGGCCTGGCTCGGCGAGGAGACGCTGAACACCGGCTCCCCGCAGCAGCGCGCCCTGCTGGCCGCCCTGCTGCTGCGCGAGGGCCGTACGGCGACCGCGGCGGAGCTGATCGACGCGCTCTGGGGCGCCGAGCCGCCGTCGCAGGCGCTGGCGGCGCTGCGGACGTACGCGTCCCGGCTGCGCAAGATCCTGGACCCCGGGGTCCTGGCGAGCGAGTCCGGCGGCTACGCGGTACGGGGCCTCGGCGAGGGCGCCCTGGACCTGGCGGTGGCGCAGGACCTCACGACGGAGGCGGAGAAGGCGCGCAGTGCCGGGGATCTGAGTCGTGCGCGCGAGGCGCTGAACCGGGCCCTGGCCCTGTGGGACGGCGAGCCGCTGGCCGGCGTACCCGGCCCCTACGCCGACGCCCAGCGGGTCCGCCTGGAGGAGTGGCGCCTCCAGCTCCTGGAGTCCCGCCTGGACATGGACCTGGAGCAGGGCTGCCACGCGGAGGCGGTCTCGGAACTGACGGCCCTGACGGCGGCCCACCCGCTCCGTGAGCGCCTGCGCGAACTGCTGATGCTGGCCCTCTACCGCAGCGGCCGCCAGGCGGAGGCCCTCGCGGTCTACGCGGACACGCGGCGCCTCCTCGCGGAGGAGCTGGGCGTGGACCCGCGGCCCGGCCTGCGGGAGCTGCAACAGCGCATCCTCCAGGCGGACCCGGCCCTCGCGGAACCCTCCACCCCCGCCGCCGAACCCGCCGTGGTCCCGGTCCGCCCGGCCCAGCTCCCCGCCTCCGTACCGGACTTCACCGGCCGCTCGGCCTTCGTGTCCGAGCTGAGCGAGGTACTGGCGTCGGCGTCCGAGACGGAGGGCAGCGTGATGGCGGTCTCGGCGCTCGCCGGGATCGGAGGCGTGGGGAAGACCACGCTGGCCGTGCATGTCGCCCACAGGGCGCGACCTGCCTTCCCCGACGGACAGCTGTACGTGGACCTGCAGGGCGCGGGCCCCCGCCCGGCGGAGCCGGAGACGGTCCTCGGCTCCTTCCTGCGCGCGCTGGGCACGGCGGACTCGGCGATCCCCGACTCCCTGGAGGAGCGCGCGGCCCTGTACCGCTCGGTCCTGGACGGCCGCCGGGTCCTGGTCCTGCTGGACAACGCCAAGGACGCGGCCCAGGTACGGCCACTGTTGCCCGGCACCGAGGGCTGCGCGGCACTCGTGACCTCCCGGGTACGGATGCTGGACCTGGCGGGCGCCCACCTGGTGGACCTCGACGTCATGTCCCCCGACGAGGCACTGGCCCTCTTCACGAAGATCGTCGGCGAGGAGCGCGTGGCAGCCGAACGCGAGGCCGCGCTGGACGTGGTGGCCGCCTGCGGCTTCCTCCCCCTCGCGATCCGCATCGCGGCCTCCCGCCTGGCGGCCCGCCGCACCTGGACGGTCTCGGTCCTGGCGGCCAAGCTCGCGGACGAACGCCGCCGACTCGACGAGCTGCAGGCCGGGGACCTCGCGGTCAAGGCCACCTTCGAGCTGGGCTACGGCCAACTGGAGCCGGCCCAGGCCCGCGCGTTCCGCCTGCTGGGCCTGGCCGACGGCCCCGACATGTCCCTCGCTGCCGCAGCCGCGATCCTCGACCTCCCCGTGGAGGACACCGAGGACCTCCTCGAATCCCTGGTGGACACGTCCCTGCTGGAGTCGGCGGCGCCAGGACGCTACCGCTTCCACGACCTGGTCCGGCTCTACGCACGCGCCTGCGCGGAGAGGGACGAGCAGCCGCCCAGCGAGCGGGAGGCTGCGATGTCCCGCCTGCTGGACTTCTACCTGGCCACGGCGGCAGGGGTCTACGCGATCGAGCGCCCGGGCGACCGGCTGGTGGACCACTTGGAGCCGACCGAGTATCCGGGGTTGGTGTTCGAGGAGCGGCACCGGGCCCAGGACTGGCTTTATTCCGAGGCGATCTGCCTGCTCGCGTGCGTACGTCAGTCGACCCGCGCCGATCAACTGAGGCGGGCCGTGGACCTGTTGTGGGCGGCCATCGACCTCGCCGAATCGGGAGCCAACTCCAAGGAGTACGAGGCAACCGGAACCGCGGTCCGTGCCGCCGCACAGAGCTGCCGTGACGAGCGCGCGGAGGCCCGCGCCCTGGTCACTCTGGCCAACGGCCACCACATGTCCGGCCGCTTCGAACTGGCGGACCAGGAGGCCGCCGAGGCCGTGCGGCTGGCAGAGGTGGCGGGCGATCCCCTTCCCCAGTGCTGGGCGTCCAACATGCTCGGGGTCATCGCGCTGTACCAGAGCCGGTACGACGTCGGCGAGAGCCATCTGACACGGGCGATCGAGAGCTTCCGTTCCGCTGGAGACCGGCCCGGTGAGGCCAGCGCCCTGTGCAACCTCTCGCGGATACACCTGGCGACGGGCCGTACCGTGAGTGCGGTGTCCCTGGCCCAGCAGGGTACGGACATGTACGACGCCATGGGCCACGCCTTCAAGGGCGCCAACGGCCGCTACGCGCTGGGGCTCGCGCTCACACAGAGCGGTCAGCTCGATCTGGCCACCGAGCGCCTGGAGGAGGCTCGTGCCGTGTTCCGCGACATCCGGCAGCGGCTGTGGGAGGGCATGACCCTCTTCCGTCTCGCGGAGGTCGACCTCGCCGCCCGGCGTCTCGCCCAGGCCGCCACCAACGCGGAGTCGGCGCTGACCCTCCTCCGCGGAATCGGCGGCGAGTGGCGGCGCGGAAACGTGCTCACGGCCCTCGGCCGGGCGCTGAGCGGCATCGGGCAGAGCGGTCGTGCGCAGGTCTGTCTGCAGGAAGCTCTGGGCATCTTCGAGGGGCTGGGTGCACCGGAGGCCGATGAGGTGAGGGCTCTGCTCGCGGCACGCGCAGTGGTCTGAGAGCAGGGTCCTGCACGTTCATCGTTCGTTTATCGCCGCACGGCACTCTCAGTGGTGTCGTTCCGTCGCGTCGGGGGGCAGACGGGACGTCAAATGGGCGCACCTTAAGGTGTACCGGCCCATAAGTGCCCGCTCGGCCGCGCTCGGGGGAGCAGCCGGGCGGGCCTTTCGACCCATCGCACAGAGCATCAGGGGAGCAGTCATGAGCGACGCCAAGAAGACGACCCAGCCGGAGACCTCGGCCCCCGAGGTGACCACGCTGAACACGCACGCCACCAGCGAGCCGCTGAAGCCGATCACTCTGGCGGCGGGCGAGGACACCGGCGTGGCGACTCCGGACAACACCCACGCCACCGACGAGAAGGCCTGATCAGACCTTTCACCGGACGGGGAACGGCCGCGGCGGCGCGGAGGGGGAGCCGCCGCGGCCGAGGTGTCCCAGCAGCCTGATCGCAGGCCGGCCGGTTATCCACAGGGCGAGCGGCTGGTCATGGATTCTGCGATCTTGCCCGGGTGGAGCGAAGGGACTTGAGGGCGCTGGCGGACAGGGGTGTCCTGCTCACCTCACATGCCGTTGAGGCCGGCTGGCCCCGTCGCAGTCTCACGCGTGCACTGCGAGCAGAGGGCTGGACCCGGCTTCGGCACGGTGCCTGGGCCGACCACGCCGCCGAACCGGCCCGGCGTGCCGGCGAGGCGCGGCCGCGCCCCCTCCGCCAACGGCACGAGCGCAACCCGCCCAAGGGCCCATGCCGCCAGTCGCCCACTGCATCCCCGGCCGCCCGCTCGCTTCTCACCCGTGCTGGAGCGAGGGCTCGTGGAAGCACGACGATCGCCGAGAAGCGGGCGGCCCCACGGTCACTTCGCAGCGCCCTTCCGCAACTCCCCTTGCCGCAACTCCCCCTTCACCACCTTCCCGCTCGCATTCCGCGGCAGCTCACCCACGAACTCCACCGCCCTCGGCACCTTGTAGTTGGCCATCTCGCGGCGGGACCAGGCGATCAGGTCGTCGCCGGTGAGTACTGAGCCCGGGTGGCGGACGACGTAGGCCTTGCCGACCTCGCCCAGGCGGGGGTCGGGTACGCCGATGACCGCCACGTCGGCGACGTCCGGGTGGAGGCCCAGGAGTTGCTCTATCTCCGCCGGGTACGCGTTGAAGCCGCCGACTATGAACATGTCCTTGAGGCGGTCCGTGATGCGGAGGTTGCCGGAGGGGTCGAGGACGCCGATGTCGCCCGTGCTCAGCCAGCCGTCCGGGGAGATCGTCTCCGCCGTCGCCGCCGGGTCCTCGTAGTAGCCCCGCATGACGTTGAAGCCCCGGACCTCGACCTCTCCGGGTGTGCCGGGCGGGACCGGTACGCCTCCCGCGTCGACCACCTTCACTTCCGTACCGGGGATCGCGCGGCCCGAGGTGGACGCGATCACCGACGGGTCGTCGCCGCGGCGGCACATCGTGACGATGCCGCTCGCCTCCGAGAGGCCGTACGCCGTCAGGACGGTCCCCACGCCCAGTTCGCCTCTCAGGCGTTCCACCAGGCGCAGCGGCACCACCGCCGCTCCGGTCACCACCAGCCTCAGTGCCGAGAGGTCGTGGGTGTCCCGGGACGGGTGGTCCAGGAGGGACTGGTGGAGGGTGGGCGGGCCCGGGAGGACCGACACCCGTTCCGCGGCGATGTTCGCCAGCGCCGTGTCCACGTTGAACACCGGCTGCGGGATCATCGTCGCCCCGCGCATCAGGCAGGCGATCACCCCGGCCTTGTAGCCGAAGGTGTGGAAGAAGGGGTTGATGATCAGGTAGCGGTCGGTGGAGCGCAGGCCGGCCAGGTCGGCCCAGATCTCGTACGCCGTCAGCGTCTGTCCGTGGGTGATCATCGCGCCTTTGGGGCGGCCCGTGGTCCCGGAGGTGAAGATGATGTCCGACAGGCATTCGCCTTCCAACACATGGCCACGCGCGCGCACTTCGGCCTCCGCCACGCCCTCGCCCGTCGCCAGGAAGTCCTTCCAGGTGCGGAAGTCCTGGGGGGCGTCGTCCGCGAGGACCACCACCTGTTCGAGTGCCGGCAATCCCGGCAGCGGATGACCCGGGCCGTCGGACGTCCCCGCCGCCCGCCTCAGCGACGCCACGTACGACGTGCCCAGGAACGTGCCTGTCACGAAGAGCAGGCGGGCCCCGCTGCGGCGCAGCACGTCCGCCGCCTCGGTGCCCTTGAAGCGGGTGTTGAGCGGGACCAGGACCGCGCCCGCCGACACCGCGCCCAGGGCCGAGACGATCCAGTCGAGGGAGTTGGGGGCCCAGACCGCCACCCGGTCGCCGACCTGCACTCCGCTCGCCAGGCAGGCCGCCGCCGCGCGCTCCACGCGGGCGCCGAGTTGCGCGTACGTGATCCTCGTACGGCCGTCGACCACCGCCTCGGTGTCCGCGTACCGCTCGGCCGACCATCGCACCAGACCCGGGATGGTGCCCCAGTCACTCATAGCAGCCCCCTGCGCTCTAGCTGACTGACCGTCAGATTAGCTGTAACCTGACGGGCTGTCAGCAGAGGAAGGGTGGGTGCACCATGGCAGGAACGGGGCTCAGAGATGCCACCGCCATCGTCGGGATCGGGCAGACCGCCTTCGCCAAACACCTTCCGGAGGACGAGAGGACCCTCGCCTGCCGGGCCGTGCTCGCCGCCCTGGAGGACGCCGGGATCGCGCCCGGCGAGGTCGACGCCCTCGCCTCCTACACCATGGAGGAGACGGACGAGGTGGAGCTGGCCAAGGCGGTCGGCTTCGGGGACCTCACCTTCTTCAGCAAGGTCGGGTACGGGGGTGGGGGGGCCTGTGCGACCGTGGCCCATCTGGTTTCCGCCATCGCTTCCGGGCAGGCCAGTGTCGGGGTGGCGTGGCGGTCGCGGAAGCGGGGCAGCGGGCCCCGGCCCTGGACCAACACCGCCGTGCAGCTGCCCACACCCGCCCAGTGGACCCGGCCCTTCGGGCTGCTCCGGCCCGCCGATGAGATCGCCATGCTCGCGCGCCGTTACATGCACGAGTTCGGCGCGACCCGGGATCATCTCTTCAACGTCGCTCTCGCCTGCCGGAACCGGGCCAACCAGAACCCGGCGGCGGTGATGTACGAGCGGCCGCTCACCCGCGAGATGTACATGACCTCCCGCTGGATCAGTGAGCCCCTCTGTCTTTTCGACAACTGCCTGGAGACGGACGGCGCGCTGGCCTGTGTGGTCGTCAGCAGGGAGCGGGCCCGGGACTGCGCCAAGAAGCCCGTCTACGTCCACTCCGCCGCCCAGGGGCTGCCCGCCCAGCACCACGGCATGGTCAACTACTGGAACGACGACCCGCTCACCGGCCCGGCCTGGACCGCCGCCCGGCATCTGTGGAAGCACGCCGACTTCACGCCCGAGGACGTGGACGTGGCACAGATCTACGACGCGTTCACGGCCCTGATACCGCTCTCGCTGGAGGGGTACGGCTTCTGCGGGCGGGGTGAGGGCGGCGCCTTCACCGAGCAGGGTGCCCTGGAGATCGGGGGGCGGCTGCCCCTCAACACCGGGGGCGGCGGGCTCTCCGAGGCCTATGTGCACGGCTTCAACCTCATCAACGAAGGGGTGAAGCAGCTGCGTGGCACCAGTACCGCGCAGGTTCCCGGGGCCGCCACCTGTCTGGTCACCGCCGGCGAGGGTGTCCCCACCTCCGCCCTTCTGCTGAGGAGTTGAGGCAGTCATGCTGACCCCCGTCACCGACACCGACGGCGCCCCCTTCTGGGAGTACGCCGCCCGTGGCGAGCTGCGTGTCCAGGCCTGTGGCGAGTGCGGCGAGTTCCGGTTCCCGCCCCGGCCGTGCTGCCCGCACTGTCAGTCCTTCGCGAGCGAGTGGCGGGCGGTGTCGGGGCGTGGGCGCGTGTGGTCGTACGTCCTGCCGCATCCGCCGCTGCTGCCGGAGTACGCGGAGCAGGCGCCGTACAACGTGGTCGTCGTGGAGCTGGAGGAAGCGCCGCGGATACGGCTCGTGGGGAATCTGGTGAGCCGTGCCGGGGCTCCGCTCGACTCCCTCGATCCGCAGCGCATACGGATCGGCGGCCGGGTCCAGGTCGTCTTCTCCGACGGGCTTCCGCAGTGGGTGCCGGCGTGAACACCCTGCGGTTCTCCGCGGACAAGGACACCGGCGTCGCCGTCGTCACGCTGGACCGGCCCGAGCGGCTCAACGCCGTCGACGCGGGCGTGGTGGAGGAACTCGGCGCGCTGTGGCGGGAGTTGCGGTTCGACGACACCGTGCGCGCCGTCGTCCTGACCGGGGCCGGGGAACGCGCCTTCTGTACGGGCATCGACCGGGGCTTCGTCGTGCCGCAGCCCTCGTCGCCGTACATGCAGGACGATCCACTGCTGCGGATCGGGCCGAAGGCGAACGACCTGTGGAAGCCGGTGGTGGCCGCGGTACGGGGCATGGCCTGTGGTGGGGCCTTCTATCTGCTGGGCGAGAGCGAGTTCGTCGTCGCGGACACGACGGCGGCCTTCTTCGATCCGCACACGACGTACGGGATGGTCAGCGCCTACGAGTCCGTGCTGATGGCCGCGCGGATGCCGTACGGGGAGGTGGCCCGGATGATGCTCATGGGGACCGCCGAGCGGATCTCCGCACAGCGGGCCCACGAGATCGGGCTCGTGTCCGAACTGACCGAGCCCGGCGGTGCGTTGGAGGCGGCCGTGCGCTGTGCCGCCGTCATCGCCGGGTATCCGACGGAGGGCGTGCAGGGGACGGTACGGGCCCTGTGGGCGGCCCGGGAGGCGGGCCGTGCGCAGGCGTTCGCGCAGGCGCCGCACCTCATCGCCCTCGGCAATCTGCCGGCCGAGCGGCAGGCGGAGCTGTTCGAGGGGCGGCGCCAGGGAGGTTTCCGGACGCGGTGAGCCGTCAGCTCACGACGGTGGCGTTCGCCTGGGGCTCGCAGTGGTCGAGGCGTGCGAAGTAGGCCTTGTTGAACGGGATCCGGGCGGTCTGCCTGCCGTTGGCGGGGACGGTGACGTCCAGGTCGTCGTAGTCGATGAACTTGGAGCGCCTGTCCTTGTAGTAGACCGTCACCGAGAAGGTCGCGCTGCTGTCGTTCGGGTTGGTGACCTCGACCGTCGCGTACGGCTTCTTCCTCGTCGCGCAGCTCACGAGCTTGACCGTGGCGTCCTCCAGATAGCCGCTGCTGCCGCTGTCCGAGGTGTCGTCCGAGGTGTCGTCCGAGCCGTTGTACGAGGTGTCGTCCTCGTCGTCGTGATCCTGGTGCGAGCTGCTGCACCCGCCCCCGCTGCTGCTGTGGCCGCTCTTGTAGTGATGGCCGCGGCTCCGGCTGTGCCCCGACGAGAACCCCGTCAGGGCGAGGACGACGAACATGAGCACGGCCGTGAACCTGAGTGTGCGCCCCCGTGTTTTCATGCGGGTCACCCTAACGGCGCAGCGATCACCGCGTGGCAGTGCTCCCGCACCCGGGGTAGCGTCTCTCGTGAGACGGCCGCCGTCCGGAGCCCTTCCGTGCAGCCGGTACGACGGCCGTCACCCCGGCGCGATTCAGGTGGTGCGCGCGGTCCCCGTTCCCTTCTCCGCGTCGAGCGCGTACACGCAGCGGTCCTTGCTGCACGCGTACACCACCCCGTCCTTGACCACCGGCGAGCCGGTGATCTCGCCGCCGGTGGCGAGCTTCCACCGGAGCCGGCCGTCGTCGGCCTTCAGCGTGTACAGCAGATGGTCGGTGGAGCCGAAGTGGATGCGGCCCTCGGCGACGGAGGGGGCGCCCACGACGTCGCCGCCGGCCTGGAAGCGCCACTTGGGGGTGCCGGTGACCGCGTCCAGGGTGTACAGGCCCTTGCCGCTGCCGACGTGGACATGGCCGGCGGCGACCAGGACCGGTTCGACGGAGGAGCGGGCCTCGGTGGCGATGCGCCAGCGGTCGCGGCCGTCGGTGGCGTCCAGGGCGTAGACCGTGCCCAGGTAGTCGGCGAGGTAGATGCCGCCGCCGGTGACGGCCGGGCCCGGGGCGAAGGCGGGCGGGCAGAGGAAGACCGCGGGGGCCTCGAAGTGCCAGCGCACCATGCCGCTCGCCACGTCGATGGCGAGGACGCGGGTGCCGGCGGAGACGTAGACGTAGCCGTCGGGGGCCGGGGTGATGCGGACCGGGACGCCGCCGCAGGAGGCCGCGTCGCCGATGGGGTACGACCAGCGCTCCTCGCCGGTGCGGGCCTCCAGGGCGCGCAGCCGGGCGTCCTGCCAGACGTAGACGGTGCCGTCGTGGACGGCGGGGCCGGCCTCGGGGGACTCGAAGTCGGTCTGGCAGCCGGAGATCTCCCACAGCTTCTGGCCGCCGGAGGCCTCCCAGGCCTGGACGCCGCCGCCGCGGGTGCCGGTGACGACCGTGCCCCGGTCGGCGTGCAGGGAGTACACCCAGGCGTCCGTGGACAGCCGCCACAGGTCGGCGCCCTCGCGGGCGTCCAGGGCGAACAGGGTGGGGCCGTCGGAGGCGTGGATACGGCCGTCCGCCACAGCCATCGACCAGGCGACGTCCCGCGTCTTGAAGCGGCGGCGGCCGGTGGCCACGTCCAGGGCGTGCACCTCGAAGGAGGTGACGTAGACGAGGTCGCCGTCGACGGACGGGGTGCCCCAGACGTCGTTGGACATGCGGAACCGCCAGGGGCGCCAGCCGGACGCGTTCTCCGGGGGCGCGGGCGGTACGGCGGGGTCGGCGCCGTTGACGCCGGGGCGGGGGCGGGACCAGCTGGCGACCAGGCCGGCCTCCGGCGGGGGCGCCTTGACGGCGGCGGCGCGGGCGTCGGCGACCCGGGGGCCGGGGCCGATGGGCACCTGGGCGCCGGCCAGCCGGACCGGGCCGGTGTCGGGCGCGCCCGCCGCGCCGACGGGTGCGGGGGCCCGGACGGCGGGGTCGTAGGACGGCGGCGGGGGTACGGCCCCGCGGCCGGCGCTGCGAGGGCCGGGCGAGGTGGGGGCGGGCTTGGCGGCGGGGCGGCCGCCGCGGCGGGTCTCGATGAGGGCGACGGCCTTCTCCGGCAGCCAGGCGGAGGCGGTGCCGCTGTCGTCGGAGCCGGAGCCGAACAGGTGCGGGGCGAGCTGGGCCTGGAGGTCGGCCGGGGAGGGGCGGCCGGTTGCCTCCATCTGCATACAGACTTCGATGAGCGGGCGCAGCTCGTCGGGCAGGCCGGTGAGGTCCGGGCCCTCGCGCAGCAGCATGAAGACGGTCTCGACCGGGTTGGCGCCGTGGAAGGGCGGGTGGCCGGTGGCCGCGAAGACGAGCATGGAGCCGAGCGAGAAGACGTCGCTGGCGCCGGTGACGCTGCGGGAGTCCTTGGCCTGCTCGGGGGACATGTAGGCGGGGGTGCCGACGGCGACGTTCGTCATCGTCAAACGGGTGTTCGAGACGCCGGAGGCGATGCCGAAGTCGATCACCCGGGGGCCGTCCTCGACCACCAGGACGTTGGACGGCTTCAGGTCGCGGTGGACCAGGCCGGCGCCGTGGATGGACTGCAGGGCCTCCGCCACGCCCGCCGCCAGCCAGCGCACCGCCTGGGCCGGGAGCGGCCCGCAGTCGTTCACTATCTCCTCGAGGGAGGGCGCGGGGACGTAGGCCGTGGCGAGCCAGGGCACGGCGGCGCGCGGGTCGGCGTCGACCACGGCAGCCGTGTAGAAGCCGGAGACCGCCCGGGCCGCCTCCACCTCACGGGTGAAGCGGACCCGGAAGAGCTGGTCCTCGGCCAGCTCGGTGCGGACCGTCTTGATCGCCACGCGCCGGCCGGACGCCGAGCGTGCCAGATAGACCAGCCCCATGCCGCCGGCCCCCAGCCGGCCCAGCACCTCGAACGGCCCGATCCGCCGCGGATCGTGCTGCGTCAGCTGATCCACCACTTGCCTGCCACCTCCCCGTACGAGCCGCGCCACCCACATATGTACGCGACCGAAGTGCAGCGTCTCACCACCGCACCGCCATGGCGGCACGCACCCCGATTCTTCCTGGCCCGGCGCCCGGTTGCGAACCCGGTGACGAATCGGGGTGTCTCATGCCGAATACGGTCATTTCATCGCCGTGGTGGCTGCCTCACCGCTGCAGTACCGCGAACGACGCCCCCTGATTGTCGGTGACGACGGCCACTCGTCCGTACGACGTCTCGAAGGGTGGAGCCTGCACCCGCCCGCCGAGCCGCTGTACGGCCCCGACGGCGTCCTCCAGGTCCGTGACCCGGAAGTGGGTGAGGAAGTGCGAGGGCATCTCGGCCGGGAAGACGTCGGAGACCTCCGCGCGGCCGAAGTCGGGCTCGGCGTCGGCGCCGAACAGGGCGTCGTGGAAGAGGCCGCCGTAGAAGGTGTTCGCGGCGGCGGTGTCGCGGGTGTACAGCTCGACCCAGACGAAGGTGTTCGGCTCGTGCCGCCGCCCGAAGCCGGGGTGGCTCGCGGACTGCCACAGGCCGAACACGGCGCCCTGGGGGTCGGCGGCGAGGGCGGCGACGCCCAGGTCGCCCACCGGGAAGGGGGCCATGACCACCTGCCCGCCCGCCGCGACGATCCGCCGGCCGAGGGCCTGGGCGTCCGGAGTGGCGAAGGACACCGTCCAGACGGTGGGCATCCGGCCGTCCATCTTGGGGGCGAGCGAGGCGACGGGCTCGCCGCCCAGCTGGGCCCATACGGAGGAGCCGAGAGCATCCTCGAAGGTCCATCCGAAAAGTTCACCGTAGAACCGCTTGCCCGCCTCGACGTCGGAAAGCCGGGCGTCCACCCAGCAGGGGACGCCCTCTCCGTACATCGATGCCCTGTTTTCGGCCATGTCGTCAAAGTAACCGCGCCACGCGCACCCCGCAGACCAGCCACACCACCCCCGATGCACCCGTGCACCCCATTTGCAGTCGGCCGAATAGCGCTCCGATCACCCCTCGGTAAGCTGACGGCATGACAGGACAAGTGCGTACCGTCGACGGCCGCGTGGCCGGCCGGCGTGGGCAGGCGACCCGGCAGAAGCTGCTCGACTGCCTCAGCGAGATGCTCAGCTCCTCCCCCTACCGGGACGTCAAGGTCATCGATGTCGCCCGGAAGGCGGGCACTTCGCCCGCGACCTTCTACCAGTACTTCCCGGACGTCGAAGGTGCCGTCCTGGAGGTGGCCGACCAAATGGCCGCCGAGGGCGCCGGGTTGACCGAGCTGCTGGCGGGCCGGAGCTGGGCCGGCAAGGCGGGGTGGCAGACCGCGCAGGAACTCGTGGACGGGTTCCTCGAGTTCTGGCGGAAGAACGACGCCATCCTGCGCGTGGTCGACCTCGGTGCCGCCGAGGGGGACAAACGGTTCTACAAGATCCGTATGAAGATCCTGAACTCGGTGAACAACTCCCTCGTGGACTCCATCGCGGAACTCCAGTCCAAGGGCAGGGTCGACAAGGACGTGAACCCGGCTGCGGTGGCCGGCTCGCTGGTCGCGATGCTCGCGGCGGTGGCCGCGCACCAGAAGGGCTTCCAGACCTGGGGCGTCAAGCAGGCCGAACTCAAGCCGAACCTGGCGCTGTTGGTGCACCTCGGCGTGACAGGCAAGAAGCCGACGAAGTAGCGCCGGCCCCTTTTCCAGGTCCCAAGTCCTGTCTGGCAGGCGGTGGTTCACCCGAGTGGACCGCCGCCTGCTTTCTCTTCCGGCCCGGGTGCGCCGCCCGGAGCCCCGGTGGCGTCCGCTCCGCCCACGGCCTCGGTGACATCGGCCCAGCTCCAGTGTCCGGGCCCGTTCCCCGTCAGCCACTCGTGTGCGTACCCGAGCACCTCGGCCCGGCGGTCCAGGGGCGGCGCCGGGTCGCGCAGCAGGGCGAGGAGCAGGTCGGCCGCGATGGGCCGGGAGGCGTTCTCGGCCAGCCAGGCGAGCGCACGGGTCACGGCGGCCGCCCGCCAGGGGGCGGGTCCGGTGTGCCGGAGCAGTTCGGCCAGCGGGCGCCCCACCACCGCACGGGTCGCCCGGTGGTCCAGCCAGGCCAGGAACAGCTCGGCCGCGCGGGCCAGTTGCTCCTCACTGAGGTCGCGCAGGGCCAGCAGGTGCGCGTACACCGCGCTGGGGTTGCCCGTGCCGGGCGGGCCGAACTGGTCCAGCCAGGTCAGCGTGTGGTCGATCAGCGCCGCCCGCTGCGGTGCGCCGGCCGGCACCGAGTGCAGCAGCCCGATGAGGTGGGAGGCGGCCGTACGGCCGTTCCTCGTCCGTCCCCCCACGTACGGGACTAACCGGGCCGCGAGCTCAGGGGCGGGGCCCGGTCGGGCCAGCAGCGTCGCCAGCAGGGCGATGCCGCCGTCGGCCGCCGGGTGGCGTTCGAGCCACGCCACCGCCAGGGCCTCGGTCACGGCCCGCAGGTCGCCCGCCACGTCGGCGCGGGTCAGCAGCGGGCCCAGCACCCGGTCGGCGCCGGGGCTCGTCGCGTGGTCCCGGAGCCACCGGGTGGTGGCCCGCAGGGTGGCGGTGGCCTGGCCCGGACCGAGGGTCTGCAGGATGAGCAGCGGTTCGAGGACGAACCCCGCCTCGTCGCTCTCGGCGTTCTCCGTCAGCCAGGCCAGGGCGCGGTCCACCGCCTGCCCGGCCTGGTCCTCGGGGAGGCCGTCGTGGTGCAGCAGCAGGGGCCTCAGGACATAGCTCGCGTGCCCGTCGGTGCCGTGCTGGGCCAGCCAGTCCAGGGCGAGACGGGTGGTGTCCGGGCGGCCGGGCTCGGCGGTGAGGAGGTCGTCCAGCAGGAAGCTGGCCTCGGCGGCGGTGCCGTACCGCTTCAGCCACCGTACGGCCCGGTCGGACGCCTCGGCCCAGGCCTCGCCGCCCGGCGCGAGCCGGCGGAGCAGCCAGTGCAGCAGCGCGGAGTCCGGCCCCTGGCCGTGGATCCGCAGCCAGCGCAGGGTCGCGTCGACGACCTCCTGGAGGAGCGGCTTCGGCAGGTCGCCGCGCAGGAGGTCGGCCAGCAGGTGCTGCTGGGACTCGGTCACCGGCTGCTGCCGGAGCAGCGTGCCGACGCGCTCCGCGGCCGAGTCGTCCCAGCGCACCAGGGCGCCGAGGACGAACTCCTGCGGTTCTCCGGTGGTGCAGGCCAGCCATTTGTTGGCGTGTCCGACGGCCTGCTGGGCCTCCTCCTCGGTGAGGTCGAAGCGCAGCAGGGGGCGCAGCACGAAGGAGGCCTGCGGGCGCTCGCGGTGATCGCGCAGCCACTTCAGGGCCTGGCCGACCGCGCGGTCCCGGTGTCCCCCGAGGTCCGTGCGTCGCAGCAGGCGCGGCAGGACGAACGAGACGCCGGGGTTGCCGTTCTGCCGGACGACCCAGGTGAGCGCGGCGTCGAGCACGGCCTTGGCGTGGGGTCCGAGGTCGTCGCGGTCGAGCAGCGGGCCGAGCACCACGGAGCCGGCCGAGTGCCCCGGGTTGCGGCGTATCCACTCCCGAGCCGCCTCGACCAGCCGCCGGGCGGTCCCGGGGGTCAGCTCGGGGCGGCCGAGGGCGGCGGCCAGCAGCTGGACGGCGCGCCGTTCGCCCTGGTGGCGCCGCACCCAGGCCAGGGCCCGGTCGGCGACCACGTCCAGCCGGTCCGGCGTCAGGCCCTCCGCGTACAGCAGGGCCTGTAGGAGCAGGCCCGTCTCCGGGGCGTGGCGACGGGATTCCAGGCAGGTCAGGGCGCTGCCGAGCAGTTGCTGCGGCAGCGGTCCGACGATGCTGTCCACGGCCTGGGCGAGTACGGCGGGCAGGGCGCGGGGCCGCTCGCGCTCGATCTGGGCCAGCCAGGGTCCGACCAGCTCGTTCCAGAGCCGGAGCATCCCGGCCTGCCAGGGGGTGCGGGCCATCAGGTCGAACGCGGTCTCGCCGAGGGCGTCCGCGGCGAGCAGCTTGCCGATCGGGTCGGCCCGCACCTCCAGCCAGCGGGCGCACGCGTCCTCGATCCTGGCCCGCCGGGCCGCGTCCTGGTCGGTGGTCCAGCGGGAGAGGTGCCGTACGGCCTGGGTGAAGGCCGGGCCGCGGTCGAGCAGCGCGTCCAGGAGTTCCTCGGCGGTGCCGCTCTGGACGGTCTGCCCGGGGACCAGCGTGGCGCCGAGCAGACCGTCCGCGACGATGTCGTGGACCAGTTCGAGCCGGTCGGCGCCGCCCACCAGCCAGCCCTGGTCCCGCAGCAGGGCGAGCACGTCACCGCCGCGGAGCCCGAAGTCGCTGTCGGCGCGCTGGTCGAGGGCCCGGTCCACGGCCTCCCGCACGGTGGCGGAACGGTCCTGCGGACAGGCCAGCAGGGCCACCGTGGAGGCCAGCAGCGCCACGCGCGGACGGGACAGGCCCGCCTCGCGGTCCCTGGCGGTCGGGACACCGAAGTCGCGTTCGAGCCGCCGCCGCAGCCAGTCGAAGAGGCTGCCCCGGCGCAGGTCGGAGAGGTCGGGGGCGTCCTGTCCCGCCCGGGCCTGCTCCTCCAGCGCCCGCGCGATCAGCAGGGCGAGGACCGGCCGGTCGCTGCACTCGGCCACCAGCCGGTTCTCGCCCCACCGCCGCCAGGCCTCCGGGGCGACCTTCTGGAAGATCGCGGCGGCCACCCGGCCGCGGTACTCGTCCCCGTCCTCCAGGGGCACCCGGCCGAAGACCCCCTGCACCTCCGCTGCCTGGAGCGCACCGGGCCGGGCGGAGGCGAGGCAGGCCACCCGTCCCTCCGGGTCGAGGGTCTGCAGTTCCCGGCCCAGCTCCGTCAGCCCGAGCTGCGAGTAGCTGTCCAGATAGTCGAGGACGAGCAGGACCCGGGCCGCGTCCGCGACCGGCGCGTGCGCCAGGGCCGCCTGTACGAGGTGCTCGGCGGTCACGGCGGACCCGGGTGTCACATGCAGGACGAGCCAGCCGCCCGCCGGTTCCTGTCCGGCCAGCTTCGCCACCTCGAAACAGGTACGGGTCTTGCCGGCCCCGGCCACGCCCTCCAGCAGCACCCCGCGCCGCGGCTCCGCGTACCCGCCGGGCTCGTACTGCGCGTCGAGCCGGTCCAGGAGCCGGACCGGGGCGGCGCCGCTGCCCGGCCCGGGGCTGACGAACTCCAGCTGCTCCGCGGTGAGGTACTGCTCCTTGTCGTCGAGGTCCCGCAGCACCTGCCCGTGCGTGCGCAGGTGCGGGGAGAACCAGGACAGCTCCCGCGGGGCGAGCGCGGCGAGGTCCTCGGTCCTGGCCGTCCACACCGAGTCGCGCAGCCAGCCGTCGGTGCTGTTGTAGCGGGCGCTGACCACACCCAGGACCACGTCGTCGGAGACACGGCGCACGGGCGCGCCGCTCATGCCGCGCAGCAGGTCCTTGGTGCGGAGGCGGCCGAGGCGGACGCCGTCGTCCCGCTCGGTCGTGCGCTCGCAGCGCCCGCCGGCGCTCAGGTACCGGTAGGTGCGCCGGTCGTCGTAGGCGGGGACCTCCCCGAAGCCCTCGATGACCAGCTCGGTACCGGGTTCCACGGTCTCCGTCGGCATCGCGCGGGTCACGGACGCCGGAAGGGGGCTGTCGGAGCGCAGAACGGCCAGATCGTGCGCCTGGTCCACCCGTTCGACCGTGGCCGTGCCCGCCGGGCCGCCCGCCAGCGGGGCGAAGCGCACCTGCGCGCCCGGGACCGCGAGGCCGAGGCTCTCCAGGACATGGCAGGCGGTGGCGAGGACGCCGGGCGAGAGCTGGAAGCAGGTGCCCACCGGGTCGTCGGCGGCGGGGTGCAGGACGCTGCCCAGGTATCCGGGGACACCGGACAAGGAGGAGGACGAGGACGAGGGGGACGGGGAGGGCACGGGCATCACGACGCCTCGTCGTCCGCTGCCTCGTCTGCCTCGTCGCCGGTCGGCTGGGCTCCCCTCCCGTCATACGTCAGCTTCACCTTGAGGGTGACCTCGCCGCTCGCGCCGGCCACGATGATGTCGCCCTTGGCGGAGAACTTCAGCCCGAACTCCACCTCCAGGGCGTCCGGCCTGGCCGCCCGGCCCGCCTGGCGCAGGGCCGTCGCCGTGGAGGTCGCGATCTCCACGATCGTCGACTGCGCCTGCTGGAAGGCGTCCCGGACGTGCCCGGTGAGGTTCCCCGGCCGCGTGGCCGTCGGCTCCGATCCCGGCAGCCGCACGTCGGTGGCCTCCACCAGGACCTGGACACCGCCCACTTCGACCGGAATGTACATGCCGTTCATGTCCGCCCCCGTCTCCCGGATCCGCTGATCGCGTTCTCGGTGTACCACAGGCCGCACCCGCCCCACAGGGGGCAACACCCTGTCCGCACACTGCATTTGAGACATCGGTCGCCGGCCGGGCTACCCCCGTGTCGCGGGCAGCGGCCGGTCCTGCACCACGTGCTTCATCACCAGCGTCGAGGTCAGCCGCTGCACCCCGGGCAGGGTCGCGAGCCGCTCGTCGTACAGCCGCTGGAAGGCGGCGAGGTCGGCGGTGGCCACCCGCAGCAGGTAGTCGGGCTCGCCGAACAGCCGCTGGGCGTCCAGGACGTGCTCCAGCTCGCTGACCGCCCGCTCGAACTCGGCGACCGTCTCCCGGTCCTCCTGCCGCATGGAGACGAAGACCAGCGCCTCGAAGGTGAGCCCGAGTGCGGCCGCGTCCACCACCGCCCGGTAGCCCTGGATGGCACCGGAGCGCTCCAGCTCGCGCAGCCGCCGGTGGCAGGGCGAGACGCTCAGGCGCACCCGGGCGGCCAGCTCGGTCACGGTCAGCCGCCCGTCCTGCTGCAGCTCGGCAAGGATTTTCCGGTCCACGTCGTCCATGAAGAAGATAATTGCCCAGATCGCGCGATCATGGGCAAATTTCGGGAACACTTTCGGGCCATTCACGCCTAATGTCCCCAGCATGGACTCGGGACTGCTCTTCTCCTACCTCGCCGTGGACCTGCTGCTGGTGTGTGTGCCGGGCGCGGACTGGGCGTTCGTCATCGCGACCGCCCTGCGCGGCCGCTCGGTGCCGCGCGCGGTGGCGGGCCTGGTCTCCGGCTACGCCCTGCACACGGTCCTGGCGACGGCGGGTCTCGCGGTCCTGGTGGCGGGCTCACCCCGGCTGCTCACGGCACTGACGGTGGCGGGCGCCGGATATCTCCTGTGGCTGGGCTGGGGAGTGCTGCGCCGCCCGGCCGTCCCTGGGGCGGCGGACGAGGCCCCCGACGCCGACCGGCACCTGTTCCTGCGGGGTGCCACGATCAGCGGCCTGAACCCCAAGGGCCTGCTGCTCTACCTCTCCGTACTCCCCCAGTTCCTCACCCTCCGCGGCGCCCACCTGCCCATAGCCGCCCAGACCGCGGCCCTCGGCCTGCTGCACATGGCGTGCTGCGCGGCCGTGTACCTCAGCGTCGGCGCCCTGGCCCGAGTCCTGCTGGCGGCCCGCCCGGCGGCGGCCCGCGCGGTCACCCGCACCTCGGGCGCGGCGATGCTCGGAATCGGTGCGTTCCTGCTGGTGGAACGCCTGGCCACGCTCTGACGGTCACTTGCTCAGGAGCCGGAAGATCCTCATCTCCCGCTCCACCCGCGCCTGGTAGGTGGCGTACGGCGGCCAGAACGCCAGCAGTGCCTTCCAGGCGGCGGCCCGTTCCTCCCCCTCCAGCAGCCGGGCCGTGACGGGGATGTCCCGGCCCTTCCAGCTGATCGAGGCGTCCGGACGGGCGAGCAGGTTGTGGGTCCAGGCGGGATGGTCGGTCCGGCCGAAGTTGGAGCCGACGAGGAGCCAGCCGCGCCCGCCCTCCTCCGGCATGCAGGCCAGCGGGGTCCGGCGCGGCAGCCCGCTCCTCGCCCCCGTCGAGGTGAGGATCACGCCGGGCAGCAGCTGCGCGCTGAGCAGCGTCCTTCCCCGGGTGAGCCGGTGGACGGCGCGGTCGAGGGCCGGGACCACATGCGGGGCGACCTTCGCGAAGGCCCGGGTGGCGGACACCTTCTGCACGAACCGCACGCCGACGCCGGCCATCAGACCGCCACCTCCCCGCGCACGAACAGCCCGGCCTCCTCGGCGGCCCGGTCCCGCAGCCGGTGCACGGGCCCGAACAGCAGCTCGTCCCCGGCCGCCCGTTTGAAGTACAGGTGGGCCTCGTGCTCCCAGGTGAACCCGATCCCGCCGTGCAGCTGGATCGCCTCCCCGGCCGCACACCGCAACGCCTCCAGCGCCTGCGCGAGCGCGAGCCCGCCCAAGTGCCCACCCGTCTCCCGCCACCACCCTTCCCGCGAGGCTCCCCCAGTGCTGGACGCCTGGGGGCACCCCCATCGCGCCGCACCTGCTGATTCGTTCACCGTCGCCCAGGCGGCGTAGTACGCGGCCGAGCGGGCGGCCTGCACCCCCACGTACACATCCGCCAGCCGGTGCTTGACCGCCTGGAAGGAGCCGATGGGCCGCCCGAACTGCTCCCGCTGCCCCACGTACTCCACGGTCCGCTCCAGCGCCCGGTCGGCGGCGCCCACCGCCTCGGCGGCGAGCACGGCGGCGACGGTGTCGCCGAGTCCGGCGAGGGCGGGAAGCACGTCCTGGTCGGCCTGACCCAGCAACTCGGCCGGCACGTCCCGAAGTTGGATCCGCCCCTGCGGCCGGGTGGCGTCGAGCGCGGTCTGCCGGGTCCGTACGACCCCCACGGCGTCCCCCGCGACCAGGAACAGCAGAGTCCGGGACCGCGCGTACCCGCCGGTGTGCGCGGCGACGACGAGCAGCCCGGCACTGTGCCCGTCCAGCACCTGGTCGACCTGCCCGTACAGCCGCCACCCGTCCCCGCCCTGCCGGGCCTGCACGCCGCCCGCCCGGCCCCCGCCGGCCCACTGGCCGCCGTTGCCGCCGGTCAGGGTCAGGGCGGCGGTGAGGGCGGGGCCGGGGACGGCGAGGGCGGCGGTGAGGGTGCCGGCGGCGAGGCGGGGCAGCAGTTCGGTGCGCTGGGCCTCGGTGCCGAGGGCGAGGATCAGCGGGGCCGCGAGAACGGAGGTGGCGAGCAGTGGGGAGGGGGCGAGCGTCCGCCCCGTCTCCTCGCAGGCGAGGGCGAGTTCGGTGGCCGAGCAGCCGACGCCGCCGTAGGCCTCGGGGAGGGCGAGCCCGGGCAGACCGAGCCGGCCGGCGAGGACGGACCACAGGGCGGGGTCGTACCCGGCCGGGCTGTCGACGGCGGCCCGCAGCGCCTCGGCGCCACAGTGCTTCTGGAGCAGTTCACGCAGGGTCCGACGGATCTCGTCCTGCTCGGCGGTGAGACGCGTGTCCATGGCTGATCCGATCCCTCCGACCTGATCTGACGGTGCGTCATATTAGGACGGGCCGGAGACGAAGCCCAGAGGTGCGACACCTGCCGCGCGCCACCGGATCTGATGTACCGTCAGATTCATGAGACCCGGGAACCGGAAAGTCGCCGTGGCCGGGGTGGCCCTCTCCGACTGCGGCCGCGTGGACGACACGACCCCGTACGCCCTGCACGCCCAGGCGGCCCGCCGCGCCCTCGCGGACGCGGGCCTGGACCGAGCCCTGGTGGACGGCTTCGCCTCGGCGGGCCTCGGCACCCTGGCCCCCGTCGAGGTGGCCGAGTACCTGGGCCTGCGCCCCACCTGGGTGGACTCCACCTCCGTCGGCGGCTCGACCTGGGAGGTCATGGCGGCCCACGCGGCGGACGCGATAGCCGCGGGCCACGCGAACGCCGTCCTGCTGGTCTACGGCTCGACGGCGCGCGCGGACATCAGGGCGGGCCGCAGGACGGGAAACCTGTCCTTCGGCGCGCGCGGCCCGCTCCAGTTCGAGGTCCCCTACGGCCACACGCTGATCGCCAAGTACGCGATGGCGGCCCGCCGGCACATGATCGAACACGGCACGACGATCGAACAGCTGGCCCAGGTGGCGGTCCAGGCCCGCGCCAACGCCGCCCTGAACCCCGAGGCGATGTTCCGGGACCCGATCACGGTCGACGACGTCCTGTCCGGCCCGATGATCGCCGACCCCTTCACCAAGCTGCACTGCTGCATCCGCTCGGACGGCGGGGCGGCGGTCCTGCTGCTGGCCGAGGAGTACGTACGGGACTGCCGTACGGCCCCCGTCTGGATCCTCGGCGCCGGCGAGCACCTCTCCCACGCCACGATGTCCGAGTGGCCGGACTTCACGGTCTCCCCGGCGGCGGTGAGCGGCAGGCTCGCCTTCGAGCGGGCCGGGGTGCGCCCCGCCGAGATCGACTTCGCCGAGATCTACGACGCCTTCACCTACATGACCCTGGTGACCCTGGAGGACCTGGGCTTCTGCGCGAAGGGCGAGGGCGGGGCGTTCGTGGAGAAGGGCCGGCTGCTGGTCTCCGGGGAACTCCCCGTGAACACGGACGGGGGTGGCCTGTCTGCCCAACATCCCGGTATGCGCGGGCTGTTCCTGCTGGTGGAGGCGGTACGGCAGCTGCGCGGCGAGGCGGGCGAGCGACAGGTGCGGCGTCCGGGCGGCGAGTTGCCGTATCTCGGTGTCGCCTCCGGCACGGGGGGCTGGTTCTGCTCCTCGGGGACGGTGGTGCTGGGCCGGTGACGGGGCCGGCTCAGCGGTCGTCCACACCCTCCTCGCCCTCCTCGTCGCGCAGTCTGCGCCAGATGCGGGTGCGGTGCAGGACGTAGAGCGCGACGAACACGGCGACGACCTGCAGCCCGATGGCGAGCAGCCAGAAGACGGCCCTGCTCTCCAACTCGTCGGTCAGATACATGAAGTTCATGCCGAAGAACCCCGTCAGGAACGACAGCGGCAGGAAGATCACCGACACGATGGCCAGCCGGTTGATCACGGCGTTCTGCTCGCCGGAGACGAGGGTGGAGTAGCTGGCGAAGGCGCGCCGGGAAGCTTCCTGGAGGGACTCGATGTCCGTGTGCACCAGCGCCGCCGTGTGCTGGAACTCCTGGGCGAGCAGCTGGCGCTCCTCCGGGAAGCCGCGGTCCATCATCCTTCGGGTGAACATCTGGTCCATCACCTGGAGGTAGGGCAGGAGCGTGCGGTGCAGAAGGGCGGAGTGCCGTCGCAGCTGTGACAGCCGATAGATCTGGTCGGGGCGTCGTCCCTCGAACATCTCGTCCTCCAGGTCCTCCACCAGCAGCAGGTCCCGTACGGCGGACCGGCGGTACGTCGACAGGGCCTCCTGAAGGAGCAGGAAGAGCAGGGCCACGGTGTCGGAAGGCTGCTCGCTCCGCAGCTGCACGGTGAGGCTCTCCCGCAGGCCGGCCTGTCCTCGGTGCACCGTGAGCAGATACCGCTCGGTCACCAGGGCATGGACATGAGTGACCTCGTTCCCCTTGGCCACGGGCACGACGAAAGCGGCCTGGTCTCCGAGGAACTCGGCCCGCGCGGGTTCACCCTTCCTGCCGAGCCAGCTGAGGTCCTCCGCCTCCAGGCCGAGCTGGCGCGAGACCGGCGGCGCCCCGGTCGGCAGCTCCTCGGGCAGCTCCACGTCGACGAGCAGAAAACCGGCGGTGGCGAGCCGCTCACGTGCCTCCGCCACATCCGTACGCGTGACGCCCCCCTCCGGCATCGACACCACCGTTACGATCATCGCCCCTCACCGCCGGTCCCGAAGCCCGCAGGCCCCAGCCTGCGCACAGTCCGGCGCCCCCGCATGCGGAGGCAGTCCGGACGGCGTACGGGATCCATATGCGGGCCCATACTCGGGGACATGGAAACGGATCTTCACGGGCTGCTGCGGTCCCTGCGGGTGTGGTCACCCGAGGAGACCGAGCTACGGCCCTTCGACCCGGACAAGGCTCCTTCGGCACCGCTGCACCTGTTCACGAGCTGGTTCGCGGAGGCGGTGGAGGCGGGGCAGCCGGAGCCGCACACCATGGCGCTGGCGACGACGGACGAGGACGGTCTTCCGGACGTACGGATCGTGATGCTGCACGGCGCGGACGCGGACGGCTGGTCCTTCGCGACGCACGTCACGAGCCGCAAGGGCCGGGCCCTGAGCGTCCACCCGTACGCGGCGCTGGCCTTCTACTGGCCGGTGCTGGGACGGCAGGTGCGGGTGCGGGGTCCGGTGACGGCGGCGCCGTCGCAGGAGAGCCAGGCGGACCTGCACGCCCGCTCGACCGGGGCCCTGGCGGCGGCGCTCACCGGGCGGCAGAGCGCGGAGCTGTCCTCGCTGGACGAGCTGCGGCAGGCTTCGGAGGCCGCCTGGGAGCAGGCCCGGCAGCACCCGACGGAGCCGTCGGAGACCTGGACGCTGTACCGCCTCCAGCCGGAGGAAGTGGAGTTCTTCCAGGGAGACGCGGCCCGCAGACACGTACGTCTGACATACCGTCGCACGGAGGCCGCGGACGCCTCCGGCTGGTCCAGGCACCTGCTGTGGCCGTAAGAGGCTGAGGGGGACGACATGAAGTGGCCGATGCGGGACCGCAGGCCTCGTACCCAGGAGGTTCCGGGAGCGGGGCCGGTGGCACTGAGCGGTGTGGCCAAGACGGCCGGGCCGGCCCCGGTCGTGCTCTCGGCGGCACCTGCGCTGCTCGGGGCGGGCGGGCCGGTGCTGCAGCGGGTGTCCGGCGACGGGAGCCGGGTGGTGGAGCCTGCCACCGGCGCCGAGCCGGTGATCCTCGGCATCACGCACCACGGCCCCGGCCACTTCGTGGTGGACGCCCTGGACGGCAGGATGCGCTCCGGCAGCCAACTCGTCTACACCGACGGCCCCTTCGCCTGCCGGGCCCTGGTCAATGCCGACGACCGTCCCGTGCGTGCGCTGCGGATCCAGGCGGACGGCCCGTGGACGGTCGAGGTGACCGGCCTCGCCGACGCCGTCGTCCTCGACGGCCACGCCGAGCGCGAGGCCTCGGACGTCCTGCGCCACGAGGGCGGTCCGGCCCTCGCCCAGCTGCGCTGCACGGGCACGCCGCGCTCCGCCGACGGCGGCTACTTCCTCGCCGACGTCTTCGAGCCCGACGGCTCCGGCTTCCTCGACCAACTGGCCAACCACGTGGGCCCGTGGAGCGGGGAGGTCCCCCTGTCCGGCCCCTGTCTGCTGTACGCCCGGTCCGACGGGCCGTGGTCGATCACTGTGCGCCCGGTGGGCGGCCCGGCCTGAGGTCCGCGAACTCCCACACCGCGAAGTCCGCCACGCCCCGGTAGCCGATCCGCTGGTACAGCCCGTTGCTGGTGGGGTTCGCGAGGTCGGTGAAGAGGAGGATCTCCTCCGTCCCGGACTCCAGGGCCGCCCGGCTCACCTCGGCGGTCACCGCGCTCGCGTAGCCACGGCCGCGCAGGTGTGCCGGGGTGTACACCGTCTGCACCCGCACCTGGCCCGCCGTCGCCGGTGTCACCCCGGCCATGGCGACGGGGGTGCCGTCGGGGGTTTCCCAGAGGGTGAGTCCGCCATGGGCGAGGCGGGCGTCGGTCCACTCGCCCGCGCCCTGTCCAGCGCGCAGACCGGCCGTTGCCATGAACTCGCCGTACCAGCGCATCAGCAGGTCCCGGTCGGCGTGGCCGGCCACCCTGGGGCGCCCCTCCGGCAGCCGCTCCGGTGGGGTCAACTCGGTGAGCCGGTAGAGCCGTTGGCGCTGGTGGATCTCGCCCGCCGTGCCGGTGCGCTGCTGCCAGGCCGCCGTGAAGGCTGCCGCCGTGTCGTGTGCGGCGGAGATGCCGGAGACCGGGCGGCCGAGGTCCACCAGCCGGGCCGCCAGCGCATCGGCCTCCGCCGCAGCGAGCAGGGTGGCGTTGACCGGGAAGGGCGGGGTGTGCAGGAGGGTGGCCCGGACCCCGCCGCTCCCGTCGCTCAGCGTCCCGAAGAGCGGTGCCTCCTCGCCGAAGGCCCGCGGGCCCCGTCTGCGCAGCGCGTCCGTCACGGTCAGCTGCACCGTGTGCAGGGCCGGCCGGGAGCGGAGGAAGTCGTCGGCGCGGGCGAGGAAGTCGTCCAGGTCGTGGGTCAGGTGCCAGGCGTCCGGATGCATCCGTCCATGGTTCCGCTCAGCCGGCCGGCCCGAACACCGGTTTTCCCTCCCGGAAGGTCACCCGCAGGGGCATCCCGGCGGCGATGTCCTGGCACTCCACCAGCTCCGTCATCATCCGCGGGCCCTCCGCCAGATCCACCACGGCGGCGACGTACGGGGTGCGGTCGCCGAAGGGCGGGAGGTCGTTGCGGTGGACCGTGGACCAGGTGTAGAGGGTCGCCCGGCCGCTCGCCTGCTCCCAGGTCACGTCCTCGCTCCAGCAGTGCGGGCAGAACTCGCGGGGGTAGTGGTGGGCCCGGCCGCAGGCGGCGCAGCGGCGGATCAGCAGCCGTCCCTCGGCCGCCGCCGCCCAGTAGGGGCGCGTGAAGGAGTCGGTCTCCGGCTCGTCGAAACGCGCCGCGCCCATCAGAACCACCCCAGCGCCGCGTCCACCGACCACGTCTGCCCCGCCATGCCGAAGAAGCCGACCAGCGAGATCAGCGCCATCATCGAGTTCTGCCCCTGTTCCGCCCAGTCGTGGATCATGAGGACGAAGTAGAGGACGTTCAGGGCCAGGCCGCCCAGCAGGGCCACCGGGGTCAGGAAGCCGAGGATCAGGCCGAGTCCCAGGGCGAGTTCCGCGTAGGCAACGACGTACGCCATCGCCTTCGGCCGCGGTGTCACCACCGTCTCGAAGCCCGCCCGCACCGGGGCCCAGCGGTGCTTCTCCGCCACGCCCGCCGCCCAGGCGATACCGCCGCCCTCGAACCACGTCTTCTTGTCCTTGTGCCGCCAGCTCTCCAGCCACCACAGGCCGAGGCCTATGCGCAGCACCGCGAGCCACTCCGCGCCGTCGAGCCAGATCGCATCCATGGATCTGACGGTACGTCAGATCTTTGGAAAAGCCGAGGGGCGTTACCGGGACCAGGGACACGGCGCCAACATCGACCCGGGCGACTTCATCAAGTGGATCGCCGAGGTCACCGGGTACCGGAAGGCCCGCTAGAGGACCGCGGCGTCCGTGCACCACTTCCGCCCATCCGAGCCGCCTACGACACCTGTCCCACCCACATCTCCCACCGATGTGATCAATCCGCAACCAATTCCGGTCTTGACCGAGACCCATCAACGGGGTGGGTGATTACGCTCCCGCTCATGGCCGCCTCCCGCCCCTCCTCCGCGCACCTCTCCGCGACCCCCGCCGACCGTCCCGTGTACGTCATCGGCGCCGGTCCCGGCGGACTCGCCGCCGCGTACGCCCTGCGAGCACGGGGCATACGGGCCGTCGTGCTGGAGAAGGCCGACGAGGTGGGCGCATCCTGGCGGCGCCACTACGACCGGCTCCATCTGCACACCACCCGCCGGCTGTCCGCCCTGCCCGGGCTCGCGATGCCGCGGAGGTTCGGCCGCTGGGTGTCCCGGGACAACGTGGTGCGGTACCTGGAGAAGTACGCCGAGCACCACGAGCTGGAGATCGTCACCGGTGTGGAGGTGTTCCGCGTCGAGCGGTCGGCGGACGGGACGGGCTGGCTGCTGCACGCCTCCGGCGGGCGCGAGCTGACCGGCAGCGCGGTGGTCGTCGCCACCGGCTACAACCACACTCCGCGCGTGCCCGAGTGGCCGGGCCTGGACGGCTACGGCGGGGAGTTCCTGCACGCGGGCCGGTACCGGAACGCCGAGCCGTACGCGGGCCGGGACGTGCTCGTCGTCGGCGTCGGCAACACCGGTGCCGAGATCGCCGTGGACCTGGTGGAGGGCGGGGCCGCGCGGGTGCGGCTGGCGGTGCGGACCGTTCCGCACATCGTGCGCCGCACCACCCTCGGCTGGCCCGCGCAGTACTCGGGTGTGCTGGTACGGCGGCTTCCGGTGCGGTTCGTGGACCAGGTGTGCCGGATCCAGGCCAGGGTCGGCGTCCCGGACCTGTCCGCCCACGGCCTGCCCCGCCCGGACACCGGCCTGTACAGCAGGGTCAGACAGGGCGCCGTCCCGGTCCAGGACGTCGGCCTGATCGGCGCCGTACGGAAGGGGAAGGTGGAGATCGTGGCCGCCGTCGAGTCCTTCGAGGACGGAAAGGTGGTGCTCGCCGACGGCACCCGCGTCGAGGCGGACGCCGTGATCGCCGCGACGGGCTACCAGCGGGCGCTGGAGGGGCTGGTCGGGCATCTCGGGGTACTGGACAACCGGGGCAGACCCACGGTGCACGGCGGTCGTACGCCCGCCCAGGCGCCCGGGCTGTACTTCACCGGGTTCACCAACCCGATCAGCGGGATGTTCCGCGAACTGGCGCTGGACGCCGAGAAGATCGCGAAGGGCGTGACCAAGGAGTTCCGCACCAGGCGGTAACTTTGCCGCTCCGACCCATTCCTGACACTCCGTCAGTTAAAGTAATCTGACAGAGCGTCAGTTGATGTGGCTGTCTCACAGGAGCGGGCGGAACCGATGCTTGGATCAACCCACGGCACCCTCACCACCGACTCCCGCCGGGCCCGGGTCATCGCCTGCGGTGAGCAGCGGCCCGGACCCGTCGTCCACGACCGGGTCGACGACCTCGACGTCGGCGGGCGGCCGCTGTACGCGGACGTACCGGATCTGGCGCGGTTCTTCCGGCCCGGGTCGGTCGCTGTCATCGGCGCCTCGGACGCCGAGGGGCGGCCGAACACCGGGATCACCCGGCAACTGCTGGGCTGGGCCGAGCGGGTGGGGGCGCGGGTGCACCCGGTGCATCCGACCCGGCCGTCCGTGTTCGGCATCCCCTGCTCCGCCTCGGTCGCCGACCTGCCGGAACAGGTCGACCTCGCGGTGCTGCTGGTGGCCGACCCGCTGCCGGTGATCGAGGAACTCGCCGAGGCGAAGGTGAAGTTCGCGGTCGCCTTCGCCTCCGGGTTCGCGGAGACCGGCGAGGCGGGGGCCGAGGCGCAGCAGCGGCTCGCGGAGGCCGTACGGCGGTCGGGGCTGCGGCTGCTCGGACCGAACACCAACCTGAACGCCTTCGAGCGGTTCCGGGGCGACCTGGAGGGACCGGCCATCGCGCTGATCACCCAGTCCGGGCATCAGGGCCGGCCCGTCTTCGCCCTGCAGGAACTGGGCGTCCGGCTCTCCCACTGGGCGCCGACCGGCAACGAGGCCGACCTGGAGACCGCCGACTTCATCTCCTACTTCTCCGAGCAGCCCGAGGTCGGCGCCATCGCCTGCTACGTCGAGGGCCTCAAGGACGGCCGCGCCTTCCTGCTCGCCGCCGACCGCGCCGCCCGCCGCCGGGTGCCGGTGGTCGCGGTGAAGGTGGGCCGCACCGAGGCCGGGGCCCGTACGGCCGCCTCGCACACCGGCAAGCTCACCGGCGCCGACGACGTGGTGGACGCGGCCATGCGGCAGTACGGCGTCATCCGCGTCGACGGCCTCGACGAACTCCAGGACACGGCCGCCCTGTTGGCCCGAGCGCGGGCTCCGCGGGCCGACGGGGTCGTCGTCTACTCCATCTCCGGCGGCACGGGTGCGCACGTTGCCGACCTGGCCGCCGGGATCGGGCTGCGGCTGCCGAGACTGCCGGAGGACCGGCAGACCGAGCTGCACCAGTGGATCCCGGAGTACCTGAGCGTGGCCAACCCGGTGGACAACGGCGGGCATCCGGTGGGCGACTGGCGCGGCCGGAAGATCATCGACGCGATCCTCGCCGACCCGGAGGTCGGGGTGCTGATCTGTCCGGTCACCGGCCCCTTCCCGCCCCTCAGCGACAAGCTCGTACGCGACCTGGTCGAGGCCGCGGAGGAGACGGACAAGCTGGTGTGCGTGGTGTGGGGGTCGCCGGTCGGCACGGAGCCGGCGTACCGGGAGGTCCTGCTCGGCTCCTCCCGTGTGGCCACCTTCCGCACGGTCGGCAACTGCCTCACCGCCGTCCGCGCCTGGCTCGACCACCACCGCTTCGTCAGCGACTACCGCTCCCCCTTCGACGAGGCCCCGCGCCTCCCCTCCCCCTCCTTCCGCAAGGCCGACGCCCTGATGCGGCCCGGGCAGCAGCTCAGCGAGCACGCGGCCAAGCAGCTGCTGCGCGCCTACGGCATCCGGGTGCCGCGCGAACAGCTGGTGACCAGCGCGGCGGCCGCCGTCCGCGCGGCCGGGCAGGTCGGCTACCCGGTGGTGATGAAGGCGTCCGGCGCGCAGATCGCGCACAAGACCGAACTGGGCCTGGTGAAGATCGGTCTCACCTCGGCCAGCCAGGTCCGGGACGCCTACCGCGAGCTGACCGACATCGCCCGCTACGAGGGCGTCTCGCTGGACGGTGTCCTGGTGTGCCAGATGGTCGAGCAGGGCGTCGAGATGGTCGTCGGGGTGACCCACGACGAGCTGTTCGGGCCGACCGTGACCGTGGGGCTCGGCGGGGTACTGGTCGAGGTGCTGCGCGACGCCGCCGTACGGGTGCCGCCGTTCGGTGAGGAGCAGGCCCGGGACATGTTCGCCGAACTGCGCGGACGGGCCCTGCTGGACGGAGTCCGGGGCCGCCCGCCGGCCGACCTCGACGCACTGGTGGAAGTGGTGCTGCGGGTCCAGCGCATGGCCCTCGAACTCGGCGAGCAGATAGCCGAGCTGGACATCAACCCGCTGATGGTGCTGCCCCGCGGGCAGGGCGCGGTGGCACTGGACGCGCTGGTGGTGTGCCGATGAGCGACCTCAGGCACGAGGTCCGGGAGCAGGTCTCGCACCTCACCCTCGACCGCCCCGAGGCCCTCAACGCGCTCACACCCGCCCTGCGGGACCGCCTGATCGGACTGCTGGAGGAGGCCTCGGCGGATCCCGGTGTACGAGCCGTCGTCCTCACCGGGACCGGCCGGGGATTCTGCGCGGGAGCGGACCTGCGGGGCGGCTCGGGGGGCGCCGGGCAGCGGATCCCCGGCGATGTGGCCCGCGTCCTCCGCCTGGGCGCCCAGCGGCTCGTCTCGGCCGTGCTGGACTGCGAGAAGCCGGTGATCGCCGCCGTGAACGGCACCGCGGCCGGGCTCGGCGCGCACCTGGCCCTGGCCTGCGACCTGATCCTGGCGGCCGAATCGGCCCGCTTCATCGAGGTGTTCGTCCGGCGCGGACTCGTACCCGACGGCGGCGGCGCCTATCTCCTGCCCCGGCTGATCGGTCCGCACCGGGCCAAGGAGCTGATGTTCTTCGGGGACGCGCTCGCGGCGGCGGACGCGGAGCGGCTGGGCCTGGTCAACCGGGTCGTCCCGGACGGCGAGCTGGAGAAGACCGCCCGCGAGTGGGCGACCCGCCTGGCCACCGGCCCGACCCGCTCCCTCGCCCTCACCAAGCACCTGGTGAACACCTCCCTGGACGGCGACCGGGCCACCGCCTTCGCCGCCGAGGCGGCCGCGCAGGAGATCAACATGACGACCGAGGACGCCGGGGAGGGGCTGCGGGCGTTCGTGGAACGGCGGAGCCCGGAGTTCCGGGGGCGGTGAGGCTCAGGCCCCGGCGGGCTTGAGAATCCACAGCACGCCGCCGTCCGGGTCGCCGAAGAGGACGAACAGTTCGGGGCTGTCCTCGCTGCCGCTGATCGACCAGTGGGTGTCCTCACCGCAGTCGCCGTCGAGCTTGAGCAGCACGCCGTCCCGGTCGGTGTTGTCCGAGTCGCCGTCGGGCTCCCAGGTACCGGATCCCCGGCACCGGACGTAGTCCCGGACGTGGTCGTCGCCGAACGGGGGCTGCGTGGGCAGCTCGACGGCCTCGGCGCTGCCGTCGGGGCGCAGCCGCAGCTCGGCCCCGCTGTCGCCCCGCCAGACCCCGGCCAGCTGGGCGGGGGTCAGCTTCGGGGGCTCGTACTCCTGGATCAGACCGGTCTCGGTGGCGAGCACCCCGCCGCCGACGGCCGGCACGAGGAGGACGACCGAGCCGAGCGCAGCCCGCCACCACACGCCCGCCGGACGCCAGCCCCGCCTGCGGACGAGGCCGACCCAGAGGGTGGGCAGGAGCCCCAGGGCGGCCAGACCGGCGACCGTGGTGCCGAGCGGCCACCCGAAGAGCACGCCGGCCGGTACCCCCCAGAAGAGGGCGGGGCCGACCGGGGCCACCACATGCCAGCCCCGTCCCGGGCCGGGGAAGTGCCGGCCCGCGAGCCGCGCGAGCACCACCGAGGGCAGGGTCAGCACGAACGCCGACAGCACACCGAGGATCGGCAGCAGCAGCGGCGCGAAGAGGAGGAGACACAGCGCGCCGAGGGCCCCGCCCAGCCCGGCCCCGTAGCTGTCCTGGGTGGTGGTGTCGTAGATCCACCACAGCAGTCCGGCCGCCGGCAGCTGGGCGCCCCCGAGGGCCGCCGCCGCGCTCAGATCATCGGGTGCCCAGGTCAGCCGGGTACTCGGCTGCGTTGCATGCGTCTTCTCCCACCCCATGGGCGCAGCGTACGGGCGCGCTTTCGGCCATCCGCCGACCCCTTCCCATCTGACGCACCGTCAGCTTCAATGGGAGGGTGATGGGACATGCAGGGGCGGCGGCCGCCGCCGTCCGTTACCTCAGGTCGGCTCCGGCACCGGGGCTTGTGGAGGCGCTGCCGCGCCCGGAGTTGCGGTGCGTCCGCGAGGACGAGCGGGCACCGGTGGACCAAGCGGAGTTCCGGCGCGTGCTGGGGAACTTCGCGACCGGGGTGACCGTGGTCACGGCACCGCCGGCCGACGGTTCGGCCTCCCCCGCGGGCTTCGCCTGCCAGTCCTTCTCGTCCCTCTCCCTGGACCCGCCCCTGATCTGCTTCATGGTCGGCCGCACCTCCACGACCTGGCCCCGCATCGCCCGCGCGGGCGTCTTCTGCGTCAACGTCCTCGGCGCCGGGCAGGGCGAACTGTGCCGCGCCTTCGCGGTCAGCGGCGCCGACAAGTTCGCGGGGGTGGCGTACGACGCCGCGCCCGTCTCCGGTTCCCCGCGCCTCGCCGGCGCCGCCGCCTGGATCGACTGCACGATCCACGCCGTGCACACCGGAGGCGACCACCTCATCGTGGTGGGCCGGGTGAACGCCCTCGGGGCCGCCGAGCGGGAGGATCCGCTGCTCTTCCATCGGGGGCGCTTCGGGCGGCTGGACGGCGACTCCTCATGAGCCGGGTCAGCTGGCGCTCATTCCGCGCTCCGGCCAGCCGCCCCTCTCCTCGTACAGCGAGTTGATCTTCCGCGAGGCTTTGAGGAACAGGTGGTCGACCTCACCGTCGACCGGTTCCGACGAACGAGAGGCCGTGTTCAGCGAGAGCCGGCGATCCATCTCCGCCGGGTCGGCGCCGAAGGAGTAGCGGATGAACCCCGACTCCTCGGACTCCTTCTTGAAGTAGACCAGTGCGGCCACTGTCACTCACCCTCGAAGTATTTCCCCCGCCCCGTTCAGGACAGCGCGGGCACAGGAGCGGACGTGCGCCGGATCACCAGGGCCATCAGGGCCGCCGCCGCGCACAGGGTGCCGGAGGCGTACCAGACCATGTCGTAGGTGCCGAAGACGTCGCGGGCGACGCCGCCGAGGAAGGCTATGAGGGCCGCGCCGACCTGGTGGGAGGCGAGCACCCAGCCGAAGACGATGGCGCTGTCCTCGCCGTAGTGCTCCCGGCACAGGGCCAGGGTGGGCGGGACGGTGGCCACCCAGTCGAGGCCGTAGAAGATGATGAAGAAGACCATCGAGGGGTGGACGGACGGCCCCAGCAGCATGGGCAGGAAGAGGAGAGAGATGCCGCGCAGGGCGTAGTAGACGGCCAGCAGGCGGCGCGGTTCGAAGCGGTCGGTGAACCAGCCGGAGGCGATCGTGCCGACGACGTCGAACACACCGACGACCGCGAGCAGGGAGGCCGCCGCCGTGACGGGCATGCCGTGGTCGTGGGCGGCGGGCACGAAGTGGGTCTGGATCAGGCCGTTGGTGGAGGCACCGCAGATCGCGAAGGTGCCGGCGAGCAGCCAGAACGGACCCGTGCGCACGGCCGAGCCGAGGACCTTCAGCGTGCGGCGGGCGGCCCCGGTGACCGGCGCCGGCTTCGGCACGAACTCCTGGGCGCCGTACGGCTTCAGGCCCACGTCGGCCGGGTGGTCGCGCAGCAGGAGCCACACGAACGGGACGACGGCGAGCGCGGCGAGCGCGACCGTCACGGCGGCCGGACGCCAGTCGTAGGACTCGATCATCCACGACAGCAGCGGCAGGAAGATCAGCTGGCCGGAGGCGGAGGCGGCGGTGAGGATGCCGCTGACCAGCCCGCGCCGCTCGGTGAACCAGCGGTTGGTGACCGTCGCGGCGAAGGCGAGGGCCATCGAACCCGAGCCGAGGCCGACCAGCAGCCCCCAGCACAGCAGCAGCTGCCAGGCCGCCGTCATCCACACGGTGAGGCCGGAGCCGAGCGCGATCACCGTCAGCGCCACGGCGACCACCTTGCGGATGCCGAAGCGGTCCATCAGCGCGGCGGCGAAGGGCGCGGTGAGCCCGTACAGCGCGAGGTTGATCGAGACGGCCGCGCCGATCGTGCCGCGCGACCAGCCGAAGTCCTGGTGCAGGGGGTCGATGAGCAGGCCGGGCAGGGAACGGAAGGCGGCCGCGCCGATGATCGTGACGAACGTGACGGCGGCGACGAACCAGGCCCGGTGCACACGGTGGCGCCGGGCGGGCGGGGCCTGGACGGGAGCTGCGGCTTCGGTTGTCTGAGTCACGTCATAGAGGGTCCTGTCTCGGGCCCCGCACATCGAGTGGCCCGAAGGCCAGCATTCGTTAGGATCGGGCCATGGAGCATCGGGGCGTGGAGGATCGGGCCATGAAGGATCAGGTCATGACTGCCGGCCAGGAGTTCCGTCCGCACCGGATCGTCGTCCTCGCGCTGGACGGCCTGCTCCCCTTCGAACTGGGCATCCCGCACCGGATCTTCGGCCGCCCGCGGGACGCCGAGGGCCGGTACCTGTACGAGGTCGTGACCTGCTCGGTCCGGCCGCCCGGGCCGGTCGAGACGGACGCCGACTTCGCGGTGCACGTCCCGCACGGCCCGGAGGCGCTGGCGACGGCCGACACGGTGATCGTCCCGGCGTCCTACGAACTCGGCCCGGTCTACGACGAGGGCAGGCTGACCGAGGAACTGACCGCCGCCTTCGCCCGCATCCGCCCCGGCACCCGCCTCGCCTCCATCTGCACCGGCGTCTACGTCCTCGCCGCCGCGGGCCGGCTGGACGGCCGCCCGGCGACGACCCACTGGGCGGACGCCGAACGCTTCCAGCGCATGTTCCCGCGGATCAAGGTGGACGCGGACGTGCTGTTCATCGACGACGGGGACGTGCTGACCTCGGCCGGGGTGGCCGCCGGGATCGACCTGTGCCTGCACATGGTGCGCCGCGACCACGGCACGGCCGTCGCCAACGAGGTGGCCCGCCGCACGGTCGTCCCGCCCCACCGCGACGGCGGCCAGGCCCAGTACATCCACCGCCCCGTCCCCGACCCCCAGCTCGCCACCACCACCGCGGCCCGCGCCTGGGCCCTCGGCCGACTGCACGAGCCGATCCAGCTGCGGGACATGGCCGAGCAGGAGGCCATGTCGGTCCGCACCTTCACCCGGCGCTTCCGCGAGGAGGTCGGCATCAGCCCCGGCCAGTGGCTCACCCAGCAGCGCGTCGAACGCGCCCGCCACCTCCTGGAGTCCACCGGCCTCTCGGTCGACCAGGTGGCCCGCGACGCGGGCTTCGGCACGGCCCAGTCGATGCGCCAGCACCTGCAGCAAGCCCTCGGGGTGACACCTACGGCTTATCGGCGGACGTTCCGGGCGGGGTTCAGCGACGGGGCCGGGGACCCCGCGATGACGTAACAGAAGGGAACAGAAGGGAGCGGAAGGGGCAGAAGGGTGTGGAGCCTTCAGGGAGCCGTATGCATCCTGCTGCGGTCGCTTCCGTCGGTCACCGCCACCTCCCTCCGGCCCCGGGACCGCTCCCTGCGTATCTCGCCCCACCAGCCGATCCCGGTGAGGACCAACGTCAGCCCCACGCCGGCCAGGACCGCCGTGGAGGGGGCGGCCAGCTGCAGCAGAGCACCCGCCAGGGAACCCGTGGCCGCGTATCCCGCGCCCACGGCCGCGTACATGACCGAGTAGCCCGCGGCCAGCGCACCCGGCGGGAGGGCTTCGCGCAGGGACAGGTTCCGGGTGAGCATCGCTGCGGACTGGAGCAGCCCCGCCACGGTCAGGGCGGCCGCGATGCCGGCTGCGCCCGGTATCAGCGCGACCCCGGTCACCGCCGCCGACATCGCGCACAGCAGCACCACACTGCGGGTGGCGAGGCGCCCCGGCCAGGACCGCAGCCCGTACAGGAACGCGCCCACCCCCGCGGCCGCCGACATGCCGAGGAGCAGCGGGCCGGCCCAGCCGACGGCGATGCCGCGCTGTTCGAGCAGGGCCGGCAGGACGAGTTCGGCGAGGGCGAGCTGGGACAGGCCCGCGGCGCCGGTGACGTACGCCGGCCAGGCGCCGGCCAGGACGCGGAGCTTCGACGTCCCCCCGGCCCGCTCCTCCGTCTGCCAGCCCTCGGGCAGCAGCCACAGGCCCGCCACCGACGTCCCCATCAGGGCCGCCGCAAGCAGCAGCGGCACGCCCGGGGCGACGCCGAGCGCGAGTCCGGTGACCGCGGCCGGGGACAGCGCCCAGATGCCGGACATCAGCATCGACTCCACCGAGAGCGCCTGCGCGGCCGCGTGACCGGGCACCAGCGAGGTGAGCAGGGCCCGCAGGCCCCCGGAGGCCGCCGCGGGGGCGGCACCGGCGAGGGACGCGAACATCCCGAGTATCACGGGGTGCGCGCCCGGCAGCGCGCCGAGCCCGGCGAAGCCGACGGCACCCGCGGCGAGGCCCACCGCCAGGTGGGGACGGGCCCGGCGCGGGTTGAGACGCATGCCGAGGGCGGGAGCTCCGAGGATCTCGCCGAGGACGTAGACCGCGGCGAGTGCGGCGCCCAGCGGGTAGCCGCCCGGGCGTTCGCGGACCAGGAAGACCAGGGCGAGCGGCGCCATGGCCACCGGCATGCGGGCGCCGACGGCCACCAGGGCCCAGGTCAGGACCGGTCGGGAGACGACATCGCGGTAGCTCATGCGACGACGGTAGGGGGCGGCACGGACAGTCGGCGCCGCATTTCCCGCCGCCTGTGGACAACTCGCGGAACCACAGCCCACGCAGCACTCACGAGGACCGAACAAGAGTGCTCAGAACATCAGCACCCCTCGCGCCACCCGCCCCGCCTCCGCGTCCGCCCGCGCCTTCTCGAAGTCCTCCACCGGATAGGTCTGGGTCACCAACTCATCGAGCAGCAGGCGGCCTTGGCGGTACAGCTCGGCGTACAGGGGGATGTCCCGCTGCGGGCGCGAGGAGCCGTAGCGGCAGCCCAGGATGGCCTTGTCGAGGAACATCGAGGAGACGACGAAGGACGCCTCCGCGGTCGCCCGGGGCATGCCGAGCAGGACGGCCTGGCCGTGGCGGTCGAGGAGGTCGATCGCCCGGCGGATCAACTCCACGCGGCCCACGCACTCGAAGACGTGGTCGGCGCCCGTCGGCAGGATGTCCCGCACACCCTCCGCCGAGGTGAGGAAGTCGGTCGCGCCGAACTGCCGTGCCGTCGCCTCCTTCGCCGGGTTGGCGTCCACGGCCACGATCCTCAGGGCCCCGGCAAGACGCGCGCCCTGCAGGACGTTCAGGCCGATACCGCCCGTGCCGATGACGACCACCGTGTCCCCGCGGTCCACCCGGGCCCGGTTCAGGACGGCGCCGACCCCGGTCAGCACCCCGCACCCGATCAGCGCGGCCGACGACAACGGAATGTCCTTCGGGATGCGGACCGCCTGCACCGCCTTGACGACCGTACGTTCCGCGAAGGCCGAGTTGCAGGCGAACTGGTGGACCGGCCGGTCCCCGCGGCTGAAGGGTCGGCCCGGGCGACCGATCGCCTTGCGGCACATGGTCGGGCGCCCCCGGTCGCACTCCGGGCACGTCCCGCAGTTGGCCAGCGTGGACAGGGCCACATGGTCACCGGGCGCGACATGCGAGACGCCCGCACCGACCGCCTTCACCACGCCCGCGCCCTCATGGCCCAGCACCACCGGCACCGGGAAGGGAATGGTGCCGTCCACCACCGAGAGGTCGCTGTGGCACAGCCCGGCCGCCGAGATCGCCACCAGCACCTCGCCGGGCCCCGGCTCCCGTACCGCCAGATCGTCCACCACCTGCACCTGCTTGCCGTCGAACACCACACCACGCATCACGCGACCCCCTTCGGCTCTCTCGGCAGACCGAGCACCCGCTCGGCGATGATCGTGCGCTGGACCTGGTCCGAGCCGCCGTAGATGGTGTCGGCCCGGGCGAAGAGGAACAGATGCTGGTCGGGGTCGAGTTCGTACGGCGCCGCCGGCGCCCAGTCCGCGGGCCCCGCGGAAGCCTCCGCACCGCGCACCTGCACCGCCAACTCCCCGAGCCGTTGGTGCCAGTTCGCCCACAGCAGCTTCGCCACACTGGGCGCGCCCGGATCGCCGGAGCCGCCGAGGGTGCGCAGGACGTTCCAGCGCATGGCCCGCAGCTCGGCCCACTGCCGCACGAGCCGGGCCCGTACGACCGGATCGTCGACGGCACCGGTACGCAACGCCGCTCGCACGACCCGGCCCAACTCTGCTGCGAATCCGATCTGTTGGGCGAGTGTCGACACCCCGCGCTCGAAGCCCAGCAGGCTCATCGCCACCTGCCAGCCCTGGCCCTCTCCCCCGACGACGTGCTCCGCGCGCGCGTGCGCCCCGTCGAAGAAGACCTCGTTGAACTCGCTCGTGCCGGTCATCTGGCGTATCGGCCGCACCTCGATGCGCCCCGGCTGGTCCATGGGGACGAGCAGAAAGCTGAGGCCCTGGTGGCGACGGGACCCGGCATCGGTCCTGGCCAGCACGAAGCACCAGTCGGCCTCATGGGCGAGAGAGGTCCAGATCTTCTGGCCGGTGATCCGGTAGGACGCCCCCTCACGCACCGCCGCCGTCCGCACCCCGGCCAGGTCGGATCCCGCACCCGGCTCGCTGTACCCCTGACACCACAGCTCCTCCCCGGCGGCGACCGGCGGCAGGAAACGGCTCTTCTGCTCCTCGGAGCCATGGATGATCAGGGTGGGGGCAAGCAGGTTCTCCCCGATGTGCCCCGAACGCGGGGGCGCACCCGACCGCGCGTACTCCTCGGCCCAGGCGACCTGCTGGGTGAGGGTGGCGGTCCGATTGCCGTAGCCGGCCTCGGGCCAGCCGATCCCGATCCAGCCGGCTTTCCCGAGGGTACGTTCCCAGGTACGACGGTCCTGCGCGCTGTCGGCATGCGCCGCAAGCCAGCCGCGAGCCTCGGTACGGAACGCCTCGTCCTCGGAGGTGAATTCAAAGTCCATGGGACCTCCCTTGTCGGCACGAGCTCTCAGGCGTTGGGCCGCTCCCCGTCCCGCGCAGCCCTTTCCATCCCCGCCACCTGCGCCAGCATCGGCATCGGATCCACCCCCACCGACCCCGGCAGAAACTCCGCGATCCGCTCCGGCGTCCAGGCCTCCTCCCCGAAAGCCGAACGGAGTTCCCGCGGCTGCGCCCACACCGCGATCTTCGGTCCGGCGATCGTGTACACCTGTCCGGTGACGCCCTGCTCCTTCGCCGCGTCGGACAGCAGGTACACCACCAGCGCCGCCACGTCCTCCGGCGCCCCGATCTCCTTCAGCTCCATCGGAACGTTCGCCGACATCCGCGTACGCGCCACCGGGGCCACCGCGTTCGCCGTCACCCCGTACTTGTGCAGCCCCAGCGCCGCGCTGCGGACGAGCGAGATGATGCCGCCCTTGGCGGCGCTGTAGTTGGCCTGGGAGACGGAGCCCTGGTGGTTGCCGCTGGTGAACCCGATCAAGGTTCCCGCCCGCTGCTTCCGCATCACGGCGGAGGCGGCCCGGAACACCGTGAACGTGCCCTTGAGGTGGGTGGCGATCACCGGATCCCACTCCTCCTCGGACATGTTGAACAGCATCCGCTCACGCAGGATCCCGGCCACACACACAACCCCGTCGATGCGTCCGAACGACGTCAGCGCCGCGTCCACGACCCGCTGCCCGCCCGCCATCGTGGAGATGTCGTCGGCCACGGCGATCGCCTCGCCCCCGGCCGCCTCGATCTCCTTGACGACGGCCTCGGCGACCTCGCTGGTCGGCGAGGTCCCGTCCATGGAGACGCCGTAGTCGTTGACGACGACCTTCGCACCCTCGGCAGCGGCCGCGAGTGCGACCGCGCGCCCGATGCCCCGTCCGGCGCCCGTCACGGCGACCACCTTGCCTGCCAAGAAGTTCCCCACGTCCGGCCCCTTCCCGCGGTTTCTGACGGACCGTTAGATTTTATGGCGCGTCAGACGTGCGGACACAAGCCCCGGGGAGGCATCGGATGTCACTGCCCGACGAGTTCCACGAGATCGCCAAGCGCGTGAACAACTGGGGGCGCTGGGGAGCGGACGACGAGATCGGCACCCTGAACCTGATCACCGACGAGGTCGTCCGCGAGGCCGCCGCCTGCGTCCGCACGGGCCGCCGCGTCCCCCTCGCCCTCCCGCTCCAGCAGGACGGCGTGCAGACCGGGATGATCCCTGGACGGGTCAATCCGCTGCACGCGATGGTGCAGATCAACCAGGAGCTGTTCGGGCCGGGCACGGTGGCCTGCAGCGACGACGCGGTGACCATGGGGCTGCAGGCGGGCACCCACTGGGACGCGCTGACCCATGTCTCGCACTCCGGGAAGCTCTACAACGGCCGCCCGGCGCACACGGTCACCCCGCACGCCGGCGCGCAGTTCAGCGGCATCGACAAGGCGCGGCACGTCGTCTCGCGCGGGGTGCTGCTGGACGTGGCACGCGCGCGTGGCGTGGACCGGCTGGCGGGCGGGCACGGGGTCACGCCGGAAGACCTGGAGGCGGCCGAGGAGTTCGGCGGGGTGCGGGTGCGGGCCGGGGACGTGGTCCTGGTGCGAACCGGGCAGGTGCAGGTGTATCTGGCCGGGGACAAGCACGGGTACGGCTATCCGTCGCCGGGGCTCTCGGTGCGCTGCCCGGAGTGGTTCCACGCGCGCGATGTGGCCGCGGTCGCGAACGACACGCTCACTTTTGAGATCTTTCCGCCCGAGATCGAGAATCTGTGGTTGCCGGTCCACGCGCTGGACCTGGTGGAGATGGGGATGCTCCAGGGTCAGAACTGGAATCTCGAAGAGTTGTCCACAGCCTGTGGAGAAACGAACGGGTACGCGTTTCTGCTGTCGGCGATGCCGGAGCCGTTCGTCGGCGCGACGGGGACACCCGTGGCACCGATCGCTGTCCTCTGAAGCCCGGTTGGCGGCGCGCCCCCCTGCGCCGACCACGCGCCGCCACCCGGCGCGACCCACACTCGACGAGGACCGACGTCACCCGGGCCCTCGCCGTCCCCTCGCGGCGAATCGTCGCCCACAAGCGTGTTCAAACGGACACATGCCGTCAACACCGATACGGCGATTCATGACGTACGCCCGATTCACGGTGGCCGCGCACGGATGCACCCCCGGCGCACGCCACACCGGTGCCTACACCGCTTCGAACGCGAGGTCCTCGCACGCGGACCGCCCGCCCCCGTACGCCACGGCTGCGCCCTCCCGGGGCTGCGAGCAGCGGTCCAGCTCGCACCAGATGCTCTTGCCGGCGCCCTCGGGGCTCCAGCCCCAGCGGTCGGCGAGGCAGTCGACGAGCGCCAGGCCCCGGCCGCCGGTGGCGTTACTGCCGGCGCAGCGCGGGACGGGCGCACGGGGGCTGGTGTCGGCCACCTCGAGGCGGACGGTGGCGGATTCGACCGTGCCCGGGGGCAGGGACAGCCGCAGCACGGCCGGACGGCCGGTGTGCACCACGGCGTTGGTGACCAGTTCGGAGACGAGCAGAATCAGCGTCTCGGCGAGCGGTTCGTCGGCGTCTATACCGGACCCTGCCAGGCGGGAACGGGCCCATCTCCGGGCTCGCCCCACCTCCGTGGGGTCGGGCCGGACTTCCAGCTGCACCTGAAGCACCTGCACCGCTCACACCATCCGAACCGGCGGACACATGACCCCGCGCCGCGCACACGCCGCGACGAGGGCCACGATCGTAGCCATTCTCTGCATGGCCAGGACAACGGCCAGCGCAAGGGTCACGGAACGTGACTCCCTTACGAGACAGCATGGTTGACGTACAGTCACCCCAACAAGCGCTTCGGGCATATTCCAGCGCGAAGGATTACCCGTGCGGCATACTGTGCGACGCTCGCAGCAGGGAGTCGAACAGGCCTGATCCGGCGGCACCCCGGGGGCATCACCGGCACGGCTCGCGCTCGCAGCCACTCGCATCCCACAGAAGGTACCGGAGTGAGGCGCCGACTCCAGGACGTGACGGGTCACACGATGGACACAACCCGGTATCGACGCTCCGTGATTCCGGTACGCCACGATCCGCGACATCTTGGGCCACGACTTTATGCAGGGCCCAGCCCAGCGCGTCGCCTCACCGTCAGGCCACCAGATCGGCGGCCAACACTTCCTCACTCTCCGTGCTCCCCCCGCCGCGCTGGGCCCGCGCCCAGGCCCGTTTGAGATGCAGATGGACCTCTGCTTCCCAGGTGAAGCCCATGCCGCCGTGCACCTGAAGGCAGTCGCGGGCCCCGCGCACGGCGGCCTCGTCGGCGAGCAGCCGGGCGGCGGCGATGTCGGTGGGGTCGGCGGTCACGGCGGCCGCGTAGACCGCCACCCGGGCCGTCTCGGCGCGCACCAGCAGGTCGGCGCACAGGTGTTTGACGGCCTGGAAGGCCCCGATCGGCTGCCCGAACTGCTCTCGCGCCCGGGCGTGTTGCACGGCCAGCTCGCATGCGCGCGTGGCCGTGCCGAGCTGCTCGGCGGCGGTGAGGAGCACGGCCTCCGGATCCGGCGCGCCGACGCCGCCCTCGGGGACGCGGTGCAGGGGCGTCAGCGGGTCCACCGACCGCAGGGGTACGGCACCGGAGGCGTCCCCCATCACGGTGTCCGCCGCGTCCAGCCACTCCACCAGGGGGCCGTCCGCACGGGCCACCACGGTCTCCCCGGTGGCCGCCCCGGGTACGGTCCCGGCGGCGAGGTGGGTGGCCAGTACCGGCCCCGGCAGCAGTGCACGGCCGGTCTCCTCGAAGACCAGCACCGCCTCCGGCAGCCCGAGACCGACCCCGCCCCGGGCCTCCGGCACCCGCAGCGCGAACAGGCCCGCCGCGCCCAGCTCCCGCCACAGGTCCCGGTCCAGGTGCCCGGGCCGGGCCACGGCCGCCCGCAGCGCGTCCGCGCCGAACCGGCGCTCCAGCAGCTGCCGTACCCCGGCCCGCAACGCCCGTTGCTCCTCGGTGAGTCGGAAGCGCACGGTCACCGTCCCTTCGGGAGGCCGAGGATGCGCTCGGCGACGATGTTGCGCTGGATCTGCGAGGTGCCGGCGGCGATGGTGTACGACAGCGAGGAGAGCCGGTCGAGGACCCAGGGCCGGTCCAGGTCGAGACAGTCCGGGCCGAGCACCTCGGCGGCGGTGTCGTACAGCTCCTGACGGACGTGCGAGTACCTCAGTTTGAAGACCGAGCCCCCGACGCCCGGCACTCCGCCGCCGGCCTCCGCCTCGCTCACGTTCCACTGGGTCAGCCGCCACAGCGCCCGGAACTCGGCATGGAGCCGCCCGAGCCGCCGGCGCAGCACGGGGTCGTCCCAGCGGTCGTTCTCCCGCGCGGTGCGGGCGAGTTCGCCGAGCACCCGGCGGCAGGCGACGACCTCGCCCACGAAGGCCGTGCCGCGCTCGAAGGAGAGCGTCACCATGGTCACGCGCCAGCCGTCGTTCTCCGCCCCGACCCGGTTGCCGACCGGCACCCGGACCTCGTCCAGGAACACCTCCGCGAACTCCGCCGACCCGGCGAGCGTGCGCAGCGGCCGTACCGTGACGCCCTCGGCGTCCATCGGCATGGCCAGCCAGGTGATGCCCTTGTGCCTGGGCGCCTCCGGGTCCGTACGGACGAGCAGTTCGCACCAGTCGGCCACCTCGGCGTGCGAGGTCCAGATCTTGGACCCGCTCACCACGTAGTCGTCGCCGTCCCTACGCGCGCGCGTGCGCAGCGCGGCGAGGTCGGACCCGGCGTCCGGTTCGCTGAACCCCTGGCACCACACCTCGTCCCCGCGCAGGATCGGCGGCAGCCAGCGGTCCTTCTGCTCGGCCGTGCCCTCGGCGGCGACCGTCGGCCCGGCATGCAGCAACCCGACGAAGTTCGCACCCACATAGGGCGCGCCCGCCCTCTCCGTCTCCTCCAGGAAGATCAGGCGTGTGGTCGGGGAGGAGTCCCAGTGGACGTCGGCGTACCCGGCGTCGTACAGCATCCGCTGCCAGCCGAGGTCGTGGGCGCGGCGGCCGGGCCAGTCGTCCGGGGACGGCTTGGCGGGCAGGGTGGGCAGCACCTTGGCGAGCCACTCCCGCAGCCGGGCCCGGAACTCCTCCTCCTCGGGCGTGTACGAGAGGTCCATCACTTGTCGAAGTCCAGGCCCAGCATGCGGATGGCGTTGCCCCGCATCAGCTTGTGGACGGTCTCGTCGTCGAGGCCCTTCACATGGTCGAGGGCGACCTCCTTGGTGTGCGGGAAGGTCGAGTCGACGTGCGGGTAGTCGGTCTCGAAGGTGGCGTTGTCGCGGCCGACGACGTCCAGGGACGCGACCCCGTGCTTGTCGCGGAAGAAGCAGCAGAAGATCTGCCGGTAGTAGTACGTCGACGGCGGCTCCGGGATCAGATCGCGCACCCCGCCCCAGGCGCGGTGCTCCTCCCACACGTCGTCGGCGCGCTCCAGGGCGTACGGGATCCACCCCATCTGCCCCTCGGAGTAGGCGAGTTTGAGGGTGGGGAACTTCACCAGCACCCCGCTGAAGAGGTAGTCCATCATCGAGGCCATCGCGTTGTTGAAGCTGAGCGAGGCCTGGACGGCGGGCGGCGCGTCCGGGGAGGCGGCGGGCATCTGCGAACTGCTGCCGATGTGCATGTTGACGACGGTCCCGGTCTCCTGGCACACCGCGAAGAACGGGTCCCAGTAGCCGGAGTGGATGGACGGCAGCCCGAGATGGGTGGGGATCTCGGAGAAGGTCACCGCCCGCACCCCCCGCGCGGCGTTGCGCCGGATCTCCGCGACGGCCAGCTCCACGTCCCACAGCGGAATGAGGCACAGCGGGATCAGCCGGCCCCCACTGCCCCCGCACCACTCCTCCACCATCCAGTCGTTGTAGGCGCGGACGCACGCGAGCGCGACCTCCTTGTCGTGCGCCTCGGCGAAGGTCTGCCCGCAGAAGCGCGGGAAGGTCGGGAAGCAGAGGCTGGCCTCGACGTGGTTGAGGTCCATGTCCTCGAGCCGCGCCTTGGGGTCCCAGCAGCCACGCCGCATCTGCTCGCGCGTGATCCCCTCCAGGGTCATCTCGTCCCGGTCGAAGCCGACGGCGGCGATGTTGCGCTTGTACGGGAACTTCAGGTCCTCGTAGATCCACCAGTCCGTCGGCTGGCCCTCCGGGTCCATGGTGATCTGGTACTTCCCGCCGATGTACGCCAGCTCCCCGATCCCGGCGGTCAGCGGCTTGGGACCCCGGTCCCGGTACTTCGCCGGCAGCCAGGTCTCGAAGAGGTGGGCGGGCTCGATCACGTGGTCGTCGACGCTGATGATGCGGGGCAGTTCGGTCACGATGGTCCCCTCCGCCGGACAGTACTTATCTGATGGTCCGTCAGATAGCATGGCACCTGACGAGTCGTCAGCCAAGCAGGGGGCATACGTGAACGAGACCCCGCACTCCCTGAGTTCCTCCCGCACGCTGTGGGACCTGGTCGTGCGCCGCGCCGACCTCACCCCCGACCGCCCCGTCCTCCTCCAGGAGGACCGCCGGCTGACCTTCGGCGAGCTGCGCGAGCGGGCCGAGCGGGTGGCGGCGGGCCTGTACGGCATGGGCGTCCGCCCCGGCACGGTGGTCGCCTGGCAGCTGCCCACGCGCATCGAGACGGCCCTGCTCTCCTTCGCCCTGGCCCGCCTGGGCGCCGTCCAGTCCCCGGTCATCCCCTTCTACCGGGACCGCGAGGTCGGCTTCGCGCTGCGCGAGTCCAGGGCCGAGTTCTTCGCCGTACCGGGCGTCTGGCGCGGCCACGACCACACGGAGATGGCCCGCCGCCTCGGCGCGAAGGGCGTCTTCGAGGCGTACGACACCCTGCCCGAGGCCGACCCGTCCACCCTCCCCGCACCCCCCGCCGAGGGCACTTCGGTCCGCTGGATCTACTGGACCTCGGGCACGACCTCCGACCCCAAGGGCGTCCTGCACACGGACCGTTCCCTGATCGCGGGCGGCTCCTGCCTGGCCCACGCCCTGCGCCTCACCCCGGACGACGTGGGCTCGATGGCGTTCCCTTACGCGCACATAGCCGGCCCGGACTACACGGTCATGCTGCTGCTGTACGGCTTCCCGGCGGTGATGTTCGAGCAGTTCGCCCTGCCGGACGCGCTGGAGGAATACCGGCGGCACGGGGTCACGGTGGCCGGCGGCTCGACGGCGTTCTACTCGATGTTCCTGAACGAGCAGCGCAAGGAGCCGGACACGAAGGTGATCCCCTCCCTCCGCCTCCTCGCGGGCGGCGGCGCCCCCAAACCCCCCGAGGTCTACCACTCCGTGGTCCGCGAGATGGGCGTACAGCTCACCCACGGCTACGGCATGACCGAGGTTCCGATGATCACCATGGGAGACCCCGAGGACACCCCCGAGAACCTCGCGACGACCGAGGGCCGCCCACCGGAGGGCATGGCGATACGGATCGTCGACGGCGAGGTCCGCCTGCGCGGCGAGGCCGTCTGCCAGGGCTACCTGGACCCGGGCCAGACAGCCGCGGCCTTCGACCCGGCGGGCTTCCTGCGCACCGGCGACCTCGGCCACGTCACCGGCTCCGGCCACCTCGTGCTCACCGGCCGGCTGAAGGACGTGATCATCCGCAAGGGCGAGAACATCTCGGCCAAGGAGATCGAGGACCTGCTGGCCGCACATCCGGCGGTGGGAGACGTGGCGGTCATCGGCCTGCCGGACGCGGAGCGGGGGGAACTGGTCTGCGCGGTGATCGAACAGCCGTCCGGCGCCGCAGAGTTGACGCTGCCGTCGGTCGTCTCGTACCTGCGCACGGAAGGGCTGTCCGTCCACAAGCTGCCGGAGCGGCTGGAGGTGGTGGACGCCCTTCCACGGAACGAGACGCTGCGGAAGGTGCTGAAGTACAGGCTGCGGGAGCGGTTCGCGCAGCCGCCGGCCGCTACTCCGGAACGGTGAAGTAGCGCGCGAACGCCGGGATGACCTCCGCCTCGCCGATCCTGCCGTCGCCGTCCGTGTCGAGGGCGGTGGCGGTGGCGCGGGCGATGTCGGCCGGTACGTGGAAGACGCGGAGGACGCGGACCGTGTCGGTGAGGGTGGCGTGGCCGTCCGAGTCCGGGTCGGCCACGGCCAGGGCCGCGTGCAGGAAGGGGCGGGCGATCTCGGCGAAGCGGTCCGGGTTGTCGCGCAGGCGCTTGACCGCGCCGGTGACGAACTCCTCGCGGGTGATGCGCTGGTCACCGTCCCGGTCCGCGATGCCCGCCATGCCCTGCCAGAAGGCCTCCGCACCGGCGTACAGCGCCTGGCCCTTGTCCGAGCGGGCGGTGACGGCGAACTCGGCGAGCAGCGCCTTGGCCGCCGCGTTGAAGTCCTCACGGTCGATGTAGCCGTTGCCGTCCTGGTCGAAGGTGGCGAACCGGGCGGCGATCCTGCGCTCGTACTCGGTGCTGACCATGTCTGTTCGGGCCGCCTTACGTTGACGTGGGGGTGGATCTGGCAGGGAGCGTACGTCGCGGGAGGCGGTGAGGTGACGGAAAAGCGGGGGTTGTGCCAAGACCGGGGGAATTCTGCGACAACCTCGTGGCGTCGGCGTGGCGCGGCTCAGGCAGAGAGGGGGCCCGCCTCGTCGGTGACGGCGGACTCGACGTCGGGGCGGACGTCGAAGAGGCGGCGGACGCCGAGCGCGCCGAGGACCCGGTTGACGTGCGAACCGTCGTCGGCGCCCCGGTCCGGCAGGATCAGCCGCAGCCGGCCCTGGCAGGAGCGGATCAGCCGACGGGCGGCGATCAGCACGCCGACCCCGCTGGAGTCGCAGAAGAAGACCTCGGAGAGGTCCAGGATCAGGCTGTGGTGGCCCTCGGCGACCACGTCATGGACCCGCTGGCGCAGCACCGGCGAGGTCATCAGGTCCAGTTCCCCGGACACCCGGAGCACGGCCCACTCACCCAGTGCGCCCTGTTCGTCGTCGGTCACCTTGAATGCCACGGCCACGCCCCTCCGCTCGCCGGATCTCCCGGAACCGCCCGGAAACGGAAGCAGTTCCTACGTTTCTCTCCGCGCGGCTGCCCAGCGGCGGTTCCCTGAAACTTCGGGCAACAAACCGTGAGCGATCAACAAGGGGCTTGTTTCAGTCACTACCGATCCTGTTCGATCGGAGTTGGACACGCTTTGAGTGAAGATTATGTGAAGAGGGCACTATCACCTGCGGCGCCTCGGGGGGCGCACATTGACACAAAGGGGCGTGCGTAGTCAGGAGTGCCGACTACATTCGAGATGAGGGTGCAGAGACGCTGGACGGGCCGGACGACGCGAGGGGAGGGGCAGCATGGCGCAGAAGGACGTACCGCCCCGCTGGGACCGCAAGATGCAGCAGCGGCTCGCGCGCGGTGAAGCCGCCGCGCTCGGCGAGCTCTACGACCGGTTCGCCTCCCTCGTGCACAGCCTCGCCCACCGCGTCCTCGGCGACGAGCGGGCCGCCGACGGTGTCACCCGTGAGGTCTTCGCCCATGTCTGGGAACACCCCGACAGCTACGACCCCAAGGAGGGTCCGCTGCGCTCCTGGGTCGCCGCGGTGACCCACCGGCTGGCCGTGCAGCGGCTGCGCGCCACCGAGACCGCCGCGCTCACCGGGGGCGAGAGCGGTTCCGCGGAGGAGCTGGAGAGCCTGGAGAGCAAGGTGCACCGCGCCTCGGTCGCCGCCCGCGCCGACTACATCGTCCACTCCATGCCCGCCCCGCTGCGCGCCGCACTCGAACTGGCCTATTTCCAGCGCCGCGACTACCGCCAGACCGCCACCGACCTCGGCGTCACCGAGGACGAGGCCCGCCGTCGGCTCCGCCTCGGCCTGCAACTGCTGTCCACCGCCCATGACGTCGGCACACCGCCGGGATACGGGGGTGCGGCGTGAACGGGCCGGGAGGGTTCGAGGCGCACGACGGGGACGACAGGTACGACAAGTTGGACGGGGACGACGCGTACGAGGGCGCTGCGGGAGCGGGCCCCGGTGACGGGCCGCCGCGTGCCGGTGGGTCGGGAACCGGCCGGTCGCCCCGGATACCGCTGCCCCGCGCCTCTGTCGAGGACAGCGGGTTGCCGTTGCCCGACCTCGCCGATCTGGGAGACCCTCCGCCCGTGCCGCTCGACCTGTCGCACGACGTCCTGAAGTCGCTCCTCGGCGCCTGGGCCCTGGCCGCCTGCTCGGCGGCCGAGACGGCGGCCGTGGAGGAACACCTCGGCAGCTGCGGGTTCTGCGCCGAGGAAGCGCTGCGGCTGCGCGAGGCGGTCGGCCTGCTGCACCAGCCCGAGAGCCTCGACCTGGACCCCGCCCTGCGCACCCGCGTCCTGGAGAGCTGCCTGGACCGCCGGCCGCCGCGCATCCCGGTGCCCGACTGGGCGGCTCCCTACGACGCCGAGAGCGCGCGGCTGGACGCGCTGCTGCAGGACTTCGGTGACGCGGAGTGGCATGCGCCGGTGCGGCTGCGGTGGTTCGAGGGCGACGCGCCGACGAGTCGTCGTACCACCGTGGCCGGGGTGATCGCGCATCTGCTGTCGGTGGACGGGCTGGTCGCGACGGCGCTCGGTCTGGAGGATCCGCTGGCGGAGGTCTTCGCGAAGGGCGAGAAGAGCGAACAGGGCGAGACGGGCGAGCTCGGCGGGCAGGGTGCTGCGGGGCCGGCCGGACGCACCGAGGCGTTCTGGCGGGCGTCCCACTTTCCGCCGACGCGGTCCGTGCGGGCGCCGTGGCGGGAGCAGAGCCACAACCTCGTACGGACGGTGTCCTTCACGGGCAGCACCGCCGACGGGCTCGCGGTGCCGTACGGCGCCTTCGAACTGCCGTTGCACGACGCCATGCTGGACCGCGCCTTCGAGTGCTGGGTGCACGCGGAGGACATCGCGGAGGCGGTGGACTATCCGTACGAGCCGCCCGCGCCGCGTCACCTGAACAAGATGATCGACCTCGCGGCGCGGATGCTGCCGGTGGCCCTGGCCGAGCGGCGCCGGGCGGGGTTGTCCGCGCCCGGCCAGACCCCGCATCTCGTTCCCGCGGGGGCGCCGGGGCGGAGCCTGCGGCTGGAGATCGAGGGGGCGGCCGGCGGCGAGTGGCTGATCCCGCTGGACTCGCCCGGGGCGGTGGGCTCCGCGGAGTTCGAGGTGGCCCATGTCGCCCTGGACGGCGTGGAGTTCTGCCGGCTGGCCGCGGGGCACGTGCCTCCGGAGGAGGCTGCGGCGGGGCAGGTCGGCGACCGGGAGGCGATCAGGGATGTGCTGTTCGCTGCGGCGGGGTTGAGCCGGATGTGAACGTGGCTGTGCAGCTTGCCGGTGCGAGGGCTGGGCGGGCGTGGGCTTCGCTTGCCCGCCCGCAGCCACGCACGGCAACTATGCGGCCAACGGGGCTCCAACTCGTCAGGGGCGCGGGGAACTGCGCGACCAGCCCCCACGCACCCGCAGCCGACCGAACTGCCGAACTGCCAGCGGCTCAGTGCACCGAGAACCCACCGTCCACGAAGATCGACTGCCCGGTGACATAAGCAGACGCACCGCTCGCCAGAAACACCACCGCCCCCGCAAAGTCCTCCGCCACCCCGTTCCGCCCGACCATCGTGCGCGCGGCCAGTGCCGCCACCCGCTCCGGGTCGGACGACAGCCGCGTGTTCAACGGGGTCATCACGAAGCCCGGCACGAGGGTGTTGGCGGTGACGCCGTGCGGGGACCACGCCTCGGCCTGGGAGCGGGCCAGTGACTCCAGCGCGCCCTTGGAGACGCCGTAGGCACCGCTCTGCACGAAGGCCCGGTGCGCCTGCTGGGAGGTGATGTGGATGATCCGGCCGTGGCCCCGCTCGGCCATGCCGGGTCCGAACCGCTGCCCCAGCAGGTAGGGCGCCTCCAGGTTCACGGCCATGGTGGTGTCCCACACCTCCTCGCCCAGCTCCCCCATCGGCGGCCGCAGGTTGATCCCGGCACAGTTGACGAGGATGTCGGGCTCCCCGAACTTCCCGGCCGCCTCCTCGGCCGCCGCGCGCACGCCCTCGCGGGTGCTCAGGTCGGCGCTGACCCAGGCGGCCCGGCACCCGTCGGCGGTCAGCTCGTCGACCGTGGCGGCCAGCTGTGCCTCCTTGCGCGCCACGACCACCACGCTCGCCCCGGCCCGCGCCAGTGCCCCGCTGATGGCCCGGCCGATGCCGGAGCTGCCGCCGGTGACCACGGCGACGCGGCCGTCCAGCGAGAACAGTTCGGAGAGGTACGCCTGTGAGGTCATGCCCGAAGCGTAGAGGGCACGGCTCAGGCGAAGATCACCGTGCGGCGCCCGTTGAGCAGGATCCTGCGCTCGGCGTGCCACTTCACCGCACGCGCCAGCGCCTGGCACTCCACGTCCCGCCCGACGGCGACCAGTTGGTCCGGCGTCACGCCGTGGCCCACCCGCTCGACCTCCTGCTCGATGATCGGGCCCTCGTCGAGGTCGGCGGTCACGTAGTGGGCGGTGGCGCCGATCAGCTTGACGCCCCGCGCGTGCGCCTGGTGGTACGGCTTGGCGCCCTTGAAGCTCGGCAGGAACGAGTGGTGGATGTTGATGATCCGGCCGCTGAGCTGCTTGCACAGGTCGTCCGAGAGGACCTGCATGTAGCGGGCGAGGACGACCAGTTCGACGTTCTGCTCGCGCACAATCTCCAGCAGCTGCGCCTCGGCCTGCGCCTTGTTCTCCTTCGTCACCGGGATGTGGCGGAAGGGGATGTTGTACGAGCCCACCAGCTCCTGGAAATCGGTGTGGTTGGAGACCACGGCCGCGATCTCCACCGGCAGGGCGCCGATACTGGCGCGGAAGAGCAGGTCGTTGAGGCAGTGGCCGAACTTGCTGACCATCAGGACGATGCGCATCTTCTCGTCGGCCCGGTTGAGCTGCCAGTCCATGTGGAAGGTGTCACCGATCGCCGCGAAGCTCGCCCGCAGCTTGTCCACGGTCAGCGGCGCGTCCGCGGAGAAGTGGACGCGCATGAAGAACAGTCCCGTGTCGTGGTCGCCGAACTGCTGGCTGTCCTCGATGTTGCAGCCGGTCATGAACAGGTAGCTCGACACGGCGTGCACGATGCCCTGCTTGTCCGGGCAGGAGAGGGTGAGGACGTACTGGTCGGCCGGGGCGGCGGCCGGGGCGGACTGCTCGTTCATGCACCACAGGGTCCCATACGGCCACGCGCCGTGGGCAATCGTCCCGCGGGTCGGGACGGGCCGGGACGGCCTGCCGCGCGCGGGCGCCGCCCCGGGAGGTTCCGGCCCCTGCCTACGCGACCCTCGTCATGATCCGCAGTACCTCCAGGGTCCGCGGAGGCGCGTCGGGATCGTCGCCGTCACTCGTCGCGAGGCGCATGTGCGCGTCCCGGGCCGCCCGCACCGCCTCCGGCCACCCGTGGTGGTCGACGTAGGCGGAGACCGGCGCGTCCGGGCCGACCTGGTGCACGATCCGCAGCACCCGCAGGACGGCGGTGTCGACGAGCGCCGCTTCCTGCGAGTCCCGGAATATCGTGCCGACGTACTTCTCGGCGGACCAGTTGTCCAGCCAGGTGTCCTCCACCAGGCGGTACACGGCGTCGGTGACGTCGCCGTACCCGTCGACGCCGGCCAGCCAGACGTCGCGTTGGAACTCCTGGTCGGAAAGCATGTGCAGCGCGGAGCGCACATTGCTGCGCCAGCGCCACCACGGCATGTCGTTCAGTGGCATGCCGCCCATGGTGGAGGAGCGACGGCCGCGACGGGAAGAGTTCTCCGAACCTTGCACGGTCATCGATCGTACGTTCCTCGCCACACAAGTCTCACCGGCCCCTGTAATTCACCTCAGTGTCACCTTTCGTTGACCATGGGTCACTCCCCGGTTAGTGATGTGACGGAATCGTGCTTGTCCATGACCGGCAGGCCACGTATCCGCAGCACCTTCCTCCCCTTCCTCTCCCGGCCCGTCAGAGCCACCGCCCTGTCGGCGGGCGCACTGGCCGCGTGTGCGTCGCTCACCGCCGGGTGCGGGGCCATCCCCGGTGCCACGGGGGGCTCCGGGGACGGCCCGATCAAGGTCATGACCTGGGCGCCGCAGAAGACCGACTCCACCAACAAGCCCGGCATGCCCGCGATGGCCCACGCCTACGGCAAGTGGATCAACGCCCACGGCGGCATCAACGGCCGCAAGCTCGAGGTCCTGACCTGCAACGACCACAACGACAGCGTGGGCGCGGCGAAGTGCGCCCGGCGCGCGGCGGCCGAGGACGTGGTCGCGGTGGTCGGCTCCTACAGCCAGTTCGGCGACTCCTTCCTCGCCCCGCTGGAGAGCGCCGGCATCCCCTACATAGGCGGCTACGGCGTCACCAGCGAGGAGTTCACCGGCCCCATGGTGTACCCGGTCAACGGGGGCCAGCCGGCCCTCCTGGCCGGTCTCGGCAGGGCGCTCGCCGCCTCCTGCGGCCCGGTCTCCCTGGTCCGCCCCGACAGCATCGCCGGCGACCAGCTGCCCGCGCTGCTCAACTCGGGCCTGAAGGCGGGCGGGCACACCCCGGCCGGCGACCAGCTCGCCGCCGAGAACGCCACCGAGTACGACGGCCAGGTCGACCAGGCGCTGCGCTACGCGACCAAGGACACGTTCAAGAAGGGGTGCGTGGTGCCCGCGCTCGGGGAGCGCACCGACATCTTCATGGACTCCTTCCGGCGGGCCCGCGCGGGCTACCCCGCGGTGCGGACGGCGAACGTGCTGGGCAGCGTCGACCAGACGGTGATCAACTCGACGGGCGGGGCGTCGGGGCCCTACGAGGGGTCGTACATCACCGGCTGGTACCCGGTGTCGTCCGACCCGCGCTGGGACCGGATGAAGAAGGTGATCAACGAGGAGGCCTTCGGCGACAACCGCATCGACCCCGCGGACGCCGGAGTGCAGACCACCTGGATCGCCTACACCGTGCTGAAGGCCGTCCTGGAGAAGATCGGCGGCGGCGAGGTGAGCTCCGACACCGTGCGGCGCACCCTCGACGACGGCCTGAAGGTGTCCACGGGCGGCCTCACCCCGACCCTGCACTGGCCCTACGAGAGCAAGCTCGCCGGGGTCGGCTTCCCACGGCTCGTCAACGCCGACGTGACCCTCCAGGTCGTCAAGGACGGCCGGCTCGTCGCGGCGAAGAAGACCGCGAGCTCGGGCTTCGACGGGATCACCGACATGACGGGCACGCTGGAGAACGCCGACCTCGGCTGACCCGGCCGCCGGGGTCCTGCCCCGGCGGCCGCCCGGCTCACAGCTGGGTCGGCTGGCGCTGGGTCAGGCCGTACTTCTGCGCGATGGTGTTCCACAGCGCCGCGGCCTTCACCTTCTCCGCGCTGGCGATACCGCTCTCCCGGTTGCCGGCCTGAGTCTGGGCGTTGCCGCGGGCCTGGCCCTTGTGGCAGCCCTTCCGGCCGCCGCCCACCTGGTCGGCCCAGGCCGCGTAGTGGTTGTCGGCGGCCGCGGACGCCTGCCAGGCCTTGGTGAGGGCGGCGGTCAGCTCGGTGTTGTTCGGCAGCTTGTCGACGGACAGCTTGCCGAGCCGGGTGACCAGGTCGGTGCGCTGCTTGGCCGCGTCGCGCAGATTGGAGGCGGACTGGCCGAGGTTGTTGCACTGCCTGACGTTCGCCACCGCCTGGATCACCGAGGCGCGGCTGCTGCCGCTGTCGGCGAGCAGCTTGTCCAGGGCGGCCGCCTGCTGCTGGGCGGGGTCGGCTCCGGCCGACGCGGAGTCCTGGGTGGCCGGGGAGGCGGCGGCGACGGTCTTCTTGTCGTTGCCCTTGTCCCCGCCGCCACCGCTGAACATCGCGCCGACACCGAAGCCGACGATGACGATGACGATGCCGATGGCGGCGATCAGCGGCACCCGCGAGCCGGTACCGCCGCCCTGGTGCCTGCCGTCGTCCTCGTTCAGGTCGATGGGCTGGATGTACGACGGCTGCGCCGGGCCCGGGTAGCCGTTCGGCTGGATCCGCGGCATCTGCTGCGTGGCGCCGGCCGGGCTCTCCCCGCCCCCCGGCCCACTGCGGAAGAGGTTGTCGAACTCGGCGGGCGGCTGCCGCTCCCCGCCCGGCGCCTGGCCGGTGAACGGCGGGATGTACTGGGTGGCATCGGCGTCGGAGGGGGCGGCCACCTGGGGCACGCGTCCCAGGAACCGCGTCTCCTCACCGGTGGACTCGGGCGGCAGCGCGCCGGACGCCACCGGCGGTATGTACTGCGTGGCGCCCTCGTCGACCGCGGCCGCCGGGACCGGCGGAATGTACTGGGTCGCGCCGTCGGCCGCCGGAGGCAGGGACGCGGCCGGGTACGCCTCCGGCACGGCGGGCGGCAGGGTCGCGCCCTGGGCGGCGGCACCGTGTGCCGCGTACCCGTCCGCGTCGGCGGGCGGCAGGGGCGCCGAGGCCTGGAACTGCTGCTGGTACGGGTCCTGGGCGCCGTAGGCGGCCGGCCGGCCCGCATCGTCCTGAGACGGCCGGCCGCCGCCGTACTGGGGCTGCAGGCCGGCGCCGTACTGCTGCTGACCGCCGCCGTACTGGGGCTGCTGATCACCGCCGTACGCCTGCGCCTGACCCGCGGAGCCGTAGGCCGGGTCCTGGCCGGCGGAGCCGTGGGCCTGGTCGCCGTACGCCGGAGCCGGTGCGCCCTCGGGAGGCAGCGGGCCGGGGCCGTTGCCCGCGGGCTGCTGCTGGTCCGGGGTGCCCCACTGCTGCGCGGCCGCAGGGGGCCAGCCCTGGTCCGGCTGGGGTGGCTGCTGTGCGCCGGGGCCCCACGAGCCGCCCCAGGCCTGGCCGCCGGTCGGGGCCGCGGGGGCGGGGGTGGGGGCGCTTGCCATCCCCGGCAGCAGGGGCTCGCCTCCGTCGGAGGGCAGCACGATGCCTTCGTGCGCGGCTCGCGCCGAGGGCTCCTCGCCCTGTCCACTCTGCGTCACCGGGACTCCTACGAATGGGGGACCTTCGGAATCGTCGGCTCACGCTACCGGGTCCCCCGAGCCGGGTGCCACGCAGCTCAGGGCGCGATCTTCTTCCTTGTGACACCAGTAACAAAACAGCCCCTCGATTCGCTGCATATGGCAACCATCCTGGGTCCTGGTGCCGTTTCCCGTGTGTTCACGCAACCGCGGAGCCGCTGTTCAGGCGGCCTGCTGGAGGTCGAGACGGGCCCCGAACTCCCGCACGACCGCCTCGTCCCGGAACGGCTCCAGGCGCTGCTGGAGGTCCTCCAGATAATCGGCGCCCCGGTTGGAACGGAGCGTCTCCAGCAGCTCCACCGCCTTCGTCCCGGTGCTGCAGGCCTGCTCGATCTCGCGCTGCTGCACCTGGGCCGTGGCGAGCAGCACATAACCGATGGCGCGGCGCCGGGCCCGGGTCTCGGGGTGTCCGGCCAGCGACTGCTCGGCGTACCGCGCCGCCGCCTCGGCCTGTCCCAGGTCGCGGTGGCAGTGCGCCAGCTCGTCCGCCAGATAGGCCTCGTCGAAGTGCGCGATCCACACCGGGTCGTCCCCGGAGGCCGCGTCCGCCTGGTCCATCGCCGAGACCGCCCGCCCGGAGGCGTCCTGCGCGGCCCGGACGTCACCGAGCAGGGCGTGCCCGCGGGCCTCGGCCGCGTGGAACATCGCCTCCGCGCGCGGGGTGACCCGCCCGCGCGCCCCTTCCTGCGCGGCCCGCGCCAGCTGGGCGATCTCGCGCGGGTTGCCGAGCTGCGCGGCGAGGTGGCTCATGGAGGCGGCCAGGATGTAACCGCCGTAGCCGCGGTCGCCGGCCGCCTGCGCCAGGCGCAGCGACTGGATGTAGTACCGCTGGGCCAGGCCCGGCTGCCCGGTGTCCACCGCCATGTAACCCGCCAGCTCGGTCAGCCGGGCCACGGTCGCGAAGAGGTCGCGGCCGACCGCCTCGCGGTAGGACCCCGCGAGCAGCCCGGAGACGACGCTGTTGAGGTAGTGCACGACGACCGGGCGCACATGACCGCTGCCGTACTGGTGGTCGAGGTCCACCAGCGCCTGGGTCATGGAACGTACGGCGGCCACGTCGGACTGGCCCACGCGCGGGCCCGCCTGCCGGGACACCTGGGCGTCCGGGGCGGAGATCAGCCAGTCGCGGCTGGGCTCGACCAGCGCGGAGGCGGCGACGGAGGAGCCGGACAGGAAGTCCCGCCGCCCCACGTCGCTGCGCCACAGCTCGCAGACCTGCTCGATGGCCCCCAGTACCGTCGGCGAGAACTGGAGGCCGACCCCCGAGGCGAGGTTCTTGCCGTTGGCCATGCCGATCTCGTCGATCGTGACCGTACGGCCGAGCTTGCGCCCGAGCGCCTCCGCGATGATCGCCGGGGCCCGGCCCCGCGGCTGCTGGCCGCGCAGCCAGCGGGCCACGGACGTCTTGTCGTAGCGCAGGTCGAGACCGTGCTCGGCGCCGCACATGTTGACCCGCCGGGCCAGCCCGGCGTTCGAGCACCCCGCTTCCTGGATGAGTGCCTGCAGCCGTTCGTTCGGCTGCCTCGCAACGAGAGGCCTTGCGGCCATGAGCTACCCCCTGCGAACCCCTGGAGCGTGAAGATCCGGCCGGAAGGATCCGGTCGGGAAGATCACTGCCCAGCTGACATACCGTCAATGCGTGACATGTGCGGTTTGCCGGGGTAAAGGCTGACGCCACCCCCACACCTGGCTACCCATCCCACGCCCCGCTTCCTCCCGCGCGCCCCCATTCGTGCACCCGTGCGCCCCGGCCGAGGAGCCGATGCTCCTCCCCTGCCCGGACACCGGCCGTAACTCCAGGTGAGTGCGGGAGTTGAGTGAAACGTGGAAGAGACGATCGCAGGCACGCAAGCCGCTCAGATTCCGCAGCAGCGCGGGGAATCGCTGCTGGAAACCGCCGTACGCTACGCCGAGGAGCGCCACTGGGACGTGTTCCCGGGCGCCTGGCTGGAAGCCGTCGACGGGGTGCAGCGCTGCGCGTGCGGCGATGCCTCCTGCCCCGCGCCGGGTGCGCACCCCACGCGCCCCGACTGGGCGACGCAGGCGACCGGCAGTGCGACCGTCGCGCGCCGGATGTGGCAGAAACAGCCGACGGCGTCGATCCTGCTGCCCACGGGACGTACGTTCGACGCGTTGTCCGTGCCGGAGAGTGCGGGGTTCCTCGCACTGGCCCGCATGGAGCGGATGGAGTTGAGCCTGGGCCCGGTGACGCTCACTCCTGACCGCCGTATGCAGTTCTTCGTGCTGCCGGGGGGTTCGGTGAAGGTTCCCGACCTGGTGCGGAAGTTGGGGTGGTCGCTGGCTTCGCTGGACCTCATGCCGTTGGGCGAGGGAAGCTACGTGGCCGCTCCGCCGACTCGTTTCGGCTCGCGTGGCGCTGTGCAGTGGGCCTGTCGGCCCACGCCGGCGAACCGATGGCTGCCGGACGCGGAGGAGTTGATCTCGCCGCTGGCCTATGCGTGCGGTCGCGATCGCTGACGTGCGCCCACACGTCCGAGCCGCACAGCAGGCACGGTCCCGCGCCCCTGAAGGCTTTTCCCCGCCGTAGGGTTCGGGCATGACAGAGGCTGCGGTTCGCGTGCGAGGGCTCTGGAAGCGGTTCGGGCAGCAGGTTGCCGTGGGCGGGATCGATCTCGATCTCCCCGCCGGGAAGTTCATCGGGCTGGTCGGACCCAACGGGGCCGGGAAGACCACCACGTTGTCCATGGTGACCGGGCTGCTTCGGCCCGATCACGGGTCCGTCGAGGTCGTCGGGCACGACGTGTGGCGGGACCCGGTGGCCGTGAAGGCGCGGATCGGGGTGCTGCCCGAGGGACTGCGGTTGTTCGAGCGGCTGTCGGGGCGCGAGCTGCTGGGGTACTCGGGGCGGCTGCGGGGGCTGCCCGGCGCCGAGGTCGACAAGCGGGCCACCCAGTTGCTGGACGTGCTCGACCTGGCCGGGGCGCAGCACAAGCTCGTCGTGGACTACTCGACCGGCATGCGCAAGAAGATCGGGCTCGCGGCCGCGCTCCTCCACAATCCCGACGTGCTGTTCCTCGACGAACCCTTCGAGGGCGTCGACCCGGTGTCCGCGCAGACGATCCGGGGGGTGCTGGAGCGCTACACCGCCTCCGGCGCCACCGTCGTCTTCTCCTCGCACGTGATGGAGCTGGTCGAGTCGCTGTGCGACTGGGTGGCCGTCATGGCGGCGGGCCGCATCCGCGCGACCGGCACGGCGGCCGAGGTCCGCGGGGAGCACCCCACCCTGCAGGCGGCCTTCCTGGAGCTGGTGGGCGCGCACGGCCGGGACACCGCCTCCGACCTGGACTGGCTGGGCGGCGGGGCGGCCCGATGACGAGCCTGACCTCCACCGTCGTACGACTGAAGCTGTCGCTGCTGCGAGGCGGACTGAGGCAGTCGGCGGGCCGACGGGCCGCGTTCGTCGCCTCGGCCGTCGTCGCCCTGCTGTTCGCACTGCTGCAACTGCTCGGCCTGGTCGCGCTGCGCGGACACGCGCACGCCGAGGCCGTCGCCGTCCCCGGTACAGCCGTGCTGGCGCTCGGCTGGGCGGTGATGCCGCTGTTCTTCCCCAGCGGTGACGAGACGCTGGACCCCACCCGGCTGGTGATGCTGCCGCTGCGCCCCCGACCGCTGGTCCGGGCCCTGCTGGCCGCCTCGCTGGTCGGCATCGGGCCGCTGTTCACCCTGCTGGTGCTGGTGGGATGCGTGCTGTCGGTGGCGCACGGGGCAGCGGGGTACGCCGTCTCCGTCGTCGCCGTGGTCCTCGCGCTGCTGGTCTGCGTGGCGCTCGCGCGGGCCGTCGCCGCAGCCAACGTACGGCTGCTGACCAGCCGGAAAGGGCGCGATCTGGCCGTGCTGAGCGGTCTGGTGATCGCCGTCGGGGCACAGCTGGTCAACTTCGGCGCGCAGCGACTGGGTTCGGCGGGGCTCGGCCGGCTGCAGCCGGCGGCGGACGTGCTGTCCTGGGTGCCGCCCGCCTCGGCCGTCGGGGCGGTGCGATCGGCGAGCGAGGGGGCGTACGGCACGGCCCTCGCCCAACTCGCCCTGTCGTTCGCCGGGCTGGCCCTGCTGATCGCCGCCTGGGCGCGCACTCTGACACGGCTGATGACCTCGCCATGGGGGTCCCCCCTGCTTGAGCGAAGCCGAAAGCTTGGGGGAGGGTCCACCCTCCAGGCTCTCAACGCCGGGGCGCCGGACCGTACCTCCTCCGCCGGGCTGCGGCGGCTGCTGCCCGACGGGCGCACGGGGACGGTCATGGAACGCACCCTGCGCTACATCTGGCGCGACCCGAAGACCAAGGCCGCATGGGTGACCTCGCTGGCCATCGGGCTGATCGTGCCGGTGTTCAACGCGGTGCAGGGCACCGGGTCGATCTACTTCGCGTGCTTCGCCGCCGGGATGCTCGGCATCCAGATGTACAACCAGTTCGGGCAGGACACCTCCGCGTTCTGGATGGTGGCCCTGACCATCTCGTCGACGCGGGACGCGCACGCCGAGCTGCGCGGGCGGGCGCTGGCCCTGCTGGTGATCACCCTGCCGTACGCCACCCTCGTGACCGTCCTGACGACCGCGCTGCTGGACGCCTGGGACCGGCTCCCCGAGGCGCTGGGGCTCTCCCTCGCGCTCCTCGGCACGATGCTGGCCACCGGCGCCTGGACCTCGGCCCGCTTCCCGTACTCCATCCCCCAGGAGGGCCACAAGAACGTGGCCCCGGGCCAGGCCGGCCTGGCCTGGATCTCGATCTTCGGCGGCATGGTCGCAGCGGCCCTGCTCTGCTCCCCCGTGATCGCCCTGACGATCTGGCTGAACGTGACTGCGGACGGGGAGGCATGGAGCTGGGTACTGCTGCCGACGGGGGCGGGCTACGGCGCGATGCTGACCCTGCTGGGCCTGCGCCTGGCGGCCCCCCGAACGGCGACCCGCCTACCGGAGATCCTGACGGCGGTGAGCCGGGGCTGACGGCGCCTTTCCACCACAGGGCGCCGACAACCAACCCAGGGGCGCGGGGAACTGCGCGACCAGCCACAACGAACCCGCACCCGCCAACGCGAAGAAGCCACGCAGACGAGAACGCGAACGGCGCTCAACCCGCCGGCACAGCCTCAAGAAACGGCTCCACAGCCAACCGCCAAGCCACCGGCTGGTCATAGTGGACAAGGTGCCCGGCATCAGCCACCTCCGCATACTCCCCGCGCGGAAGAACCCGCACCATCTCCTGCGCCTCGGCCCGCCCCAACTCACCGTCGAGGCCACGAACGACCAGCGCGGGACACTCGACCTGGGCCAGCTCCTCCCAGTGCGCGTCGTACACCCAGCTCTCCCGGGTCGCGAGCATCTGCTCCGGCTCGAAGACGGGCCGCCAGCCGTCGGCGGACTCCTGCATGACCTCGGCGTAGAAGGCGCCGCGGGCGGGCTGGGGACGCTCCACCCAGGGATCGTCCTCGCCGAACCACTTACGGACGTCGGCGAGGGTGGCGAAGGGGACGGGCCAGGACCGGAACCAGTCGGCCCACTCGCGCTGCGAGGCCGAGCCGAGCGCGGAGGCCCGCATGTCGCAGATGATCAGGCCGCACACCAGGTCGGGGCGTTTCGCGGCGAGCTGCCAGGCGGTCAGGGCGCCCATGGCGTGGCCGATGAGGACGGCGGGGGCGAGACCGAGCTGTTCGAGGGCGGCCTCGGCGTCCTCGACGTAGGCATCCCGGGTGTACGCGGCCTGCGGGAGCTTGTCGCTCCGGCCGTGGCCGCGCTGGTCGAGCGCGACGGCGCGACGGCGCTCGGCGAGCCAGCGGGCGGTGGACGCCCAGTGCGAGGCGCGGCCCATCAGGCCGTGGAGTAACAGCACGCCGGGAGCCCCGGGCTCCGCCCCCGGTTTGGGCGGGTCCGCGAACTCCCACGCGGCCAGGCGCACCCCGCCCGTTCCCGCCACATCGATACGCCGTGCCATCGGCCTGGCACCCCCCAGCTCCGCCTGCCTCGTACCGGTGTACTGCCGTTGTCGCAGTCGTACTGTCGCTCGTACTGCCGCCGCAGACTATCGAATGCCTATTCGAAAATACTGCCTCTGCGGACAACACCCCTCATTCGAGTGACACCCCGGGGTGAATGATCGCCGCCGCCGAGGGGATCTTTCTGGCGGGAGGCGGACCGCTCGGGGAAAACCGGTCCGAGGGGATGACCCTGAGAGCTCGGGGCTCCGGGTCAGCACAGGGGAGGACAGGCCCCGGCGCCACAAGGCGCCGGGGCCCTCTCATGCTCAGCGCTTGGCCACGAACACATGCGAGGCGACGTCCGCCTCCAGCTCGGCCGCCTCACCGCCGCTGCCCACCAGCACGCCGCCGGCCGACTCCGTCACGCTCACCACCGAACCGGGCTGCACGCCCGCGCGGCGCAGCGTGTACATCAGCTGGGCGTCGGTCTGGATCGGCTCACCGATACGGCGCACGACGACCGTCTTGCCGTCGCTGCCCGGGTCCAGATCGGCCAGCGACACCATGCCCTCGTCCAGGAACGGGTCGGCCCCGTCCTTCTCGCCCAGCTCCTCCAGGCCCGGGATCGGGTTGCCGTACGGCGACTCGGTCGGATGCCGCAGCAGCTCCAGCACCCGACGCTCCACGGCCTCGCTCATCACGTGCTCCCAGCGACACGCCTCCGCGTGCACCTGCTCCCACTCCAGGCCGATGACGTCGACCAGCAGACACTCCGCGAGGCGGTGCTTGCGCATCACCCGCGTGGCCAGTCTGCGGCCCTCGTCGGTCAGCTCCAGATGCCGGTCGCTGGCCACCGACACCAGACCGTCGCGCTCCATGCGCGCCACCGTCTGGCTCACCGTCGGCCCGCTCTGGTCCAGCCGCTCCGCAATGCGGGCGCGCATGGGGACGACGCCTTCCTCTTCGAGTTCGAGGATGGTGCGGAGATACATCTCCGTGGTGTCGATCAGTCCGGACATACGTGCCCCTCGATTACCTCTGCCGGAAGCTCGCCGCTCTCCGGCGCGTGCGCTGGCCCTGGATTCAATTCTGCCGGATACCACTGACAACCGTGCCGCACCGCGGAAACCACCCGGTGAAGACTGCACCGGCGCATGGCCCGTCCGCGCACCCCCGTATTGACACCGCACTGGTCCAGACCGCACGGTGATCCGCGACACAGACGCTTGCGAAGGGGCACCGCATGAGCGACGGCACGCCTGCCGACCTGTTCTTCGACGCCGCCATCGGCCTGCTGCAACGGGTCCGGGAGGAGGAGGCCGAGGCGATCGCCGCGGCCGGCACCCTGCTCGCCGACACCGTCGCCGCCGGCGGCCGCCTGTTCGCCTTCGGCGCCGGACACTCCTCGCTGGCCGCCCAGGACGTCGTATACCGCGCCGGCGGACTCGCCCTGATGAACCTGCTCGCCGTCCCCGGAGTCGTCGGCGTCGATGTCACCCCGGCCACCCTCGGCTCCGCCCTGGAACGCGTCGACGGACTCGCGAGCGCCGTCCTGGACTCCTCCCCGCTCCGCGCCGGCGACGCCCTCGTGATCATCTCCCTGTCCGGCCGCAACGCCCTGCCCGTCGAAATGGCGCTCAGCGCCCGCACCCTCGGCGTGCGGGTCATCGGCGTCACCTCCGTGGCCTACGCCACGCAGACCGAGTCCCGGCACAGCTCCGGCACCTTCCTCAAGGACCACTGCGACATCGTCCTGGACTCGAAGATCGCCGTCGGCGACGCCGAACTCACCCTCGACACCATCCCGGCCCCCTTCGCCCCGGCCTCCACCGTGGTCACCGCCGCCCTCATGCAGGCCGTGGTGGCCACCGCGGCCGCCACCCTCGCCGACCGCGGCATCGAACCCCCGCTGCTGCGCTCCGGCAACGTCGACGGCGGCCACGACTGGAACGCACGCGTCATGACGGAGTACGCCGACCGGATCTTCTACCGGCACTGAGCACGGGCCACCGCCCGCTACCGGTGGCGGCACAGGCTACTGCTCCGCCGGCTTCTCCCGCACCGCCTCGGCCAGGTCCAGCGCCGCCGCGATCCGTACGGCCACGTCCTCCGCGTAGGCCGCGTCCGCACGCTCGAAACGACTGCGGCCGGCCCCGCGCAGGAACGTGACCACGCCCAGCGTCCGCCCCCGGCTGCGCAGCACCACGCACAGCGCGTGCACCGCGTCCTCGGGCCACTGCCGGGCCAGCGCCCACTCGCGCGCCTGCTCGGCCGGAATCGACCCGGCATCCGCACGCACGGTCCCGGCCCGCTCGACACACGTCAACGCCGGATGCCCCTCCTCGTACCGGAGCGGCAGCCCGGCCGCCCCCGACAGCAGACTCGGCCCCGGCGCACCCGCGGGCGTCGCCGCGAGCCGCACCAGCCGGACCGGAACCGCCTCGTCCCCCTCCACGCGCAGGGCACCCGCCACACGGTCCAGCAGGGCATGGTCGGCGAAACCGGCAAGCGCGAAATCGAGATGGACGGTGGCCGCCTCCGCCGGGTCCTCGCACTCGGCGGCGGCCCGGGCCGCCCGGTGCAGCTGATTGCTGCGGAACCGCAGCAGCGCCGCCTCCTGCTCGCCCTGCTTGGCCTCCGTGACGTCCTGGAACAGCCAGCCGACCCCGAGCGGCACGGGCTCCTCCGCGAGCGGCGAGGCCAACCGCACGAACCCACTGCGCCAACAGCGCCGCTTCTCGCCCTCGGGCACCCGCACGGTCACCCACATCTCGGCGGGCGCGGGCGGCGCGCCTTCGGCCAGGACATGGGTCAGCGCACTCTCCAGCTCCTCCACACCCTGCGCCAGCAACTCGCCGAGCGGCCGCCCCAGCGCGGACGTACGCCCGATACCGAGCGCGCGAGCCGCATGCGCGTTGACCACAGCTGGCCGCAGATCGGCGTCGACGAGCACGACACCCCAGGAGGCGTCCTCGAACAGCGCCTCGCTCAACGCGATGGACCGCTCCAGATCGATCTGCGCATGCACCTCGCTGAACGCGCAGTACAGACCCGCCGGCTTCCCGTCCGGACCCCGGACGGCAGCCGACTGAGTCCGCACGAGAACCCGCCCACCGTCCTTCGTGACCAGGGCGAACTCATGAACCTGCCGACCCGGCGCATGCATGGCCGACATCAGACGCTCCTGCACGTCCTCGGCGTCCGCACTGCGCACCGCCCACCCGGCGAACCCGTGCCGCCCGACCGCCTCCGCCGCGGTCCAGCCCAGAATCCGCTCGGCCTCCCGGTTCCAGTGCGTGACGACCCCGTCCGCATCGAAGGCACACAGCGCCGCGTCCATGCCGTCCAGCAGCGCGGCGAGCAGGTCGGAGCCCCCGGAATCGTCCGGGCCGTCGGGCCCGTCATGGCTCTGCGGACCACCCCGCTCGGGCTCGTCCGGCCCCAGCTCGTCGGTGGTCCCACTCCGCCGGGAAGCACTCACCTGGACCCCCTGGAGGCTGCGTCGGCGCACATGTCGCGCTCGGTTCGCTCACTGGCCTTCATTCAACTGGAACGTGACACAGCCCACATCCTGTTCCCGCAGATTGAAGGAATCAATGCCCGGCACCGGGCTCCGGATCCAGCCGCAGATCGACCCACTCGTCGGTCTCCCCGTCCAGCACATACCGGTCGATCTCCACGAACCCGCGCCGCTCGGCGAACCGCAGCCCGTCCTCGTTCACGGCCAGCACACACGTCTCGACCGCCCCCGCACCCAGCACACGCGCGCGGGCGAGCCCGTTCTCGTACAGCGCCGTACCGAAGCCACGCCGCCGGAACTCGGGCAGCACGCGCGCGATGACCGTCGCGACACCCTCCTCCCCGACCGGTGGCCGCACGGTGGAACACCCGACGAGCACATCACCCAGATACGCGTTCTCCAGCCGGTACCGTTCACGGCGCACCCGGGCGTCGTCCAGGGACATGGCGGCGGGCGGCACGATGACGTTGTGGACGTGGCGCCATTGTTCGAGCTCATGGTCGTCGACCACGGGCTCGATCCGAAGATCACTCATGCGTGGAACCGTAGGAGGAGAAACAGGGCACCGTCCATCGCGAAAGAGTCCGACGCGAAAAAAACAGTTGAGTCCCGCCCGGCCGCTTCTTAGTGTGTGCGGTACACGAGAAGGGAGGTGGTTCGGCAGATGTATGAGAACCGGACGCGTGAGGTGGCTGCGGGCTAGCGGCCCGTCACCACACCGAGTGCGGTGCCGGACCAGCACGTGACAGACGCGTGCAGCCGGCCCAATCCCAGCAGTCACCCGACCCGCGAGCTCGCCGGTACGTCCGGCCGGCCCCCGCCGACAGGCGGAGGACCAGAGCTCGCGGGTCGTCTGCGTTCGGCGGGTTCGGACCCGCCTCAGTGGGCGATGTCCGCGTACCCCTCGATCTCCTGCGGGCTGCGCGCCGCGGGGCCGACGTACCGAGCGGACGGCCGTACGAGCCGGCCGGTCCGCTTCTGCTCCAGGATGTGTGCCGACCAGCCCGCGGTCCGCGCGCACGTGAACATCGACGTGAACATGTGGGCCGGCACCTCCGCGAAGTCCAGCATGATCGCGGCCCAGAATTCGACGTTGGTGGCCAGCACCCGGTCCGGCCGGCGGTTGTGCAGCTCCTCCAGGGCCGCCTTCTCCAGCGCCTCCGCGATCTCGAAGCGCGGCGCGCCCAGTTCCTTGGCGGTACGGCGCAGCACGCGCGCACGGGGGTCCTCGGCCCGGTACACCCGGTGGCCGAAGCCCATCAGCCGCTCTCCGCGGTCCAGGGCCTGCTTCACGTACGCCTCGGCGTCACCCGTCCGCTCGATCTCCTCGATCATGCCGAGCACTCGGGAGGGGGCGCCGCCGTGCAGCGGTCCGGACATGGCGCCGACCGCCCCCGAGAGGGCCGCGGCGACGTCCGCGCCGGTCGATGCGATGACGCGCGCGGTGAAGGTGGAGGCGTTCATGCCGTGTTCGGCGGCGGACGTCCAGTAGGCGTCGACGGCCGCGACGTGCTTGGGATCCGGCTCACCGCGCCAGCGGATCATGAAGCGCTCGACGACCGAGTGCGCCTTGTCGATCTCTCGCTGCGGCACCATCGGCAGGCCCTGCCCGCGCGCGGACTGGGCGACGTACGACAGCGCCATGACGGCGGCGCGCGCGAGGTCGTCGCGGGCCTGGTCGGCGTCGATGTCGAGGAGGGGTTTCAGGCCCCAGACCGGGGCGAGCATGGCCAGCGCGGACTGTACGTCCACACGGATGTCACCGGAGTGGACCGGGATCGGGAACGGCTCGGCGGGCGGCAGCCCCGGGTTGAAGGCGCCGTCGACCAGCAGCCCCCACACGTTCCCGAAGGAGACGTGTCCGACCAGGTCCTCGATGTCGACGCCGCGGTAGCGCAGGGCGCCGCCCTCCTTGTCGGGTTCGGCGATCTCCGTCTCGAACGCGACGACTCCTTCGAGCCCGGGCACGAAATCGGACATCAGGCGGCTCCTTGTGAAAGTGTCGGCGGCGGTCACCCCGGTGATGCCCCGATCAACCGGTGGTCACCCAAACCGCAAGGGGAACAAGCACGATAACCCCGAGTGCCATAGTTGGGGAGCCCACACGACACTGAGTGCCACGCGCGTTCGATACGGCAGGATGACCGCGTGACCGACAGCGACTTCAGCCCCGACCCCCTCGTCGATCCGGCCGCCATGCGCAAGCAGTACCAGGCCGCCGGCCTCGACGAGAAGGATCTCGCCGCGCACCCCATGGACCAGTTCTCCCGCTGGTTCGAGGACGCCGCCCGGGCCGCCCTGCACGGGACGCTGTACGAGCCCAACGCGATGGTCGTCTCCACGGCGGACGCAGCGGGCCGGCCCAGTTCCCGCACGGTCCTGATGAAGCAGTACGACACCGACGGCTTCGTCTTCTACACGAACTACGACTCCCGCAAGGCCCGGGAGCTGGCCGACAACCCGTACATCTCGTTGCTCTTTCCGTGGCATGCGATCGCTCGCCAGGTGATCGTCACGGGAGTCGCGCGCCGTACGGGCCGGGACGAGACCGCGGAGTACTTCCACACCCGCCCGCACGGCTCTCAGCTCGGTGCCTGGGCCAGTGCGCAGTCCTCGGTGATCTCCTCCCGCGACGAGCTGGACGCCACGTACGAGGAGCTGGGCGCGCGCTACCCGGAGGAGGGGGAGCAGGTGCCGGTTCCGCCGCACTGGGGCGGGTTCCGGATCGCACCGGAGACGGTCGAGTTCTGGCAGGGGCGCGAGAGCAGGCTGCACGACCGGCTGCGGTATGTGGCCCGGCCGGACGGGGCGTGGGACGTGGAGCGGCTCAGTCCCTGACGCTCCGGCGTACGGCGCGCTCGGGCGTCAGGGGAGTCGATCACGCCGGGGTCAGCAGGCTCGCGTGATGCCGTTCCGCCACCAGCGGGTGTGCCCGTAGCTTGCCCTTCAGTTCGTTGTAGCCGTACTCGGCGAACAGGGGGTTGGCCGGGTCGGTGGTGATGCCGGGGGCCGTCGACGCGTGGGGGAAGGGCAGGGGCTCGACCCTGGCGTCGAGGCGGGGGTTGTAGAAGAAGGGGACCGAGAAGCGTTCCGTTGCTCCGGGCGGGCTGATCACTCGGTGGTTGGTGGCGATCAGGTAGCCGTTGGTGGCCACTTCGAGGAGTTCGCCGAGGTTGACGACGAAGGCGCCCTCGAGCGGGGGTACGTCGTGGAAGAGGCCGTCCTCGCGATGGACCTGGAGGCCGCCGACCGTGTCCTGGAGGAGCAGGGTGAGGAAGCCGTAGTCCTTGTGGGCGCCGACGCCCTGGTCGGTGCCGTCGCCCGCGCTGCCGGGGTAGCGGACGAGCTTGAGGTGCGGGTGGGCGTGGTCGCCGAAGATCGGGTCGTAGAAGTCGGCGGGGGCGCCGATGGCGGTGAGGAGCTCGTGCAGGAGGCGCTGGGCCACTGCGCTCAGCTTGTCGATCCAGTTCAGGGCCGCCGTGCGCAGTGCGGGGAGGGCGGTCGGCCACTGGTTGGGGCCCTGCAGCCACCAGTACGGGGGCTCGCCGGGGCCGGGGACGTGGGCGGGGCGTTCGGCGCCTATGTCGAGCTGGTCGCGCCAGTCGCGGGCGCCGCCGGTGCGCTCGTCGCCGGTGCGGGTGTAGCCGCGGAAGTGCGGGGAGTTGACGTTGTCGAGGGCGAGCCGGTCGGCCTCGGGGAGGTCGAAGAACGCGCGCATGGCGGTGAGCAGGGCGTCGGTCTCGGCCCGGGTCACGCCGTGTCCGACGAGCTGGAAGAAGCCGACGTCGTGGGCGGCGCTGTGCAGCTGGGCGTGGAGCAGGGCGCGGGCCTGGGGGCCGCGGTCGGCGGCGGACAGGTCGATGATCGGGAGCTGGTCGTACGACGGGGTCGTCGCGGAATGCGTCGTCATGGGAGCGTCCACAGGGTGTGTGGGCCACGGGCGGGCCGCCGAGGGTGGGGCGGCGCCCGGAATGCCGTAAAAGGAAGAAAAGGGGCTGGGTCAGGCGGAAGGCCGACAGCCCATGCTCGTGACGCGCACGTAGTCCACGTGGCGACGGCGAACGAGCATCGGAGGCATGGGCCCAAGGGTAACGCGCTCCCGCGGTAACCCCTCGGCCCGGTGCTTCCTCAGCCCAGGGTTTCCTCGAGCAGCAGAGCCCACTGGGCGAGCACGCGCTCGCGGCGGGCGGTGTCGTCGGTGAGGAGGTTGGCGAGGCCCAGGCCGCGGGCCATGTCGAGCAGGCCCTGGACGGTCTCCCGGACGCCGGGGCGGGATTCGTCGGCGCCGAGCAGGTCGACGGCGATGCGGTGGGTCTCGCGGCCCACGCGGGCCTCCAGCTCGGTCACGCGCGGGCGCAGCTGTTCCTCGTCGGAGGCGGCGACCCAGAGGTGGAGGGCGGCGCGGAAGAGGGGGCCGGTGTAGAGGTCGACGAGGGCGAAGACGACGGCGCGGCGGTCTGCGGGGCCGTCCGGGAAGAGCGCGCGCAGGGCGGTGGAGCGTTCTTCGGCCACGTATTCGACGGCGGCCGTGAAGAGGTCCTCGCGGGTCGGGAAGTGGTGCTGGGCGGCGCCGCGGGAGACGCCGGCGCGTTCGGCGACGACGGAGACGGTGGAGCCTGCCCAGCCGTGCTCGGCCAGGCAGGCCACGGCGGCCTCCAGGAGCCGCTGCCGGGTGGCCCGGCTGCGGTCCTGCTTGGGTACCCGGTCGCGTTCCGCCGTACTCACACCACCCATGCCGCATCCCGTCTTTCCAGGAAGGCCGTCATCCCCTCCCGGGCGTGGGCGGTGGAGAACAGCCGGGCCGAGAGCGCGGTCAGCTGGGCCGCGTCCCGGTCGAACGTCTCCAGCACCCTAGCCGTGAGCAGCTGTTTCGTCTCGGCCAGGGCCTGCGGGTCGGAGCGGCGCAGGCCGTCCAGGACGGGGGCGAGGGCTTCGTCGACGTCGTCGGCGGTGGTGGTGAGCAGGCCCAGGCGTACGGCCTCGGCGGGGGCGAAGCGTTCGCCGGTGAGGTAGTAGCGGGCGAGGGCGCGGGGGTCGGTGCGCGGGATCACCGGGAGGGAGATCACCGCGGGGGCGACGCCGATGCGGACCTCGGTGAAGGCGAAGGTGGCCGCGGTGGAGGCGGCGGTGATGTCGCAGGCGGCGAGGAGGCCGAGGCCGCCCGCGCGGACGTGTCCGGTGATCCGGGCGAGCACGGGCCTGGGCAGTTCCACGATCTGCCGGAGCAGGCCCACCAGTGCGTCCGGGTCGGGTGGGTCGCGCAGGTCGGCGCCGGCGCAGAAGGTGGTGCCGGTGTGGGTGAGGACGACCGCGCGGACGTCCGGGTCCTTGCCGCAGTCGGTCAGGGCCTCGGCGAGTTGGGCGACGAGGGTGGCCGAGAGGGCGTTGCGGGTGTCGGTGGAGTCCAGGCTGAGGGTTTCGACGCCGCGCGTGCGCGTGCGTCCGATGAGTGCGCTCACGTGTGCTCCCTGAGCTGTCGGCGCAGGATCTTCCCGCTGGCCGCGCGGGGGACGGTGTCGATGAAGGTGATCCGGCGGACGCGTTTGTAGGGGGCGACGCGTTCGGCGACGTAGAGCATGATCTCGTTCTCGCCGAGGTCGGCGGCGGTGGGCTGGCGGACGACGAAGGCGTGCGGGATCTCGTTGCCGTCCTCGTTGTAGGCGCCGACGACGGCGGCGTCGGCGATGCCGGGGTGGGTGAGCAGGAGGGCCTCCAGTTCGGCGGGGGCCACCTGGAAGCCCTTGTACTTGATGAGTTCCTTGACGCGGTCGACGACGAAGAGCCAGCCGTCGTCGTCGACGTGCCCGACGTCCCCGGTGTGCAGCCAGCCGTCGACGTCGATCATGTCGGCGGTGGCGTCGGGGCGGCCGAGGTAGCCCTTCATCACCTGCGGGCCGCGGATGAGGATCTCGCCGGGCTCGCCGGGGGCGAGGTCCTTGCCGGGGTCGTCCAGGGAGACGATCCGCATCCCGGTGCCGGCGATGAGCTTGCCGACGGTGCCGGGGGGCGCGTGGTGCAGGGCGTCGAGCGGGACGACGTGGGTGCCGGGCGACAGCTCGGTCATGCCGTAGGCCTGGCCGATCGGGGGCAGGCCGAGGCGTTCGGCACAGGCGGCGGCGAGAGCGGCGTCCAGGGGGGCGGCGGCGCTGATGACGTACTTCAGCGAGGAGAGGTCGTAGCGGGCGACCGCTGGGTGCTTGGCGAGGGCGAGGACGATCGGCGGGGCCACGTACAGGCCGGTGATGCGGTGGTTCTCGATGGCGGCGAGGAAGGTCTCGAGGTCGAAGCGGGGCAGGACGACGACCGTGGCGCCCTTGCGCAGGGGCGCGTTCATCAGGGCGGTGAGGCCGTAGATGTGGAAGAACGGCAGTACGGCGAGGATGCGGTCGCCGGGTCCGGTCGGGACGGGGGGGTCCAGCTGGGCGAGGTTGGTGGCGATCTGCCGGTGGGTGAGCATCACGCCCTTGGGGACGCCGGTGGTGCCGGAGGAGTACGGCAGTGCGGCGACGTCCTCGGCCGGGTCGAAGTCGATCTCCGGTTCGGGTGCGGCGGAGGCGAGCATGTCGATCAGCGAGCGGTGTCCGGGTGCGTTGTCGCACACGAATATCTCCCGTATGCCGCCGGCGAGTTCGGCGGCCCGGCGGGCGGACTCCAGCAGCGGGGATACGGTGACGATCCAGTGGGCGCCGCTGTCGTCGAGCTGCTTGGCGAATTCCTCGGGTGTGGCGAGCGGGTGCACGGTGGTGACGGAGGCGCCTGCGCGCGTGGCCGCGTAGAAGGCGGTCGGGAAGGCGATCGTGTTGGGGCTGTGCAGGGCGAGGACGTCGCCCTTGCGTACGCCGGCGTCGGCGAGCGCGGCGGCCAGCCGCCGGTGGAACCGGTCCACTTGCTCGTACGTGAGGGTGGTGCCGTCCGTGCCGTCGACGAGGGCCGGCTGGTCGCCGAAGTCGGCGGCGTGGCCCAGGACGGCCTCGTGGATGGGGAGTTCTACGGGCGGGACGTCTGCGTACTCGCTGCGGAACACGGTTCCTCCAAGCGGCTGCTGCGGCTGCTGCCTAGTACGACTTGGGCAGGCCCAGGCTCTGGTGGGAGACGTAGTTGAGAATCATCTCCCGGCTCACCGGAGCAATACGAGCCACGCGCGCGGCTGTTATCAACGAGGCGAGCCCGAACTCGCGCGTGAGGCCGTTGCCGCCGAGGGTGTGCACGGCCTGGTCGACGGCCCTCACGCAGGCCTCCCCGGCCGCGTACTTGGCCATGTTGGCGGCCTCGCCCGCGCCGATGTCGTCGCCGGCGTCGTACAGATGGGCCGCCTTCTGCATCATCAGCCGGGCCAGTTCCAGGTCGATGTGCGCCTGCGCCAGGGGGTGGGCGATCGCCTGGTGGGCGCCGATGGGGGCCTTCCAGACGGTACGGTCGCGGGCGTACTCGATCGCCTTGGAGAGCGCGTAGCGGCCCATGCCGATCGCGAAGGCGGCGGTCATGATGCGCTCGGGGTTGAGGCCGGCGAACAGCTGGAGCAGGCCGGCGTCCTCGTCGCCGACGAGCGCGTCGGCGGGAAGCCGTACGTCGTCCAGGACCAGCTCGAACTGCTTCTCGGCGGCGTTGAGTTCCATGTCGATGGGGTTCTTCCGGAAGCCCTCGGCGTCCGTCGGGACGATGAACAGGCAGGGCTTGAGGCTTCCGGTGCGGGCGTCCTCGGTGCGGCCGACGATGAGGACGGCGTCCGCCATGTCGACACCGGAGATGAAGACCTTCCGGCCGGTGAGGAGCCAGTCGGTGCCGTCCCGGCGGGCTGTGGTGGTGATGCGGTGGGAGTTCGAGCCGGCGTCCGGCTCGGTGATGCCGAAGGCCATGAGACGGGTGCCGTCCGCTAGCGCGGGCAGCCAACGGCTCTTCTGGTCCTCGGTGCCGAAGCGGGAGATGATGGTGCCGCAGATGGCCGGGGATACGACGAGCATGAGCAGGGGGGAGCCTGCTGCACCCAGCTCTTCGAGGACGATGGAGAGTTCGGCTATACCGCCGCCTCCGCCTCCGTACTCCTCGGGGAGGTTGACGCCCAGGTAGCCGAGTTTTCCTGCCTCGGACCAGAGTTCGGTGAGGGGCTTTCCTTCGGCGATGGTGCGGGTGAGGTATTCGCGGCCGTAGCGCTTACCCAGAGCGGCCACTGCGGACCGTAGGTCCTTGTGCTCTTCGGATTCGATGTGGGTGGTCATGGGTCTCCTTCGGGCTGCAGGTGATCCGTGGCTGGTCGCGCTCACGCGGCGGTAGCCGCATGTCGATGCAGTCCCGCGCCCCTAGGTTGGCTGCACTACCGCCAGCAACATGCCTGGCTCCACCTGTTGTCCCGGCTTCACCTGCAAGGCCGTGAGCGTGCCTGCGACCGGCGCCGAGATCTGGTGCTGCATCTTCATCGCCTCCAGCCAGATCAGGGGCTGGCCCGCCTGTACGGCCGCGCCCTCCGACAGGCCCTCGGCGATGCGCACGACCGTGCCGGGCATCGGAGCGAGCAGGGAGCCCGGGGCGAGCTGGGCGGTGGGATCGGGGAAGCGGGGCAGGGCGGTGAGGCGGGACCCGTTGACGTACACCTGGTCGCCGTGGCGTGTGACGTCGAACTTGCGCTGTACGCCGTCCACTTCGAGTACGACTCGGCGCGCGTCGGCGTGTACGACCCGCACTCCCTCTGCCGTGAGGCCGTCCCTGGTGTGGCGGTAGTGGACCTCGTGCTCCTCGCCCGCCATCTCGTACCGCTTGACCTGTGGCTGGGACGCCACGTTGCGCCAGCCGCCGAAGCGGGAGCGGCCGTGGGCGTCCGCGAGGGCCGCGGCGAGGGGGGCGTACGGGGCGGGGGCGGGCTCGGTCAGGTCGGTGAGGTGGCGGTCGTAGAAGCCGGTGTCCATGCGGGCGCTCACGAACTCGGCGTGCCGCAGGGAGCGCACCAGCAGGTCCCTGTTGGTGACCGGGCCGTGAAGTTCCGCTCGCTCCAGCGCGCCCGCGAGCCTGCGGATCGCCTCCGCGCGTGTGGGGGCGTGTGCGACGACCTTGGCGAGCATCGGGTCGTAGTGGACGCCGATGGTGTCGCCGTCGGTGTAGCCCGTGTCGAGACGGACGCCGGCCGGTACGGCGAGGCGGTGCAGGGTGCCGGTCTGCGGGGCCCAGTCGCGGGCGGGGTCCTCGGCGTACAGGCGGGCTTCGACGGCGTGGCCCTGTGCGCGAGGCGGTTCGGCGGGGAGGGGGTGGCCCTCGGCGACGCGGAGCTGTTCGGCGACCAGGTCGAGGCCGAAGACCGCCTCCGTGACGGGGTGTTCGACCTGGAGGCGGGTGTTCATCTCCAGGAAGTGGGCCCTGCCGTCGGCGACCAGGAACTCGACCGTGCCGGCGCCCACGTAGGACACGGAACGGGCCGCGCGCACGGCCAGCGCGTACAGCTCCTCGGTGAGTCGGGGGGTCAGACCCGGTGCCGGGGCCTCCTCGATCACCTTCTGGTGGCGGCGCTGCAGGGAGCAGTCGCGGGTGCCGAGCGTCCAGACGGTGCCGTGGGTGTCGGCGAGGATCTGCACCTCGACGTGGCGGCCGTCCTCGACGTACGGCTCGACGAAGACCTCGCCGTCGCCGAAGGCGCTCGCGGCCTCGGCGCGCGCGGCCTCCAGCGCGGACGGCAATTCGTCCAGGCGGCGCACGATCCGCATCCCGCGCCCGCCGCCCCCGGCGGCGGCCTTCACGAGCACCGGCAGGTCGGCCTCGGTGACCTCGCCCAAGGGCGCGATCCCCATCAGCTCCTTGGCGCGCGTCTTGGACGCCATCGCCTCGATCGCCTCCGGCGGGGGCCCGATCCAGACCAGGCCGGCGTCGAGGACGGCACGGGCGAACTCGGGGTTCTCGGAGAGGAAGCCGTAGCCGGGGTGCACGGCGTCCGCGCCGGCGGCCAGCGCCGCCTTCACGATGAGGTCGCCGCGCAGATACGTCTCGGCGGGCGTCGCCCCCGGCAGCCGTACCACCGTATCGGCCACGCGCGCGTGGAGCGCGTTCTCGTCGGCGTCCGAGTGCACGGCGACCGTGCGGATTCCCAGCTCACCGCAGGTGCGGAAGATCCGGCAGGCGATCTCGCCCCGGTTGGCGACCAGCAGAGTCGAAATCATGAGCCTCACATCCGGAAGACGCCGAAGCCGCCGCGCGCGCCCTCGTAGGGGGCGGTGTGGATCGCGGACAGGCACAGGCCGAGGACGGTGCGGGTGTCGCGCGGGTCGATGACGCCGTCGTCGTACAACCGCCCGGACAGGAACATCGGCAGCGACTCGGACTCGATCTGCTGCTCCACCATGGCGCGCAGGGCCGCGTCCGCGTCCTCGTCGTAGGGCTGCCCCTTCGCCGCCGCCGACTGCCGGGCGACGATCGACAGCACGCCCGCGAGCTGCTGCGGGCCCATGACGGCCGACTTGGCGCTGGGCCAGGCGAACAGGAAGCGGGGGTCGTAGGCCCGCCCGCACATGCCGTAGTGGCCGGCGCCGTACGACGCGCCCATCAGCACCGACAGATGCGGGACCCTGCTGTTGCTCACCGCGTTGATCATCATCGCGCCGTGCTTGATGATCCCGCCCTGCTCGTACTCCCTGCCGACCATGTAGCCGGTGGTGTTGTGGAGGAACAGGAGCGGGATGTCGCGCTGGTTGGCGAGCTGGATGAACTGGGCGGCCTTCTGCGACTCCGCGCTGAACAGGACGCCCTGGGCGTTCGCCAGGATGCCGACCGGATAGCCGTGCAGGCTTGCCCAGCCGGTCGCGAGGCTCGTCCCGTACAGCGGCTTGAACTCGTCGAAGTCGGAGGCGTCGACCAGGCGGGCGATGACCTCGCGCGGGTCGAAGGGGATCTTCAGGTCGCCGGGGACGATGCCGAGCAGTTCGTCCTCGTCGTACTTGGGCGGGGCCGCCGGGCCCGGATCGACGTGCGCCTTGCGGTGGTTGAGGCGGGCGACGACCCGGCGGGCCTGGCGCAGGGCGTCCTGCTCGTCCACGGCGAAGTAGTCGGCGAGGCCCGACACGCGCGCGTGCATCTCGGCACCGCCGAGCGACTCGTCGTCGCTCTCCTCGCCGGTCGCCATCTTCACCAGCGGCGGCCCGCCGAGGAACACCTTCGCCCGTTCCTTGACCATGATCACGTGGTCGGACATGCCGGGGACGTACGCCCCGCCGGCGGTGGAGTTGCCGAAGACGACGGCGACGGTCGGGATGCCGGCGGCGGACAGCCGGGTCAGGTCCCGGAAGATGGCACCGCCCGGAATGAAGATCTCCTTCTGGGACGGCAGATCGGCACCGCCGGACTCCACCAGGCTGATGCAGGGCAGCCGGTTGGCGAGCGCTATGTCGTTGGCGCGCAGGGCCTTCTTCAGGCTCCAGGGGTTGCTGGCGCCGCCGCGCACGGTCGGGTCGTTGGCGGTGATCAGGCACTCCACGCCCTCGACCACGCCGATCCCGATGACCAGGGAGGCACCGACCGTGTAGTCACTCCCCCAGGCGGCCAGCGGGGACAGCTCCAGGAAGGGCGTGTCGGGGTCGAGGAGCAGCTCGATGCGTTCGCGGGCGAGCAGCTTGCCCCGCTTCCGGTGCCGCTGGACGTACTTCTCACCGCCGCCCGCGAGCGCCTTGGCGTGCTCGGCCTCCAGGCCGGCGAGCTTGGCGAGCATGGCCTCGCGGTTGGCCCGGTAGTCGGGGTGCTGGGTGTCCAGGGCCGTCTCGAGAACGGTCACAACAGGGCCTCCGGGATGTCCAGGTGGCGGGAGCGCAGCCATTCGCCGAGGGCCTTGGCCTGCGGGTCGAAGCGGTGCTGGGCGGCGACGCCGGCACCGAGGATGCCGGTCACGACGAAGTTGAGGGCGCGGAGGTTCGGGAGCGTGTGCCGGGTGACGGGCAGCTCCTCGCTCTCGGGGATCAGCTGCCGGAACCTGTCCACGGTCAGCTCGTGGACGAGCCACCGCCAGGCCTCCTCCGACCGCGCCCACACCCCCACGTTGGCGTTCCCGCCCTTGTCCCCGCTGCGGGCCCCGGCGACGAGGCCGAGCGGGGCGCGGCGGACGGGCCCGGGCGGGAGCTGCTCGGGAAGCGGCGGCTGGGCCGGGTCGTCGGTCATGAGCGTGTCCTGGGCCGGTGCCACGGCCACTCGGCGCCCGTCATGGAGGACCGCCACATGGTCGACGGCACCATGGGGGACGTACACATCCTCGAAGACCCCATACGGTGCGCCCTTTCCAGGTGGCGCCAGCACATGGAACCCGGGGTAGCTGGCCAGCGCCAGCTCGATGGCGGCTCCGCTCAGCGCACGCCCGACGACCTGCTGGTCCGGGTCCCGTACGACGAGCCGCAGCAGCGCGCTGGCCGTCTCCTCGGTGTCGGCGTCGGCCCGGTCGGTACGGACGAGGTCCCAACGGACCTCCTTGGGCGGCGACTTGGCGAGCGCGTCGCCCAGCTGCTCCCGCACCAGATCCGCTTTGACCTCGATGTCGAGCCCGGTGAGCACGAAGACGACCTCGTTGCGGAAGCCGCCGAGCCGGTTGAGCCCGGCCTTGAGCGTCGGCGGGGGCGCCTCCCCGTGCACGCCCTCGATCCGCACCCGGTCCGGCCCGTCCTGGCTCAGCCGTACGGTGTCCAGCCGGGTGGTGACGTCGGGGCCGAGGTACCGGGCGCCGCCGGTCTCGTAGAGCAGTTGCGCGGTGACCGTGCCGACGTCCACGAAGCCGCCGGTGCCGGGGTGCTTGGTGATGACACTGCTGCCGTCCGCGTGGATCTCGGCGAGCGGGAAGCCGGGACGGCGTACGTCACTCTCGCGGAAGAAGGAGTAGTTCCCGCCGGTCGCCTGCGTCCCGCACTCCAGCACATGCCCGGCGACGACGGCCCCGGCGAGGCGGTCGTACTCCCCCGGCTGCCAGCCGAAGTGGGCGGCGGCGGGCCCGGTGACGAGCGCCGCGTCGGTCACCCGCCCGGTGATCACGACGTCGGCACCGGCCCGCAGGCACTCGGCGATACCGAACCCGCCGAGATAGGCATGGGCGGCGAGGGCGCCGGAATACCCGGCGGTCAGGTCGTCACCCTCGACGTGGGCGACCTGCACCGGGATACCGAGCCGGTCGGCCAACTGACGTACAGCGGCGGCGAGTCCGGCCGGATTCAGACCGCCCGCGTTGGTGACGATCCGCACCCCGCGCTCGTGGGCGAGGCCGAGGCAGTCCTCCAGTTGCCGCAGGAAGGTACGGGCGTACCCGGCGGCCGGGTCCTTCAGCCGGTCCCGACCGAGGATCAGCATGGTCAGCTCGGCGAGATAGTCGCCGGTGAGGACGTCGACCTCGCCGCCGGTGAGCATCTCGCGCAGGGCGCCGGCGCGGTCGCCGTAGAAGCCGGAGAAGTTGCCGATGCGCAACGGGTTCACCGGCTGCCCTCCTTCGGGGGGCGCCCGGTGCCGGGCGGGCCCGCGAAGGCCTGCGCGATGTCGAGCCAGCGGTCGGCGTCCGGCCCCTCGGCACGGAGGGCGAGGTCGGCACGGTTCGCACGCTGGGTGACCAGGAGGCAGAAGTCGAGGGCGGGGCCGGTGACGCGTTGCGGGGCGTCTTCGGGGCCGTAGGTCCACAGGGCGCCGGAGGGCGCGGTCAGTTCGACACGGAACTCCTCGGCCGGCGGGGTCACTCCGTGCACCCCGAAGGCGAAGTCACGGGTCCGCACCCCGAGCCTGGCCACATGCCGGAGCCGGTCGGACGGTGGGAGCACCACACCCAGGGCGTCGGCGACGTCCAGTGCGTGGGCCCAGGTCTCCATGAGCCGGGCGGTGGCCATGGAGGCGGCGGACATGGGTGGGCCGTACCAGGGGAAACGGGCGCCGGGCGGTGCGGCGCGCAGGGCCCGGTCGAGGGCGGCGCGCCCCTCGCGCCACGTCGACAGCAGCTCTGCGGTCGGGAGCTGAGCGCCCTCCTCCGCCCCTTCGTCGACGAACGAGTCGGGACGGACGAGCGCCTTCTCGACCAGCGCCTGGAAGGCGTCGGCATCGGTGACGGCCAGCAGCGCCGAACGGTCGGTCCAGGCGAGGTGTGCGATCTGGTGGGCGACGGTCCAGCCGGGCGCGGGAGTGGAGAGACCCCAGCGGTCGGGGCTCAACTCGGCTACGAGCAAGTCGAGTTCATCGCTCTCGGCACGCAGGTCGTCGATGACGGGCGTCGGGTCGGCCATGGAGGGGAGCATGGCAGCGGGGGCAGAAACAATCAAGCGTGCTTGCATTAATTTGTGCCGGAGCCGTGGCCGGCTGCCTCAAGCCGACATACGGCGGCGGTGCCTACGAGTGGCACAGCACCCTGACCACCATCGTCTCGGGCGGCAGGGCGTCGAGGTAGGCGTTGAACCACCGGCGGCAGTCCGGTCCGCCGTACTCGACCCACCGGCCGTCCGGTGCGAGCAGGGCGGTGGTGGGCAGCACCTCAGCGACGCAGTCGGCCGCGAACGCCTCGCGGTCGGGGCCGAAGAAGGCGATCGGGTCGCAGGTGAACTGTTCCTCGAGCTCCGGATCCTCGATGACAGCCCGGATCAGCGGCTGGGCGGTGTACTCGGCCCGGGCGCGCCGCTCGGGGTAGCCGGCCGGGTCGAGGTACGCCCGGTCGAGGTAGTGGCCGGCGGGCAGCGCCGGGGGGGCGGCGGCGAACCGCGCCCAGTCGTTCCACCGCCGGGCGGAATCGTCGCATCCGCGTTCGCCCCACCCTGCAGGGGTCGAAGTTTCCCCGACCGCCATATCCATGCGTATGCATACCACTACCCTCAGTAAAGGGAGGTGGTCAGTGTGCGAAGCCGCGAACTCGACCCGGGTGCGTCACCGTTGGACTACTACGGCTACGAGCTGCGCCGGGCGAGAGAGGCAGCGGGGCTGACACTGGCGCAACTCGGCTCGATCGTCTTCTGCACGGGGTCTTTGATCGGGCAGATCGAGACGGCGGCGAGGGTTCCGCAACGGGAGTTTTCCGAGCGGGTGGATGCGGCGCTGGGGGCGGATGGGTTGTTCTCCAGGCTGGTCGGGCTGGTGTTACGGAGCCAGTTGCCCAGTTGGTTTCAGCCGTATGCGGAGATGGAGGCGAAGGCGAGCTACATCTCCTCGTTCCAGGCTCAGTTGGTCGACGGGCTTCTCCAGACGGAGGCGTATGCACGTGTGGTACTCGGCACCCGGGACAACGGCAATGTCGACGGCTTGGTGGCCGCCCGTCTGGACCGCCAGCGCATCCTGGACCGCGATCGACCACCGGTGGCGTGGGTGGTGCTGAGCGAGGCGGTGCTCCATCAGAAGATCGGTGGCCGAGAGGTCATGCGGGAACAACTTACGCACCTGCTGGACCTACAGAAGCGCAGGTGGCTGGACATCCAGGTGCTGCCGTTCGAGGCTGGGGCGCACACGGGGTTGATGGGCTCGTTCTACCTTCTGCGCTTCGAGAAGGACCCCGACATCGTCTACACCGAGGACTTCGTCCAGGGGCACATGACGGCCAATCCGGAAGCTCTCAAAGAGGGTTCGGCCCGTTACGATCATCTACAGGCGGCTGCCCTCTCCGTCAACGACTCGGCAGCCCTCATCACCCGTGTGATGGAGGAACGGTATGGGAACGACCCTGAACCTGGCGGGCACGGCGTGGCGTAAGTCGTCGTACAGCGGTGACAACGGCGGCGCTTGCGTCGAGTGCGCCCCTCTTGGCGGCGCCGCATGGCGTAAATCTTCGTACAGTGGCGACACAGGCGGCGAATGCGTCGAGGTCGCCGACCTCGCCCCCCACATAGCCGTCCGCGACTCCAAAACCCAGCAGCACGGCCCCGCCCTCCTCTTCCCCACCACGGCCTGGTCCGCCTTCGTGGAGTCGGTCAAGCCCTGACCGTTGGCGGGGAGACACCCGCTGGATAACCGCTCGCGTGGCGGGTAGCCGCCGCAGTACCGTCCGCCCGTGCTCGATGAAGACGGTTACTTCGGAGAAGCGGTCGCGGCGCGGTACGACGAGTCGTCCGGGGAGATGTTCGCCCCGGAGGTCGTGGACCCGGCCGTCGACTTCCTGGCGGAGCTGACGGGTGAGGGCGGCCGGGCCCTGGAACTCGGCATCGGCACCGGACGCATCGCGCTGCCGCTCGCGCGGCGCGGGGTCGAGGTGCACGGCATCGACCTGTCCCGGGCGATGGTGGAGCGGCTGCGGGACAAGCCGGGCGGTGCGGCGATCGGGGTGACGATCGGGGACTTCGCGACGACGCGGGTGGACGGGGGCTTCTCCGTCGCCTACCTGGTCTTCAACACGATCATGAACCTGACGTCACAGGACGCCCAGGTGGACTGCTTCCGCAACGCCGCGAACCATCTCGAGCCCGGCGGCTGCTTCGTCGTCGAGGTCACGGTGCCCGATCTGCGCCGGCTGCCGCCCGGGCAGAACGCGGTGCCGTTCCGCGTCGAGGACGGGCGGCTGGGCTTCGACCTGTACGACGTGGCGACGCAGTCGATGAGCTCGCACCATGTGCGGGTGGTGGACGGCCACGCCACATACCTGTCCGTTCCGTTCCGGTACGTGTGGCCGGAGGAGCTGGATCTGATGGCCCGGATCGCGGGGCTGCGGCTGCGCGAGCGCTGGGACGGCTGGAGCAGGGAGCCGTTCACGAGCGAGAGCCGGCAGCACGTGTCCGTGTGGGAGAAGGCGGACGGCTGAGCGCGGTGCGGGAGAAGCCGGGTGACTGAGCACGGTACGGAAGAAGCCAGGTGACCGAGCCCGGCAGGAGAGTGGCCAGGCGGCTCAACCCAGCCCGGGAGCACCCAGGCGGCTGAACCCGACCCGGGAGCGCCCAGGGCGCTGGACCCGACCCGGGAGCGGCCGGGCAACTGGGCCCGGCCGCGCAGCGTGTGTCAGGCCTCCGGCGTCTGCGCCCGGGCCTTCCCCCGGCCCACCTGGGTGCGTACCGCGCCGATGCTCGCCGCGATGACCAGGGCGATCGCGGCGGCCTCCGCCGCGGACAGGGCCTGGCCGAGGATCAGGAAGCCGGCCGTGGCCGCGATGGCCGGTTCCAGGCTCATCAGGATGGCGAAGGTGGAGGCGGGCAGGCGGCGCAGGGCCAGGAGTTCGAGGGTGTAGGGCAGCACCGAGGAGAGCAGGGCCACCGCCGAGCCGAGGGCGACGGTGGTGGGGTCGAGGAGGCGGGTGCCCGCCTCGGCGATGCCCAGGGGCAGGAAGAGCAGGGCCGCCACGGCCATCGCGAGGGCCAGTCCGTCCGCCTGCGGGAAGCGGCGGCCCGTACGGGCGCTGAAGACGATGTAGGCCGCCCACATGGCGCCGGCGCCCAGGGCGAAGGCGACACCGGTGGGGTCGAGGTCGCTGAAGCCTCCGCCGCCGAGCAGGAAGACGCCCGCGAGGGCGAGGCCCGCCCACACCGCGTTGATCGCACGGCGGGACGCCAGGACGGACAGGGCCAGCGGGCCGAGGACTTCGAGGGTGACCGCGGGGCCCAGCGGGATGCGGGCGACCGCCTCGTAGAAGAGGCCGTTCATCGCGCCCATGGTGATGCCGAAGACGACCACCGTGCCCCAGTCGGTGCGCGAGTGGCCGCGCAGCCGGGGCCGACAGACCACCAGGAGGACCACGGCCGCCGCGAGAAGCCGCAGGGTGACGACACCGAGCGCGCCCGCCCTCGGCATCAGGGTCACCGCGAGCGCCCCGCCGAACTGGACCGAGATCCCGCCGGCCAGCACCAGCCCGACGGGTCCGAGGGAGCCGAGACGGCCCGGGGCGCCACCCGAAGGTGCGGGCGCTTGCTGCGTCGTGGGTGCGGTGGCGCTGGGGGTGCTCACGGGCGGTCCTGGGTGCTGGCTCGGATCTGATCTTGTTCATCTCGATGTACTACCGAGTCCAGGGTAATAGACCCCGTCAGGAGTGTGAACCCTTTATGTAGCTGTCCTGGATGCTGAGATGCGTGGGGGTCAGATGCCGGACCAGGGGCCCTCGTGCGCAGGCTGGGACCACGGTGCGGTTTGGGCGGCGTACGGGTCGTAGCCGTAGCCGTACGAGTACTGCTGGACCGGCGCATACTCGTACACCGGCGCCGACGCGGGCGGCTGTGCCTCCTCGATCAGCGGCAGTCGCAGTTCGGCCGTGTCCATCACCGCGTTGTTCTGCGAGCGGTGCAGCCGTGCGTAGGCCCCGCCCCGTGCGAGCAGTTCCTCGTGGCGGCCCGTCTCGACGATGCGGCCGCGGTCCACGACGAGGATGCGGTCGGCGTCGGGGGCGAGGTTGAGGTCGTGGGTGATCATGATCGTCGTGCGGCCGGTCATCAGGCGGCGCAGCGGCTTGACCACCCGGCGGGCGGCCATCGCGTCCAGGCCGGTGGTCGGCTCGTCCAGGACCAGGACCGGGGCGTCGCGCAGGATCGCGCGGGCGATGGCCAGGCGCTGGAGCTGGCCGCCGGACAGCCGGGCCGAGTTGGGGTCGACCCTGGTGTCGTAGCCGTCGGGGAGCCGGACGATGAAGTCGTGCGCGTCGGCCGCCCGCGCCGCCTCCTGGATGGCCTGGTCACTGGCGCCGGGCCGGCCGCAGGCGATGTTGGCGCGGACCGTGTCGTGCAGCACCAGGGTCTCCTGCGGGAGGAGGGTGACGTACTCACGCAGCCGGGCCAGCGGGAAGTCGCGCAGGGGGACGCCGTCCAGCAGGACCTCGCCGGCGTCCGGGTCGTAGAAGCGGAGCAGGAGCTTGGAGACCGTGGACTTTCCGGCGCCGCTCGGGCCGGTGACGATCACCAGTTCGCCGGGGCTGACCGCGAAGGACAGGCCGTCGAGGGCCGTGCGGTCGGCGCCCGGGTAGCGGAAGGAGACGTCGTGGACCTCGATCGTGCCGTCCGGACGGCCGCTCTCCGTACCCCGCCGGGGGTCGGTGACCGAGGGCCGCACGTCCAGGATCTCGATCAGCCGCTCGGCGCCCGCCGTGGCCGCGGTGACCGTGAGACCGAGCTGGGCCAGGCCCCGCACGGGCGGGTACAGGTAACCGAGGAACGCGGCGAAGGCGAGGAGCTGGCCGAGGGTCATCCGGCCCGTGGAGATCTCCCAGGCGCCGATGCCGATCACGGCGAGCACGCAGACCGTCTCGATGACCTGGACGAGTTGTTCGTAGGCCTCGTTGAGGCGGGTGGAGCGGACCGAGGCGCGGAACCAGGCGTTCGCCTCCTCGCCCAGCCGCCGGCGCTCGGCGTCCCGGCGGCCGTAGGCCTGGGTCAGCACGATGTTGCCGAGGGATTCCTCGACGACGGAGGTGATCGCGCCGTCGGCGACCCGGCCCTCGCGGGAAACGTCCTTGATGGAGCCGGAGAAGCGGCGGGCGGCCAGCCAGAACAGGGGCGCGAGGACGAAGGTGGCGGCGGCCAGGTCCCAGCGCAGCCAGAACGCGGCGGCCGCGTAGAAGAGGGCGGAGAAGGCGGCCGAGGCGGCGCCGACCAGGCCGGAGACGACCATCGTCTCGATCGCCTCGACGTCACTGGTCAGGCGGGAGAGCAGGTCGCCCTGGCGGTGGCGCTGGAAGAAGTGCGGGGGCAGCTGCTGCACATGGTCGAAGACGTGCTCGCGCAGCCGCATCACGAAGCGCTCGGTCGCCCACGCGGCAAGGGAGTTGCCCGCGTACGCGACCAGCGCGCCGACCACGGCGACGCCCAGCCACTTGACGGCCGGACTCCAGAACGCGGCCAGCGAGCCCTTCTGCAAGGCGTGGTCGGTGAGGTCGCCGAAGAGCAGGATGGCCTCGGTCTCGGCGAGCGCGGCGAGCACCGTGCACACCCAGACGAGAAGCAGCCATTTCCTCAGCCCCTTTGTCAGCGGCCAGAAACGACGGAATGCCGTCCGGGCGGGAATGTCAGGCGTCTCGTACTCGAATTCTTCGTTCTCTTCAGTCACCGGAATCCCTTTCCGAATCACCTTCCATAATGAAGACGAAAAGGGGTCGACGGTGCACCATCGACCCCTTTCGGCTCAGCGTCGGATCACTGGTCCCGGCCGGGCAGCGGCTTGGGCAGCGGCTTGGGGGCGTGCTTCCGGGGCTTCGGCTTCGGCGGCGGCGGGAGCTGCTTCGACTTGGGCTTCGGGGGCAGCGGGGCAAGCTTCTTGAAGCTCATTCCGACTCCTAGTGTTTCGCAGTTCTATGGTCCGGGAATTCCGCGTCCGGAACCCGATGTCGAAGAACCTACACGCAGCCCGCGCCACCGAACGGCAAAAATGGCAAAGGGGCGCTGTGAGTACCTGGGAGTACCTAGGTGATTCCTGAGGAGCGCCCCCGAACCTGAGAATTCTCTTATGAACCCGCCACGAACCTGAGAGCAGCCTTGAGGGCCGGGGCTCAACGCCGGGACATGTAGACGCCGAGCGCCTTGTGCAGCAGCCGGTTGAGCGGGAAGTCCCATTCCCCCACGTACTCCACCGCCTCGCCGCCCGCGCCCACCTCGAAACGGAGCAGCCCGAGCAGGAGACGTGACCGCCGACGATCAGCATGGTGGCCGCTGCGAGCACCTCACCCTCGCGTCAGCCTATGAACCCGCAGCTACGAAACCTCTGAGGCTTCCCTGCCGTCCCTCGGCCCGAACGCCGTCAGCGCCTCCGTGTCCGTCACACGGGAGTTCAGGTAGAAGTCGGCCCACTCGGCGATCTCCGGGTACGCGCACTCGCCGGTGAGCCGGGCCACCGCCCCCGGTATGTCGTACGACGTCACACGCAGGTCGGCTCCGGGGCCCAGGAGGCACCAGTGGGCGCCGGGACGCCCGTACGGCATGCCGATGCTGCCCGGGTTGACCACCAGACGACCGTGGGCCAGGCGGACGTACGGCATGTGGGTGTGCCCGCAGACGACCGTGCCGATGTCGGGGTCGAGGCCGGTGAAGACCTCGGCCCAGCGCTCAGGGCGGGAGTCCACCAGCACCACCTCCTCGTCGTCGCGCGGGGTGGCATGGCAGAACAGCACCTTGCCCAGGCCGCGGACGCGCAGGGTGAGGGTTCCGGGCAGCGTGGCGAGGAGGTCCACCTGATCCTCACGGAGCGCCTGCGCCGCGAACGGGCCGATGGGGTCCGGGATTTCCGTGCGCTCGCCCCGCCGGTACTCCACCAGCTCCCGGTCCGCGTTCCCGCCGACCCACAGCACCCGGTCACCGAGCGACCGCAGCAGGTCCAGCACCTCGGCCGGCTGGGGGCCCGCCGTGATGTCCCCGGTGAGGACGATGCGGTCGGCGGCGGCCACTTCGGGCTCTGCCAGAACCGCCTCCAGGGCGGGGAGTACCCCGTGGATGTCGGAGAGGACGGCCAGCCGGCCGTGTTCCTCGGTCACTTCTCGCCCCCCGTTTCCTTCTCCTGCTTCTCCAGGCCCTCCGCCAGCACCTCCGCCAGATGGCGCCCCCGCACCCCCGCCAGCTGCTCCAGCTGGGTGCGGCACGAGAAGCCGTCCGCCAGGATCACCGTGCCCTGCGGTGCTTCCCGTACCGAGGGCAGCAGTTGCTCCTCCGCGCATGCCTTCGACACCTCGAAGTGTCCTTTCTCGAAGCCGAAGTTGCCCGCCAGTCCGCAGCAGCCGCCACTCAGGTCGCCGGTCAGGCCCGCCGACTCGCGCAGACGGCGGTCGGCGGTGTCGCCGAGGACCGCGTGCTGGTGGCAGTGGGTCTGGCCGGCGACCGGGCGGTCGACGGCGGGCGGCGTCCAGTCGGGGGCGTGGCGTTCGAGCGCCTCGGCGAAGGTGAGGACCGACGACGCGAGCCGGGCTGCTCGGGGGTCGCCGTGCAGGAGTTCCGGGAGGTCGCCGCGGAGGGCCGCCGCACAGCTCGGCTCCAGGACGACGACCGGGGCGCCGCGGCGCAGCACCGGTTCCATCAGGTCGAGGGTGCGGCGCAGCACCGCGCGGGCCCGGTCGAGCTGGCCGGTGGAGACATAGGTCAGGCCGCAGCAGACCCCGCCGCCGAGCGGGCGGGACGGCGGCAGGACCACCCTGAGGCCGGCAGCCTCCAGCACCCGGACGGCCGCCTGTCCGACCGAGGGCGAGAGATGCTCGGTGAAGGTGTCCGGCCACAGGACGACCAGGTCTCCCCCGGTGCGCTGCTTCCGCCGTCGCCACCAGTGGGTGAACGGCTCCTTCGCGATCCTCGGGATCTGCCGTTCCGGTGCGATTCCGCCCAGGCGTTTGCCTGTCCGGGCCGACAGGCGCACGGACGCGAGCTTGTTCAGCAGCGGGGCCGTGCGGGTCCGTGCCACCCAGCGCAGCCACACCGGCAGCCGTCCCATCGTGTAGTGGGCGGCGGGACGGCGTCGGCCCTCGTAGTGGTGGTGCAGGAACTCGGCCTTGTAGGTGGCCATGTCGACACCCACCGGGCAGTCCGAGCGGCAGCCCTTGCAGGACAGGCACAGGTCCAGGGCGTCCCGGACCTCGGTGGAGCGCCAGCCCGTCGTGACCAGTTCGCCCGCGAGCATCTCGTGCAGCAGCCGGGCCCGCCCGCGGGTGGAGTGCTCCTCCTCGCCGGTCACCCGGAAGGAGGGGCACATCACGGCGGACCCGGCGGCCGTGGTCGTACGGCACTTGGCGACGCCTACGCAGCGGCGGACGGCCGCGCCGAAGTCACCGCCGTCGGCCGGGTAGCCGAAGGCCACGTCCACCGGGCGGCGGGGCAGGACGGAGAAGCGGAGGTTGGTGTCGAGCGGGGCCGGGCGGACCAGCATGCCGGGGTTGAGGAGGTCGTCGGGGTCCCAGACCGCCTTGGCCCGCTCGAAGAGCCGTACCGTCTCCTCGCCGTACATCCGCGGCAGCAGCTCCGCGCGGGCCTGGCCGTCGCCGTGCTCCCCGGACAGTGAGCCGCCGTGCGTGACGACCAGGTCGGCCAGCTCCTCGGAGAAGCGCCGGAAGCGGCCGACGCCCGCCTCGGTGAGCAGGTCGAAGTCTATGCGGACGTGGATGCAGCCGTCGCCGAAGTGGCCGTACGGAGTGCCGCGCAGGCCGTGGTCGGCGAGCAGGGCCCGGAAGTCCCTGAGGTAGGGGCCGAGCCGGGCGGGCGGTACCGCGCAGTCCTCCCAGCCGGGCCAGGCCTCTCCCCCAAGTCCTCGGCTTCGCTCGGACAGGGAGGTACCCCCACCGTCGGGCATGCGGGTCGCGGTGCCCGAAGCGTCCTCGCGGATGCGCCACAGGGTCCGCTGGGCCGCCGGGTCCGTCACCACCAGGGAGTCGACGACGTCGGCCGCGCGGACGATCGCCTCCGCATGCGCGCGTGCCTCGGCCGGTGTCTCCCCGCCGGTCTCCACGAAGAGCCAGGCGCCGCCCTTGGGCAGCCCGGCCGGCGAGCGCACCAGGTCGGCGGCCATGCCCTCCACGGTGAGCGGACCGAGAGGCAGGAGTCCGGCGGCGGCCTCGGCGGCGCCGGACTCGTCGCCGTACGCCAGCACCGCGAGGGCCCGTGCGCGGGGGGCCTCCACCAGCCCCACGACCGCCTCGGTGAGGATGCCGAGGGTGCCCTCGGAGCCGCAGAAGGAGCGGGCGACGTCGGCGCCCTTCTCGGGGAGCAGGGCGTCCAGGGCGTATCCGGAGATGCGGCGGGGCAGGTCGGGGAAGCCGGTGCGCAGGCGGGCCAGGTCGCCCTCCACCAGGGCGCGCAGTCCGTCCGGCGCTCCGGCCCAGTCCCGGCCCAGCCGCAGCCGCCCACCGCGCGCGGTGAGGACGGACAGCTCCCGGACGCTGTCCGCGGTCGTCCCCCAGGCGACCGAGTGGGAGCCGCAGGAGTTGTTGCCGATCATTCCGCCGAGCGTGCAGCGGCTGTGGGTGGACGGGTCGGGGCCGAAGCGCAGGCCGTGCGGGGCGGCGGCCTCCTGGAGCCGGTCGAGGACCAGACCCGGCTGGACGACGGCCGTGCGGGTGACCGGGTCCAGCTCCAGCAGGCCGTTCATGTGCCGGGTGAAGTCCAGCACCACTCCCGTGCCGGTCGCCTGCCCCGCGATCGACGTGCCCCCGCCGCGCGCCACCACCGGCACTCCGCGTGCCCGGCACACCTCCAGCACCGCCGCCACGTCCTCGGCGTCCCGTGGGGCCACCACGCCCGCCGGGACCCGCCGGTAGTTGGACGCGTCCATGGTCACGAGCGCCCGGGCGGTGACATCGAAGCCGACCTCGCCCCGGACGACCCCACGCAGCTCCGCCTCGAGGCCCGAGAGATCCGTCATGCGTCCAGGATGCCTCCGATCACGCACAGTCACCGTAACTTTTCCACAGCCCCGCTGATTTCGTCGTACAACCTCACAAGTCCACGGTTCAGTGATCTTGTCTCATCGGACGGACACGGTTCCGTCCCGTTTCGCGTGGGCGATACCCTCCGACTCGTGGCCGACATCCAGATTCCCGCTGACATCAAGCCCGCCGACGGACGCTTCGGCGCGGGCCCCTCCAAGGTGCGTACCGAGGCCCTCGAGGCGCTCGCCGCCACCGGAAGCTCTCTGCTCGGCACCTCCCACCGCCAGGCCCCGGTCAAGAACCTGGTGGGCCAGGTCCGCGACGGCATCAGCTCCCTGTTCTCCCTCCCCGACGGCTACGAGGTCGTCCTGGGCAACGGCGGGTCCACCGCCTTCTGGGACATCGCCACCCACGGACTGATCGAGAACAAGTCCCAGCACCTCAGCTTCGGTGAGTTCTCCTCCAAGTTCGCCAAGGCCGCCAAGCTCGCCCCCTGGCTGGCCGACCCCACCGTCATCGCCACCGACCCGGGCACCCACCCCGAGGCGCAGGCCGAGGCGGGCGTCGACGTGTACGCCTACACCCACAACGAGACCTCCACCGGTGTCGCCATGCCGATCAAGCGCGTGGCCGGCGGCGACGAGGGCTCGCTCGTCCTCGTGGACGCCACCTCCGGCGCGGGCGGCCTCCCGGTCGACATCGCCGAGACGGACGTCTACTACTTCGCCCCGCAGAAGTCCTTCGCCTCCGACGGCGGCCTGTGGATCGGCGTGTTCTCCCCGGCCGCGATCGAGCGCGCCGAGCGCGTCCACGCCTCCGGCCGCCACGTCCCGGAGTTCTTCTCGCTCCCCACGGCGATCGACAACTCCCGCAAGAACCAGACGTACAACACCCCGGCCCTCGCCACCCTCTTCCTGCTGGGCCAGCAGCTGGAGTGGCTCAACGGCCAGGGCGGCCTGGCCTTCTCCACGGCCCGCACGAAGGACTCCTCGACCCGCCTCTACACCTGGGCGGAGGAGTCCAAGTACGCCACCCCGTTCGTCTCGGACCCGGCCAAGCGCTCGCAGGTCATCGGCACGATCGACTTCTCCGACGAGATCGACGCGGCCGCCGTCGCCAAGGTGCTGCGCGCCAACGGCATCGTGGACACCGAGCCGTACCGCAAGCTCGGCCGCAACCAGCTGCGCATCGCGATGTTCCCGGCGATCGACCCGGCGGACGTCGAGGCGCTGACGAAGTGCATCGACTACGTGATCGAGAAGATCTGACCTCCTTCCTGCGTACGTCCACGAGGGGCGCCCCGGGTCTGCCGGGGCGCCCCTCGTCGTACGACGAGGGGCGCCGCCGCCTACGCCTTCACAGCCCGGTCCGTCATGGGTGCGGCCGCTCGATGGACAGGCGGCCGGAGTCGCAGATGGTGAACAGGTGTGCCGTGGCCGTGGGCGACTGACCGCCCTCATGGTCGAGGTGGCCGCCGTACGGCTGCTCCGGAACGAACTCCCTGGCGTCGACGGGCAGCATGACCAGCGCGGTCGTACCACCGGTGTCGGACGGGCGCAGCTGGACCCGGATGCCGTGCCGCTGGGACAGAGCCCCGACCACGAACAGACCCATGCGGCGGCCGACCGACATGTCCAGGACCGGCGGCGCGGCGAGCAGTTCGTTGACCTCGGCGAGGTCCTCGGTGAAGAGGCCGACACCGGTGTCGTGGATCTCGATCAGCACACGGCCCTCGGGCAGCGCGTTGCCGGTGACCTTGACCCTGGTCTGCGGCGAGGAGAAGGACGTCGCGTTCTCCAGCAGCTCGGCGAGCAGGTGGACGAGGTCGTTGACCACACGGCCGGCGATCTCGATGCCGGGCACGTCGGCCAGCTCGACGCGCTCGTACTGCTCCACCTCGGACGCGGCCGCGCGGAGCACGTCGACCACCGGGACCGGCCGGGTCCAGCTGCGGCCGGGCTCCTCACCGGCGAGCACGAGGAGGTTCTCGCAGTTGCGGCGCATCCGGGTGGCGAGGTGGTCCAGTTTGAACAACGACGACAGCCGGTCCGGGTCCGTCTCGGACTCCTCCAGGTCGGAGATCAGGGACAACTGGCGCATGACCAGGCCCTGGGAGCGACGCGAGAGGTTGATGAACATCGCGTTGACGTTGCTCCGCAGGAGGGCCTGGTCAACGGCCAGTTGTACGTATGCGCGGTGGACGGTGTCGAGTGCCTGGGCTGTCTGCCCGATGTCGTCCAGGCTGTGGATGCCGATGGGTCGCACCACGATGTCCACATCCTCCGGGTGCGCCTGGGACAGATGCTTGGCCAGCTCGGGCAACCGGACCTCGGCCATCTGCTGCGCGGCCTCCTTCAACTGGCGCAGCGCGGCCGATCTCCTGAGCACCGGAGGCCGGACCTTCGTGGCCCTGAGTGTTGCCTCCTGCAGCAACTCGTCGGCCTTGGTCTTGGCTTCCTCCAACTGGGTCGCGGCCTCCCGGGCGGCCGCCAGGCGTACCTGTTCGGCTTCCAGATGAACGCGTTCCAGGTCCGCCAGACGGTGCTCGGCCACCTCGGCGGCCTTGGCCAGGCGCAGCCGCTCCTCCCTCGCCTGCCGCTCCAGCTCGGCCCGCTCGGCGGCCTCCTGCGCCACGGCCAGTTCGGCTTCCAGCTCCCGGCAACGCGTCCGCGCGGCCTCCCGTTCCCGCTCCGCCTCCTCGAGCGCCCTCTCCAAACGAGCGACCTTGTCCCGCAGACGCGCGCACGCCTCCTCCAGCTCCTCCTTGCGCATCCGGTGTCGTTCCAGGTCCGCCCGTAACGCGCCCCGCTCCTGCTGCTCCGCCGCCGCCAGCTGAAGGAGCTGGGACTCCAGCGCCCACAACTGCTGCTTCTGCCCCTTCGCGGTCTTCCTCAGCTCCCGGATCTCCAGCTGCGCCTCCTCCTCACGCAGAACGGCGTCCTCCAGCCGGTCGCTGGCCATCTGCTCCCGGTACCGGGCCGGGTCCTCGGCCAGCAACGCGTCTCGATGCAGCCGGTACATCAGGCCCTGCAGCCCCTCGCTGACCTCCTTGCCGTGAGCCTTGCAGGCCGATTTCATCAACCCGTCGAGAAAGTGCTTGTCCGGGATGCGCTCACCGCTCAGATAGCGCGAGACCGTGGAGACGCCGATGTGGTGATAGACCGCGAACTGCCGCTGCGACTTCCCCGAGCCCTTCAGCAGGCGGCGCAACGCCTCGGCCAGCTCCCGCACTTCAGGACGCAGCTCTCCCGACAGCGGCTTGAACCCCTCCGCGTCACCGAAGGCCGCGTCGCCGAACGCCGCGTCATCGAAGGCCGCTTCATCGCGGTCATCGTCCCCCACCACCGTCTCCTCTCCCCGGATGCATCCGGGATGTATCTACCGGAAAACGACAGGCCATCTGGCCCTCATGTCCTGTTCAACGACGGCAACCGGTCTCGGTCAGTGCGTCTGACCGGCCAATACGCCTAATCGATGATGGAGTTGAAGAAAGCCACGGCGGCTGCGAAAGCGGTCGCGCCCACCATGACCGACCTCGCGTCGCCGCGACCGTCGGCACAGGCGGTCAGCACTCCTGCCCCCACGCCGACGAGAACACCCAGCAGCAGAATCAGCGCCGAGCGCATGGTCAGCAGTGATCGGTTCACTTGAGCCCTCCTGGATACGGCGGCACTCCGTAGCGGGACGAAACGAGAGCACCGGAGCCGGCGTACGGCCCTCTCAGTGTGCCGAGACGGGAGGGTGTTCCCGGCCGGGAACAGGGTGTTCCCATGCAGGTGGGAACACATATGGAGGGGCGCCCGGTGCGGGCACCGGGCGCCCCTCGGTCATGCGGCCGCCAGGCCGCCGTACAGGTCCCGGAACAGCATGGGAGCGCTCCTATGCGCCGCGCACCTCCCAGAGAACTGACACCCCACACGCGTCAAGACATCCGGCGCCGGCCGCTTCAACTCCTGCGCCGCAGCCGCCGCAACCCGAACAGCGCGGCCGCGCCCACGGCCACCACGACGGCGCCGACCTTGATGCTCCCGCTGTTGCCGGCGCCGGTCCCGCCGACGCCGTCGGAGGCGGAACTCCCGCTGCCGGACGGCTTCTTGCTCGCCGCCCCGGCCGGCGCGTCCTGCGCCTCCACCGAACTGTCGGCCCCCTCGCTGCCGTACATCAGCTTGGTGCCGTCGGCGGAGTACGAGACGGACTCCCCCTGCCCCTGCAGGGGCACGTCGAGCCGCCCCGCCCGCTTGATCTTCCCGCCGTTCCAGTCGTAGTAGACGCCGCCGAAGTACCCCCGGACCGCGAGCTGTCGGCCGTTCGGCGAGAAGGCGGCGTCGGTGGCCCACAGGTCGACGGCGGCGACAGGCTTGAAGATGTTCGCGCCGGCGGTGGAGAGCTGCGCGGGCCCCTCGTAGAGATGGCCGCCGTCCTCCTTCTTGTCGATGATGTAGACCCGCCCGGTCTTGGGGTGCACGACCAGCGACTCGGCGTTCCTCGCCCCGTCGGAGTACTTCACGACGTACTGCGTGGCCCGGACCGTCTGGTCCTTGAGCACCTTCGGCTCGGGCAGCCGGTAGATCCAGATGTACGGCCACGTGCCGTCGAGGTTGTCGCCGATGTCACCGACGTAGATCTGGTTGTCCGGCCCGATGGAGATGGCCTCGACATCGCGCGGGGAGCCGACGCCGCGCAGGGTCACCGTGGCGACGGTCTTCCCGGTCGCGCTGTCCACGGCGTAGATGTACGGCCCGTCGTCGCTGTCGTTGTGCGTCCAGTAGATGCCGGGGTGCAGGTGGGAGGCGGCCAGGCCGCTGGACTCGGTGATCCGGGGGTCCTTGATGGTGAACCCCTGATCACCGGTGGTGTCAGCGGCGGCGGGCAGCGCGCAGGCACCCGCGAGCAGGACCCCGGCGAGCAGGGCGAACGGTCGGCGCATGACACCAAGCCTGCCATCCCGTCCGGGGGTTCAGGGGCGTGGTGGGCCTCACACCCCACACGCTGCTGCGATCGTCCATCATGAGCGGATGCTTAGGTTCATGCCCGTGGGCGACTCCATGACGATCGGGAGCGCGGGCGAGCACACGTGGCGTTACCGGCTGTGGCGACACCTGTGCGAGTCGTACGGCGGACCGTTCACCTTCGTCGGCCCGCGCGAGGAGCTGTACGACAAGACGGCCGAGGCACCGACGTCGTGCGCCTACGCCGAACCCGGCTTCCCCCGCACCCACCTGGCCGGCTGGGGCGAGGGCTGGCTGCACATGGCTCCGCTGATCGGGGAGGCGGTACGGGAGCACCGGCCCGATGTGCTGCTGGTCTCCCTCGGCCTGATCGACCTGGGCTTCTACACGAACGCCGAGCAGACGGCGGAGAACGTACGGGCCTTCGTCACCGGCGCCCGTGCGGCCCGCCCGCGCATCCGCATGGTCCTGCTCCCGGTGATCCCGAACATCCGCGCCCAGGCGGACGCGTCCTTCGCCGAGCAGGTGGACCGGTTCAACGTCCTGCTCGCCAAGGCGGTCGCCGACCTGGACGAGCCCCGGTCGCCGATCCTGCTGGCCTCGCCGCCGGAGTCGTACGACATCCACACCGACACCTACGACGGGACGCACCCCAACGCGAGCGGGGAGCACCGGATCGCGGAGGCGTTCGCGGGGGCGATGTGGGAGGCGTGGGGAATCGGACAGGCGTACGCGGCCGGAACAGATTGACCTGATTCCGGTGTCTCCCGGCCACCGTGCGTATCGTTGAACTGCGCGGCTGCACCTGTCCGTGGGGCAGCCGTGGCGGAGCGCCACGATGACCGTCCTTGAAGACAGGATCTAGATGGCCGAGGAGAGCGGCGTGCCGACTCTGGACTACCTGTTCGAGTCGCTCGAGCGGACCACCCCCGAGGGATACAAGGTCGACATCGTCGAAGGGGCCATTTTCATGTCGCCCCAGCGGGACACCCACTGGGAGATCACCCTGGACGTCATCGAGCAGTTGCGCACCAAGTACCCGCGCAAGCGCCTCAAGTCGGACGTCCGCATCGACCACCCCGGTCACCTCAACGGCTTCTGCTCCGACGTCACCCTCGTGGCCGAGGGCGCCGAGAAGACGCCCGGGGGGCTCTGGCTCTGTGACGACGTCGAGTTCGTCGCAGAGGTCATCTCGAAGGGCACCGGACACAACGACTACGGCCCCAAGAAGACGGCCTACGCCACTGCCGAGGTTCCCGTCTACCTCGTCGCCGATCCCTACCAGGGCAAGTGCCACCTCTACAGCCAGCCGAAGGACGGTGAGTACATCAGCGAACTGACGGTCGCCTTCGGAGCAGACATCGACATGACCACCACCGACCTGGGCCTCACCCTCAAGACCGACGACTTCCCCCGCGACTAGACCCCCAGTCGCTTGCATAGAGCGCACTCCAAGCCGTTGGCTGGTTGCCCATGAAGTACACGCAGCTAGGACGCACGGGACTCAAGGTCAGCCGACTCGTCCTCGGCACCATGAACTTCGGCCCGCAGACCGACGAAGCCGACAGTCACGCGATCATGGACGCGGCGCTCGACGCGGGCATCAACTTCTTCGACACCGCCAACGTGTACGGCTGGGGCGAGAACAAGGGCCGTACCGAGGAGATCATCGGCAACTGGTTCGCCAAGGCCGGGGACCGGCGCGACAAGGTCGTGCTGGCCACCAAGGTGTACGGCAACATGGCCGCCGACGGGGACGCCTGGCCCAACCACGACAAGCTGTCCGCCCTCAACATCCGGCGGGCCGTGGACGCGAGTCTGAAGCGGCTGCAGACGGACCACATCGACGTCTACCAGTTCCACCACATCGACCGCCGGACCCCCTTCGAGGAGATCTGGCAGGCGATCGACGTGCTCGTGCAGCAGGGCAAGATCCTGTACGTCGGCTCCTCCAACTTCCCCGGCTACAAGATCGCCCAGGCCAACGAGATCGCCGCCCGGCGCGGCGGCACCATCGGGCTGGTCAGCGAGCAGTGCCTGTACAACCTCGCCGAGCGGCGCGCCGAGATGGAGGTCATCCCGGCCGCGCAGGAGTACGGCCTCGGGGTCATCCCGTGGTCGCCGCTGCACGGCGGTCTGCTCGGCGGTGTGATCAAGAAGGAGGCGCAGGGCGGACGCCGTGCCTCCGGCCGGGCCGCCGACTCGCTCGCCAACACCGGCATCCGCGCGCAGATCCAGTCGTACGAGGACCTGCTCGAGAAGCACGGTGTGGAGCCCGGCGAGGCCGCCCTGGCCTGGCTGCTCACCCGGCCCGGCGTGACCGGCCCGATCGTCGGCCCGCGCACGCCGGAACAGCTGGAGTCGGCCCTGAGGGCCGTGGAGCTGGAGCTGGGCGAGGAACTGCTGGCGGGGCTGGACGAGATCTTCCCGGGTCCGGGTGCGTCCCCGGAGGCCTTCGCCTGGTAGCCGTGGCCGTACGCCGCAGCCGGCGGTACGGCCGAGCGGCGGCGGTCTACTTCCCGACCGCCGCCGACACGGCAACCACCACGAACATCAGCACAAGCACACCGGCCATGATCCGGTTCCGGGTTTTCGGGTCCACGTACCCGAGCCTAACCGGCCCCGCCGAGCGCCCAGCGGGCGACCGCCTCGTAGCGGGGCTGCTCCCCGGGCACCCCGGACCTCGGCAGGTTGCTGCGCACCAGGGCCAGCTCGGCCACGGTCCAGGTGCGGCTCGTGAAGTCGCGGAGGCTCTCGACGTACGGCCGTACGTCCACCGCGTCCCGGCTGCGGGCCACCGTCAGGTGAGCCTTGTAGCGGCGGTGCTCCCCCATCGGCACCCCGGCCTTCCGCGCCGCCGCCTCCGCGCGGTCGGCCAGCAGGCGCAGGGTCTCCAGATCGCCGGAGGCACCCGCCCACAGGGCCCGTCCATGGCCGAACTGGCCGCCGCCGGCCAGCGCCAGCGGGAAGGGCTCGGTGCGGTGGGCCGCGCGCTCCAGCCGGTCCGAGAGGTCCGGTACGAGTTCGTCGTCGACCTCGCCGAAGAAGGCGAGGGTGAAGTGCCAGCCGGGGCGGCCGGTCCAGCGCAGTCCGTCGGCGCCGGGCAGCGCACGCAACACGGCGACCTCGGCGGCGAGTTCGTGCGTCACGTCCTCCGGGGGCAGCACGGCGGCGAAGAGTCTCATGACGTCACCCTCCCAGGGAACGGATCACCGGGCCAGGCGGCTGACCCGGCACCCCTGGGACGGGCATGATCAGGTGCATGGAGAAGAACGGGAAGATCAGCATCAGAGAAGGCGGGCCCGACGACATCCCCGTGATCCTCGGCATGTTCGACAGTGCCGTGGAGTGGCTGGTGGCCCAGGGGCGCACCGAGCAGTGGGGCACGACACCCTGGTCGAAGAACCCGAGGGCGGTGGCCATGATCGCCCGGTACGTCACCGAGGGCGCCCCGTACATCGCCGAGTACGACGGTGTCCCGGCGGCCACGCTCACCCTCACCGACGCGCCCGGCGAGTATCTGCGGCCCGCCGACGAGCCCGAGCGCTACATCCACACCTTCGCCTCGGACCGCCGCTTCAGGGGCCGGGGCGTCGGTGCCGCCCTGCTCGCCCACGCGGCCGAGGAGACCCGCCGGGCCGGGGTCTCGCTGCTGCGGGTGGACTGCTACGCGGGCGGCGACCGCAAGCTGGTCTCCTTCTACGAGCGCAACGGCTTCGTGCCGACCGAGTCCTTCAGCGTCACCATGCTCGACGCGGACGACTGGCCGGGGCAGGTGCTGGCCCGGAGGGTCTTGTAGGGACCCTCCGGGGCGGGGAGCCCTCCGGGGGCGGCAATTCCTCAGGCCGCGGTCGCCAGTTGCTCGCGTTCTCTCGGCACGAACCGCACCCGCGGGTGGCCGTGGTGCCAGCCCACGGCCAGGCGCAGACCGCCGATGCGGGCGAGGACCAGGCCGACGGTGGCGGCCGCGGCGGCGGAGATGATGCCGCCGAGGGCGAAGCCGATGCGGGGGCCGTAGGTGTCGGTGATCCAGCCGACGACCGGCGCGCCCAGCGGCGTACCGCCCATGAACACCATCATGAACAGGGCCATCACCCGGCCGCGCATGGCCGGGTCGGTGCCCATCTGGACCGCGGTGTTCGCGGTGACGTTGACCGTCAGGCCGAAGACGCCGATCGGGACCATGAGCAGCGCGAAGAGCCAGTACGACGGGGCCAGCGCGGCCACGATCTCCAGCGTGCCGAAGGCCACCGCGGCGGCGATCAGGACGCGCAGCCGGGCCGTGCCGCGGCGGGCCGCCAGCAGGGCGCCGCCCAGCGAGCCGACGGCCATCAGCGTGTTGAAGAGGCTGTAGGCGCCGGCACCGGCGTGGAAGACGTCGTCGGCGTAGGCCGACAGCCACACCGGGAAGTTGAAGCCGAAGGTGCCGATGAAGCCGACGAGGACGATCGGCCAGATCAGCTCGGGGCGCTTCGCCACGTAGTTCAGGCCCTCGCGCAGCTGGCCCTTGCCTCTCGGCGCCCGCTCGACCACGTGCAGCTCACGGGCGCGCATCAGCAGCAGACCGGCGAGGGGGGCGACGAAGGACAGGCCGTTGAAGAGGAACGCCCAGCCGGTGCCCACACCGGTGATCATCAGGCCGGCGACGGCCGGGCCGACCAGGCGGGCGGACTGGAAGTTCGCGGAGTTCAGGCTGACCGCGTTCTGCAGCTGCTCGGGGCCGACCATCTCGGAGACGAAGGACTGCCGGGCCGGGTTGTCGAGCACTGTGGCGAGGCCGACGGCGAAGGCGGCGACGTAGACGTGCCAGACCTGGACGTGGCCGGTGAGGGTGAGCGCGGCGAGCGCGAGACCCGTGACGGCCATGGCGGTCTGGGTGACGAGCAGCGTGGGGCGCTTGGGCAGGCGGTCGACCAGGACGCCACCGTAGAGGCCGAACAGCAGCATCGGCAGGAACTGCAGAGCCGTCGTGATGCCGACGGCCGCGGAGGAACCGGTGAGGCTGAGCACGAGCCAGTCCTGGGCGATGCGCTGCATCCAGGTGCCCGTGTTGGAGACGACCTGGCCGATGAAGAACAGGCGGTAGTTCCTGATCCTCAGCGAGCTGAACATCGAGGACCCACCGGGGCCAGGGGTAGTAGGGGTGGTCGGTGCGGGGGCGGAAGGTGCTCCGGATCCCGAACTCAAAAGGGTTCGCCTCCTTTGTGACTGCTCACTCGCTGAGCGATACGTCCTTACAGATGTGCGAGCTTCTCCAGCACGGGGGCGGCGGTGCGCAGTTTGGCCCACTCGTCCTCGTCGAGGCCCTCGACCAGGCCGGCCAGGAACGCGTTGCGTTTGCGGCGGCTCTCCTCGAGCATCGCCTCGGCCTGCTCGGTCTGGGTGACGACCTTCTGGCGCCGGTCCTCGGGGTGCGGCTCCAGCCGGACCAGGCCCTTGGCTTCGAGCAGCGCGACGATGCGGGTCATCGACGGCGGCTGGACATGCTCCTTGCGGGCCAGCTCGCCCGGCGTGGCCGAGCCGCAGCGGGCCAGGGTGCCGAGCACCGACATCTCGGTGGGGCTCAGCGACTCGTCGACCCGCTGGTGCTTGAGCCGACGGGACAGCCGCATCACGGCGGAACGGAGAGCGTTCACGGCGGCAGCGTCGTCGCCATGGGTAAGGTCCGGCATGTTCTTTAGCGTAACTCATTACTCTCGCTAAAGACCACCGCGACACGCCCAAATGCCCGTGACGCCCGCCACTGAACCATCCGATCACTCATATGAGTGAGCCAGTTCCGGAAAGTGACGCACCGGGCCGCCCGATGTGGCGACCCTCGTACCCATGGGGACCAGTGTGCTCAGCCTGCGCATAGACGGGGAGCTGCTCGAAAGGCTCCGGCATCACGCGGCCAGAAGAGGAATGAGCGTGCAGGACTATGTGATCCGCACGCTCATCCGGGACGACTTCGACGAGCGGTTCCAGGCCGCCGTCGAGGAGACGGAGAAGTTCTACGCGGGGTCACCCGACCCCGGGTGATCAGGTCAGGCCCAGGGCCGGCATCAGGTAGTAGAAGAGGAAGACGGCCGAGACGACGTACATCGGCACCGGGACGTCCTTCGGGCGGCCGGCCGCCAGGCGCAGCACCACGAAGCTGATGAAGCCCATGCCGATGCCGTTGGTGATCGAGTAGGTGAACGGCATCATCAGCATGGTCACGAAGGCCGGGATCGCGATCGTGTAGTCGGCCCAGTCGATCTCCTTGACGGAGTTCGACAGGATCAGGAAGCCCACCGCGATCAGCGCCGGCGTGGCGGCCTGGGACGGGACCATCGTGGCGATCGGGGTGAGGAACAGGGCCACCGCGAAGAGGCCGCCCGTGACGACGTTCGCGAGACCCGTGCGCGCACCCTCGCCGACACCCGCGGTGGACTCCACGAACGCGGTGGTCGCCGAGGAGGAGCTGGCACCGCCCGCCGCGACCGCCAGGCCGTCGACAAAGAGGACCTTGTTGATGCCCGGCATGTAGCCCTGGGCGTCGGTCAGCTTGGCCTCGTCGCTGACGCCCATGATCGTGCCCATGGCGTCGAAGAAGCAGGACAGCAGGACCGTGAAGACGAAGAGGACGCCGGTCAGCACGCCGACCTTGGAGAAGCCGCCGAACAGGCTGAACTGGCCGATCAGGCCGAAGTCGGGGGTGGACACCGGGTTGCCCGGCCACTTCGGGACCGTCAGACCCCAGGTCGTCACATGCGCGACCGAGTTGATGATCAGCGCGAGGACGGTCATGCCGACGATGGAGATCAGGATCGCGCCCGGCACCTTGCGCACGATGAGGGCGAAGGTGAGCAGCGCGCCCAGGATGAAGACGAGCACCGGCCAGCCGTTGAGGTGACCGTTGCTGCCGAGCTGGAGCGGCACGGTGGTCTGGGCGATGTCCGGGATACGGCTGACGAAACCGGCGTCGACCAGGCCGATCAGCATGATGAACAGGCCGATACCGATGGAGATCGCCTTGCGCAGGCCGAACGGCACGGCGTTCATCACGCGCTCGCGCAGACCCGTGGCGACCAGCAGCATGACCACGAAGCCGGCCAGCACGACCATGCCCATGGCGTCCGGCCAGGACATCCGGGGCGCCAGTTGGAGCGCGACGACCGAGTTCACACCGAGACCGGCGGCGAGCGCGATCGGGACGTTGCCGATGACCCCCATGAGGAGGGTGGAGAACGCCGCCGTCAGGGCCGTTGCCGTGACCAGCTGGCCGTTGTTCAGGTGGTGCCCGTACATGTCCTTCGCGCTGCCGAGAATGATCGGGTTCAGCACGATGATGTACGCCATCGCGAAGAAGGTGGCGAGACCGCCGCGAATCTCACGGGCGACGGAGCTGCCGCGCTCGGAGATGCGGAAGTAGCGGTCGAGGGCGCCGAAGGCGGGGGTGCCACCCGGCTGTTCGGGGGCGGGGACCTTGGCGGGTGCCGAGGTGGACATGCGGGACCTCATCACCTACGGGGTTCCCCCGAGCCCCGTTGGAGTTTCATACGAGCAGAAATGGACAAAGTCAAACGGTTTCAGTATGAACGTATGAGTCTCACATCGCCATCTCCGCGCGTAGACAGTTCAGTCTCGGCATCGCCTCGTAAGCTGTGCCCCATGGCTAAGTGGACCCCCAAGCACGAGGCGCCGGAGCCCCTGGAGGGCCCCGTGGTCGCCACCATCACCGGCGGCACGATCGTGTGGTTCGTCCTCTTCCTGGTCCAGCTCCCCTTCTACGGCTGGTTCGCCGACCACGACCACACCTGGTGGCTGTGGACCTGCCTGGCCGGCGGCGGGCTGGGCCTGATCGGCATCTGGTACGTCCGCAGGCGCGACGCGGCGATCAAGCGGGACGCGGCGCTGAAGGCGACGGCCGCGACGGAGTAGCCGGCGACCCGGCTCTACAACCTGCGCACGACTCGGGTCCTCCCCAGGTCGGAACTTCCCCCCACTCGGCAGGTGAAGGCGCAAAACCGCACGTACCGTCGAATGCATGACCCACATCGACGCGGGCGCCGAAGTCGAACCCGTGCACCCGGTGTCCCCGCCGGGCGCGCCCTCGGCCGGTCTGACCGGCGCCCAGGTCGCCGAGCGCGTCGCGCGCGGGCAGGTCAACGACGTTCCGGTGCGCAGCAGCCGCTCCCTGGGCGAGATCGTCCGGGCGAACGTCTTCACCCGGTTCAACGCGATCATCGGCGTGCTGTGGCTGATCATGCTGGTCGTCGCGCCGATCCAGGACAGCCTCTTCGGCTTCGTCATCCTCGCCAACACCGGGATCGGCATCGTCCAGGAGTGGCGGGCCAAGCAGACCCTGGACTCGCTCGCCGTGATCGGCGAGGCCCGGCCGACCGTGCGCCGCGACGGGACCGCCACCGAGGTGGCCACGAACGAGATCGTCCTGGACGACCTCATGGAGATAGGTCCGGGCGACAAGATCGTCGTGGACGGGGTGTGCGCGGAGGCCGACGGCCTGGAGATCGACGAGTCGCTGCTCACCGGTGAGGCCGACCCGGTCGTCAAACACCCCGGCGACCAGGTGATGTCCGGCAGTTTCGTGGTCGCGGGCGGCGGCGCCTTCACCGCGACCAAGGTGGGCCGGGAGGCTTACGCGGCCCAGCTCGCCGAGGAGGCCTCCCGCTTCACCCTCGTCCACTCCGAGCTGCGCTCCGGCATCTCCACGATCCTCAAGTACGTGACGTGGATGATGGTCCCGGCCGCGATCGGGCTCGTCGTCACCCAGCTGGTCGTCAAGAACAACGATCTGAAGGACGCGATCGCCCGCACGGTCGGCGGCATCGTCCCGATGGTCCCGGAGGGGCTGGTGCTGCTCACCTCCGTGGCCTTCGCCATCGGAGTCATCCGGCTCGGCCGGAAACAGTGCCTGGTGCAGGAGCTGCCCGCCATCGAGGGCCTCGCCCGCGTCGACACCGTCTGCCTGGACAAGACCGGCACCCTCACCGAGGGCGGCATGGACGTCACCGAGCTGAGGACCCTCGACGGCTACGACGAGACATACGTACGCAAAGTCCTCGGCGCCCTCGGCGAGTCCGACCCGCGCCCCAACGCCTCCCTCCAGGCGATCATCGACGCCTATCCGGACAGCGAGGAGTGGCGCTGCATCGAGTCGCTCCCGTTCTCCTCCGCCCGCAAGTACAGCGGAGCCGCCTTCAGTGAGGGCGACGGCGAGGCCAGCACCTGGCTGCTGGGCGCCCCGGACGTACTGCTCGCCCAGGACGACCCGGCCCTGGGCGAGACCGAGCGCCTCAACGAGCAGGGCCTACGGGTCCTGCTGCTCGCCCGCGCCACCCGCGACCTGGACGACCCCGAGCCGGCCCGCGGTGCCCGCCCCACCGCCCTCGTGGTGCTGGAGCAGCGGCTGCGGCCCGACGCCGCCGACACCCTGCGCTACTTCGCGGAACAGAATGTCCGCGCCAAGGTCATCTCCGGCGACAACGCGGTGTCGGTCGGGGCGGTCGCCGCCAAGCTCGGCCTGTCCGGGTCGACGGTGGACGCGCGCCGGATGCCGGCCGACCCGAAGGGCATGTCCCGGGCGCTGGACGAGGGCACCGTGTTCGGCCGGGTCACCCCGCAGCAGAAGCGGGACATGGTCGGCGCGCTCCAGTCGCACGGGCACGCGGTCGCGATGACCGGCGACGGCGTGAACGACGTGCTCGCGCTCAAGGACGCCGACATCGGCGTGTCGATGGGCTCGGGTTCGGAGGCGACCCGGGCGGTCGCGCAGATCGTCCTGCTGAACAACAGCTTCTCGACGCTGCCGTCGGTGGTGGCCGAGGGCCGCCGCGTCATCGGCAACATCACGCGGGTGGCGACCCTGTTCCTGGTCAAGACGGTCTACTCGGTGCTGCTCGCGGTGCTGGTGGTGTGCTGGCAGGTCGAGTACCCCTTCCTGCCCCGCCACCTGACCCTGCTCTCCACCCTCACCATCGGCATCCCGGCCTTCTTCCTGGCCCTGGCCCCCAACAAGGAACGGGCCCGCCCCCACTTCGTCCGCAGAGTCATGCGGTACTCGGTTCCCGGCGGGGTGGTGGCCGGAGCGGCGACCTTCGTGACGTACCTGCTCGCCCGCCACTACTACACCGGTCCGGGCTCCCTGGACGCCGAGACCAGCGCGGCGACCCTGACCCTGTTCCTGATCTCCATGTGGGTTCTGGCGATCATCGCCCGCCCCTACACCTGGTGGCGGGTCGCCCTGGTGGCGTCGATGGGCGTGGCGTTCGTGTTCGTCCTCGTCGTCCCGGCCCTGCAGAGCTTCTTCGCGCTGAAACTGGTGGGCATGGCGATGCCGTGGACGGCTGTCGCGGTGGCGGTGGTGGCGGCGGCCACCCTGGAGTTCCTGTGGAAGTGGGTCGACCGCCGCTTTCCCGTGTGACCGTCAGACCGTGGGCCACATGCTCTTGCCGGGGGCCAGTCCGCCCTTGCCGTTGCCGGCGAACCAGCTCAGCTGGCCGTTGACCTCCATGAAGGCGATGTCGTCCCGGCCGTCGCCGTTGAAGTCACCGGTCGCCCTTCTTCCAGGTCTTGTCCGGCCACATCGGCTTCTTCTGGTTGACCAGGTTGCCGTCGGCGTCCCTCTTGTAGGTGTAGAGGGAGCCGTCGGCCCACTGGAAGATCGGGGTGTCGTGGCCCGGGGTGGCGCCGTGCAGGACGGCGGCCGGCAACGGCTCCTTCCAGGTCTTCGTCCAGCGCCTGTACGAGCTGTACAGCGCGGGTTCCAACGAGGTACTGCGGGAACTCGGCCACGGCCTGCTCGTCACCTCGCTCGTCCTGCTGGACCGGGCGGGCGGACGGATCGCCGTACGGCCTCAGGACGCGGCGGCCCTCGATGAGGCGAAGGCGGCTCTCGCCCGGACCATGGCGTCGTAGGAGCCGAACGACCACCACGGGACCGGGGGCCGCCATGTCGGGCGGCCCCCGGTCTCATGCGTGTGGCGGAGGGTTACTTCACGTCGACGTAGTCGCCCGTGGCGCTGACCGCCGGGGTCGTCGAGGTGCCCGCGAAGCTGAAGCGCCAGTAGCCGTCGTAGTTCGCGGTGGTGGTGGTCTTCAGGTTGCCGGAGGAGTCCGTGTACACCGTCTTGACGGTGGTGTACGTGCTCGTGCCCGCCTTGCGGAACTGCAGCTTGACCGGCTGGCCGGTGTAGCCGTGGTACAGGTTGTCGTCCCAGTTGGCGCGGGACAGCTTGCCCGTCACCGTGAGGGTCTTGCCCTTGGCGATCGGCTCCGGGCCGGCGTCGGCCGTGAGCTTGGAGTAGCGCTGCACCAGGGTGCTGCCGAGACCCCCCTTGTCGTTGTAGCCGACCTTGCTCAGGTCGGGGTTGCTCTGGTCCTGCCCGTTGAAGGCGACCGCCTCGGCGGCCACGCCCCAGGTGCCGGCGTCCGCGCTCTTCGGGTCGGGGTCGGTCGGGTAGATGTCGACCGTTCCGGTGCAGGTGGCGGTGGTCGACGAGGTGGGGGTGCAGGTCGCCGGGTTGTCGCCGTACAGCTCGCTGGTCTCGGTGTCGTAGGAGCCCTTGTAGAGGAAGGCGTCCGTGTAGAAGTCACTCTTGGTGATGTCCACGTCCGCGCCGTGCGTCAGCGTGTACGAGTACGTCGTGCTGACCTTGTTGGTGGTACCGACCTTGATCGCCTTGGCGATCGTGACGTTCGAGAAGCTCACGTTCAGCGTGTACGGCGTCCCGCTGGTCGGAGCGGCCTGCGCGGCCGGCACGGCGAGAGCGGAGAGGGCCAGGGCGCCGGAGACGGCGGCCACGGTGGCACGAATGCGCATGTGCGTTCCCCTGGGGGAGAAGTGATCGTGGAGTCGGTTGACTCGAGCGATCAGATCCGTGAGGGGTGCAACTGGTTGTACGGCAAGAGCGCTTCCCGGCCAGATTTTGGCCGTGCATTGCCAGGCCGTGACACAAGTGAGAGGAAACGTTCCGGCCCCGGAGGCACATGGCTCCGGGGCCGGAACGGCAGCGCTTACTGCACGTCGACGAAGTCACCCGTGGCGTTGACCGCCGGGGTGGTCGAGGTGCCCGCGAAGGAGTAGCGGTAGTAGCCGTCGACCGACGCGGTGGTCGTCGTCTTCAGGTTGCCGTACGAGTCCGACTTGATGGTCTTCAGCGTGGTGTAGGTGCTGGTGCCCTTCTTGCGGAACTGGAGCTTCACGTACTGGTTCGTGTAGCCGTGGTACGCGTGGTCCTCCCAGTTGGCCCGGGACAGCTTGCCGTAGACCGTGATGGTCTTGCCCTTCTTCACCGGCTCCGGGGTCGCGTTGACCGTCAGCTTGGAGTAGCGCTGGACCAGCGTGGTGCCAAGGGAGCCCTGGTCGGCGTAACCGACCTTGGAGATGTCGAAGTCGGCGCTGCTCGGGTCCTGGCCGTTGAGCGCCATGGCCAGAGCCGCACCGTGCCAGGTGCCGGCGTCGGAGTTGAACAGTTCGTCGTCACCCGGGTAGATGTCGATGAGGCCCTTGCAGGTCTCGGTGGTCGACGAAGTGGGGGCGCAGGTGGCCGGCTCGTTGCCGAACAGCATGTTGTCCGGCGCGTCGAAGGAGCCCTTGTAGATGTAGGGCCCGGTGAGGAAGTCATCGGCGGTGACGTCGACGTCGGCGCCGTGGGTCAGCGTGTAGGTGACCGCGGTGGAGACATGGTTGGTCGTACCGACCTTGACGGCCTTGGCGATCTTGAAGTCGGAGAAGGTGACGTCCATCGCGTACGGGGCGCCGTCGGCCGCGGTGGAGGCGCTGAACGCGGTCTTGCCCGACGTGGCGGCGTGCGCCGCCCGAAGAACCTTCGCGGTCTCCGCACGATAGGACGAACCGGCGTCGGCGGCCTGCGCGGCAGGCATGGCGAAGGCGGAGAGAGCCATGGCGCCGGAGACGGCGGCCACGGTTGCACGAATGCGCATGCGATCCCCTATGGAGAGTCGGGTCCAGCGGCGGTCGCACCGCACGGGTGCAACCGGCGCCGGACCCAAATGATCTTGGGAGCCTGCTGGCTCGCCTGATCAGATCCGCTACGCGCGGGAATGGTTGTACAGAATTTAATTATTTCGTGAGAGGTCGCGGGTGGTTCAGTCGAACCACCGGTCCCGCGCCAGCTCCGCCGTCCGCGACGGGTCCTCCAGCAGGGCCGCCACCTCGAAGCGGCGCGGCCACTGGCCCGCCGCCCAGGCGAGGCCCGCGGCGACGCCCTCCAGGGTGGCCGCGTGCAGGACGCCGTCGCCGGTCACCCGCCAGTCGATCTCCACGCCGTCCACGACCAGTTCCTCGTGCTCGACGTAGGTGCCGGGCGTGCGCGGCCCGAGCAGCACCCGCACCGGGTCCGGTACGTCGTGCTCGGAGCCCTCGGAGGTCACCTCGCCGGTGACGGACTCGCTCAGCCGCCGCACCTGGAACAGTTCGGCCAGCTCGGCGGCCCGGGACGGGCGCACCGGCAGCAGCGGGACGCCGGAGGTGAAGGGCAGCAGGTCGGGCGAGTCGACCACGACCGCGTCGGCCGCGTCCACCACCGTCACCCGCCCGTCGGCCACGGCCCGCAGCTCGTCCGGCAGGGTCACCTGCTCCGGGTCCAGCTCGGCCAACGCGCCGTACAGGGCGTGCAGTTGGGCCGCGCTGACCGGCCGCTCCGGGTCGGCGAGGCGGTCCAGCAGTTCGACGGCGCCGCCGGGCTCGTCCAGCAGGGCGGCCACGGAGGTCCGCACGCCCAGTGCGCGCAGCACCTGTTCGTCGTCGAAACCGGTCGCGTCGGCCTCGTCGTACAGCCCGCGCAGCAGCGGGTCGCCGCCGGCCGCGAGCAGACCGGCGGGCCGGCGCCCGTCGAGGACGGGGTGCCCGCGCAGCCACCACGCCGCGTACGGGCGCACGACCTCGTGGGTGCCGTCGGGCAGCAGGATCCGCACCGGCTGGGTGAGGGCGTCGCGCAGCGGCGGCCGGGCGAGCAGGGCGAGGGCCTCGGGCCAGTGGTCGTCGTCGACCAGGTCGAGGTCCCGTACGGCGACGAGTTCGGTGGCGACCGGGGGCACCGGGCTGTCGGGGAAGCGGTCGAGGATGTCCTCGCACCACACGTCGACGGCGTCCAGCAGGCCGGCGTCGTCCGGCTCGGCGAAGTCGCCCTCCCGGGGTTCCAGTTCGTCCGGGTCGAGGACCACGTCCGTGGCGCGCACCAGCGCGAAGTCCGCGAGGACACCGCAGGCGGTGAGGGGCTGTTCGCCCCATTTCTCCGCCAACTCGGTGTCCACCGCGGCCAGTTCGCCCTCGCGGATCACGCGGGCGAAGGGGCTGCCGGGGAAGACGAGTTCGCCCGCCGGGGCGAGTTCGCCGTCCTCGTCGGGCAGCGCGAGGGCACCCAGCCAGGGCTCGTCACCGGGCTCGAGACCCGCGTCGCGCACCAGGGCGAGGACGGTGTCGGCCAGCTCCTCCGCGTCGGGAGCGTCCTCCTCCCACAGCGCCCCGCCCTCGTCGTCCAGGGAGTTCGCCACGGCGGCCCGCACCTGCGGGGTGGTCAGCACCGCGCGCGGGGACGCGGGCAGCGCGCCCAGCTTCTCCAGCAGCGGGTGCGCGGCGTCCTCGTGGGCGACCTTGAGCCCCAGTCGGCCGAGGATGTCCGGGTCGAGGTGCGCGGCGTCCGGGGCGGGGAGCAGGACCTGCCGGGGACCGATGGTCGTACGGCCGTCCGCGAGGGGCACCGGAAGTCCCGAGAGCCGGTCGGGGTCGACCCCGGCGAGGCTGTCGTAGAGCCGCCACCACCAGTCGGGGTCCTTCTCCAGGCCGGCGAGGCGGTCGACGGCGTCGGCGAGCGGGATCCGGGCGACCCCGAGGGTGCGCAGCTCCACGCGCCGTTCGAGGCCCGCGGGAAGGAGCGTCGGCAGCACCTCCGCGAGGACCCGTACGGTGTCCGCCCCGGCGCCCTCCACCACCTCGGCGTCCCGCGGCCGCAGCGCCTCCGGAAGCTCGTCGTCACTCCTGGAGTCGACGGCCGGAGGCAGGAACGCGGTGCGCGGCAGCCGCTCCAGGACCGCCTGCCGCAGCGCGCCGTCCAGCTCGCCCTTGCCCAGCGGCCCCGGTACGAGGTCGATCACGCCGTCCGTCACCGGCCGCCACTCGGCGAGCAGTTCGGCGTAGGAGTCCGCCGCCCGCTGCACCAGGAAGTCGGTCAGCGGACCGGGGGCCGCGTGCCGGCGTGTGGTGTCCAGCGGGAAGGAGGCGATGAGCAGGGCGGGGACGCCGAGGGGCTCGTCGCTGGGGGTGGGGGCGTGCACGACCGGGCTGGTGCGCGGCCGGACCGGGCGGCCGTCGGCGTCCGTCGGCACGGCCCAGGTCAGCGACCAGTGCGGGCGCAGGCGCTCCTCGACCGGGCGGTCGGCGAGCAGGTCCGGGGTGAGCGGCCCGTGCGCGGAGACGGTACGCCAGCTGGTGGTCCCCTCCCGCGAGTCCTCCACGACGGTGACGGCGCCCTCGGTACGGCGGCGCAGGGTGCGCGGGGCGGCCCCGTCGATCTCCACCACCACTTCCTCCAGCCCGGGCAGGGCGAGGAGCAGGGCGTCGTCGACGGCGTCGAGGAGGCGTTCGGCGAGGTCGGCGGCGGCGGTGTCCCGCAGGGGCAGGATGACGGCGGTGTCGTACGGCTCCGGGGCGGAGCCCTCGGCGGCGAACGGGAGGCGGAGGAGCGGGACATGTCCGTCACGGCGGCGGATCTCGTCACCGAGGCCGGGGCTGTGCCGGGCCGTGTCGGCCGCCAGCTCGCGCGCCTCGGCCAGGGCCCAGCGGACGCCCCCGTGGCGGCCGACGATCGCGGGCTCGTCGGTGACGGAGAGTACGGCGGCGAAGCCGACACCGAACCGGCCGACGGCGCCGTGGGTGTCCTGCGCGTCGCGCTTGGCGGAGGCCCGCAGGGTGGACAGCGACTCGACACCGGTCGCGTCCAGGGGGGCGCCGGTGTTCGCCGCGACCAGGACGCCGTCACGGAGGGTGAGACGCAGCCGGCCCGGTGTCCGCGCACGGGCGGCGGCGTCGGCGGCGTTCTGGGCCAGCTCCACCACGAGCCGGTCCCGGTAGCCGCCGAGGACCAGGTCCTCCTCGGCGTTGGCGTCCTCACGGAACCGGGCGGGGCTGGTGGCCCAGGCGTCGAGCACACCGCGGCGCAGACGGGCGGTGCCGAAGGGGTCGGCGCCCTCGGCCGCCGGCCGCACGAACTTGCTCACGTTCACTCTCCTCATCGACGTGAGGACGAAGGTACAGCGAGTGCGGCAGGGAGACCGAAGGCACAGGTCAGGCCCGGAGGCGAACGAAAGGGGCGCCTGGACCGCCCGGGCTACGAGTGGCCGAGTTCCGCCGTCTCCGCGTCGCCGGCCTCCGGGACCGAGCCCGAGTCGCGGGCCGGGCGGAGCGGGAAGACGTCGACCTTCATCTCGTCGATCACCGGAGCAGGGGGCTGGGGCGGCTTCGGCATGACCGCCGCCTCCGAGTGGCCGCCGCAGCCGTACGCCAGCGAGACCACCCGGCCGTCGGCCGGGGAGAACTCGTTCGCGCAGACGCCGAAGGCCTGGCCCAGGGAGCCGCCGATCGGGCTGAGGAAGCCACAGGTCAGACAGGTCGCCGGGGCCGCCTGGGCCATCGGCGTCTTGGGGCCGAAGCCCTCCTCCCAGCGGTCGGCCGCGGTGTGCAGGCCGTAGCGGGACAGGACGCGGGCGCGGCGCAGGCCCAGCTCCTGGGCCACCGAGGCGATCGAACCACGTGCGGGGACCGTTGCCTGGGTGGCGGGCGTACCGGGCGTCACGTCGGCGTCCTCGGCGTCCGCCAGTTCGACCATCTCGTCCGACACCAGGGAGTTCGGCGGGGGCTGCTCCTCGCCCGTGTAGCCGGGCTCCAGGCGGAGGTCCTCCTGGTCGGTCGGGAGCAGGTCGCCGGGGCCGAGGTCGCCGGGGCGCAGGCGCTCGCTCCAGGGGACCCACTCGGGGGCGAGCAGGGCGTCGGGGCCGGGGAGGAGGACCACCTCGTCCAGGGTCACGATCTTCGCGCGGGAGGCACGGGCCACCGTCGCCGCCCAGCGCCAGCCGCGGTAGCCCAGTTCCTTGCACTCGAAGAAGTGCGTGACGACTCGGTCACCCTCCGACACCAGGCCGACGTGCTCACCGACAACTCCGGGCGCGGCTGCCTCCTCGGCGGCGGCACGGGCGAGGTCCACGGCCTCGGCGCACAGACGGTCGGGGGTGCGGCTTCGCGTTGTCGCTGCGCTCACAGGTATCGCTTCTCTCCTACGCCGTCTGCAATGAGTGCGGCTGCCTCCGGCGGTCAGGCGGGACGGAGCGGACCAGGGGACCGCATCGACGTCTGCATCCGACGCGCGCTCGGGCGCACCTCTGCCATCCATTCTGCGTTATGGCTGAGATACGCACGCTACCCCGTTGTCGGTGGTCGGGGACAGTCCGCCGCTTCGCGGCGATGTTTCCCACCCACCCACCCGTCTCGGTCGGCTACGAAGTCACCCCCCACGTTCCGCCTCGGTCGACTGCGACACGCCCCCCGGCGTTACGCCTCGACCGCCCCGCGAAGTCACCCCTGCATCCCCCCTCGATCCGCCACGAAACCCCCCGGCATCCCGCCTCCGCCCGCCACAAAGTCGCGCCGCCATCACGCCTCCGCCCGCCACAAAGTCGCGCCGCCATCACGCCTCCGCCCGCCACAAAGTCGCGCCGCCATCACGCCTCCGCCCGCCACAAAGTCGCCCGGGCATCCCCCTCGGCCCGCCACAAAGTCGCCCGGGCATCCCCCTCGGCCCGCCGCAAAGTCGCCCGGGCACCCTCTCGGCCCGCCACAAAACCGCCCCGGCATCCTGCCTCCGCCCGCCGCAAAGTGACCCCGCATCCCCCCTCGGCCCGCCATGAAGTGACCCCGGCATCTCCCTCCGCCCCCACGAAGTGACCCCGGCGTCCCCCTCCGCCCGCCACGAAACCGCCGCTGCGCCCGACTCGCTTGGGTTCAAACCGCACTATCGGGCGGCGTCTCGGGGCACTATGAAGCACGTGGCAGCCGGGGACAGGGGGAGCGTTCGAGGTGGCGGTTCGGGCCGGGTCGGCGGTGCCGTCCGCGCGGTGGGGCGTGCCCTGCACTTCCCGGTGACCGGTACCGCGCGCGGGATCCGGAGGGCCACGCACGCCCATGGTGCGGGCGAGTCGGGGCTGGGCAAGCTGATCGAGCTGCACGCGGTGAACGGCGCCGGTGACGTCATGATCACCATCGCGCTGGCCTCGACCGTGTTCTTCTCCGTGCCGACCGACGAGGCGCGCGGACGCGTCGCGCTCTATCTCGCCATCACCATGGCCCCCTTCACCGTCCTCGCCCCCGTCATCGGGCCGCTCCTCGACCGGCTGCCGCACGGGCGGCGGGCCGCGATGGCCGCGGCGATGCTGGCCCGGGCGCTGCTCGCGCTGATCATCTCGGGGGCCGTGGCCAGCGGGAGTCTGGAGCTGTATCCCGCCGCGCTGGGGGTGCTCGTGGCCTCCAAGGCGTACGGGGTGGTCCGCAGCGCCGTCGTACCGCGGCTGCTGCCGCCCGCCTTCTCGCTCGTGAAGGCCAACTCCCGGGTCACCCTCGCCGGCCTCCTGGCCACCGGCGTGGCCGCGCCGATCGGGGCGGGGCTGCATGCCATCGGGAATGCCTGGCCGCTGTACGGCGCCTTCGTGATCTTCGTTGCAGGGACGTTCCTGTCGTTCTCCCTGCCGCGCAAGGTGGACTCCGCCAAGGGCGAGGACGTGGCCCTGCTCGCCGCCGACGAGGAGCATCTGCACGGGCCGCACCGCAAGCAGACGATCAAGCGACGGCCGGGGCTGCGGACGGTCGGGCCCGCCGTCACCCATGCCCTCGGCGCCAACGCCTGTCTGCGCTGCCTGTCCGGCTTCCTGATCTTCTTCCTCGCGTTCCTGCTGCGCGAGCAGCCGCTGACCGGCGAGAGCGCGGCGGTCTCGCTGGGGATCGTGGGTGTCGCGGCGGGGGCGGGGAACGCGCTGGGTACGGCTGTGGGGGCCTGGCTGAGGTCCAGGGCCCCCGAGGTCATCATCGTGACCGTCGTCGCCGTGGTGCTGGGTACGGCGATCGTGGCCGCCCTGTTCTTCGGGGCCTTCCTGGTGGCCTGTCTGGCCGCCGTCGCCGGGTTCGCGCAGGCGCTGGCCAAGCTGTCCCTGGACGCGCTGATCCAGCGGGACGTGCCCGAACTGGTGCGCACGTCGGCGTTCGCGCGGTCGGAGACGCTGCTCCAGGTGGCCTGGGTCTTCGGCGGCGCCGTCGGCATCGTGATGCCCCTCAACGGTTCCCTCGGCCTCATGGTCGCCGCCGCCATCGTGGCCGTCGGATGGCTGACCACGCTGCGCGGACTGCTCTCCTCGGCACGCCACGGCAGCCGCTCGCGGGCGCGAGTGGCGTAACGAACCGGGCACGCCGCACCCCACATGGGCGGCGGACTCCGGGTGCCCGATAGCCTTCGGCCATGACCACGCTGCAATCCGTTGTGCGACGCCGCCGCGCCGTCGCCGCCGCCGTCGCCGTTTCCGCCGGACTGCTCGTCCTGTCCGCCTGCGAGAAGCCGACTCCCGTCGCGACGGTCACCGTAGGCCGGAACTCGGTCAACTCCGAGGCCCTCTGCTACAACGACGGCAATCCCCTGGACGCCAAGTCGCTGGCTAAGTGCGCCAAGAAGGCCGGCGACATCGAGTCGATCAAGGTGGACCCGGACCAGACGATCCGCTTCGGCGTCGACCCGAAGATCGCGGACGCCGGCTGGATCCTCCTGGTGAACGGCCGCCAGTTCACCGACGTGAGCAAGAAGACCTACACCACCATCCCCGGCAGCGCGTTCTTCAACGCCCAGTACGGGACCCAGGGCACCAGCAACACCGTCTCCATCCAGATGGGCCAGCAGCCGGCCAAGGGCCTGTGGTCCTTCAAGCTGAAGAAGGCCTGACCACGCCCTCCGTACGCGTACTCGTGGCCACCGCGGTCCCGGCCGAACGGGATGCGGTGGCCCGGGCGTTCCCGGATGCGGGTGCGGAGGTACGGCTGCCGGGGGTCTCCCTCGTGCGGACCGGTGCCGGGTACGACCTGCTGGCCGGCGGTGTCGGGCCCGCCCTCGCCGCCGCCTCCACCGCCACCGCGCTCACCGCGGCCGCCCTCGACGGCAGCCCCTACGGTCTCGTCGTCTCGGCCGGGATCGGCGGTGGCTTCCTGCCCGAGGCCCCGGTCGGCTCACTCGTCGTCGCCGACGCGATCACCGTGGCCGATCTGGGCGCCGAGACCGCCGACGGCTTCCTCCCGGTCACCGAACTGGGCTTCGGGACCGTCACCCACCGGCCGCCGCCCTCGCTCGTACGAGGCGTGTCCGAGGCCACCGGCGCCCGTCCCGGCGCCGTCCTGACCGTCTCCACCGTCACCGGCACCGCCGCCCGCGCCGCCGAGCTGCGCGCCCGCCACCCGCAGGCCCTCGCCGAGGGCATGGAGGGGTTCGGCGTGGCCGAGGCGGCCGCCGCGCACGGGGTACCCGTGCTGGAGATCCGGGCGGTGTCCAACCCGGTCGGCCCACGCGACCGCGCCGCCTGGCGCATCGGCGACGCGCTCGCCGCCCTCACCGAGGGCTTCGGGAAGCTCGCGCCCGCATTGGAGAGTTGGAACACGCATGACCAGTGATGCGATGCAGATCGCGTACTCGCCCTGTCCGAACGACACCTTCGTCTTCGACGCCCTCGCCCACGGCCGCGTCCCCGGCGCCCCCGCGCTGGACGTGACCTTCGCCGACATCGACATCACCAACGGCATGGCCGAGCGCGGCGAGTTCGACGTACTGAAGGTGTCGTACGCCGTGCTGCCCTACGTCCTGGACGAGTACGCGCTGCTGCCGTGCGGCGGTGCGCTGGGGCGGGGCTGCGGGCCGCTGGTGCTGACCCGGGAGACCGGGACCGACCTGACGGGCCGTACGGTCGCGGTGCCGAGCGAGAGGTCGACCGCCTACCTGCTGTTCCGGCTCTGGGCGGCGGACACGCTGCCGGACGGGGTCGGCGAGATCGTCGTCCTGCCGTTCCACGAGATCATGCCGGCCGTGCGGGACGGCAAGGTGGACGCCGGACTCGTCATCCACGAGGCACGCTTCACGTACCGGAACTACGGGCTGCACAAGCTCGCCGACATGGGCGAGCACTGGGAGCGCAGCACCGGGCTGCCGATCCCGCTCGGCGCGATCATCGCCAAGCGGTCGCTGGGCGCCGAGACCCTCGGCCGGCTCGCCGACTCCATCAAGGCGTCCGTCCGGGCCGCCTGGGACGACCCCGAGGCTTCCCGGCCGTACGTCATGGAGCACGCCCAGGAGATGGACCCGGCCGTCGCCGACCAGCACATCGGGCTGTACGTCAACGAGTTCACCGCCGACCTCGGCGAGGACGGCTACGCGGCGATCCGCGGGCTGCTCACACGCGCGGCGGCCGAGGGGCTGCTGCCGCCCCTCGGTCCGGATGCGCTCGCTTTCCCCTGAGGGTCACACGTCCAGCTGGTCGGCGACCGCGCGCAGAAGGCCGGCGATCTTCTTTCCGGCGGCCTTCTCCGGGTAACGGCCCCTCTCCAGCTGCGGCGTGATGTTCTCGAGGAGGGTCGTCAGGTCCTGCACGATCGAGGCCAGCTCGTCCGGCTTCTTGCGCTGCGCGGCCGCGACGGACGGCGTCGGGTCGAGCACGGTCACGGAGAGGGCCTGGTCACCGCGCTGACCGGCGACGACGCCGAACTCCACGCGCTGTCCCGGCTTGAGCACATCGACCCCGTCGGGGAGAACCGAGGAATGGACGAAGACGTCACCGCCGTCGTCGCGGGAGAGAAAGCCGAAGCCCTTCTCACTGTTGAACCACTTGACCTTGCCGGTAGGCACGTCTGTCCTCGTCCTCGTACTCGTCGGGAAAACTACTTCGGAAACGGCTCTTGATAGCACTAGAGCGGGTCGACCATGACCCGCCGACACCAAGGCTAATGGTCTTCGGGCGGGTGACAAGACGTCCTCGGGTTGTTCTCTTGCGCTGGGAACTACCCTGGTCCGGTGCGTGACAAAACCCAAACGAATTCCGCCGGGCCCGGTGACCGACTGATCCGCGCCGGTGCCGTGGTGTTCTTCATCGGGGCCGTGGCCACCCTTGTCACGGTGGCCCCGCTGTTCCTCGGTGCGAAGCCTTTTCCGACGTACATGTTCGGTCTGAGCATGCTCATGGCCGTCGGCTTCCTGGTGGCCGGGGCCGGTGTGCTGCGTTCCGTCGCCGCCGGGCGGCGTCAGGCGCGGGGCGCCTCGCGGTAGGCGGCCAGCCAGGCCGGGAAGGCGGAGAGGTCGTCGAGCACGACGTCCGCCCCCGCGGCGCGCAACTCGTCCCCGTCGCACGGTCCGGTGACCACGGCGACGGACAGCGCGCCCGCCGTACGGGCCCCGCGGACGTCTCCGACGTGGTCACCGACGTACACGGCCGCGCCGTACTCGCGCAGGGCCTCCGCCTTCCGCTCGGCCCACAGGTCGCCCACGACCACGTCGGGCGCGATGCCCAGGTGGTCCAGGTGCAGTTTGGCGTTCGGCTCGTACTTCGCCGTGACCACCATCGTCCGGCCGCCGGCGTCCCGCACCGCGTCCATCGCCTCCCGCGCGCCCGCCATCGCGGGAGTCGCGGCGATGGCGATCGAGGGGTACATCTCGCGGTACAGATCGGCCATGGCGGCGACCTGCTCCGCGGGGAACCAGTTGACCAGCTCCTCCGCGAGCGGCGGCCCCAGCCGGGTGATCGCCAGGTCGGCGTCGATGAACGTCCCTGTCCGCTCCGCCAGTGCCCGATAGCAGGCGTGGATGCCCGGCCGGGAGTCGATGAGCGTCATGTCGAGGTCGAAGCCGACGGTGAGGGCGGGGGCCGGGGTGACGGTCATGGGGGACATTCTGCCGGGTACCGATGACACCGGGTCCGGAGGGCTAGCGCTTTCTCTGTGACCGCCACACCAGGAACAGGGCCGAGGCGACCGCCGCGCCGCGCACCACCCAGGGCCAGGTCTCCGCCACGGCGTCGTTCATGTGGCCCTGGGCGACGGGGGCACCCCAGCGGCCGGTGTCACGGCCCCACAGCCAGAGCAGCCCGGACGCGAGGGCCAGGCCGGGGACACCCAGTACGGCCCACTTGGTCTCCGCGGGGCTGAGTCGGCGGGAGCCGTAGGCGATCAGCCAGCCGAGCAGGAGCGCGAACCAGTTCCCGAGCACGGCTCCGGCGACCAGCGCGGCGGCGGCCAGCAGGAGGAGGGGGTTGCTCCAGCCGGCGGCGGGGCCCGGGAGCAGGCGGCGGGCGGCCGCCGCGGGCGCGGGCGCCTTGCGGGCGAACAGGCGGCGGCGCGGGGCGACTGCCTGTTCCGCCGCCTCCGGCGGCTCTGCCTGCCCGGGCTCCGGCTCCTTCGCCTCCGTCTCCTTCTGCGGGCGTCTGAGCAGGTCGGGGATCTCCACCCCGCCCACGAACCCCGGGACGACGTCACCGGTGGGCGTACCGAACGGGCTGCCCTCCACCCGCCACCAGTCGGGGTGCGTCGCGCTGTCCCCCAGCTCGTCCGGGGCGGCGAGATGCGGCGGGGACGGGACGTCACGCGGCTTCGACTCCGGCTCGGCGGCACGCGGCCGCGGTACGACCCTGCGCAGCCCCTTCGGCCGTTCCTTCGGCTCCGGCTCCCGCTGTACGGGCACGGCGGCGGGCGCCGGCCGCGGCACCCCCGCGCTGTCGCCCGCGGCCTCGACCACCTCGTCCGGGGTGCCCAGCCGCTCCAGGATGCGGCGCACGGCGGCGGGGCTGTCCACCGCCGCCTTCGCCCGGTGCCGGTCGATCTCGTTGCGCAGCTCCGACACCAACCGCATTCGCGCGGACGACGGCAACTGCCGCTGGTGAGCGATGTCTCCGACGCGGCTCAGATACTCGTAGACGACCTGATCGCTTTCGATCCCCACGGAAACCCCTCCGGGGCAACGGCGATGACACCCCGTTGGACGACGGTACCGCGTGGGTGCGGGTGCCCGACGCCATGACCTCTCATCCTGAGCGTGACCTGCTCACCGGCCACCGCGGCTGCGAAGCGAAGAGAGGAAACCTGTCTTGACGACCAGACGGAGAGCGCGCCGCGTCGTGCCGGCCCTGCTGGCCGCGCTCGCGCTGAGCCTGGGCGTGGGCCTGCCCCAGGCGACCTGGGCGTCCGCCCACCCCCGGGCGGAGGGCAAGCCGCTCCCGGCGCCCCACAAGGTTCACCTGTCCGAACCGAAGGTGGTCAACCCTTCCGGGCACGCCGAGCCGAAGGTCCGGAAGAACCGGAGGAACCAAGGGCCGCTGCCCACCATCCCCCGCGAGAAGCTCGCCGAACTGAAGGCCGAGGCCGCGAAGCACCCGGCGCGGCAGCGGCCCGGGCGGACCGGCGGGAACAGGGCCGGGAAACTGGCGCCGCCACCCAGTCAGGGCAGCTTCGACGGGCTCGGCCAGCCCTGCTGCCTCATGCCTCCGGACACGCACGGCGCCGTCAGCAAGGGCTACTTCGTCGAGGTCACGAACGCCGGCATCGGCGTGTTCAACAAGTCGGACGGCGCCCTGATCAAGAACGTGTCGTTGGCGAGCTTCTTCGGCTACGACACGCAGGAGATCTTCGACCCCCGGGTCGTCTACGACAGGACGTGGAACCGCTGGGTCGTCTCGGCCGAGGCGTTCCCGGAGGACCAGGACGTCCAGAAGGTGTTCTACGCGGTGTCCACCAGCTCGAACCCGACCGGTTCGTTCTCCGTCTACACGTTCGACCCGCCGGAGGAGCCCGCCACCGGAGACTTCTACGACTTCCCGCAACTCGGGCTCGACCAGGACGCCGTGATCGTCACGGCGAACGTCTTCCGCCCCACGGAACTCGGGTACGACTACATCGGCTCCCGCGCCTTCGGCATGGCCAAGGCCGATCTGTACAACGGCCGCTTCACCGACTTCCGGTACTTCGACCTGGGCCTGTCGGGCACGGTCGCGCCTCCCGTCGTGGAGGACGACAACTCCAGCGCCTTCCTGGTGGCGGCCTACCCCATGGCCGACCGTCTGAGCCTGTTCAAGGCCACCGGTCTCGGCCGCAGCGACGACACCGTCGTGCGACAGCCCGACGTACCGGTGACCGCCTACACCGTGCCGCCGAGCGCCCGCCAGCCCGGTACGAACGCCGTGCTGGACACCCTGGACGCCCGGTTTCAGAACAACAGCACGCAGATCGGCAACCAGTTGCTCAACGTCCACACCGTCAACGACGGGGGGTTCCCGACCCCGAAGTGGTACCAGATCAACACCGACACCAGCACGGTCTCCGCCGGCGGTGAGGTGACCGAGTCCCCCGACTCGGACGACTTCAACCCCTCGGTGGCCGGCTCGGCCGTGGGCGGCACCCTGGACAACCCGATCGGCCGGATGTTCTTCACCTGGTCCTCGACGAACGTGACGAGCACCCCCCACCAGGTGCGGGTCAAGAGCGGCGGCCGCCTCGGCACCGACGCCCCGGACGTCCTCGGGGGCAACACCCACAGCACGGCCTCGACGTTCTACGCCCCGTTGGGCGAGAACCAGGTCCAGCGCTGGGGCGACTACTCCGCCGTCACGATCAACCCCTCCGCGACCGGCACCTGCGTCGCCGGCAGCCGCGCCTACGTCGTGAACGAGCGTCAGACCGGCACCGATTCATGGGGATCGCGCATCGGCAGGCTCGGCTTCTGTTAGCCGACGCGACCGGACACCACTCCAACGGCCGTTCAGGTGGACTTGGCTGAAATGTTCGTTACGTCGCCAAGTTCCCGAATGCGCTTTCCCACATGCTGTGGACGACCTTTCAGCCGGCCACCCAGGCCGCGGAGGCGAAGAGAGGAAATCTGTCTTGACGACCAGACGGAGGGCGCGTCGCGTGGTGCCGGCCATGCTGGCCGCGCTCGCGCTGAGCCTGGGCGTGGCTCAGGCGACCGGGGCGTCCGCTCACCCCCGGGCGGACGGCAAGCCGCTGCCGGCGCCCCACATGGTGCACGTGTCCAAGCCGAAGTTGATCAACCCGAGCGGACACGCCCAGCCGAAGGTCCGCAAGGACCAGGGCCCGCTGCCCACGGTCTCCCGCAAGAAGCTCGCCGAGTTGAAGGCCGCCGCCGCGAAGCACGCCACGAAGCAGCGGCCCAGGATGACCGGCGGGAACAGCGCCAGGATGGCGAAGCAGCCGTCCCAGGGCAGCTTCGAGGGGCTCAGCCAGCCCTGCTGCCTCCGGCCGCCGGACACGACCGGCGCCGTCGGCAAGAGCCAGTTCGTCGAGACCGTGAACGGCGCCGGCTTCGGCGTGTTCAGCAAGTCGGACGGCAGCCTGCTCAAGAACGTGTCGTTCGCCAGCTTCTTCGGCTACAGCGCGCAGACGATCTTCGACCCTCGCGTCGTCTACGACAGGACGTGGAACCGCTGGGTCATCTCGGCCGAGGCGTTCCCGGAGAGCAGCACGGTCCAGAAGGTGTTCTACGCGGTGTCCACCGGCTCGGACGCCACCGGCTCGTTCTACCTCTACACGTTCGACCCGCCGGAGAACCCGGGCGACTTCTACGACTTCCCGCAGCTGGGGCTCGACCAGGACGCCGTGATCGTCACGGCGAACATCTTCAACTCCGGGAACCTCTACGTCCGCTCGCGCGCCTTCGGTATCGCCAAGGCCGACCTGTACAACGGTCGCAACTTCAGCTTCCCGTACTTCAGCCTGGGCACGCCGGGCACGGTCGCGCCTCCCGTCGTGGAGGACAACAACGCGAACGACTTCCTGGTGGCGGCCGCCTCGTCCGACAACAAGCTGAGCCTGTTCAAGGCCACCGGCCTGGGCCGCAGCAACGCCACGATCGTGCAGCTGCCCAACGTCCCGGTGGCCGCCTACACGGTGCCGTCGAGCGCCCGCCAGCCCGGCACGGCCAGCCTGCTGGACAGTTCGGACTCCCGGTTCGTGAACAACAGCACGCAGATCGGCAACCAGCTGCTCAACATCCACACCATCGACGCCGGCGGGTTCCCGACCCCGACGTGGCGCCAGATCAACACCGACACCAGCTCGGTGACCGCCGGTGGTGTCGTGGTCGAGTCCGCCAACTCGGACGACTTCAACGCGTCGGTGGCCGGCTCCCCCGTGGGCGGCACCGCTGCGAACCCGATCGGCCGGATGTTCTTCACCTGGACCGCGACCAACATCACGGCCGGTTCCACCCACCAGGTGCGGGTGAAGAGCGGCGGCCGCCTCGCGGGCGACCCGCCCAACGTCATCGGCGGCAACACCCACAGCACGGCCTCGACGTTCTACGACCCGACGAGCGACGCCGTGGAGCGCTGGGGCGACTACTCCGCCGTCTCCATCAACCCGTCCGAGACCAGCACCTGCGCCGTCGGCAACCGTGCCTACGTCGTGAACGAGCGCCAGATCAGCACCACCTCGTGGGGCTCACGCATCGGCAAGCTCGGCTTCTGCAGCTAGCCGGCGGGACCGGACACCGCTGACACACCCCAGGGCGGAGGGAGTGGCCACCGTGCCACCCCCTCCGCCCTTTCGCGCTGCCTGTGCCCACGCCCCGCTGCCTACAGTGGAAACGTGCTCCCGCAACGCCGCCGCAACGCCCGGCGGCCGCCGGCCGGCCTGCTCCTCGCGCTCGTGGCGCTGACCGTGCCGGTGGCGCTCGCCGCGTGCTCCGCAGCGGCCCCGAACGGGTCGGGCGGCGCCCCTGCGGACGCCCGGTCCGGGGTGAAGGGCGTCGTCGTCCGGTGGCCGACCTGTCCCGTGGAGGGCGCTCCCGAGAGCCGGGACTGCAGCAGGCCCGCCGAGGCGACCGTGCGGGTGCGCGACCGGTCCTCGGACACCGAGGTGGCGAGCGTGCACACCGGTCCGGACGGCCGGTTCCGGGTGCCGCTGCGGACCGGCGTCTACGAGGTGCGGGCCCAGGCCTCCGGCACCAGCCACTGCAAGCCGGTCGACGTCACCGTCCGCCCCGACACGTACACGGAGATCACGGTCAGGTGCGACACGGGTCTGCGCTGACCGCGTAACGGCGGACCCCGTCCTGCACCGCTGCGTCCGGCCACCCTCCGGGTACCGTGGTCGGGATGAGCGCCCACACGCCCCCGTCGGCTCCACGCTCCCTCGCGGAAGCACTCCGCGCGCGCGACGACGCTTCCCTGGCCGCGCTCCTGCGCAGCCGGCCCGATCTCATCACGCCGGTTCCCACCGACCTCACGCAGCTCGCCACCCGCGCCGGCACCCGCGCCTCGGTCCTGCGTGCCCTGGAGCGGCTGGACCGGTTCGCGCTGCAGACCGCCGAGGCCCTGGCCGTGGCCCCGGAACCGACGTCGTACGAGATTCTGCTCGGCCTGATGGCCGGGTACGCCCGGGACGAGACCGTCGCCGCCGCGCTGCCTCGCGCGGTGGCCACCCTGCGCGAACAGGCCCTGGTGTGGGGCGACGACGAACGGCTGCGGCTGGTGCGGACCGCACGGGAGCTGCTCGCCCCGTCCGCGCAGCACCCCTCCCCGACCGGGCTCGGCCCGAGCGTGCAGGAGGCCACCGCGGGCATGTCCCCGGGGCGGATCCAGGAGATCGTCGGCGCCGCCGGGCTGGCCTCGACGCACGACTCGGTCTCCGCCGCGGCCGCGCTCACCGACCTGTTCACCCACCGGAAGAAGATGGCCGCCCTGCTCGCGAAGGCCCCGGAGGCCGCCCGTGAGGTGCTGTCCCGGCTGATGTGGGGGCCGCCGTACGGACAGGTCACCGCCGACCCGGCCACCCATCTGCGCTGGCTGCTGGACCGGGGCCTGCTGCTGCCCACCGCGCCGGGCACGGTCGTCCTGCCCCGCGAGGTCGCCCTGCACCTGCGCGAGGGCCGCGCGCACCGGGCGCCCGAGCCGCTGCCGCCCGCCGTCGAGCCGGCCGCGACCCACGCCCCGCAGATCGTGGACGCCACCGCGGCCGGGCAGGCGTACACCGCGCTGGCCACCGTCGAGGAGCTGCTGAAGGACTGGGACGAGGGCGGCCCGGCCGTGCTGCGGGCCGGCGGGCTGAGCGTGCGGGACCTGAAGCGGACCGCCGTCGCCCTCGACGTGTCCGAGCCGGTCGCCGCCTTCTGGGTCGAGCTGGCATACGCGGCCGGGCTGCTCGCCTCCGACGGCGAGGCCGACGAGCGGTACGCGGCCACCCCCGCCTACGACGAGTGGCTGGAGCGGCCACCCGCCGAGCGCTGGGCCCTGCTCGCCGAGGCCTGGCTGCAGGCCACCCGGACCGCGGGGCTGGTCGGCGGGCGGGACGCGAAGGACCGTACGTTGTCCACGCTGGGGCCGGGACTCGACCGGTCCGCCGCGCCCGAGGTACGGCAGCGGGTGCTGACCCTGCTGGCCGGGCTCCCGCAGGGCGCCGCCCCCGGCGCCGAGTCGGTGCTGGCCCGGCTGCTCTGGGAGCGGCCGCTGCGCGGTCCCCAGCGGGACGTCGACAGCGCCGACGATCTGCGCTCCCGGCTCGCCCGCTGGACCCTCTCGGAGGCGGAGCTGCTCGGCGTCACCGGGCGCGGGGCGCTGTCGGCACAGGGGCGGGCGCTGCTCGGCGCACCGGCGGCCGCGCACCCCTCGGCCGCCGTGGAACCCTCCGGGCCCGGTGACAAACTCCCCGTCCACCACCGCACGGGCGCCCTGCCGGAACCCCTCTCCCCCACCGAGCAGACCGTCGCCACGGCCGCCGCGGCCCGGCTCCTCGCACCTCTGCTGCCCGAACCCCTGGACCACGTCCTGCTCCAGGCGGACCTCACGGCGGTGGCCCCCGGCCCGCTCCGGCGTCCGCTCGCCGACATGCTCGGGATCCTCGCGGACGTCGAGTCCAAGGGCGGGGCGACCGTCTACCGCTTCACGCCGGCCTCGGTCCGCCGTGCCCTGGACGCCGGCCAGGCCGCTGCCGACCTGCACGCCTTCCTGACCGCGCACTCCCGCACGCCGGTCCCGCAGCCGCTGGCCTACCTGATCGACGACGTGGCACGCAAGCACGGCCATCTGCGGGTGGGCGCGGCCTCGGCGTACGTCCGCTGCGACGACGACGCCCTGCTGAACGAGATCCTCGCCGACAAGCGGGCGGCCGCCCTGCGCCTGCGCCGGCTGGCCCCGACCGTCCTGGCCGCCCCGACGGACCCGGCCACACTGCTGGAGGGCCTGCGCGCGATGGGCTACGCGCCCGCGGCCGAGTCCGCCGAGGGCGACGTCCTGATCACCCGCGCCGACGCCCACCGCACCCCGCCGCGCACCGCGCCCGAGCCGGTGCCGGACGGACCGCCGCCGCCCGACGGCACGCTGCTGGCGGCCGCGATCCGCGCGATCCGGGCCGGCGACCTGGCCGCCACCGCCCCGCGCAAGCCGTCGGGCAGCGCGCTCACGGGCGGCGAACTGCCCCGCACCAGCTCCGCCGAGACCCTGGCCACCATGCAGGCCGCCGTCCTGACCGGCGAGTCCCTGTGGATCGGCTACGTCAACGCCGAGGGCACCGCCAGCCAGCGCGTCATCGCCCCGATCCGGGTCGAGGGCGGTTTCGTGACGGCGTACGACCACACGGCCGACGAGGTACGGACGTATCCGCTGCACCGGGTCACGGGGGTCGCGGAGTTGGCGGAGGACTAGGCGCGGGCCCGGTCAGCAGTCCTTGACCGGAGCGTCCGCGGGCAGGCCGAAGTGCTTGCGGGCGGTGGCCTCCAGGTCGGCGGACCCACCCGTGCCCTCGGGGCCGGGCTCGTGAAAGAAGCTGAAGTGGTCCTCCACCCACTTCCCGCTGCCCTCGCCGTCCGGCCCCTCCTCCCGCGACGTCACGCGAAAGCCGCCGTGCGCACCCGCGTCCCGCTTCAGGCGCACCACCTGCGGGACGTCGGCTCCGGAGCACTCCAGAAGAGCGCCTTTCCGCACGCCGTACTCCATGCACAACGTGGTCACGCCCGCCCGGACGACGCCGTCGTGCTCGTCGAGGTCGCGTGCCTCGGCCCGGCAGAACCACTGCGCCCGCAGACCGGGCTGCGTCTCCCCGTACCCGCTGCCCTTCGAGTCCGCCACCAGCCGCGCCTCGATCAGGGGCCGCACCTCGCCCCACAGGTGCTGATCGACACCGGGCGGCCACAGCGCCCACGCCCCCGCCGCCGCCAGCACCGCCGTGGCCCCCAGGCCGGTCACCCACCTGCGTACCGACATCGCGCCCCGCTCCTCCCGGACCGCGCCCCGGCGCCGGTCCCGCGGTGGGAAGACCCGTGTCGGGGGCCCATGGTTGCGGCGTCCCGCCGCGATCATCCGCTGATAGGGCACACTGGACGTTTGGCCGCGCGGAAGGGAAGTGCGTTGGTGAACGGACCGCTGATCGTCCAGTCGGACAAGACCCTGCTCCTGGAAGTCGACCATGAGCGGGCCGACGACTGCCGGCGTGCCATCGCGCCCTTCGCCGAGCTGGAGCGGGCGCCGGAGCACATCCACACCTACCGGGTCACCCCGCTCGGCCTGTGGAACGCGCGGGCCGCCGGGCACGACGCCGAGCAGGTCGTGGACGCACTGGTGCAGTACAGCCGCTACCCGGTGCCGCACGCGCTGCTCGTGGACATCGCCGAGACGATGGACCGGTACGGACGGCTCACCCTGAGCAAGCACCCCACGCACGGACTCGTCCTCACCACCACCGACCGGCCGGTGCTGGAGGAGGTGCTGAAGTCCAAGCGGATCGCTCCGTTGGTCGGGGCGCGCATCGACCCGGACACCGTGGTCGTGCACCCCTCCGAGCGCGGGCAGATCAAGCAGACGCTGCTGAAGCTGGGCTGGCCGGCCGAGGACCTCGCCGGCTACGTGGACGGCGAGGCGCATCCGATCGAGCTGCTCGAGGACGGCTGGGCGCTGCGTCCGTACCAGAAGCAGGCCGTGGAGAACTTCTGGCACGGCGGCAGCGGCGTGGTCGTGCTCCCCTGCGGCGCCGGAAAGACGCTGGTCGGCGCCGGGTCGATGGCGCAGGCGAAGTCCACCACCCTCATCCTCGTCACCAACACCGTCTCGGCCCGGCAGTGGAAGCACGAGCTGGTGAAGCGGACCACGCTGACCGAGGACGAGATCGGCGAGTACAGCGGGACCCGGAAGGAGATCCGCCCGGTCACCATCGCCACCTACCAGGTGCTGACGACCAAGCGGAAGGGCGTCTACCCGCACCTGGAACTGTTCGACTCCCGTGACTGGGGTCTGATCGTCTACGACGAGGTGCACCTGCTGCCCGCGCCGGTCTTCAAGTTCACCGCGGACCTCCAGGCCCGCCGCCGCCTCGGCCTGACCGCGACCCTCGTGCGCGAGGACGGCCGCGAGTCCGACGTCTTCTCCCTCATCGGGCCGAAGCGGTTCGACGCGCCCTGGAAGGAGATCGAGGCGCAGGGCTACATCGCGCCCGCCGACTGTGTCGAGGTCCGGGTGAATCTCACCGACTCCGAGCGGCTCGCGTACGCCACCGCCGAGACCGAGGAGAAGTACCGCTTCTGCGCGACCACCGAGACCAAGCGGAAGGTCACGGAGGCGATCGTGCGCCGGTTCGCCGGGCAGCAGATCCTCGTCATCGGCCAGTACATCGACCAGCTGGACGAACTGGGCGAGCACCTGAACGCCCCGGTGATCAAGGGCGAGACGTCCAACGCGCAGCGCGAGAAGCTCTTCGACGCGTTCCGCGAGGGAGAGATCAGCGTGCTCGTGGTGTCGAAGGTCGCCAACTTCTCGATCGACCTGCCCGAGGCCACGGTCGCCGTCCAGGTGTCCGGCACCTTCGGCTCCCGCCAGGAGGAGGCCCAGCGCCTGGGCCGCGTGCTGCGCCCCAAGGCCGACGGCCACCAGGCCCACTTCTACTCGGTCGTCGCACGCGACACCATCGACCAGGACTTCGCCGCCCACCGCCAGCGCTTCCTGGCGGAGCAGGGGTACGCGTACCGGATCGTGGACGCGGACGAGATCCTGGCGGAGGGCTAGGCGGGGCGGCGAAGAACCGGCGGCCTGGAGGGGTACGGCCTAGAAGAACGCGTGCTCCTCCATCCAGCCGTAGGTCGAGCCGAACTTGCCGTAGTACCAGGAGCCGCCCTTGGCGGTGCAGTACACGCGGACCTTGTTGCCCATGTACACGGACTTCTTGACCCGGTAGTTGTTGCCGGGGCCGGTGTGCATGTCCGCGTGGTCGTACAGGACGACCGTGTAGGTCGCGTCCTTGATGTTCTTGGTGCAGCCGGAGGAGCCGACCGCCGAGGCGCTGGGAGCGGCCATGAGGGTGGCGCCGACGGCGAGCGCGGTGGCGGCGGTCAGTCCGCTCACCGCCCTGCGGAACGGAAGCTTCGAGAAGGACATGCCTGTTTCCCCGTTTGCTCGGTCGAATGGATCGGACAACGGCTGATCATGTTGGCACACGCCCCTGACAGCCCGAGCGCCAGGATCGGGTAAGGGGCCGCCAACAGCTCCTGCCACCAAGGAAGTTCGAGGTCCAGGGCGCCCTCGTGGGGCACCAGCCACATCGTGCGGGCGGTGAAGACGAGGGCCACGAGCCCGGCGGTGAGCGTGCGGCCCTCGGCCAGGAGTACCGCGAGGAGCGGCACGCACCACACCCAGTGGTGCGACCAGCTGATCGGGCAGACCAGCAGGGCCGCACAGGCGGCCAGCAGGATGCCGTGGCTCTCCTGGCAGGCACGGGCCGCCAGCAGGAGGACGATCACCGCCACCAGCGCCGCCGGAAGCGCCCAGGCGAGGCCCGGCGCCGGGTCGCCCAGGGCCCGCGCGACCAGCCCCCGTAAGGACTGGTTGTCCACGATCCACGCCTTGCCCACCCGGCCGGTCTCGTACAGGCGCCGGCTCCAGAAGTCGGCGCTCGCGGCGGGCAGCAGCAGGAACCCGAGCAGCGCCGTGGCCGCGAAGCCGGTCACCGCTGTGGCCGCCTCGCGTTTGCGTCCGCGCAGGAACAGATGGACCACGAACACGGCGGGCGTGAGCTTCACGCCGGTCGCGAGGCCGAGGGCGAGGCCCTTGGCGCGGGCGCCCGGAGGGCGGGTGAGGTCCCACAGGACGAGGCAGGCCACGGCGAGGTTGACCTGGCCGAACAGGAGCGTCTGGAAGACCGGCTCCAGCCAGAGGGCCAGGGCCGCGCACGTGCAGAGCAGGGGCAGGGGCAGGGGGCGGGCGGCCAGGCGTGCCGAGAGGATGACCAGGCCGGCGAGCAGGAGCGCGTTGCCCGCCAGGAAGGCCGCCTTCAGCGCCGGGACCGGGAGCCAGGTGGCCGGGACGAAGAGGATCGCCGCGAAGGGCGGGTAGGTCGCCGGGAGCCGCCACTCGGTGACCGTGAAGCCGTACAGGTCGCCGCCGTGGGACGCGGCAGCGCCCTCGGCACGGTAGACCAGCAGGTCGGCCATCGGGGCCCGCTGCAGGACGCACAGGGCGGTGAAGGAGCAGAGAGAGACCGCGAGCAGGATCAGGGACAACAGGGCAGGGCGGGACGCCACCGTCCGTTTCGGCACGGAGGTGACACTATGCCGCTACTTACGGCGTATGCCCGCTTCCTCGCCGTACTCGCCGAGGATCACCACGCTGAACGCGGCCTCGAAGAACACCTTGACGGCGCGCAGGGCATTGCCCAGCGGGTGGTGATGAGGGCCGTCCATGGCCGTGGCACCGGACGGGGGGCGGACAGAGGCTGGATGGATGGTTGCTGCGCTCATGTCTCCATGGTGGAACCTCGGCCCCAGGTCACGCATCGGTCTCGAGAGCCAATCCCGGAGGCCTCCGCGTAGGTCTCCGGGTGGACCCCCACCCCTACGCCGGACGGCCCGGTCCCCTAGGGGGCACGACCTCCGGGGGACGCCACGCGGAAATTCATTGGCCTCCTCCCGGCCACCCCACCTACAATCTCCGCTCTTGCCCGCCTCCCTACGGAGTGCCGCCGCCCGCACGGAAACCGGGCGGCCCCCAGTCATGCCACGAGCAGATCCGGAGGCACCCCCTTGTCCACGCCCGCCCACGAACCGCTCGACGACCCGCTCGCCCGGGAACGCAGCCACCTCGCCTTCTCCCGGTCCGCACTGCGCGCCATGCGCGAGGACGTCGAGGCACTGGACATCCGCGACGTCACCGCGAACTGGGTCAACGCCGAGGTGCTCGCCCGCCAGATCGACGAGCGCATCAAGGCGCTCGCCGACCTCAGCGACACCCCCCTCTTCTTCGGGCGGCTCGACTACCTGCACGCCCCGGGCGCCGGCCAGGCGGAAGGGGCCGAGGGCGAGAGGTTCTACATCGGGCGGCGGCATGTGCACGACGGCGACGGCGACCCCATGGTCATCGACTGGCGCGCCCCGGTCTCGCAGCCGTTCTACCGCGCGTCCAAGAAGGACCCGATGGACATCGGGCTGCGCCGCCGCTTCGGCTACACCGGCGGCGACCTGACCGCGTACGAGGACGAGCACCTGTCCGACCCGGCAGAGGCGGCCGCCACCAGCAAGCTGCTCCAGCAGGAGATCGAGCGGCCCCGCGTCGGCCCCATGCGGGACATCGTGGCGACCATCCAGCCCGAGCAGGACGAGATCGTCCGCAGCGGGCTGGGCGGAACCGTGTGCGTGCAGGGAGGCCCGGGCACCGGAAAGACCGCCGTCGGCCTGCACCGCGTCGCCTACCTCCTCTACGCCCACCGGGAGCGGCTCGCCCGCACCGGCACGCTCGTCATCGGCCCGAACAAGTCCTTCCTGCACTACATCGAGCAGGTCCTCCCGGCGCTCGGCGAGCTGACCGTGCAGCAGGCGACCGTGGACGACCTGGTCGCCCATGTGGAGGTGCGCGGCACGGACGACGCGATCGCAGCCGTCGTCAAGGGCGACGCCCGGATGGCCGAGGTGCTGCGCCGGGCCCTGTACTCGCACGTGACCATGCCCACCGAGCCGGTCGTCGTCGTACGCGGCTCGCGGCGCTGGCGGGTACCGGCGTACGAACTGGAGGAGCTCGTCCGCGAGTTGCTCGACCGGGACATCCGCTACGGCGCCGCCCGCGAGGCCCTGCCGCAGCGGATCGCGCACGCGGTGCTGGTGCAGATGGAGCGGGCCGGGGAGGCGCCGGACGACCGGGTGCAGGACGCGGTCGCCCGCAACAGCGCGGTGAAGGCGGCCGTGAAGGCGGTCTGGCCGGTCGTGGACCCGGCGAAACTGGTCCTGCGCCTGCTGACGGAGGCCGACTTCCTCGCCGAGCACGCCGAGGGGATCCTGGACGAGGACGAGCAGAAGACGATCCTCTGGGCGAAGCCCGTACGCAGCGTGAAGTCGGCCACGTGGTCGGCGGCGGACGCGGTGCTGATCGACGAGGCGGCCGACCTGACCCAGCGCACGCACTCGCTCGGGCACGTCGTCCTGGACGAGGCCCAGGACCTGTCCCCCATGCAGTACCGGGCCGTCGGCCGCCGCTGCACCACCGGCAGCGCGACCGTCCTGGGCGACCTCGCGCAGGGCACCACCCCCTGGGCGACACGGAGTTGGGACGAGGCGCTGGCCCACCTCGGCAAGCGGGAGGGGATCATCGAGGAGCTGACGGCGGGCTTCCGCGTCCCCACGGACGTCATCACCTACGCCTCCCGCCTCCTCCCCCACATCGCCCCCGGTCTCACCCCGGTCGCCTCGGTCCGTGAGAACCCGGGCTTCTTCGAGGTCCGTACCGCGACGGAGACGGCCGAAGTGATCGCCGCCTGCGCGGAGTTGCTGGGCAACGAGGGCTCGACCGGCCTGATCGCGGCCGACGCGCGCATCCCGGCGCTCGCCGAGGCCCTGACCGAGGCCGGGATCACCTACCTGGCCCCGGGCGAGGAGACCACCCGCGAGACCCGGCTGACCCTGGTCCCGGCTTCCCTCGCCAAGGGTCTGGAGTACGACTACGTGGTCCTGGACGAGCCCCAGGCGGTGGTGGACGGCGAGCCGGACGAACGCACGGGCCTGCGACGCCTGTACGTGGCCCTGACCCGAGCGGTGTCGGGCCTGATCGTGACGCACGCGGCGCCGCTGCCCCCGCAACTCGCCGAGCAGGCGCTCCCCGAAGTGCCCTAGGCGGCCTCGCCGTCCAGCATCTGCCGCCACTGCGTGACCGCGTCCACCGAGACCGGCCCCTCCCAGCCCCGCGGCCGGGCCGCGCCCCCGATGTGGAAGGCGTCGATGCCGGCGTGGCGCAGGGCCGGGACGTGGTCCAGGCGGAGGCCGCCGCCGACGAGGATCGTCTGGTCGTAACCGGGCTCGCCCCGTCGGCGTGTCTCGGCGACCAGGGTCGGCAGGCCCTCGTCGACGCCGGAGGCGGAGCCGGCGGTGAGGTACGTGTCCAGGCCGGGCAGGTCGGCGAGCTGCTTGCGCAGGGCGTCGCGGTCGGCGGCGCGGTCGATGGCCCGGTGGAAGGTCCAGCTGCAGCCGCCCAGCGCGGCGACGACCCGCTCCACCGCGTCCAGGTCGACGCCCCCGTCCGCATCGAGGAACCCGAGCACGAACTGGTCGGCACCGGCCTCCCGCAGCTCGCCCGCCACCCGGACCAGGCGGTCGACGTCCCCGGGGTCTCCGGCCGCGAACCCGTTCGCCAGCCGCAGCATCACGCGCAGGTCGATGTCGACGGCGGCCCGGATCCCGGCGACGGTGGCCGCCGACGGGGTGAGCCCGTCGGCCGCCATCTCGGTGACCAGCTCCAGACGATCCGCGCCTCCGGCCTGGGCGGCGACCGCGTCCTCGACGTCGAGGGCGATCACCTCCAGGACTGCACGCTTGCTCATGGCACCCCATTCATCGGCGACTACAGGTCTAGTCCAATTCAAGACTACGCCGGTTCCGTACCCGCCCGGGCCGCCCCTCATCCGAAGATGTTCAGATCCCCCTCCGCCGCGCCGGCCAGCGCGTACGCGGCTCCGTCCAGCGGCCGCCCCGCGTACAGCCGTACGAGCGTGGCGGCCGAGCCGATGTACCGGGCGGGCGGAGCCCCCGCGGCCAGGTCCCCCAGCCGCAGCGGATCGTCCACGTCGTCGAGGTCGGCGTGCAGCGGCACGTGCTTCTTCTCCCGGGTGACGCGGACCAGCAGCGTCAGCGCGTCCGGCAGACCGGCCCCCGCGTACGCCCCCGGCACCCCGAGCACGTCCCGCACGTCACCGGCGTGCACCCACTCCCCCAATGCGATCATGTCCAGCACCCCGCCCGCCTTGGCGATCACCGGCCCCGCCTCGGTCATCCCGCGCTCCAGCTCGTCCACGACCTGCGCGTTCGTCCACTGCGCGCGCTCGGCGACGTCCCGGTCGTTCGACTCGGGCGAGAACACCCCCTTCTCGAACCGGCTCTCCACGACCCGCATCAGCGCGGCGGAACAGTGCGCCAGCACATCCCGCACCGTCCACCCCGGACACGCGACGGTCGGCAGCGCGAAGTCGGCGTCCGCACGCGAACGCAGCAGCGGTACCAGCGCGTCCCGCTCGACCTCCAGCAGCCGACCGGGGAGTTCGGGATCCCGTGCTTCCTCTACGTGAGTCATGGGCCCACGCTAGGGGCGCCGCCCGCCGCACGTCACGGAAGAATGAGCACATGGCCGACCTCGACGCCCTGCGCCTCCGCTTCGCCCACGCCCTGGAGGGAGCCCGCGCCCCCGGCGACGGCCCCGACCCGGCCCCCTACGCCGACCACCTCCTCACCCGCTGGCAGGAACCCCAGCGCCATTACCACACGCTCGCCCACCTCACCGCGGTCCTGGACCACATCGACGTGCTCGAGACCTACGCGGCCGATCCGGACGTGGTCCGCCTGGCCGCCTGGTTCCACGACGCGGTGTACCTGCCGGACCGCTCCGAGAACGAGGAGCGGTCCGCGCACCTGGCCGAGCGCGCCCTGCGCGAGGCGGGTGTACCGGAGGCAAGGACGGCCGAGGCAGCCCGTCTCGTCCGCCTCACCATCACCCACGACCCCACCGACGACGACCGCAACGGCCAGGTCCTCTGCGACGCCGACCTCGCCATCCTCGCCGCACCCCCGTCGGCGTACGCCACCTACACCGCCGAGGTCCGCGAGGAGTACCACTTCGTCCCCAACGAGGCCTTCCGCGAGGGCCGTTCGGGAATCCTGCGCCAACTCCTGGATCTGCCCCGCCTGTTCCACACCCCGTACGGGCGGGAGCACTGGGAGGCGACGGCGCGCTACAACCTGGCGGGCGAGCTGGAAATGCTGTCGACCTGAGGGACACCGCACCCTAGGGTTCGCCCCATGCGACCGATTAACGGGGACGATGTGATCGCGGCCGTCGAGGGCAGCACGGCGGTGCTCGGCACGGCGGTGGAGCGGGACTGGAAGGGCGTCAGGGCCGGGCGGCTGGAGTGGAGTTGCCGGGAGACGGCCGACCACATCGTGACCGCCTTCATGGGCTACGCGAGCCGACTGGCCGTAGGCGCCCAGGACTGGCTCCTCTTCGACGTCACCGTGGACGAGGACGCCCACAACGCCGCTGTGCTGGACGTGATCCGGTCGACCGGCGCCCTGCTCGCGGCCGTCGTCCGCACCACCCCTCGCGGGGTCCGCGCCGTCCATCCGTACCCCTTCGGCAGCGCCGACCGCGAAGGCTTCGCCGCGATGGGTGTCGCCGAGGTGCTGCTGCACACGCATGACATCGCCGAGGGACTCGGGCTCGCCTACGAGCCGGCCGAGGAACTGGCCGAGGCCGTCCTCACCTGGCTCTTCCCGCACGTCCAGCCCGGCCCGGCGCCCTGGCCGACCCTGCTGTGGGCGACCGGCCGCGGTGAGCTGCCCGGCCGTGCCCCGGTCACCGAGTGGCGCTGGCAGAACAACCTCGTCATACCCGCCGAGCGCCTCGCCCTGGTCGGGGTCCGCCCGGCCGCCGCCCGCGACCTCCGCCTCGGCGGCGACGGCGGCTTCGAGTGGCTCGAGGGCGGGCCCTTCGAGGGCACGCGAGTGGCCTCGACCTACATGATGAAGGCCTATGAATCGGGCGTGCATCGGCCCGAGTTCGGCGTCTTCGCCCTCGTACGCCATGAGGACGGCCGCGCCATCGGCGGCATGGGCTTCCACGGCGTCCCGGACGAGGAGGGCCGGGTGGAGGTCGGCTACGACCTGGTCGAGGGCGCCCGCGGCCAGGGCTACGCGACCGAGGCCCTGCGCATGCTGACGGAGTGGGCGCTGGCCCGGGACGACGTCGACACGGTGTTCGCGACCATCGAGGGCGACAATCTCCCCTCGCAGCGCGTGGTGTCCCGGGCGGGGTTCACCCGGGCCACCGTGGAGGAGGAGCGGGCGGCGCAGGAGGAGAACGGCGCGGACAGCGATCTGCAGCTCCACATCCGGCGGCGGTGAGCACCCACTCGCGTCCCCGAACCCGGTTCAGTCCCGCACCGAAGGAGCCGGCCGGCCCTTGGGCCGCCGCAACCCCGCTTCCGTGAGCCTGCGGACCAGTTCCTTGGAGCCGATCTCCACCGCCCCGGCGGCCACCGCGTCCGCGTAGTGGTGCGACGGGATGTCGTAGTGGTCGCGTTCGAAGGCTCGACGGGGTACGCCCAATTCCGCCGCGAACACATGCAGTTCGTCGAAGGACGCATCGCTCACCAGGTGCGACCACATGCGTCCGTGGCCGGGCCAGGACGGCGGGTCGATGTACACCGTCACGGCAACCTCACGAGGACTGCGTCCCGCCCGTGGCCCACCCCAGCGAACCCACCGCTGCCACCTTCACGCCCGCCTTGCTGCACACCCAGTACGGGTCGGGCCCCAGTTCCGGCTCCACGTCCAGCGCGTGCGGGTCGCCCGAGCCGCACACCGGGCACAGCGGCCAGCGGCCGTACCGCTCCAGCAGCGCGTCCTGGACGTCCTGCGCGACCAGCCCGGCCACGTACTCGACGCCGTCCGGCCACTGCTCGACCCACCAGCGGCGCTGGGTGACGGAGTCCTCGACCAGGGAGACCACGTCGGCCTCGGCGACGTCGCCCGCGACCAGGTCGGCGAGCACCAGCGCGCGGGCGGCGTGCAGCGCCTGCTCAAGCGGGGACAGCGACTCCATGGTCCCATTGTGCGCACTCTTGACCGGGAGACCGAAACGAAAATATCTTTCATTGGTGACCCAGGACCTGAAGGAAATTTTCGGAAGTCCGGGCGGCTCGCTCGCCGCCAAGGTGCGCACCCTCGCCCCTTCCATGACCCGGTCCATGCAGCGTGTCGCCGAGGCGGTCGCGGGCGACCCGGCGGGGTGCGCGGCCCTCACGGTCACCGGTCTGGCCGAACTGACCGGCACCAGCGAGGCGACGGTCGTACGCACCGCCCGGCTGCTCGGCTATCCCGGTTACCGCGATCTGCGCCTCGCCCTGGCCGGGCTGGCCGCGCAGCAGCAGTCCGGCCGGGCGCCCGCGATCACGACGGACATCGCGGTGGACGACCCCATCGCCGACGTCGTCGCCAAGCTCGCCTACGAGGAGCAGCAGACCCTCGCCGACACCGCCGCCGGACTCGACACCGCCCAGCTGGGCGCGGCCGTCACCGCGCTCGCCGGCGCCCGCCGCACCGACGTGTACGGCATAGGGGCGTCCGGTCTGGTCGCCCAGGACCTCACGCAGAAGCTGCTGCGGATCGGGCTCATAGCCCACGCGCACAGCGATCCGCATCTGGCCGTGACCAACGCGGTGCAGCTGCGTTCTGGTGATGTGGCCCTAGCGATCACACACTCCGGGTCGACCGGGGACGTCATCGAACCGCTCCGGGTCGCCTTCGAGCACGGGGCGACGACGGTGGCCATCACCGGCCGCCCGGACTCGCCGGTCACCCAGTACGCCGACCACGTCCTGACCACGTCGACCTCCCGGGAGACCGAGCTGCGGCCGGCCGCGATGTCCTCGCGGACGAGTCAACTGCTGGTGGTGGACTGCCTGTTCGTGGGGGTGGCACAGCGGACGTACGAGAGTGCGGCGCCCGCGCTCGCCGCGTCCTACGAGGCGTTGGCGCACCGGCACCGCACCCATCCCAGGTGAGTGAAGAGCACGCGAATCGGAGAGAGCCACCCCCCATGACCTCCCATGACCTGCGCAACGAGCTGGAGTACCTCACCACCGAAGCCTTCCGGCCGGAACTCGCCGAGATCGACCGGTTGCCCACCCTCGACATCGCCCGTCTGATGAACCGCGAGGACACCGGCGTGCCCGACGCCGTCGGTGCGCGGCTGCCGGAGATCGCCGCCGCCGTCGACGCCGTGTCCGAGCGGATGGCCCGGGGCGGACGTCTCGTCTACGCCGGTGCCGGCACCGCCGGACGCCTCGGCGTGCTGGACGCCTCCGAGTGCCCGCCCACCTTCAACACCGACCCCGCCCAGGTCGTCGGCCTGATCGCGGGCGGCCCCGAGGCCCTGGTCACCTCGATCGAGGGCGCCGAGGACTCCAAGGAGCTGGCCCGCAGGGACCTGGACGCGCTGAAGGTCGGTGCGGAGGACGCCGTCGTCGGCATCTCGGCCTCCGGCCGCACCCCGTACGCCGTCGGCGCCGTCGAGCACGCCCGAGCGCTCGGGGCGCTGACCATCGGGCTGGCCTGCAACGAGCACAGTGCGCTCGCGGCCGCCGCCGAGCACGGCATCGAGGTCGTCGTCGGGCCCGAGCTGATCACCGGCTCGACGCGGCTGAAGGCGGGCACGGCCCAGAAGCTGGTGCTCAACATGCTGTCGACGATCACGATGATCCGCCTGGGCAAGACCTACGGGAACCTGATGGTCGACGTGCGCGCCTCCAACGACAAGCTCCGGGCCCGATCCCGACGCATCGTCGCGCTGGCCACGGGAGCCTCGGCGGAGGAGATCGAGAAGGCGCTCACCGAGTCCGGCGGCGAGGTGAAGAACGCCGTCCTGACCATCCTCGCCGGCGTCGACGGCCCGACGGCCGCCCGCCTTCTGGAGGACTCCGGCGGTCATCTGCGTGCCGCGCTGGCGGTCGCGGGCACCTGAGCCGCACGCTCGGGGCGTGCGCAACGACCCCGCCTCCCTCGCAGCCGCCGTCCTCACCCGGGTCGGCGGCCCCGCCAACGTCACCTCCGTCGCCCACTGCATGACCCGGCTCCGACTGTGCGTCGCCGATCCGGCGGCGGTGGACGGGGAAGGGCTGCGGGGGCTGCCCGGAGTGCTGGGGGTCGTCGCGGACGGGGAGTCGTCCTTGCAGGTCGTGCTGGGGCCGGGGGTCGTCGTCGAGGTCACGGCGGCGGTGCGGATCCAGGTCGACGAGGTCACCGCGACGGCCGCGACCGCGGGTGCCGTGGCCGCGCACACGCGGGTCGGCGAGAGCACGGCGGCTGTGCAGCCGCACGTCGGTGATCTGCCGGCCGGTGATCCACCGACCGGTGCGGCCGGCCGCCGGTTGAAGGAGCAGCTCCGGCAGCGCAACGCCACCCCCTTCAAGACCGCCCTCCGCCGTGTCGCCGCCGTCTTCGTGCCGCTCATCCCCGCCCTGATCGGCTGCGGCATCCTCGCCGGGATCAACGGGCTGCTGGTGAACGCCGGCTGGCTGCCCGGGCTGACCCCCGCCCTGGCCGCCGTCGCCTCCGCGTTCATGGCGCTGATCGCGGTGTTCGTCGGGTACAACACCGCGAAGGAGTTCGGCGGCACGCCGGTGCTGGGCGGCGCCGTGGCCGCCGTGGTCGTCTACCCGGGCGTGGCGAAGGTGACGGCGTTCGGGGTGCAGCTGGTGCCCGGCCAGGGCGGGGTGCTCGGCGCGCTCGCGGCGGCGCTGCTGGCGACACGGGTGGAGAAGTGGTGCCGGGGCCGGGTGCCGGGAGCGCTGGACGTGCTGCTGACCCCGACCGTGACCGTCCTCGTCTCCGGCCTGGTCACGCTGTACGGCCTGATGTACGCGGCCGGCGTGGTCGCCTCGGCGATCGGTACGGCGGCGAACTGGCTGCTGGCCACGACCGGAGCCCTGGCCGGACTGGTCCTCGGCGGCCTGTTCCTCCCCCTCGTCATGCTGGGTCTGCACCAGGCCCTGATCCCCATCCACACCACCCTCATCGAGCAGCAGGGCTACACCGTCCTGCTCCCGCTGCTGGCCATGGCGGGCGCGGGCCAGGTGGGCGCGGCGCTGGCGGTGTACGTCCGCCTGCGCCACGACGTCTCCCTGCGTACGACGATCAGGTCCGCGCTCCCGGCGGGTCTGCTGGGCGTGGGCGAGCCGCTGATCTACGGGGTGTCCCTGCCGCTGGGCCGCCCGTTCGTGACGGCCTGCGCGGGCGGCGCGGCCGGAGGAGCCTTCATCGGGTTCTTCGCGATGCTCGGGGACAAGGTGGGGGCCACGGCCATCGGCCCGTCGGGCTGGGCCCTGTTCCCACTGCTGGCGGGGAACAGAGGGCCGGGGATGACCGCCGCCGTCTACGGGGGCGGACTGCTCACCGGTTACGCGGTGGGGTTCGCGGCGACGTACTTCTTCGGCTTCCCCCGCGGCTCCCGGGTGGCCGCACCGGCGTGACGCACCGTCGGGACCGGTCGTTGCGCCGGGCATGATGAAGAAGCTTCTGGCCACCGCCGCCCTGACCGCCTGCGGCGCCGCCCTGGCCACCCCCGCCCACGCCGACGACCACTGGACCGCCACCGCGACCGCCCTGTGTGCCAGCGACCTCGTCGTGACCCCGGCGGTCACATCCGTCTCGCCGCTGCCCCTGGCCGACGCCGCCCCCGCCTGCGGCAAGGGAAGCCTGATCCGCAACGACGGCTGACCGGCCGGCACGGCAGCGACCACCCACCACAGGCCGCCGCAGGCGAATCCCCCTGGCGCACAAGAACCGCCCGCACCCGCCGACGACGAATCCGCCCCACAAAGACCGCCCGCACCCGCCGACGACGAATCCGCCCCGCAAGGGCCACCCGCACCCGACCACGAAACCCGCACGGGTGGTGCGGGTGGGAACACGAAACCCGGCCGGAGGCCGGGTGCCCACCCACCGGCCGCAAGCCGTCCCGCGTTACCGTCGACACCATGAACCACGCCCAGCTCACCGCCCTCGGTCGCGCCCTTCGGCTGCTCGGGGAGCACGGGGAGGCGCTCACCGGGGACACCCCGGATGCCCGGCTGTACGAGGTCAAGGCCGATCTACGGCGAGCTCTCGACCTGCTGGAGGAGAGCGTCACGGCCGGTGCCCCCTCCACCCGGTGCCCCGAGCATCCGCACGGGCCCGTCGACGAGAGCGCCCCCGATCTCTGCCTGCTCTGCGAGACCCGGCGCCGGGCCGCCCGGCGCTCGGAGTTCCAGGGCAGGCCCGGCGCGGCCGAGCCGGTCGCCACCGCCCCCTCCCGTTACGGCGTCCGGGCCGACCGCCCCCAGCCCCAGCAGCGGTGGCTGCCGGAGGCCTGGAACGGGCGCGAGTGGGAGCTGTGCGGGACGCCCCGGCGGGACCGGCACGAGGCCGAGGCGTATCTGGCCGCCCAGCGACGCGGATCCCGGCCCGCCATGGCGTACCGGCTCGTGCACGAGTTCACCGACTACGAGGTGCTGCGGATCTGGGGGACGCCGGTGCACGTCGACATCGAACCCCTGGGCAACCTCTAACCGAGCAGCGGCAGGGGCTGGAAGTCGTAGCCCTCCCAGAGGCGCCTGCTGCGCTCCTCCGGGTAGGCCGCGATCGTCGGCTCGGCGTCCAGGATCTGCACCGGGCGGGCCTCGGTGTCGTACGCCGGCCAGCCCGGGTCTCCGGTGCGGGCGAACGACGTCCACGCGCGGCGGAAGCGGGCGGACAGCTGCTCCGCCTCGGCCGGTATGTCCGCCCCGGCGAAGAGCAGACCGCCCAGGACGCCGCGGTACGTGCCGAAGAGCAGGGCGACGTCCAGGGCGTGGCACGCGCCCAGGACACCGCCGCTGCCCGGCGCCTCCCAGGTCAGTTCGTAGACGTGGGCCCTGCCGCCGCCCGCCAGCTGGGCCTGGGCGAGATGCAGGCTCGGCATCCCGAACAGCCAGTCCGTCTGGACCCGTTCGAACAGGTCGCTCGGCGAGGCGTCCGGGAAGGCCGAGCGGTAGGCCTGTTCGCCCGCCGCGCCGCCCGGGGCGAACATCCGCAGCGCCGCTGTCGCCCGGTCCTCCGTGATCTTGCCGAGCATGCCGCCCATGGCCAGGAACAGACGGAACTCGTCCCGGTTGTGGCCCACCAGAAGGTCGACGTCCCTTGCCGCGCCCGCCGCCAGGGCCTGCCAGGGGGCGGCGGGCAGGATGTCTCCGTCGACGACCGGGGAGAAGGGCGTGACCGTCGGTGCCGCCTGACCCCATCTGTCCGTGTACTGGAGCATCTTGGCGCTCAACGCCTGTCCGGCGCCGACGAGTTCACGGGGGTCGACCGCGGCCAGATCCGCCGCCGTCGGCTGCCGCCCCGCCTCCGCCGCCAGCGCCCCGGCCATGTCACGCGCCAGCTCGGCGGAGAAGAACGTGCCCGGCAGGCTCTGCACCACCGCCCGCCGGAGCAGTCCGCGGGCCCTCGGCATCGCCAGCAGCGAGGCCACCGAGCCCGCGCCGGCCGACTCGCCGAAGACCGTGACCTGGCCGGGGTCGCCGCCGAACGCCGCGATGTTCTCCCGCACCCACTCCAGGGCCGCCACCTGGTCCAGCAGGCCCCGGTTGGCCGGCGCACCGTCCAGGAGGGTGAAGCCCTCCATGCCCACGCGGTAGTTGAAGGTGACCACGACGACGTCGCCGTCCCGGGCGATGCGCTGTGCGTCGTAGCCGGGCTGACCGGCGTGGCCCATCTTGTACGAGCCGCCGTAGATCCACACCATGACCGGGCGGCCGGCGGACGGGTCCGGGCCGGGCGTCCACACGTTCACGGTCAGCCAGTCGTCACCGGTGGGGCCGGTCACCCCACCCGCCTGGACCCCCAAGTCCTGCGGAGGCGGGGGCCCGAAGGCGTACGCCTCCCGGGTGCCGTCCCAGGGCCGGGCCGGGCGCGGGGCCTGGAACCTGGCCTCGCCGACCGGGGGTTCGGCGAAGGGGATGCCTCGGAAGACCGCCAGACCGTCCTCGTGGCGGCCGCGCACCGCGCCGGAGGCGGTGCGCACCACAGGTCCGGCGGTCTCCGCCGCCCGGGCCCCGGACTCGCTCGTCGTCATGCTCGCTCCTCACTGGTCATCAGGGGAACGGACGGGAACGATCACAAGTGCCCGGCGAACTCGGCCACTTCGGCCCAGGTCAGCTGAGGGTCTTCAGCGCGGCCGCGTCGTACGGCTTCAGTTCGTCGACGCGGTCCGCGAGCACCTTGGCCGCCCACTCCGGGTCCTGGAGCAGTGCGCGGCCGACGGCGACCATGTCGAACTCGTCGGCCTCCAGGCGGTCGAGCAGGTTGTCGATGCCCTTGACCGGGGAGCCCTCGCCCTGGAAGGCGTTGATGAAGTCGCCGTCGAGGCCGACCGAGCCGACGCTGATGACCTGCCTGCCGGTGAGCTTCTTGGTCCAGCCCGCGAGGTTCAGGTCGGAGCCGTCGAACTCGGGCAGCCAGTAGCGGCGGGTGGAGGCGTGGAAGACGTCGACGCCGGCGGCGGCCAGCGGGGTGAGGATCGCCTCCAGCTCCTCGGGGGTCTCGGCGAGACGGGCGCCGTAGTCCTGCTGCTTCCACTGCGAGTAGCGGAAGAGGATCGGGAACTCGGGGGAGACGGCCGCGCGGACCGCGGCGACGATCTCCGCCGAGAACTTGGTGCGGGCGACCGGGTCGCCGCCGTAGGCGTCGGTGCGGCGGTTGGTGCCGGCCCACAGGAACTGGTCGAGGAGGTAGCCGTGGGCGCCGTGGAGCTCGACGCCGTCGAAGCCGATGCGCTCGGCGTCGGCGGCGGCCTGGGCGAACGCGGCGACGACGTCGTCCAGGTCCTGCTGGGTCATGGCCTTGCCGGTGGGCTCGGCACCCTCGGTGACCAGCCCGGACGGGCCGACGGCGGGAGCGTCCGCGATCGGCGGCTCGCCCTGCTTGCGGACCATGCCGATGTGCCACAGCTGCGGCACGATCGTGCCGCCCGCCGCGTGCACGTCCTCGGCGACCTTCGCCCAGCCGGCCAGCTGCTCCTCGCCGTGGAACCGGGGCACACGGTCGCTCTGCCCGGCCGACTCGTGCCCGACGTACGTCCCCTCGGTGACGATGAGACCGACACCGGCGGCGGCACGGCGTGAGTAGTACGACCGCACGTCCTCGCCGGGGATGCCGCCCGGGGAGAACATGCGGGTCATCGGCGCCATCACGATCCGGTTGGGAACCGTGAGCCCGTTGAGGCTGATCGGACGGGCGAGGATCTGGGCCGCGCGGGAGGCGGGAGGCGTCGTGTCGGTCACGTGGGGGCTCCTCGAGTGTTGCTCGGTCTGACCAGCTGGTATGTGCACACGCATTGTTGCACCTCCTCAAAGAACCACCTATGCGGTGCGGCACATTCCAAGTCCGGCCCGACCACTTTGTGATCCCGGCCACGCCCGCCGGCCCTCAGGGCAGCTCGGTCGCTGCGCGCGAGCGGGCGTCCCGGTTCAGCCGCCGCACCTTTTCACGCAGCACCTCGTCCGGCGCCGCCTCTCCCAGCTCCGCGGGCGGACAGTCCCACTCCCGCCCGCCGCCCCCGGGCCGGAGCTGCACATAACCTCCTACGCGCGCCATGACCTCACCGATCCGCCCGCTCCGTACGTCGACGGCGTACGTCCCGATCTCCCCGGTCACGCATCCCCGCCCGGCCGCCGCAGCACCGCCGCCAGCCGCGAGGCCACACCCAGGTTGCAGCGGCCCAGGTCGACGAGGGCGTAGGGGTGGCCGTGGGCGCCGGTGACCTGGTCGATCCGCAGCCAGGGCAGGATGATCCCGACCTCGTACAGGGCCGCGCGCAGCCGCTCGACGGCTTCCGCCGCGGAGCGGGCGGGCCGGTCGTCCGCCGCCATTTCCTTCGTGTTCATTGCGCCAATCCCTCCACGCTGGGTGTTCACGTTCACTACACAGCGTGTCCATCAGCGCTCTAGCCTGGCTAGACACAGCGTCCCAACAACCCTGCTTGTACGACCCGGGAGTTGCCATGGCAGGACCGAAGGACCTCGATCCGTCGTCGTCGCCCCGCGCCTTGCTGGGTGCCGAGTTACGGCATGCACGCGAGCGGAAGGGACTGAGTCAGGAGCAGCTGGGCCAGCGGCTGTTCGTGAGCGGGTCGTTCATCGGGCAGCTGGAGGCGGGGACTCGGCGGATGCAGCCCGAATACGCGGCGCTGCTGGACGAAGTTCTGGAGATGGGGGGCTTCTTCAGCAGGAACTGCAATGCGGCGGCCAAGACGAAGTACCCGCAGCACTTCGCGGAGGTGGCGGAGTCGGAGGCTCAGGCCACGGCGATCAGGGAGTACGCGCCACTTCTCATCCCCGGGCTGCTCCAGACGGCCGAGTACGCGCGGGCCGTGAACCGCGCGTACGACCCGACGACGCCGGAGGAGACCATCGAGGAGTGGGTGGAGGGACGGATGGCGCGAGCCCGTCTCCTCGACCACCCAACAAAGCCGCTGTTGTGGGCGGTGCTTGACGAGGCGGCCTTGCGCCGGGAGACCGGTGGCCGGGCAGTGATGGCGGAGGCCCTGCGCCACATCGCCGGCCTGGCCCGTCGGAGCCGGGTCATCGTGCAGGTGCTGCCGCTCAGCGCGGGGGCTCACACGGCGATGGAGGGTGCCCTCAAGCTGATGGACTTCGAGGGCGCCCCTCCGCTGGTCTACCTTGAGGGAGTACGCAGCGGGCGGCTGGAGGACGACCCGGCCGCTGTCGCCCGACTCAGGTTCGTGTACGACCTCCTCGTGGCCTCCGCGCTCTCGCAAGAGAAGTCCCTGGCCCTGATCGAGGCGTTGGCGGAGGATTACGCCCATGAGGAACATCGCTGACTACGACCTGAGCACGGCTGCATGGATCAAGTCGAGCTACAGCGGTGGTGGCGGCGGCAACTGCCTCGAAGTTGCGGTCAGCCACCCCGCCCTCATCCCCATCCGCGACTCCAAGACCCCCCAGGGCCCGAAGCTCGCGTTCCGGGCCGAGGCGTGGTCGGCGTTCGTCGAAGACCTGAAGCGGGCCTAGCCGAGGCTCAAGCGCCAAGCCCCGAGCCCTCTTTGCATGGAAGGGGAGGTGGGTTCAACCCACCCTCCCACCCTGCGCGTTGACTTGGCGCGACCGACTTGCGACGGACAGTCACGAGGCTCTAGCGTGCCCGCATAACGAACAGCCCCCGTCAGGTGCTACCAACACCTGCGGGGGCTTGACCAACGAGACCGGACGGAACCCGATCCCGTGGCTGAAGCCAACTTTAGTCCTGCCCCCCTGCCCGCGCACGCGTCCCCGCACCCGATGGCCAATCCGGGTTACGGCAAGCGCTCCACACCGGACCAACTCACCCGCACCAACCACGACTTCGCGCACTTACCGCCTCGCGAAGCCGCCATCGCCGCGTACGTCGACCGCCTTCCCGAAGGCGCCGACATCTCCGTGAAGACACTGGCCAAGCAGCTCCCGTACGGCCAGTGCGCGCTCAGAACCGCCCTCAACAGCCTCCAGCGGGCAGGGCACTTGAGGCGAGGGAGGGAGCGGCTGGAGAGCGACTCGGGCGGCTCGCGCTGGATCACCCGATCGTGGTGGTCCCGTACCGCGCGCGACGACGCCTGGTGGGCGGCCTTCACGCGAGGCGACGTACCGGAACCGGAGCAGCCGCCGGACGAACGCGCCCGCCCCACCCGCTCCCGCGCCCACATCCTCCTCGCCGCCCTGGGGCGTACGGCCCCGGTCCTGTCCCTCTCCGCCGCCGACTGCGCGGCGCTCGCCCCGCTGGTGGAGGAGTGGTTCGCGCGCGGGGCCACCGAGGAGATGCTCCAGACCGCGCTGACCGCAGGGCTGCCGACGCCCGTGCACAGCCCGGCGGCCCTGCTCCGCCGCCGGTTGACCGACAAACTTCCGCCGGAACCACCACCCGCCCCGCGCCTGCCCCGCCGGTTCCTGGAGTGCGCCGAGTGCGGGGTGCCGGGGCGGCCGGAAGCGCTGCCGGGGGGCGTGTGCGGCGGGTGCCGAGGCGAACGCGCTCCCGCGCACCCCCGTACGCCCCTGCCCGCCCCCGCAGTGCTCGCCCGCGCGGGCGAGATCCGGGCTGCGATGTCCCTGAAGCGACGAGAGAGGACACCCGCATGACCGCTCCTACGGTCCGACGACACCACCCGGGGCACGATGGAGGGGAGGAGGCGACGCCATGACCCCCAGCACCGCTGAACGCCCGCAGATGCCCATCGAGGACTTCGAGGAACTCGCCAGCGTGGCCCCGGAGGGTGTGCAGCTCGAATTCGTCGACGGGCGCGTCCGCACCAAGGATCCGCTCAGCGTCGAGGACTTCGAGGAACTCGCACGCCGGGCGCCGGAGACCGTCCGGCTCGAGTACAGCCACGGAAAGCTAGAGGTCAAGGCAATGCCGGACGGCAACCACTGCGAGATCTTCATGTGGCTGCTCCGTCAGTGCATGCAACAGCGCCCCGAGCTGAACCTCGTGCCCGAACGAGGTGTCAAGACCGAGGCATACCGTAAGGGTCGCGCCATCACGGACGGCTTTCTCGCGCCCAGGGGCCACTTCAAGGGACACGGCAACTGGTCCCCGGCCGACGGCGCCCTCATGGCCGTGGAGATCACCTCCCACGACCGCGACACCAACCAGCGCGACCGCGTCGACAAGCCCGTCGGCTACGGAGCAGTCGACATCCCCGTCTGTCACCTCATCGACCGCGACAACAACACGGTCACCGTCTACAGCGAGCCCAAGGACGGCCGCTACCAGCAGTCCCCGTCCCACCCCTGGGGCGCCGCCGTCGAGCTCCCACCGCCGGTGAGCATCACCCTGGAGACCGAGGAGCTCAAGGACTACGCAGACTGACCGTATGCCGAAACCCCCACTGATCTCCGCGAGCGACGAGCTGGAGCGGTCCTCCGTCGTGGCCAACAACTCCATGAACCGGGAACGCGGGCTCACCGGAGTCAACAGCTACGCCCGCGAGTTGGGCTTCGATCCCCTCGCCCGGCTGGCCGGTCGTCCCGCTCCCTCCTGGCTGGACCTGTGCAGTGGTGAGGGCCGGGCCTTGCGTGAGGCGGCCGGTGCCCTGTCGAGCGACGCCGTGCTCACCGCCGTGGACCTCGTGGGGCCGCTCGCGCCCGGGGCGCCGACGCCGCCCGTCCTGGAGGAGATCGTCGCCTCCGTTTCCTCTTGGGCGCCCTCACGGACGTACGACCTCATCACCTGCGTACACGGTCTCCACTACATCGGCGATCAGCTGGGGCTTCTGTGCCGGGCCGCCTCATGGCTCACCCCCGACGGACTGTTCATCACCCACTTCGACCCCGACTCCGTCCGCTGGGCCGACGGCTCACCCGCCGGGCGGGCCGCCCTCTCCGCCCTCCGCGCCGCCGGGTTCCGCTACAGCTCCCGGCACCACCGCCTCACCCTCGATGGCGCCCGTGACATCCGACCGCCGTTCCGCTACGTCGGTGCCGATCCCGCCGCCGGGCCGAACTACACGGGTCAGCCCGCAGTGGGCTCCTATTACTCTCAGGAACCGACTGATCAGGACACCTGAGCCCTGAAAACGCCCGAGGGCGGCACCCCCAGCCAGAAGCTGGAAGCACCGCCCTCGGTCCGTAGGACAGGCGATCAACCGTCAGGTCGATCAGAAGTCCATGTCACCGCCCGGCATGCCGCCCGGAGCGGCCGCGGCGGCCTTCTCCGGCTTGTCGGCGATGACGGCCTCGGTGGTGAGGAACAGCGCGGCGATGGAGGCGGCGTTCTGCAGAGCAGAGCGGGTCACCTTCGCCGGGTCGATGATGCCCTCGGCGACCAGGTCGACGTACTCGCCGGTCGCGGCGTTCAGGCCGTGGCCCGGGGTCAGGTTGCGCACCTTCTCCACCACGACACCGCCCTCGAGGCCGGCGTTGACGGCGATCTGCTTCAGCGGGGCCTCCAGGGCCAGCTTCACAGCGGCGGCACCGGTGGCCTCGTCGCCCTCGAGCTCCAGCTTCTCGAAGACACCGGAGGTCTGCAGCAGGGCCACGCCACCACCGGCGACGATGCCCTCCTCGACGGCCGCCTTCGCGTTGCGGACGGCGTCCTCGATGCGGTGCTTGCGCTCCTTGAGCTCCACCTCGGTGGCGGCACCGGCCTTGATGACCGCGACACCGCCGGCGAGCTTCGCCAGGCGCTCCTGCAGCTTCTCGCGGTCGTAGTCGGAGTCGCTGTTCTCGATCTCGGCGCGGATCTGGTTGACCCGGCCGCCGACCTGCTCCGAGGAGCCGGCACCGTCGACGATGGTGGTCTCGTCCTTGGTGATGACGACCTTGCGGGCGCGGCCCAGGAGGTCCAGGGTCGCGTTCTCCAGCTTGAGGCCGACCTCCTCGGAGATGACCTCGCCGCCCGTGAGGATGGCGATGTCGCCGAGCATGGCCTTGCGGCGGTCACCGAAGCCCGGGGCCTTGACGGCGACGGACTTGAAGGTGCCACGGATCTTGTTGACCACCAGGGTCGACAGGGCCTCGCCCTCGACGTCCTCGGCGATGATCAGCAGCGGCTTGCCCGACTGCATGACCTTCTCCAGGAGCGGGAGCAGGTCCTTGACGGAGCCGATCTTGGAGTTCGCGATGAGGATGTACGGGTCCTCGAGCGACGCCTCCATGCGCTCCATGTCGGTCGCGAAGTAGGCGGAGATGTAGCCCTTGTCGAAGCGCATGCCCTCGGTGAGCTCGAGCTCCAGACCGAAGGTGTTGCTCTCCTCGACGGTGATGACGCCTTCCTTGCCGACCTTGTCCATGGCCTCGGCGATCAGCTCGCCGATCTGGGTGTCGGCGGCGGAGATGGACGCGGTGGAGGCGATCTGCTCCTTGGTCTCGACGTCCTTCGCCTGCTCCAGCAGGGCGGCGGAGACGGCCTCGACGGCCTTCTCGATACCGCGCTTCAGGGCCATCGGGTTGGCACCGGCGGCGACGTTGCGCAGGCCTTCCTTGACCAGGGCCTGGGCCAGGACGGTCGCGGTCGTCGTGCCGTCACCGGCTACGTCGTCCGTCTTCTTCGCGACTTCCTTGACCAGCTCGGCGCCGATCTTCTCGTACGGGTCCTCGAGCTCGATCTCCTTGGCGATGGAGACACCATCGTTGGTGATCGTGGGGGCGCCCCACTTCTTCTCGAGGACGACGTTGCGGCCCTTGGGGCCGAGCGTCACCTTGACGGCGTCCGCGAGCTGGTTCATGCCGCGCTCGAGGCCGCGCCGCGCCTCCTCGTCGAACGCGATGATCTTGGCCATGTGAAGTGGTCCCTCCAGGACTGGGGGTGATTCCTTCGGACCGCGCCCGCGCCCGCGACGGACGGCTCGCCGACCTGTGGTTCCTTGCCCCACCTGGCCTGCGGGCCTCACCGACCCGGTCCTTCTTTGTCACTCTCACCTTCAGAGTGCTAACGCCAATGATTAGCACTCGGCACCCCCGAGTGCAAGCGCCTCGGGGGTGCCGGAGGGTGCACTCAGCCGCACGCGAACAGGGGAGCGCCGGGCATGACGAAGGGCCCGCACCCCGGGAGGTGCGGGCCCTTCGAAGATGAAACAGAAGAACGTCGCTGTTCAGTCGACGCGTGCTTCAGCTGGTCGCCAGCCGGACCATGTCCGCCTGCGGGCCCTTCTGGCCCTGCGAGATCTCGAAGTCGACCCGCTGTCCCTCTTCCAGGGTGCGGTAACCGTCCATCTGGATCGCGCTGTAGTGGACGAAAACATCCGCACCACCGTCGACCGCGATGAAGCCGTACCCCTTCTCCGCGTTGAACCACTTGACGGTGCCCTGAGCCATGCCTAACTCCCCTATTACTGGCCCTTGCACAGATCCACACTTCGCGGACCCGGGTCAGACCTCACCCCCCATTGGTCGGGGGCGTGCGCCGGAACGCGTCGACCGCGGCTGAATGTATCTGTCCAACTGCCCTCTGCAACAGGTCAATCGGACGAGAATTCTGGACGCGCCCGATCCGGAATCTGCCGAGAATTCGTCCGAATTCAGGGCAAGTCGGGCTCCATGAAAGGCGCAAAAAGGCGCATATAGCCCGGGCACTTTGGCCACTTCTCACCGGGCGTAACGCATGATTCCGGGGCTTGCGACCCGCAGCCCCAGCACGCGTTCCCCAACTGTACCGCGCTCAATCACGCAGAATGGCCCCCTCCGCTTCTCTCACGGAGGAGGCCATTCGATGAACAATCGGTAACCACGGTTACCGAAGGTAATGCTCCACTTTTGATCAGCCGCCGGCGACGGCCGGAATGATGGAGACACCGGCGCCGTCCGGGGTCGCCGTCTCCAGCCCCTGCTCGAAGCGGACGTCGTCGTCGTTGACGTACACGTTGACGAAGCGGCGCAGCTTGCCCTGGTCGTCGAGAACGCGGGCCGCGATGCCCGTGTGATTCTTCTCCAGGTCCTGGATGACCTCGGCGAGGGTCCCGCCCTCGGCGGCGACCTCGGCCCGGCCACCGGTGTAGGTGCGCAGGATGGTGGGGATGCGGACGGTGACGCTCACGTTGAAACCTCCGGTCGGGGTGGAACTGCGTGACCAGCCCCCACCGGCCCGCAGACGGAAACGAAAGGACGAGGCCCTCAGACGAGCCCCGCGTCGCGGAACGACTCGAGGGTGGGACGGATCGTCGCGGTGAGCCCCGTACCCGCCACCGCGTCCAGCGTCTTGAGGCCGTCACCGGTGTTGAGGACGACCGTCGTCAGGGTCGGGTCGAGCACACCGTCCTCGATCAGCTTCTTCGTCACGCCGACCGTCACACCGCCGGCGGTCTCCGCGAAGATGCCCTCGGTCCGGGCCAGCAGCTTGATCGCGTCCACGACCTGCTCGTCCGTCACGTCCTCCACCGCGCCACCGGTACGGCGGGCGATGTCGAGGACGTACGGGCCGTCGGCCGGGTTGCCGATCGCCAGCGACTTGGCGATGGTGTTCGGCTTCTGCGGGCGGACCACGTCGTGACCGGCCTTGAAGGCGGTGGACACCGGCGAGCAGCCCTCGGCCTGCGCACCGAAGATCTTGTACGGCTTGTCCTCGACGAGCCCGAGCTTGATCAGCTCCTGCAGACCCTTGTCGATCTTCGTCAGCTGGGAGCCGGAGGCGATCGGGACCACGATCTGGTCCGGGAGCCGCCAGCCGAGCTGCTCGCAGATCTCGTACGCCAGGGTCTTCGAGCCCTCCGCGTAGTACGGCCGCAGGTTGACGTTGACGAAGCCCCAGCCCTCGCCGGCCGGGTCACCGATCAGCTCGGAGCAGAACCGGTTCACGTCGTCGTAGTTGCCCTCGATGCCGACCAGCTCGCCGCCGTAGACCGCGGCCATGACGACCTTGCCCTGCTCCAGGTCGTGCGGGATGAACACGCAGGAGCGGAAGCCGGCGCGGGCGGCGGCGGCGCCGACGGCACCGGCGAGGTTGCCGGTCGAGGAGCAGGAGAGCGTGGTGAAGCCGAAGGCACGCGCGGCCTCCAGGGCCTGGGCCACCACCCGGTCCTTGAAGGAGTGCGTCGGGTTGCCGGAGTCGTCCTTCACGTACAGCCCGCCGGTGACGCCCAGCTCGCGGGCCAGGTTGTCGGCCTTGACGAGCTTGGTCCAGCCCGGGTTGATGTTGGGCTTGTCGGCCACGTCGGCGGGGACGGGCAGCAGCGGCGCGTAACGCCAGATGTTCGCGGGGCCGGACTCGATGCGCTTACGCAGTTCTTCGGTGTCGTAGGCGGAGAAGTCGTAGGCGATCTCCAGCGGACCGAAACACTCCTCGCAGGCGAACACCGGCCCGAGGGGCACCCGGTGACCGCACTCGCGACAGCTCAGCGCCGCGGCGGGGCCGAGGTCTACGGTGGGATTGCTGGTGCTTGCAACTGTCTGCACAGCCATGGAGGCGAGGCCCTTTCTCCTCATCTTCCTCACGACGCATCTCGCCGTGAGACGGATTTGGCACCTTCCCTAGCCGGGAGCCTCGCTGGAGAACGAGAACCGACTGGAGGGTTGCCGGGGCTTCATCGGGCCGTTTCCCTCTGCCCCTCTGGATGAGCTGTATGTGGTTGTCAACGCTCGTTGACCCTGACATGCGATGGTCACCGGCGTTGTTCAAGACTGTAACCGAAGGCCAGGACAGTTGAGATAGTCGTCCGAACCGCGAGATGGATCACACGGTCACGCCCTGTGATCACGACAGTGAGGAGCCGCAGACCGTGCTGGAAGAAGTCGAGCGCTGGCTGGCCGCCCGCTCCTGGTCCGTGACCGATCGTCCGCTCCACCGGATACTCGCCGCCAAACAGCGCACCGGTCAGTCCGTCTCCGTCGTCCTGCCCGCGCTGAACGAGGAGAAGACGGTCGGCGACATCGTCGCGATCATCCGTCACGACCTCATGCAGCAGGTCCCGCTCGTCGACGAGATCGTCGTCGTCGACTCCGGGTCCACCGACCGCACCTCCGAGGTGGCCGCGTCGGCGGGCGCGCGGGTCGTCCACCGCGACGAGATCCTCCCGCGCATCCCGGCCGTCCCCGGCAAGGGCGAGGTGCTGTGGCGCTCGCTGCTGGTGACCAGCGGGGACGTCATCTGCTTCATCGACGCCGACCTGAAGGAGTTCTCCTCCGACTTCGTCTCCGGCATCGTCGGCCCGCTGCTCACCGAGCCGGGCGTCGACCTGGTCAAGGCGATGTACGACCGCCCGCTCGGCGGCGCAGCAGGGCAGGGCGGCCGGGTCACCGAACTCATGGCCCGCCCGCTGCTGAACATGCACTGGCCGCAGCTGGCCGGTTTCGTGCAGCCGCTCGGCGGCGAGTACGCGGCCCGCCGCTCGCTGCTGGAACAGCTCCCCTTCCCCGTCGGCTACGGCGTCGAGCTGGGCATGCTGGTCGACGCCCTGCACCTGGTGGGCCTGGACGCCCTCGCCCAGGTCGACGTCGGCGTGCGCAAGCACCGCCACCAGGACGGCCAGGCGCTGGGCCGGATGGCCGCGGCGATCTACCGCACCGCACAGCTCAGGCTCGCCCGCGGACACCTCGTCCGGCCGTCCCTCACCCAGTTCGAGCGGGGCGAGGACGGGTTCGAGCCACGCACCTACTCGGTGGACACCGAGGAACGGCCACCGATGGCGGAGATCGCGGAGTACGCGGCGCGCCGGGTGGCGTGAGGGGCGCACGAGAACGGCTGTATACAGCCCCCTTCCGGGGCAGACCGTACGTTTGAGCGTTTCCGGGCCGGGCTAGGTTGAGGACCATGGCTTCCGCGCACACTGCTGATGTGCTGGTCGCGTCCAACCGCGGCCCGGTTTCGTACGAGGTGCACGAGGACGGTTCGCTGCTCGCCAAGCGGGGCGGCGGCGGGCTGGTCTCGGGGCTGTCGGCCATCGGGCCGAACCACAATGCGGTGTGGGTGTGCGCCGCGCTGGGCGGCGGCGACCGCGAGGCGGTACGGCGCGCGGACGGCGGGCTGCTGCCGGCCGAGGAGACCGGCGGGCAGCGGGTGCGGATGCTCGACATCGACGCGACCGTGTTCACCGACGCGTACAACGGCATCGCCAACTCGGTGCTCTGGTTCGTCCACCACATGCTGTACCAGACCCCGCTGGAGCCGGTCTTCGACGCGGAGTTCCGGCGGCAGTGGGCGTCGTACGAGGCGTACAACCGCGCCTTCGCCGAGGCGCTGGCCGAGGAGGCGGCGGACGGCGCCGCGGTGCTCGTCCAGGACTACCACCTGGCCCTCACCCCCCGGATGCTCCGCCGGCTCCGCCCCGACCTGCGCATCGGCCACTTCTCGCACACTCCCTGGGCCCCGCCGGACTACTTCCGTCTGCTGCCCGACGACATCGCGGCCGAGCTGCTGACCGGCATCCTGGGCGCGGACCGGGCCGCGTTCCTGACCCGGCGCTGGGCGGACGCGTTCACCGACTGCTGTCACGCGGTGCTGGGCCCCGGCATCCCGTCCGGGACCCGGATCGGTGTGCACGGGCTCGGCGCGGACGCGGACTTCCTGCGCGAGCGGGCGCACCGGACGGACGTGGACGAGCGGATGGCCGCGCTGCGGGAGGAGATCGGCGAGGGGCGCCGGACGATCGTCCGGGTGGACCGCACCGAGCTGTCCAAGAACATCGTGCGCGGCCTGCTGGCGTACCGGCAGCTGCTGGAGGACCACCCCGAGTGGCGCGAACGGGTGGTCCACCTCGCCTTCGCCTACCCGTCCCGGCAGGACCTCGGCATCTACCGGGAGTACACGGCCGAGGTGCAGCGGGTCGCGGAGACGATCAACTCCGTGTACGGGACCGAGGACTGGACGCCGGTCGTGCTGCACGTCAAGGACGACTTCGCCCGCTCCCTGGCCGCGTACCGGCTCGCGGACGTGGCGCTGGTCAACCCGATCCGGGACGGCATGAACCTGGTCGCCAAGGAGGTGCCGGTCGTCTCCGACGAGGGGTGCGCACTGGTGCTGTCGCGGGAGGCGGGGGCGTACGAGGAGCTGGGCGAGGACGCGATCGTGGTGAACCCGTACGACATCGGGGGCACGGCGAGCGCGTTGCACGAGGCGCTCGCGCTGCCGGCGGGTGAGCGGGCGGAGCGGTCCAAGAGGCTGGCTGCCGCGGCTACTGCGTTGCCGCCGGCTCAGTGGTTCCTGGATCAGCTCGGTGCACTTGAGCGGTGATTTCCGGGCACCCGGAACGGGCTGATCACGCCATGTGTGCCGCCAGTGCCCGCAGCAGTGCTACGACTCCCTCCGGGCCGTCCACCACCACGTCCGCCCGCTCCGCCAGTTCCGTGACCTCGGTGCTGCCGCTGCAGACCAGGAGGCCGGGGACGCCGTCGGAGCGGAGCTTGTCGACGGCGGCGTAGGCGGGGAGGTCGCCGAGGTCGTCGCCGGCATAGAGGACGGACTCGGCGCCGGTGGCGCGGACGTGGTCGAGGAGGGCGACGCCCTTGTCCATGCCGGGCGGGCGGAGTTCGAGGACCAGCCGGCCGGGCTCGACGATCAGGCCGTGCCGGGTGGCGAGGTCGGCGAGGGGGCCGCGCAGGGCCTCGAACACGGCCTGCGGGTCGTCGGCGCGGCGCGTGTGGACGGCGACGGCGCGCCCCTTCTCCTCGATCCAGGTGCCGTGGCCGGCGCCGACGCGGTCCAGGAGGCCCGGCAGCTCGGCGCGGACCGCGGCCACACCCGGGTGGGGTGGGGGTGCGGTGACCGTGTTCGTCGCGGCGTCCCAGCGTTCGGCGCCGTAGTGGCCGAGGACGACGAGGTGCTCCAGGCCGGGGGTGCCCGCGAAGCCGCCGTGCCGGACCGCCACCTCGGCGGGTCTGCCGGTGATCACGGCGACCGAGGCGACCTTGGGGGCGAGGATGGCCAGTGCGGGGACGGCATCCGGGTGGGCTCGGGCCTGCTCGGGGTCTTCGACGATCGGGGAGAGTGTGCCGTCGAAGTCGAGTCCGATCACTGCTGAGCGGGGCTTCGCGAGCAGCGCCTGCAGTCCATCCCGTCCGGCCTTGGTCGCCGGGGTCGGCAGAAGGTCCATACGGCGACAGTATCCAGGGCGGGCCGTGGTCACTCCTGGGGCTCCGCCCCGGACCCTGCCAGGGGCTCGGGGCTCAGCGCTCGGAGCGGCGTGCCTCCCGGACCCGGCGCAGGCGGTTCACCGTCACCGGGTCCAGGGACAGGGCCCGCTCGTCGTCCAGGAGGGCGTTGAGAAGCTGGTAGTAGCGGACCGGGGACAGGCCCAGTTCCTCGCGGACGGCTCGTTCCTTCGCGCCGGGGCCGGGGAAGGTCCGGCGCTCCAGCGCGAGGATGGCCTTTTCGCGGGTGCCCAGTTCCATGGGGGTCACCGTAACGCCGGGCAGTGACAGCCGGGTCAGTTCACGTCGCTGCTGTCCGCCTCGGTCGCCGTCGCCTGGAGGCGGGTCAGGATGCCGATGGGGCTGCCGCCGGGGGTGACCGCCTGGCCGATCTCCTTCTTCACGGACGCGCTGACCGTCGCCCAGGAGGTCTTGCCGACGGGATACAGCTCGGAGATCGGGAGCTGGTCGAGGAAGGGGCGCAGATCCTTGTCGGGGGCGGAGTTCGACTCGGTCATGGTGTTGGAGGCGGAGCCCGTGACCGGGAGGAGTCCGTACTCGCGGGAGAAGGCGAGGACGTTCTTCTGCGCGTAGACGAAGTCGAGGAAGTCGCCTATCTGCTCGGCGTGCCCGTGCTGCCTGAAACCCATCATCCAGTCGGTGACACCCATCGCGGCCTTGGCCTTGCCGGTGCGGCCCGGCATCGGGACCATGCCGAACTGCACACCCTTCTTGGCGGCCTGCTGGATCAGTGTGGGATGCCCGTTGAGCATGCCGACCTGGCCGTCGGCGAAGGCGGCGAAGGCGTCCGCGCGGTTGAGCCTGCCCGGGGCGACCGGACCGGTCAGGCCCTTGCCGACCAGGTCGTCCTTGAGCCAGGTGAAGGTCTCGACGTTCTGCGCCGAGTCGATGGTGTAGGTGCCGACGTCGTCGGTGTAGCCGTCACCGCCGCTCAGCAGCCACTGCATGGTCTCGGCCTGCGCCTCCTCGGAGCCGAGCGGCAGTGCGTAGGGGTACTTCACCCCCTTGTCCTTGAGCGCCTTCGCGTCGGCGGCCAGCTCGCTCCAGGTGGTGGGCGGGGTGATGCCGGCGTCGGCGAAGAGGGTCTTGTTGTAGAAGAGCACCCGGGTGGAGGCGGCGAACGGGATGCCGTACTGCACGTGCTTCCACTCGCCCGCGTCGGAGAGCTGGGAGAGGAAGTCGGCCTGGGTGCGGATGGAGAGCAGGTCGGAGGCCTGGTACAGCTTGCCCGCGGCCGCGTAGTCGGCGTAGGCGCCGATCTGGGCCAGGTCGGGCGCGTCCCCGGCGTCGACCATCTCCTTGACCTTGCGGTCGACGTCGTTCCAGGAGTAGACGCTGACCTCGACCTTCACACCGGGGTGCTGGGACTCGTACGCCTCGGCCAGCTTGTCCCAGTACTTCTTCGAGCTGTTCGCCGCGGAGTCGCCGTAGTCGGCCGCGACCAGTCTGAGGGTCACGTCGGAGGAGCCCGTACTCCCGCAGCCGCCGAGGACCGCCGTCATGCCCAGTGCGGACACCACCGCGATCGTTCCTGCCGTACGCCGACGCACCCTCAAAGCCCCAACCCTGCTGTCTGACCGTTCAATATGTGGACACGTAAGGTCTACACCACGTGAGTGGACTAGACCTCTTGTGGGTCCGCGGGCCACACTGTCCCCCGTGAGACATGTCATCGCCCTGGACGTGGGCGGTACCGGGATGAAGGCGGCCCTCGTCGGAGACGACGGCGCGCTTCTGCACCGCGCCCGCCGCGCGACCGGCCGCGAGCGCGGGCCCGACGCGGTGGTCGAGACCATCCTCGGCTTCGCCACGGAGCTGCGCGCGTACGGCGTGGAGCACTACGGCGAAGCGGCCGCCGCGGCCGGCCTCGCGGTCCCCGGCATCGTCGACGAGGAGCACGGCATCGCCGTCTACGCGGCCAACCTCGGCTGGCGGGACGTACCCCTGCGCGCCCTGCTCGCCGACCGGCTCGGCGTGCCCGTGGCTCTCGGCCACGACGTGCGCACCGGCGGGCTCGCCGAGGGCCGGATCGGCGCGGGCAGGGGCGCCGACCGCTTCCTGTTCGTGCCGCTGGGCACCGGCATCGCCGGCGCCATCGGCGTGGACGGGCGGGTGGAGGCCGGCGCGCACGGCTTCGCCGGCGAGATCGGCCACGTCGTCGTACGGCCCGGCGGGGCCCCCTGCCCCTGCGGGCAGCACGGCTGCCTGGAGCGGTACGCCTCCGCGTCCGCCGTCAGCGAGGCGTGGGCGGCGGCCTGCGGGGACCCGGAAGCGGACGCGGCCGACTGCGCGAAGGCCGTCGCGTCCGGTGACCCGAACGCCGTCCGGGTCTGGCAGGAGGCGGTGGACGCGCTGGCCGACGGGCTGGTCACCGCACTCACCCTGCTGGACCCGCGCACGCTGATCATCGGTGGCGGCCTGGCCGAGGCGGGGGAAGTGTTGTTCCAACCGCTGCGGGACGCCGTCCGCCGGCGGGTCACCTTTCAGAAACTCCCGTCCATCGTCCCCGCCGCCCTCGGCGACACGGCCGGCTGCCTGGGCGCGGGACTCCTCGCCCGGGATCTCCTCGACTCCACCGACCCTACGGAGGTAACCGCCTGATGGCTCCCAGCTTGGTTCTCACAGGTGCTCGGGTGGTGCTGCCCACCGGTGTGGTGGACGACGGGCGTGTGGCCGTGGAGGGCACGAAGATCGCGGGCGAGGCTCCCTCGAACGCCGACGTGCTGGACGTGACCGGCCACTGGGTAGTCCCCGGCTTCGTCGACATCCACAACCACGGCGGCGGCGGAGCCTCCTTCTCCGGCACGGTGGACGACGTGCTGAAAGCCATCCGCACGCACCGCCTGCACGGCACCACCACCCTGGTCGCCTCCACCGTCACCGACGAGATGGATCTGCTGGTGCAGCAGGCAGGGCTGCTGAGCGAGCTGGCCGAGCAGGGCGACATCGCGGGTATCCACTTCGAGGGGCCGTTCATCTCGCCGTGCCGCAAGGGCGCGCACTCCGAGGAGCTGCTGCGCAACCCGGACCCGGCCGAGGTGCGCAAGCTGATCGACGCGGGGCGCGGCAAGGCGAAGATGGTCACCCTCGCCACCGAGCTGCCGGGCGGCATCGACTCCGTACGGCTGCTCGCGGAGCACGGCGTGATCGCGGCGATCGGGCACACGGACGCCACCTACGAGCAGACGGTCGAGGCCATCGACGCGGGCGCCACGGTCGCCACCCACCTCTTCAACGCCATGCCGACCCTCGGCCACCGCTCCCCCGGCCCGATCGCCGCCCTGCTGGAGGACGAGCGGGTCACGGTCGAGCTGATCAACGACGGCACCCATCTCCACCCCGCCGCGCTGGAGCTGGCGTTCCATCACGCGGGCGCCTCCCGGGTGGCGTTCATCACCGACGCGATGGACGCGGCCGGCATCGGCGACGGCCGCTACATGCTCGGCCCGCTGGAGGTCGAGGTCAGCGAGGGTGTGGCCCGTCTGGTGGAGGGCGGCTCGATCGCGGGCTCCACGCTCACCCAGGACCGTGCGTTCAAGCGGGCGGTGACGGTCGACAAGCTGCCGGTCAAGGACGCGGTCGCCGCTCTTTCGGCCAACCCGGCCCGTCTCCTGGGCCTCTCCGACCGCATCGGCTCCCTGGAGCCCGGCAAGGACGCCGACCTGGTGCTGCTGGACGCGAACTTCGACCTGAAGGGCGTGATGCGCAGGGGTGAATGGGTGGTGACGCCCCAACTGCCCTGATCCGTTCCCCTCTTCGCCAGCCGGCGGCCGATCCTCGCACTGGGCCGGCCGCCGTCTCTTTGGCATGATCGGGGCCCCGGTACCGATGGCACACGGACTTCGAGGGAGGTCGGCCCGGGTGATCCTCACGGTCACACTGAACACCGCTCTCGACATCACCTATCGCGTACGGTCCCTGCGGCCGCACGCCTCGCACCGCGTCTCGGACGTCATCGAGCGGCCGGGCGGCAAGGGCGTGAACGTGGCGCGGGTGCTGGCGGCCCTCGGACACGAGGTGACGGCCACCGGTTTCGTGGGCGGTGCCACGGGCCAGGTACTGCGCGAGCACCTGGCGGCCACGCCCGGTGTGACGGACGCCTTCGTCCCGGTCGCCGGGCCGTCCCGCCGCACGATCGCCGTGGTCGACGAACTGTCGGGCGACACGACCCAGTTGAACGAGCCGGGCCCGCAGATATCCCCCACCGAGTGGGGCGTCTTCCTGGACCGCTACGAGGAGTTGCTGGTCCCCGCCTCTGCGGTGGCCCTCTCCGGCAGCCTGCCGCCGGGGGTACCGGTGGGCGCGTATGCGGGCCTGATCCGCGCCGCCCGCGCCGCCGGCGTCCCCGTGCTCCTGGACACCAGCGGCGAGCCGCTGCGCCGTGGGGTCGCGGCCCGTCCGGACATCATCAAGCCCAACACCGAGGAACTCGCCGAACTCACCGGCTCCCACGAGCCGTTGCGCGCCACCCAGGACGCCCGCCGCCGCGGCGCCCACGCGGTGGTCGCCTCCCTCGGCCCGGAAGGCCTGCTCGCGGCAACCCCCGAGGGCCGCTGGCGCGCCGCCCCTCCGGCCCACATCCGCGGCAACCCGACCGGCGCGGGCGACTCGGCGGTCGCGGGCCTGCTGTCGGGGCTGGTGGAACGGCTCCCCTGGCCGGAGCGGCTGGCCCGCGCGGTCGCCTTGTCGACGGCGACCGTACAGGCGGCTGCGGCGGGAGAGTTCGACTGGGGGGCGTACGAGGCACTGCTGACGCGAGTGGCAGGACAGGGCGGTGCAAGTTCCGGGGTCGTGTGGCTGGTCGGGTTGTGACCGGTTGGGGCGCATAACAGGGCGGGCACGGGCTTCGTGATCATTGTGGTGTCTAAGCCAGATGATCATGAGATGGCCCGTGCCTGCTGCTGCATCCACTCCCATCCCTGCCGTGCTGGTGAAACTGGGTCCGCTGGACACCGGCCGGATCGGCGACCTGCGCCCCTACTTCGACTCGGTACCCGACCCGCGCGCACGGCGGGGCCGGTGGTACTCGCTGACAGCGATCCTGCTGGTGTGTGCCTGCGCGGTCGTCTTGGGAACGGGGAGCATTGACGAACTCGCCGAGTGGGGCCAGCGTGCCCCGAACGCACTCCTGACAGTGATCGGGATCCGGCGCCACCTGCTCAGATGGCGGCGCACTCCGTCGCCGGCCACGATCGGCCGTGTGCTGGTGGCTGTTGACGGTGACGCTCTGGACCGGGCGGTGGGCGCCTACCTGGCCGACCGGCACCGCGCCGCCACCGAGCTCGCCCAGGCGCCGTCACCCTACGCGTCCGGGCGGCCGCGCGTGATTGCTGTCGACAGCAAAGCACTCAAAGGATCAGCCCGTCTCACCGCGACGCGCCGGCATCTGCTCTCCGCGGTCACTCACGGCACCGTCGTGACCCTCGCTCAGGTGGAGGTCGGCGCGAAGACGAACGAAACCACACACTTTCGTCCACTGCTGGCGCCGCTGGACCTGATCGGCACCGTCGTCACCTTCGACGCCCTGCACTCGGTCAAGGCGAACATCTCCTGGCCGGTCGAGACCAAGAAGGCCCACTACATCGCCGGGATCAAGACCAACCGGCCCACCACCCACCGTCAACTCGCGGCCCTGCCGTGGCGGGGCATCCTTGTCCAGCACACCGCCTCCGGGGCCGGACACGGACGCCGCGAGTCCCGCTCGATCAAAACCTGCGGGATCGCCGGCGAACTCGGCGGAATCGCCTTTCCCCACGCCCGCCTGGCCATCCGCGTCCACCACCGCCGCAAGCAGACCGGCACACGCGAGACCCGTGAGAGTGTCTACGCCGTCACCAGCCTCGACGCCCACCAAGCCGGCCCCGCCGACCTGGCCGCCGCGATTCGCGGGCACTGGGGAGTGGAGAACTCCTCGCACCACATCAGGGATGTCACCTTCGCCGAGGACGCCTCCACCGTCCACGCCGGGACCGCACCACGGGCCAAGGCGACCCTCCACAACCTCACCATCGGCATGCTGAAAACCCTCGGAGCCGACAACATCGCCAAGACCACCCGGGCGATCCGAGACGAGCCCCAACGAGCACTCCCCATCCTGGGTATCACCAAGGATCCGGACGCCTACGGAACTTGATCAAGCCCTGGCTCCGTGCGCGGCTGTTGGTGTCAGGCGTTGATGTCAGACATCAGTGAGCGCTTGACCCGAAGGGCACGCCGGTGCACACGACTTGTCCATCGATGCGTACGAGTGCGGCCCGCACTGCCTGAAGCGCCCGGTAGAAGTCGAACCCGAGTAAGTACCGGTCTACCCCCGTGACCATCGATACCACCGACCGGTAAGGGCCCGAATACACGCCACGAGGAGAGCTTGACCGCGCGGCCCGCAACCTAGAAGCGGGGGGGCGCGGCCACGGGGGGGGGGGGGGGTTGGGGGGTTTTGGGGGGGGGGGGGGGGGGGGCCAGGCAAATAACAATCCCCCCCAGGGGAGGGGGGGGGGGGTATT